>NZ_JBNNJT010000004.1:0-465249 GCF_050270195.1 Rossellomorea sp. NPDC071047 | reverse complement strand
AATCCGCTCGACTTGCATGTATTAGGCACGCCGCCAGCGTTCGTCCTGAGCCAGGATCAAACTCTCCGATAAAAGTTTGAATAGCTCTTTAAAAAATAAATCTAGAATTAACGTTGACGTATTGTCTTGTTTTGTTCAGTTTTCAAGGTTCAATGTGTAAGCGCTTCGTTTGAAGCGACCTTTATAATATATCATTTACTGTCGTTACCGTCAAGGTATTTATATTATTTTAGAAAAGTTTTTTCTGAAACAGTTATGTAATGCCTTTCGGACAACAAATAATATTATACATACTATTGGACAGGTTGGCAAGAGGTAAATCTAAATAAATAAACCAAAGATTAGCTACCTAACCTGAGGTTTACTTAATACGTTGCTATGACTGATCTTAAGAGGGTTCACTTAATAAGCTTCAAGCGAAAACTTCTGATATATAAATCTCTTTTTGCTGAGACAGGTCTACGAGTTCTTCCGTTTTGTTTATTTTTACGATGGGCTTTGTAAAAGCGTTCGGCTTTGTATACATCACTTCTCCGTACTGACCGTTCGATAACCTTACCGAGGTCCCTGTCCTTAGATCTCCCAGTAATTGAAGAAGACCATTAACGACTTTAATATCGAATTTACCAAATAAATCTTCACTGATCATATCGAGCACCTTGAAGACAGGCTGCTTGCTTCTGTATATCCTTTCTGAGGTCATGGCATGAAAGACATCGGCGATTCCAACAATCTGAGAATAAAGATGAATACGATTATTTTTCTCTGATGACGGGTAGCCGGTACCATCAAATCGTTCATGATGTTGAAAGATTGCCAGTTTTGTTTCCGTTTTTAACAATGGAGTGTCTTTAACCATTTTATATCCGTTGGCTGTATGGAGCTTTACTTCTTTAAATTCACTCTCTGTTAAAGGCTGTTCTTTCGTTAATATGTGTGGACTGACCTTGGCCATTCCACAGTCTGCCAGGATACCCGCTAAAGCCAGCTGGTTTACCTGACCAGGGTTCAGGCCTAACTTCTTTCCTAACATGGCACTTATGATCCCCACTGAAATTGCATGGTGAAAAACATAATCTTTTTTTGTGCAATATTGATGAAGAGAATACACATATGTATGGTTCTGTTCAACCGTTTGAATCACCGGCAGCATTAACTCTCTCACCCTTGCCACATTTACAGACGTTCCCGATTGCCAGTTCATGAATTCTTTCTTAAATTCCTTGATCGTCATTAAATAGAGATCGGTGAACCCGACTAGTTCATTGATGATTTCTTCCTCCACCATGCCCTTATCAATAGAGACGGGTGATCTGAAGGGATGTCCGTCTGCTTTTGTTGTCTCTATTATAAGCTCTGTTATATGGAATGCTTGAAGAATAGTTAAATGTTCTTCTTCTATTACTGTATTCTTTGGAATAATGGGGTTGGCTGCCATTCCCATTATATCTTCTGCTACGATGCATCCTAATTGTATTTCTCCACGATGTACCTTCACCTATGAACACCTCATTTCTCACCTTTTCCTTCTAGTTTATTTTACCAAATTTAACAGGTTATAGTTATTTTTTCACAAAAAAATAAGCTATTTCCAATATGAGAGTCTCATTACTGGAAACAGCTTACCCGTTTATTTATTCTTCTGTATCTTCACTTACATCTTCTGCATCTACAGAAATGGTCTGATCTTCGCTATCTGGTTCTTCCATTCCTTCAGAAGTTTCCACTGGTGCTTCCGTTTCTTCTTCATCTTCTTTTTCAACCTTGGCAACGGTTGAAACAAATTCGCTTTCTTGAAGACGGATCAGTTTAACTCCTTGAGTGTTACGGCCAGTAGTGGAAATATCATTCACATCCATACGGATAAGGACACCATGTGCCGTGATGATCATTAAGTCTTCTTCACCTGTAACGGCTTTAACAGAGACCAGTTCTCCGTTACGTTCCGTTACATTACATGTTTTTAAGCCCTTACCGCCACGTGTTTGAACTCTATATTCACTGGCAGGAGTACGTTTACCGTAACCATTTACCGTTACAACCAAGACATCGCTTTTCTCTTCCAGAATTTCCATTCCTACAACAATGTCATCATCACTCAGGTTAATTCCTTTTACCCCGGTAGCTGTTCTTCCCATTGAACGAACATCCGTTTCAGGGAAACGAATGAGCATACCTTTTTTCGTTCCGATGATCATATCTTTCTCTCCATCAGTCAGTTTGACGGAAATGAGCTCATCGTTTTCTCGAAGGTTAATGGCGATCAGACCGTTCGTACGGATATTGGCGAAATCTGATACAGGCGTACGTTTTGAGATCCCTTGCTTCGTAGTGAAGAATAAGTACCAGTCGTCCACGAATTCTTCCACTCGAATCATGGCGTTGATCCACTCATCTTTTTCTACCCCAAGGAGGTTGATGATCGGAAGTCCCTTAGCAGTACGGCTGAATTCAGGAATTTCATATCCTTTCGCACGGTATGCTTTTCCTTTGTTTGTGAAGAATAGAATCGTATCATGTGTTGACGTTGTCAGTAAGTGTTCAACAAAGTCTTCATCATTGGTACCCATTCCCTGGATTCCTCTTCCTCCACGCTTTTGACTGCGGTAGGTTGAGACAGGCAGGCGCTTGATGTATCCGTTATGAGTAAGGGATACGACAATGTTTTCTCTTGGAATTAAGTCTTCATCTTCAATATTCTCAATCCCACCCGCTACGATTTCTGATCTTCTTTCATCATTGAAGCGTTCTTTGATTTCGATAAGCTCTTCACGAATGATTTCGAGAACTTTTTCATCATCCGCCAAGATCGCTTTCAATTCTGCAATCTGTTTCAATAGTTCTTGATACTCGTCTTCAATTTTTTCTCGTTCTAAACCGGTTAAACGTTGAAGACGCATATCCAGGATTGCCTGGGCTTGTTTGTCAGAAAGGGAGAAGTTCTCCATCAAGCCTTGTTTCGCAAGTTCCGTAGTTTGAGAGCCACGGATAAGTTTAATGATTTCATCAATATGATCTAAGGCGATACGCAGACCTTCTAAAATATGAGCTCTTGCTTCAGCTTTGCGTAATTCGAATTCCGTTCTGCGACGAATGACGACGCGTTGATGTTGTAAGTAATGATAAAGGCACTCTTTTAAATTCAATACCTTTGGCTGGCCATCAACAAGCGCCAGAAGGTTGATACCGAAGCTGGTTTGTAGGGCCGTTTGCTTGTAGAGATTATTAAGCAAGACGTTCGCATTCGCATCTTTTCTTACTTCAATCACGATACGCATACCATTACGATCCGATTCATCACGTAAATCTGTGATGCCATCAATCTTCTTATCGCGAACAAGATCGGCAATTTTCTCGATCAGTCTCGCTTTATTTACTTGATAAGGAATTTGATGAACGATAATCGTTTCTTTTCCGTTGCTTTTTTGTTCAATTTCCACACGGGCACGCATTGTGATGGAACCTTTACCTGTTTCATAGGCACGACGGATCCCGCTTCTTCCTACAATTAGCCCGGCAGTAGGGAAATCAGGTCCAAAGATGAATTCCATCAGCTCTTGAATCGTAATGTCGGGATCTTTACTTAACGCAAGGATTCCATCGATGACCTCCCCAAGATTATGAGGTGGAATGTTCGTTGCCATCCCTACTGCGATACCTGAAGAACCATTCACTAACAGGTTAGGGAAACGGGCAGGTAACACTTCCGGCTCTCTCTCTGTGCCATCGTAGTTATCTTTATAATCTATTGTATCTTTATTAATATCACGAATAAGTTCCATAGAGATTTTGGACATACGTGCTTCTGTGTAACGCATGGCCGCAGCTGCGTCTCCATCGACGGAACCGAAGTTACCATGACCGTCCACAAGCATATAACGATAGTTGAAATCCTGCGCCATACGTACCATTGTGTCATAAACAGCTGAGTCACCGTGGGGGTGATACTTACCGATTACTTCACCGACGATACGGGCTGATTTCTTATATGCTTTGTCGGCTGTCATCCCCAGGTCATTCATCGCATACAAAATACGGCGATGGACAGGTTTCAGGCCGTCACGGGCATCCGGGAGTGCACGGGAAACGATAACACTCATCGCATAATCCAGGAAAGACGAGCGCATTTCACTACTTATATTAATCTCTTTAACATTCGATCTTGGTGTTTCTGCCATAGTAAAAGGGACCTCCTTTTAAAGAAAGATTTATACCTTTCTCATTCTTTACCTTGTCCGCTATGTAAAAGACAGGATAGCACATGGTCTATCCTGTACTATTTTATTTTAGATATCCAAATTCTTAACGTAAGCTGCATTTTCTTCGATGAAGTTACGTCTTGGCTCTACTTTGTCACCCATCAGGATATCAAAGGTTTCGTCTGCCTCGATCGCATCTTGAAGACTTACTTGCAGCAGGGTTCTTGATTCCGGATCCATTGTCGTTTCCCATAGTTGTTCAGGGTTCATCTCTCCAAGACCTTTGTAACGCTGTATTCCAGGTTTAGGCGTCGGGGAGATTTCTGCAAGTATGCGATCCAGTTCTTTATCATTGTAAGCGTACTCGATTTTCTTCCCTTGTTGTATTTTGTACAAAGGCGGTTGAGCGATGTAGATATAGCCTGCTTCAATGATATTTCTCATGTAACGATAGAAGAACGTTAATAATAGCGTACGAATATGAGCGCCATCTACGTCGGCATCGGTCATGATCACGATTTTATGGTATCTTGCTTTAGCCAGGTTGAAGTCTTCACCAATCCCTGTCCCAAGAGCTGTAATAATCGCACGAACCTCGTTATTTGAAAGGATCTTATCCAGACGTGCCTTCTCCACGTTGATGATTTTACCACGTAGGGGAAGGATGGCCTGGAAGTGACGATCACGGCCTTGTTTAGCAGATCCGCCGGCTGAGTCACCCTCAACCACATAAATCTCACTGATGCTTGGGTCTTTAGAAGAACAGTCTGCCAATTTACCAGGTAAACTGGAGATTTCCAGGGCACTCTTACGACGGGTAAGCTCCCTTGCCTTTTTCGCAGCCAGTCGGGCACGTGCAGCCATTAGACCCTTTTCTACCACTTTTCGAGCAACAACCGGGTTCTCAAGTAAGAACGTTTCCAGATGCTCTGAAAAAAGAGAATCAGTGATGGTTCTTGCTTCTGAGTTCCCCAGTTTTGTTTTTGTCTGACCTTCGAACTGGGGATCCGGATGTTTAATCGAGATAATCGCTGTTAGTCCTTCACGAACATCTTCCCCTGAAAGATTCGCATCGCTCTCTTTAAACACATTGTTTTTTCGGGCATAGTCGTTAATGACCCTCGTTAATGCCGTTTTAAATCCGGATTCATGGGTTCCACCCTCATGAGTATGGATGTTATTGGCGAAGGAATAAAGATTACTTGCGAAGCCATCGTTATATTGTAGGGCGATTTCAATCGTAATCTCGTCTTTCTCGCCTTCAATGTAAATAGGTTCTTCATGGATGACTTCTTTAGAACGATTAAGATGTTCAACGTAGGACTTAATTCCACCTTCATAATGGTAGTCTCTTCGTTTCCCTTCTCCACGCTTATCTTCAATGCTGATTTGGATTCCTCTGTTTAAGAAAGCCAATTCGCGAATACGATTTGCAAGTGTGTCATATTCGTATTCCGTCGTTTCAGTAAAGATTTCAGGATCTGGAGTGAAGTGAATGATCGTTCCCGTTTTATCCGTTTCTCCGATCACCTTAAGATCGAAGCTTGGTACACCTTTTTCGAATTTTTGATAATAGATGTTTCCATCACGATGAACATGGACTTCAAGTTCTGTGGAAAGAGCATTTACTACTGATGCCCCAACTCCGTGGAGACCTCCTGATACTTTATATCCACCGCCGCCGAACTTACCACCGGCATGGAGGACCGTCATGATTACCTCAACGGCAGGACGTCCCATTTTTTCATGAATACCTACAGGGATACCTCGTCCATTATCTGTAACAGTGATACTGTTATCCTCTTCGATGATGACTTCGATTTCATTACAGTAACCGGCTAACGCTTCATCGATACTGTTATCAACAATTTCCCACACCAAATGATGCAAACCTCTTCCGCTTGTTGATCCAATATACATACCAGGTCTTTTTCGAACGGCCTCTAATCCTTCTAAAACCTGAATCTGATTCTCATCATAGGATTGACCTTGTTTTTGTTCCATAGCCATACTGATTCACCTACACTTTCTAACCTTCAGGGCTTTATATTTCTATAATAAATTCTCATAGTTTGAGTATTTCTTTGATCGTTTCTTTAACGTACTTGATGCGAGTGGTGAAAGATACAACTGATTAGACGTGATAACAAGAGATTTATATGAACCCTTTGCAAGATTACAAAGGTTTTTATCTTTCGTTTTTAAAAAGTGTTGAATTTCTTCTGAAAATTGAACGGTGTCTCGATCAATAATAGCGATGATTTCATCTGTACGTACCATGACATCTTCTCCAACATGTATGTACAAGGTAACACCTCATTTCAGTCTTTTCATTGATCCGGCTTCCACTTCAAAAGTAGTCGCTTCGTTTAAGGTTTGATGATCAATTCCATCCACGTTTGTCGTCGTGACAAAGGTTTGAACTTTTCCCTGGATGGTATTTAATAAATGTGACTGTCGATAATCATCTAATTCTGACAAGACATCATCAAGAAGTAAGATGGGATATTCTTTAATTTCAGAATGAATCAGCTCAATTTCTGCAAGCTTCACAGAGAGGGCTGTTGTCCGTTGCTGCCCCTGCGATCCGAATGTTTGAACATCTCGTCCATTCACAATAAATTGAAGATCGTCCCGATGCGGCCCGACCAGGGTCACACCGCGATCAATTTCCCGCTCGCGGATACCATCAAATTTCTGCTCATATATATCTACCATTTTTGACCATTCTTGATTATCTGATACATCCAAAGACGGTTTATATACGATTTCCAAGGTTTCTAAGTTTCTTGAAATCCCGGAATGGATCGGTTTTGCCCAACTTTCTAATAGCTGAACGAACTCAAAGCGCTTTTTCGTAATTTTCACAGCCATCTCTATGAACTGTTCCGTCAAGACATCCAGCATGGTCTGGTCTTTTTGCTTTCGCGTTTGCAATTGTTTCAGATAATGGTTACGTTGCTGTAATATTTTTTGATAAAGGCTGATATCATGTAAATAAACAGGAGATACCTGACCGATTTCCATATCAATAAAACGACGCCTTACTTGAGGGCTCCCTTTTACTAAATGGAGATCTTCAGGCGCAAACATGACAACATTCATATTGCCGACATATTGACTTAATTTAGATTGCTCAAGGTGATTGCTTTTCGCTTTTTTCCCTTTTTTCGAGAGGATAAGCTCCAATGGTAACGCACCGTTATACTTCTGAATCCTACCTTTTATTTTAGCATATTCCTCGTCCCAACGGATTAAATCTTTATCATTTGAGGTCCGGTGGGATTTAGCCATTGCCAGTACATAGATAGACTCCATAATATTCGTCTTTCCTTGAGCATTTTCTCCAAGAATTACGTTCACCTTATTTTCGAAACTCACATCGATTGATTCGTAATTTCGATAGTTTCTTAATTCTAATTGTTCAATGTACATGGAAATAACACCCTTTATTATTCTCCAGCAACCACAAATACTCCTACTTCGGGAATTTCAATTGTGTCACCAATTGTGAGTTTTCTGCCTCTTCTTTGGTCTTGTTCGCCATTTATGTATACTTCATATTCACTTAAGAACCACTTGGCCATCCCACCGGACTGAATTACTTCAGCCAGCTTCAGGAATTGTCCCAATGTGATGATTTCCGTTTCAATGGTGATCTCTTTCGCCACTAAAATCACTACTTTCCGTATAAAGTCTCTAATATCTTATTTTACTCTAAATGGAGTTAAGTCACAACTAACGAAAAATCAGCAAGGACTCGCAGAGCAATTTGTCCTTGTTATCATTGGATTTTTCATTGAATGGACGAGAGTAATTCCTTCAATTACCAGATATAGTGTAGAAAAAGAGCCAATACCCCATGTGAAAGGCATCGGCTCTTGTCTATTCATTAGTACGTTCTAACTGGAAGAATCAATTGAAGGATCGAATCATCATGAAGTGGTTTCAGTACGAACGGTCTCATGGCCCCGGTGAAGTTCACATAGATTTCTGTTCCCTCAATGGCTTTTAACGCGTCCATCATATATTTTGCACTAAAGGAGATCTTCAGTTCTTCCCCTTCAATGGACTGACTCTGCACCTGTTCGATTACTTTCCCGATCTCCGGTGTGTTAGACGAAATCTCAATCATTCCGCCATCGAGAGTTGAAAGTTTCACTACGTTGTTTCTTCCTTCCCTGGCAAGTAGTGACGCACGGTCTATCGCTTGTAAAAATTCTTTCGTATTCAGTGTTAGTTCTGTCTTTGTATCAGAAGGAATCAATCGACTAGTGTCAGGATAATTCCCTTCTAATAATCTTGAGAAGAATAATAGGTGTTTCGCTTTGAATAGCACTTGATTTTCTGTGATCACTATTTCAACAGGCTCTTCTGTATCATCAAGGATTTTATTCAGCTCGTTTAAGCTTTTCCCTGGAATCACAATATTGTATGAAGCATCATGATTGGTTTCAATCGGTGCCTTTCTCATCGCAAGTCGGTGACTATCTGTTGCAATACAGCTCAGTTCCCCGTTTTCAATCTGACAGTTTACACCTGTCAAGATGGGGCGTGTTTCTGAGGTGGACACTGCGAATACGGTTTGTCTGATCATCGTTTTCAGGAGATCAGTCGAAACTTTAATCCCATTCCCTTCTTCAATCTGAGGAAGATGCGGGTATTCTTCTGGATCCAAACCATTTAAATTAAATTCTGCCTGTCCTGAACGAATAACGGTTTGGAAATGATTTTGCACTTCAATTTCCACCGTATCCTTAGGTAATTTCTTAACGATTTCACTGAAGAACTTAGCTTGAAGAACGATCCCTCCAGTTTCCATGATCTCAACAATTTCTGAACCTTCTTCTTCATTCGGAATAAAGGATTCAATTGAAATGTCTGAATCACTACCTGTTAATGTGACGCCATCTTCCGTAGCGATGATCTTTATCCCTGTAAGAATGGGAATCGTTGTTCTTGACGTTACAGCCTTCATGACATCCTGAACACTTTGGACAAGATAGTCCCTTTGAATAACAAATTTCATGATTTATTCCTCCAATTTGCACATAATTTTATGGACTGAATCATATACTAATAATTTATTTAAAAAATAGTAATAGAAGTAGTAGGGCCTGTTGATATGTGGATAAGTGTGTGAATTCAACGTAAACACAGCCTATCCACATGTGGACAGACTGTGTGCTAGTTTGTCTTAGTTATTCACATTATCCAATTTTTTTGTGTGTAAAATTAACTCTTTAAAGACTCACGAATTTCTTTCAATTGCTGCTGAAGAAGAGCATCCGCTCCCAGTAATGTACTGATCTTCTCATGAGCATGAATGACGGTCGTGTGATCCCGGCCGCCAAACTCTTCCCCGATCTTTGGAAGGGAAGAATCCGTCATTTCCCTGGATAGATACATAGCGATCTGTCGGGGAAACGCGATGGATTTTGTTCGTTTCTTCGCTTTAAAGTCTTCCAGCTTCACATTGAAGTGCTCACCAACGACCCGTTGAATTTCCTGGATGGTAATAACCCGTGGTTTTGAGCTTGGAATGATATCTTTCAAAGCTTCAGCTGCAAGATCCGCATTAATATCTTTATTTATAAGAGAAGAGTACGCAACAACCCTGATTAAAGCGCCCTCTAACTCACGAATGTTTGAATCGATTTGATTAGCTATATAAAGCATGGCTTCATTTGGTATGTCCAATCCTTCAGCCTTTGCTTTTTTTCGTAAAATAGCAATTCTCGTCTCAAGATCTGGGGGAGTAATGTCTGTAATGAGACCCCATTCAAATCGAGAGCGAAGTCTGTCTTCAAGCGTCGGAATTTCTTTCGGCGGCCGATCACTTGATATGACAATCTGCTTGCTTTCTTCATGTAAGGTATTAAAAGTATGGAAAAATTCCTCTTGCGTTTGTTCTTTTCCTGCTAAAAATTGAATGTCATCTATTAATAAAACATCAACGTTGCGGTATTTATTGCGGAAATCAACTGCTTTATTGTCACGAATGGAGTTAATGAATTCGTTTGTGAATTTCTCAGAGGATAGATAAACCACTTTAGCAGCAGGATTATGCTCCAGTACATAATGTCCGATCGCATGCATTAAGTGAGTTTTTCCCAGTCCTACTCCACCATAAATAAACAAGGGATTATAGGCTTTTGCAGGTGCTTCAGCAACAGCTAGAGATGCGGCATGGGCGAAACGGTTGCCCGAACCGATAACAAAGGTGTCGAATGTGTATTTGGCATTCAGCATATTTTGATTGATATCCTGTTGCTCGTCGTCTTTCATCGACTTCTTTGGCGGTAATTGAATATCAAATTCTTCAGGCTCCTGATTTTGTGGAATGATGAATTTTACGACCAACTCTTCGCCCGTAATATCATACAAAACCCCGGAGATTAATTGAGAGTAGCGTCCTTCCAGCCAATCTCGTGCAAATTCATTTGGAGCTGTGATGACAAGTGTGTCACCTTGAATGGAATGCGCCTTAGTCGATTTCAACCAAGTATCAAAGCTCGGTTTACTTATCTTTTTTTCGATGCTTTCTAAGGCTTTGCTCCAAAGATCCCCGATATTCTCCAATCCTGATCCCTCCTTTTCTCAGTTTGTATAACTTCTGTACAATAGTTACATGCTATAAAATCCGTTAACTCTCGCTATTTTATAAAAATACAAAACAATGAATGTGGAAAATATATATAATAAGGAAAGAAAATGGTTTTTCGACAATATCCACCACTTGTGGACAACGTTTTACAAACCCTCTGAATAAGTTACCCACATGATATCCACATTTTGTGGATAAATCATTTTCGCAAACAAAGTTATTAAGAGTGAAAACACAATAATCATATCAAAATATCCTTAGAGGTGCAATGCTTTTTAAATTTTATCCACAAGCCCAGGCCCTTGTGGAATTATTTTGTCCACAAGCCATGAAATTGTGAAAAAGTTGTCAGTATGTGTTGTGGATAATTTAAAACCGTGTCGAATCCTATCCACAGGCAGATTTAATAGAGAAATGGAATAAGATTTGTAGAAGGATAAAAAGAAGCGAAAATCAACCAGCACTCCTCGTTGTAAAAGACTCTTTTCGCAAAGTTTGTGGTTATCTTAATGAAGAATGTAGGAGTTGATTTCCGCTCCAGGATGCTCGCTTTCCGCGGGGCTGGCGGTGAGCCTCCTCGGCTGCGCCTCCGGGGTCTCACCTGTCCAGCTATTCCCGCAGGAGTCGATCATCCTTCCGCTACAATCAACTTTCTGAGTATGTATCCTTAAGGGAAATCAATGAAAACAAGAATTTTAGCAAACAACCTTACTTAAGATTAGAGATTGATTTCCCTTTTATAAAAGAAGAATTATTCCTTCTAGTTACATGGTTTTATTACGCATGTTGAAGCTCTGCACACAATAAATCTATTAAAGATGGTGAGGGGAACTGCGTAGACTCCTGCGGAAGTACGGGCGTGCCGAGACCCCGGAAGCGAAGCTGAGCAGTTCCCCTCACCGTCCAGCACATGCTGATTGGCAGAGCTCATGCAGACCCTTATGTTAAAAGCAACAATCTTTACGAAAAGAGCCTTGTAAAAAGAAAAATAATATGAGTGTTGACTTTTTATGGGTACCGTCTTTATAATAGTGAGGAATGTCTTTAACTTTTATAAAGATATCCTTCAGGGAGGTGTCATAGATGAAAAGAACGTTTCAACCAAATAATCGTAAAAGAAAAAAGAACCACGGTTTCCGTGCACGTATGAGCTCTAAAAACGGACGTAATGTTTTAGCTCGTCGTCGTAGCAAAGGAAGAAAAGTATTATCTGCCTAGACCACTGAACTGACTCAGTGGTCTTTTTTTTCCTTTATCCCAAGTGAAAAGACGATTTGGCTCGTTCGTATTTTGTTTTAAGAGAAAAATTACTTATAATTTCAAATGAATGAGCCAATAATGTCGAGGATACATCAAGACAAAAATGAAAATTAGGTGTGGTCAATGCGGAAAGATCAGAGAGTGAAGAAGAATAAAGAGTTCCAGGAGATATTCAAAAAAGGAACATCCTTTGCGAATCGGCAATTCGTCTTATATCTATTGAAGAAAGATGAGCCTCAACCCTTTCGAATTGGAATCTCCGTAAGTAAGAAAATTGGAAACGCTGTTTGTCGAAACCAAATTAAACGGTATGTTAGACAGGCTTTCTTAGAATTACAAGAAGATGTAAAAGATCAGTACGATTACTTAATCATCGCCAGAAAACCGGCGGCCGAAATGAATTTCCATGAGGTGAAGGGCAGCCTCACCCATGTGCTGAAAAGAGGAAAAGTGTTGAAAAGATCCTCTAATGGAAAACATGTTAGAAAGAAGTCATAACATTTTACGATATTGACAGGTTTCGTCATCACAAGCCTATGAAAAGATGTTACAATACGAGAGATTGTTCTTTTTAAGTACGGAAGACCTGTTTTACATTATTTTGAAAGATATTAGTAGGGAGGAAATTAAGGGTGAAAAAGAGAATTATAGCCCTGATGGGAATCATTGGGCTAATGGCTTTACTATCAGGTTGTACGGAATACAATCAGCCTATCACACCTGAGAGTAGCGGAATATGGAATGAATATATTGTCTATCCTTTATCACAATTAATCACAATGGTAGCTGAGTTCATGAGTGGATCTTATGGATTGGCCATTGTCATTGTTACTTTGATTATTCGTTTAGCGATTCTGCCATTAATGATTAAACAAACGAAAAACTCAAAAGCCATGCAGGCTTTGCAACCTGAAATGAAAAAGCTGCGTGAAAAATATAGCTCTAAAGATGCACAAACTCAACAAAAGCTTCAACAAGAAACGATGGCTTTATTCCAAAGTCACGGGGTCAATCCGCTGGCGGGTTGCTTCCCATTGATCGTTCAAATGCCGATCTTAATTGGTTTCTATCATGCGATCGTAAGAACAGAAGAAATTAAAGCTCATAATTTCCTGTGGTTCGATCTCGGTAACCCGGATCCGTACTATATTTTACCTTTAGTAGCAGGTATTACAACGTTTATCCAACAGAAATTAATGATGGCGGGTACAGCGAATCAAAATCCGCAAATGGCAATGATGCTTTATATCATGCCGGTCATGATCATCATTTTTGCGATTAACTTCCCTGCAGCCCTATCCCTTTACTGGGTAGTCGGAAATCTATTTATGATTGTTCAAACGTATTTCATTAAAGGACCTGATATCAAAGAAGCGCAAACCGCTAAGGCTGGTGGGAATTCGGGAGGAAAGAAAAAGTGAGAGAAGTAGAAGCGACTGGTCAAACGGTGGAAGAAGCCATTGAATCAGCCTTGTCTCAACTGAATATCACCAAAGAAGAAGCAGAGATTGACGTCATTGATCAAGGTAAAAAAGGCTTGTTCGGATTGTTTGGTGGAAGACCTGCTGTCGTTCAAGTCAAAAAAGCGATTGATCCGGTAAATGAAGCGAAAGATTTTCTTCTATCTGTTGCCCATGAAATGGGAGTAAATGCTACCATTGAAGTGAATAGGGATGGAAGAGATGTTGAGTTCAACATATCTGGTGAAAAAATGGCTCTATTAATAGGAAAAAGAGGACAAACGTTGAATGCCCTTCAACATTTAACTCAACTAATTGCAAATCGGGTTTCCGATCAGTTCATCACCATTATTTTAGATGCGGAGAACTATCGAGAAAGACGCAAGCAAACGTTAACAAACCTGGCTGAACGATTAGCAGAGAAAGCATTGCGCACCAATCGTTCCGTTTCATTAGAGCCAATGCCTTCCTATGAACGAAAAGTGATTCATACAGCATTAGTTGATTCGACTACTGTTGATACACATTCAGAAGGCAGAGAACCCAATCGTTATATTGTGATTGCTCCAAAATAAATAAGAGACGATTCCTTTCGGGGGATCGTTTTTTTTTGCTTTCAGGGAGGTGGTTGTAGATGGGAGCTTACTGGGGATTTTGTCTACTGCCGCCTCTGTGGATTCTTATTTTCATCCCGGTTTATTGTTATTCACATGTGGATAAGTTAAAATAATAGAGATGATGTGTTATCTGTGTGGATAACATTATTTGGTGACGAATAGAGGGTTTCCTTTCTTTAGTATTAAATAGGATTGTGATATTCTAATAATTTGGGGAAACTTTGCTCTCTACTATAATTCAATTATAAATAGATCAACTAAGAAATAAGAGAGGTGAATACAATGGAGTTTGATACAATTGCTGCTATTTCCACTCCGATGGGCGAAGGGGCGATTGCGATCGTGCGTTTAAGCGGTGATCAAGCCTTCGATATCGGTGATAAGATCTTTAAGGGAATGAAAGGAAACCCTATGACAGAATTTGCTTCTCATACCATTCATTATGGACATATTATCGATCCTGACACAGAGCAAGTGGTGGAAGAAGTCATGGTTTCTGTCATGAGGGGGCCAAAAACATTCACCCGTGAAGATATTATAGAAATTAACTGCCACGGAGGACTTGTGTCGGTCAATAAAGTACTGCAGCTCGTATTGAAAAATGGAGCCCGCCTTGCTGAGCCGGGGGAATTTACGAAACGGGCATTCTTGAGCGGACGAATCGACCTATCCCAGGCAGAAGCGGTAATGGACCTAATCCGGGCAAAAACCGATCGGGCGATGAATGTAGCCCTAAATCAAATGGAAGGCCGTCTTTCCAAGTTGATTCGGAAGCTTCGTCAGGAAATTCTTGAAACACTGGCTCATGTGGAAGTGAATATCGATTATCCTGAGTATGATGATGTGGAAGAAATGACACATAACGTACTGTTGGAGAAATCGAAACATGTCAGGGATGAAATTGACAAGTTGGTCCGAACATCTGAGCAGGGTAAAATTCTAAGAGAAGGTCTTTCTACCGTGATCATCGGACGTCCAAATGTAGGGAAGTCATCTCTATTGAACAGTCTTGTTCATGAAAACAAGGCGATCGTAACCGACATCCCGGGAACAACCCGGGATGTGATTGAAGAATACGTCAATGTACGAGGTGTTCCCCTGCGTCTGGTTGATACAGCCGGGATTCGTGAAACAGAGGACATTGTTGAGCGCATTGGTGTGGAACGTTCACGACAAGTATTGAAAGAAGCGGATTTAATTTTACTCGTACTCAACTATGCGGATGAATTAACTCCTGAGGACGAACAACTGTTTGAAGCAGTAAGAGGAATGGACGTTATTGTCATCGTGAACAAAACGGATCTGCCTCAGAAGATTGATATAGATAAAGTAAGAAAACTGGCGGAAAACCATCAGCTTGTCACAACGGCGTTACTTGAAGAGCAAGGGATCGATGAGCTTGAGGAAGCCATATCTTCTTTATTCTTTGCAGGTTCCATTGAAGCAGGGGATATGACATATGTGTCCAATAGCCGTCACATCGCGCTACTCAATCAAGCTTCCCTTGCAATCAATGAAGCCATCGATAGCGTAGAAATGGGAACTCCCATCGATATCGCTCAAATTGACTTAACCAGAACGTGGGAGCTATTAGGTGAAATCATTGGGGATAGCGTTCATGAAAGCCTGATTGATCAGCTGTTCTCTCAATTCTGCTTAGGGAAATAAATACTATTATAATGTGGACTTTACATTCAAGGTCCTACAAGGAGGAAAAAACAAACCATGCAATATGACGCAGGGCAATATGATGTCATTGTCATTGGTGCTGGCCATGCCGGAGTAGAGGCAGGACTTGCTTCCGCCCGTATGGGAGCAAAAACGTTAATGGTCACCATTAACTTGGATATGGTCGCCTTTATGCCATGTAATCCATCAGTTGGTGGACCGGCAAAAGGGATCGTTGTAAGAGAGATTGACGCTCTTGGTGGAGAAATGGGGCGAAATATAGATAAAACTCATATTCAAATGAGAATGTTGAATACAGGAAAAGGTCCGGCTGTCCGGGCATTAAGGGCTCAGGCGGATAAATTCCTATATCAACATGAAATGAAACGCACGATCGAAAATGAACCGAACATGACCTTGCTTCAAGGAATGGTTGAGGAATTGATTGTTGAAGATGATGAATGCAAAGGTGTCGTAACGATGACGGGTGCTGCCTATCGCGCGAAAACCGTCGTCATTACAACGGGTACATTCCTGCGTGGTGAAATCATATTAGGAGATCTGAAATATTCAAGCGGCCCTAATAATCAACAACCTTCGATCAGACTTTCTGATCATTTACATGAATTGGGCTTTGATACTGTTCGTTTTAAAACAGGGACTCCACCGCGAGTGAATAGTTCAACAATCGATTATTCGAAAACGGAAATTCAACCAGGTGATGATGTTCCCCGTGCATTCAGCTATGAAACGACGAAATATATTACCGATCAACTTCCATGTTGGTTAACGTATACGAACGAACACACTCATCAATTGATTGATGACAACTTGCATCGTTCTCCGATGTATTCGGGAATGATTAAAGGAACCGGACCGCGTTACTGTCCATCCATTGAGGATAAAGTCGTACGTTTCCATGATAAACCGCGTCACCAGATTTTCCTTGAGCCTGAAGGAAGAAACACACAAGAAGTCTATGTACAGGGATTATCAACGAGTTTACCTGAAGACGTACAACAAAAGATTCTTCAAACCATCCCGGGTCTTGAGAAAGTCCAAATGATGCGTGCCGGGTATGCCATTGAGTATGATTCCATCGTACCTACGCAATTATGGCCGACCCTTGAAACGAAGAAAATTAAAAATCTTTATACAGCGGGACAAATCAATGGAACGTCCGGTTATGAAGAAGCAGCTGGACAAGGTCTGATGGCAGGGATCAATGCTGCCTGCCGTGCCCTGGATAAAGAAGAGGTCATCTTAAGCCGTTCTGATGCGTATATCGGGGTATTAATCGATGACCTTGTGACTAAAGGGACGAACGAACCGTATCGTCTATTGACTTCCCGTGCTGAATATCGCCTGTTGCTCCGTCATGACAATGCGGATCTTCGCCTGACTGATATCGGTCATAAAATAGGATTAATCTCCGATGATCGATACGAACGTTTCACAGCTAAAAAAGAAGCGATCTTTGCAGAGAAAAAGCGCCTGGAAGGAATCCGTATCAAGCCAACTGACGAAACACAGGCCGTTATCCGTGAAGCGGGGGGAAGCGAGCTGAAAGACGGCATTTTAGCAGCTGATCTTCTGAAGCGCCCTGAAATGAACTATAGTCATATTAAATCACTCGTTCCAAGTGAAATCGAATTAGATTTCGATGTTGAGGAACAGGTTGAAATCCAAGTGAAATATGAAGGCTATATTGAAAAATCCCTTCAACAGGTCGATAAAATGAAGAAGATGGAAAACAAAAGAATTCCTGAAAACATTGATTACAGTGCGATTAGCGGTTTAGCATCTGAAGCAAGACAGAAATTAATCGAGGTTCAGCCCCTTTCTCTTGCACAGGCTTCCCGGATTTCAGGAGTGAATCCTGCTGACATCTCTATTTTACTCGTCTATATCGAGCAAGGGAAAATTGCAAAAGTATCAGGTGATCAATAGAGGTAAAGGAAGGATAATTTCATGAAAATAAATGAATTTCAATCAATGCTTAAGGAGAAGGGGATCTCCCTTTCTCCTGAGCAATTAAATCAGTTTGAGCGTTATTATGAATTATTGGTTGAATGGAATGAAAAAATGAACCTGACGGCCATCACTGAAAAGGAAGATGTTTATTTAAAGCATTTTTACGATTCGATCAGTGCCGCTTTTTATGTTGATTTCACGCAGGTGACAACTCTTTGTGACGTTGGGGCAGGAGCCGGTTTTCCGAGTATCCCTCTTAAGATTTGCTTCCCGCACTTACATATCTCGATTGTTGACTCCTTGAACAAGCGGATTACGTTCTTGAACCACTTATCAGATGAGTTAGGGCTTGAAAACACGAATTTCTATCATGATCGTGCGGAGACTTTTGGTAAAAACAAGGCTCATCGTGAAAAGTATGATATGGTTACAGCAAGAGCCGTAGCCAGAATGTCTGTTTTAAGTGAATTATGTTTACCACTTGTGAAAAAGGGCGGCATATTTGTAGCAATGAAGGCTTCAAATGTGAAAGAGGAGCTATCCAATGCCAAGAAAGCCATTGGCATGCTGGGTGGACAAACAGATAAAATGTATTCGTTCATCTTACCGGAAGAGGAAAGTGAACGAAATATCGTGAAGATCGACAAAGTGAAAGAGACGCCTAACAAATATCCCAGAAAACCTGGGACACCCAATAAATTACCGTTAGAATAATATGAAAAGCTCTCCTGCCCAGACAGTATCAATACTTTGAAAATCTCAGCACAGGCAGGAACTTGCCATATTTTAGAGAATATTAATAAAGGGAGTTTCTTAAAGGTGGTGTAGGAAGATGAAGCATCCTTTCTCTCGTTTTTTTGGCCTAGGTGAAAAGGAGCAAGATGTTGAATCTGAAGAATCAAATGTAGTGGAAGAAGATCGAGATGAAGTGAAAAAGATACCCGTCTCACAAATCATCCCTAATCGCTTTCAACCAAGAACAGTGTTCAATGATGAAAAGATAGAAGAGTTATCCAGAACGATTCATACTCATGGTATTATCCAACCGATTGTGGTTAGACAATACGATGATGAGCAGTTTGAAATCATTGCAGGTGAACGTCGGTACAGAGCCGTTCAGAAGCTTGGCTGGGACACCGTACCGGCCATCGTAAAGAATCTTAATGATACAGAAACAGCCTCTGTTGCATTAATTGAAAACTTACAAAGAGAAGAGCTCTCTCCTATAGAAGAAGCCATCGCGTATGGAAAACTGTTGGAGTTACATGATTTAACTCAAGAAGCCCTTGCTCAACGCTTAGGAAAAGGACAATCGACTGTGGCGAACAAGCTTCGTCTCCTTAAGCTTCCAGAAGAAATCCAATCAGCCTTGTTAGATAAACTGATAACAGAACGCCATGCCAGGGCTTTGATTCCTCTGAAGAATGCTGAAAAGCAAATTCAGCTCCTTCAAGAAATCATTGAAAAAAGCTTGAATGTCAAACAAACCGAAGACCGGGTTGTGAAAATGCAAGAAGGAACGACTCAAAAGCCAAAACCGAAACGAAAAGCCTTCAGTAAGGATATGCGAATAGCTGTGAATACGATTCGTCAATCTCTCTCCATGGTATCGGACAGCGGGATCAATCTGGACTCTGAAGAAGAAGAACATGAGGAATTCTATCAATTCACCATCCGTATTCCTAAAAAAAAATAGATTCATAGTCTAAAAGTGAGAAACATATCGGAGTGGTTTCTCACTTTTTTGTTTAGTTCTTTTTGCAAAGTGTTCTTAAATATGTAATCTTCCAGAATCTCTGTCAACCAGTGTGTGCTGGATGGTGAGGGAACAGCTCCGCTTGCAGCTAGCGTTCGGCCGAGCCTCCTCAGCTTAGCCGAACGGGGTCTCGGCACGCCCGTTCTTCCGCAGGAATCTACGCCGTTCCCTTCCCCATCTATCTTAAGTTTATCGTGACAGAGTTATAGAACTTAATAAAAAAAATTAATAGATAAAAGCAATTCTAGTATACAACCAGTATTCGACCACTCTCTTCTTTTAAAGCTGTTACTAGAAAGTTTTTTGTATGTCTACTAGATTTTCAAACACATGCTTTGAAAGTTGATTGTAGCGGAAGGTGCTCGACTCCTGCAGGAATAGCGGGAAAGTTGAGACCCCACAGGGCAAAGCCCGAGGAGGCTCAACTCACGCCCCGCGGAAAGCGAGCATCCTGTAGCGGAAATCAACTACCACTGTCTCTAGTTCTGTCGATTCAGGGCAAGTACTGTCGATTCGTGAGTAAAGATCTATTTACGATTTCCTATTTTTAGAAACACTGCACTTTTTGAAAAATTGACAGACAATTAACAAGGAATTTTGATAGAATAGAAGAATACTGTGAAAAAATTTAGTGAATCTTAGGAAGTCAAAAGGTAGGTGACAACCTTGGGCAGAATAGTAGCCGTTACTAACCAAAAAGGTGGGGTGGGAAAGACCACAACATCCGTCAATTTGGGGGCTTGCTTAGCTTATATAGGGAAAAAGGTTTTACTGGTAGACATTGATCCTCAAGGAAACGCCACTAGTGGTGCAGGTGTTGAAAAAGGGGATGTCCAGCAGTGCATATATGATGTGCTGGTAGATGATGTGGATGTCAGAGAAACGATTAAACAATCAAAAGTTGAGAATTTATCCATCGTACCTGCAACTATTTCATTGGCAGGGGCAGAAATTGAACTTGTTCCAACCATCTCCCGTGAAGTGCGTTTGAAGAAAGCATTGGAGAAAGTGAAAGCCGAATTTGATTATATTATCATTGATTGCCCACCGTCATTAGGATTATTGACAATCAATGCGTTAACAGCCTCAGATGCTGTCGTCATCCCGGTTCAATGCGAATATTATGCTCTGGAAGGATTAAGTCAGCTATTGAGTACCGTTCGTTTAGTTCAGAAGCATCTGAATCATGACCTTATGATCGATGGTGTGCTCCTTACAATGCTTGATGCGAGAACCAATCTGGGAATCCAGGTCATTGAAGAGGTCAAAAAATATTTTCAAGATAAAGTGTATCGCACAATTATTCCTCGTAACGTTCGTTTAAGTGAAGCGCCCAGTCATGGTGAACCGATCATCATCTATGATGCAAAGTCCAGGGGAGCAGAAGTTTATTTAGAACTAGCAAAGGAAGTGGCGGCGAATGGCTAAAGGATTAGGAAAGGGCCTCAATGCTCTCTTTACCAATATCCAAACAACTCAAAATGAAGAGTCCGTGCAAGAAGTGAGCCTGAAAGAAATACGGCCGAATCCATATCAACCACGAAAGATCTTTGAGCCGCAAGCAATTGAAGAATTAAAAGAGTCGATCCTAGAACACGGTATCCTGCAACCGATCATTGTGCGTAAAACGATCAAAGGGTATGAAATTGTCGTTGGGGAACGCCGTTACCGCGCAGCTAAAGCGGCTAAATTAGAATCGGCTCCTGTCGTGGTCCGGGAATTGAATGAGCAACAAATGATGGAGCTTGCCGTTTTAGAAAACCTCCAACGTGAAGACCTGACACCGATCGAAGAAGGTGCTGCTTATCAAATGCTGATGGATAAGCTAAAGCTCACTCAGGAGGAATTAGCGAAGAGATTAGGAAAGAGCAGACCTCATATTGCCAATCATATTCGCTTATTATCCCTCCCTTCTCCTATTCAGGAACTTATTTCAGAAGGTAAGTTAACGATGGGACATGGGCGTGCACTCCTTGGGTTGAAAAATAAGAAGAATCTATCAACCGTTGTAAATCGTATCCTTAAAGAGTCATTAAACGTTCGCCAATTAGAAAAAATCATTCAAGAGCTGAATGAGAATGTTCCACGTGAAACAAAAAAGACAGAGCGTAAAGATGTCTTCATCCAGGAACAGGAATCCCTTCTACGTGAACGCTTCGGGACAACGGTCACGATTAAACAATCAAAGAAAAAAGGAAAGATCGAGCTCGAATTTTTTTCGAAAGAAGATCTCGATCGTATTTTGGAATTATTACAGTAACCATTTGGGAAAAGGACTGGCTTAAAAGGTATTTTTATACCAATTAATCCAGTCCTCTTCCATATTGTACATATAAGGTACACTATTCTTTGGGAAATAATCATCAAAAAGCATAATTTTTCAGACAGATAAGGAGAACGTCATGGTACTATTAGGAACGCTTGTAAATGGAGTATGTATTATCATCGGAACTCTCCTGGGTAAGGTCCTTCATCGCATCCCGGAAGACATGAAGGGAACTGTCATGAAAGCGATTGGGTTAGCTGTCATCGTCCTTGGATTACAGATGGGATTGAAAAGTGAAAACTTCCTCATTGTCATCATCAGCCTCGCTCTGGGTGCTGCATGGGGAGAGTGGATGAACCTGGAGGACAAGCTTAACTCATTGGGTAACTGGTTGGAAAAGAAGCTGGGCAGTAATCAAGAAACATCCATTTCTCAAGGGTTTGTCACAGCTACCCTTATTTTTGTTATTGGAGCCATGGCAGTAATAGGTGCGTTGGATAGCGGCATCAGGGGCGATCATGATGTTCTGTTGACGAAGTCGATCATTGATGGCTTTAC
The DNA here is from genome assembly GCF_050270195.1 of Rossellomorea sp. NPDC071047. Classification (NCBI taxonomy): domain Bacteria; kingdom Bacillati; phylum Bacillota; class Bacilli; order Caryophanales; family Bacillaceae; genus Rossellomorea; species Rossellomorea sp. NPDC071047. Next base: position 442,884 of record NZ_JBNNJT010000004.1, on the reverse strand, counting down.
ATCGCTGATCCTAACGACGACTTTAGGGATTGGTGTCATGTTCTCGGCGATCCCTGTCGTCCTTTATCAAGGATTCATTGCTTTGTTTGCAACTCAAATTCATCAGTGGGTTCCAGAAAAGCTGATGGATGCCTATATCGTAGAGATGACCTCTACGGGAGGAATTATGATTTTCGCGATTGGACTCAACCTCCTCGGTGTAACGAAGATCAGAGTCGCCAATTTACTTCCCGGGATCATCGTTGTGGGATTGGTTGTAGGAATCATAAACGCATACCAGCTGTATATGTAATAGTGAAAAAGGGAGATGACCCAGGTCGTATCTGGATCTTCTCCCTTTTATTGCTGTAATTCTTCCCGCCATTTTTCAATACTGACGGCGTTGCGGCGTTCCACTGAATCGCCTGCCAGCACAATGGCTTCAGCAATCGTCTTAGCCATTTTCATTACAAGATTCAATCGTGTATTTTGTAAAACAAAGAACTCCATAAATCCACTTACATTCACGATTCCGGTCAGGTGAATCTCCCCCACCTCTGGTAACTCTTTATTTACTCCGGCACCAGGTTTTAATGGCCCGTCACTAAGTTGAATGGCGCCAACACTTTTTAATCGACCGAGACAGGCATCTACACCAATGATAAAAGGATTGATATGTTTAGCGGAAATTTGACTGAGCTTCTCTTCCAGGTTTACTGCATGGATCGGATCATCCAACGTTCCATAGACATGAAATGGTTTGATATCTTGTTCTTCTATTAATGATCCAACTAATGGGCCTAATGAATCCCCTGTTGAACGGTCTGTGCCAATACATACGAAGACAATGGGTCTTGTACGATAGTAAGTGGGAAGCATCGACGACAATTGAACGGATAGATCCTGTGCCGCACGCTCTTCCTGATGAAGGACTCTAAAGGGTTCAGGTCTTCGTTCAAATAGTCCTTTTTTTAGATTCATCGCTTCCACTCCTTTGGATATGTTTAAGGGGAATTTTATAGTGAACATACTTTGTCGGACGTGACTACCATAATCATATTTTCTAAGTATTATCAGTATACGGACGATTTCATTTTTTCATACATAATATGGTTGGATTTTTCATAAAATAAAAATTTTCTATAAACTATAGTATTATGAGGTTATATCTACACAAGGAGAGGGAAAGTTGATAAAATAAGGAATACTTCTTATTGAACAATAAGTGGAGGTTCGGTATATATGTCGAGTACTAAAAAAGTTGAAGATACCGTAGAAAAAATAAAAGATAGTGAAGCAGCTCAAAAACTTATAGATAATGAATTATGGATTGCCCTGGGATCAGGTGCGATAAAAATTGTGGCAATCATGGTCATTACCTATATCGCTCTAAGGCTGGGAAGGTCAGCCATTCGAAATGTGTTCAGGGTCCGGTCCCGCTCACCTCTCAAATTTACGGAGCGGCGGGAAGCCACTTTATCAAAATTATTAGAGAATGTATTGACCTATGTGATCTATTTCATTAGTTTAATGACGATTCTATCTACTCTGGATATTGATGTGAAAGGACTGATTGCCGGTGCCGGGATCGTCGGTCTGGCGGTAGGTTTCGGAGCACAAAACCTTGTTCGGGATATCATAACGGGTTTCTTTATTATATTCGAGGACCAGTTTTCAGTCGGTGACTATGTTCGAATTGGTTCTGCTGAAGGGACTGTTGAAGAAATCGGTCTTCGTACGACAAAGATCAAAAGCTGGACAGGGGAATTACATATCTTCCCCAATGGTAATATTACGGAAGTAACGAACTTCTCCATTCATAACAGCATTGCGGTCGTAGATGTCAGTATCGCCTATGAAGAAAATATAGAAGAAGCAGAGAAAGTGATGCAGGAGCTTCTCCTTGCTTTACCGCAAAAATATGAAGATCTTGTGAATCCACCTGAACTGTTGGGTGTTCAAACCCTGGGAGCTTCAGATGTGGTCATTCGGATCGTGGCTGAAACGGTTCCGATGAGACATTGGTATATGGCGAGAATGATACGTAAAGAGGTCAAACTATGCCTGGATGAGCACGGTATTGAAATTCCATTCCCACGTATGGTGATGTATTCACGTCAGGATCAGGAAGATATCCAGCCACGTGAAGAAAAACAAAGAAAACTTGAAAGCGAATAAGGAGGAGAAACCCAGTGGAGCCCAAGACATTCACATTAAATGATATTGTAGAAATGAAAAAGCCGCATCCATGCGGGACGAACCGCTGGAAAGTGATCCGCATGGGAATGGATATTCGCATCAAATGTGTAGGCTGCGGCCACAGTGTCATGATTCCGAGAAAAGACTTTGCGAAAAAAATGAAAAAAGTCATCAGTAGCGGCGAAGAAGAATAAGTATTCTTTTTTTACCCATATTTCTTTTGACCTAATCCATCCTATGGTTAATTTGCCAGGTTTAAGAGCATTCAGTCGGTTTAAGTCGATTGGATGCTCTTTTTAGTCAGCCATGCCGATGACTGAAGCTTCACTTGTCTTTTCCCGCTATTATCTCTATAATTGTGAAAGGTTCGACCGTTTACTTATTTTCGATCTTTCATTATTTTTAATAGATAAGAATTTAGATGAGGAGTGACCATAATGGCTTTAACAGCTGGTATTGTTGGATTACCTAACGTAGGGAAGTCCACTTTATTTAATGCAATTACAAAAGCAGGTGCAGAATCTGCCAACTATCCTTTCTGTACAATTGATCCGAACGTAGGAATTGTTGAAGTTCCCGATCACCGTTTAGATAAATTAACAGAGCTTGTAGAACCTAAGAAGACGGTTCCCACTGCCTTTGAATTCACGGATATCGCCGGTATCGTAAAAGGAGCGAGTAAAGGAGAAGGATTAGGGAATAAATTCTTATCTCACATCCGCCAAGTAGATGCGATCTGTCAGGTTGTCCGTTGTTTCGCAGATGATAATATCACACACGTTTCAGGTAAAGTAGATCCGATTGCGGACATTGAAGTCATCAACCTGGAATTGATCTTAGCCGACCTTGAGACAGTTGATAAGCGCCTTGCCAGAGTTCAGAAAATGGCCAAGCAAAAAGATAAAGAAGCGGTATTTGAGCATGATATCCTTGTCAAAATCAAAGAAGCCCTTGAAGCAGAGCAGCCGGCTCGTACGGTTGAGTTCTCTGATGAACAAATGAAGCTTGTGAAACAGCTTCACCTTCTGACTTCAAAGCCTGTCCTATATGTAGCAAACGTTAGTGAAGATGAAATTGCCGATGCTTCTGACAACGAATATGTTCAGAAAGTACGTGATTTTGCTAAAGAAGACAATGCAGAAGTAATTGTTGTCTGTGCGAAAATCGAGTCGGAGATCGCTGAGCTTGATGATGAAGAAAAAGCGATGTTCCTGGAAGAGTTAGGGATTGAAGAGTCCGGTTTAGATCAGCTGATCCGCGCTACCTATTCTTTATTAGGACTGGCTACTTACTTCACAGCCGGCGTTCAAGAGGTCCGCGCCTGGACTTTCCGTGAAGGGATGAAAGCCCCACAATGTGCCGGCGTCATCCATACCGATTTCGAAAGAGGCTTCATCCGTGCCGAAACGGTTTACTTTGACGATTTAGTCGCAGCAGGAACAATGGGAGCAGCCCGCGAAGCCGGAAAAGTCCGTTTAGAAGGTAAAGAATACCTCGTAAAAGACGGAGACATTATCCACTTCCGTTTTAATGTGTAGGTTTTGAGAAAAAAATAGGCGAGACTATGCATTTTTCTTTGAAATTTTATCAGAACTAAATTCTCTGAGAGTTGATTGGAGCTGAAAGCGAGTGCCTGGAGCGGAAATCAACCAGCACTCGCTTCTTAAAAAGCAACAAAGTTTACGAAAAAAGTATTATTGAAAGACTAGAGTCCCGATTCTAGTCTTTTTTTTACGTCATATTGCAATAATAGATAACCTGTGCTATAATTTTATTTCGTGAGTAATGAACGCATTGCTCCTTGTTCTTTCACAAAGAAAGGACCGCATAGACCACGAGGAGGTGACATTCAGATGAGAAAGTACGAAGTTATGTACATTGTCCGCCCAAACATTGACGACGAGTCAAAGAAAGCAGTAGTTGAGCGTTTCGATAACGTTTTAACAACTAACGGCGCGGAAATCATCGAGTCAAAAGATTGGGGTAAACGTCGTTTAGCGTATGAAATCAACGATTTTCGTGATGGTTTCTATCAACTAGTTAAGATGAGCGCTACTTCTGATGCAGTTAACGAATTCGATCGTTTAGCTAAAATCAGCGATGATATTATCCGTCATATCGTTGTTAAAGAAGAAGAATAATCCGTACGTTTTTTAAGATATACACTTCTATCATCTGTTTCACGTGAAACAGTAAACTAGAAGGAAGGGGTTGATTCTGATGATGAACCGAGTTGTATTAGTAGGGCGTTTAACCAAAGACCCTGAATTAAAATATACTCCAAGTGGAGTGGCTGTTGCTTCGTTTACACTGGCTGTCAATCGTAGTTTTACGAATCAATCAGGAGAACGGGAAGCAGATTTTATTAACTGTGTTGTATGGCGTCGCCCTGCAGAGAATGTAGCAAACTTTCTTAAAAAAGGCAGCTTAGCTGGCGTTGACGGTCGTATTCAAACACGTAATTTCGAAGGACAGGATGGACGTCGGGTGTTTATGACGGAAGTTGTAGCAGAAAGCGTTCAGTTCTTAGAACCGCGTAGTGCGAACCAAGGCGATCGTGGAGGAAGTCCGGGCTATTCGGGTGGAGGTCAACGTGACCAAGGAAATCCTTATAGTCAGAATCAGAATCAACAACGCAACAACAATAATAACAACAACTATACACGTGTAGATGAGGATCCATTTGCAAATGACGGTCAGCCGATCGACATTTCCGATGATGATCTGCCATTCTAAATGAACGATAATAAATCTAAACAAGACAGGAGGCGAAACAAATGGCAGGAGGACGTAGAGGTGGACGTAGACGTCGTAAGGTGTGCTACTTCACAGCAAACGGAATTACACATATCGATTTCAAAGATGTAGATCTTCTTAAGAAATTCGTATCTGAACGTGGAAAGATTCTTCCACGTCGTGTAACTGGAACTAACGCTAAGTATCAACGTAAGTTGACTCGTGCGATCAAACGCGCTCGTACAATGGCATTACTTCCATACGTTACTGGTGAATAATATCATCGGCTAAAGCAGCAGAGACTTGTCTCTGCTGCTTTTTTATGCCGTTTTTTAAACGATGTGTATGAGATCTATTCTTCCTCTGTAAAGTACCTCTTCGATTATCCTGTCCATCTTAACTTTGATCTTGTAAATTCCCTTATACCTATAAAGAAATGGCGAAAACTGTCGATGAATAAGTGTATATATAGATAGTTATTTGGTAGTAAGAGGGGGAATTTATGTGAAAAAGAAAAACACAAGGAAACAGGTGGAACGAAAGAAAGGTTTTCTTTTATCATCCATCAGAATGAAGCTTATTGTAATCATATCCATTTTATTTATGGTATCGTTAGCCGTTATCATTGCGATTACAAGCTTACAGACGAGAATGAAAACAGAGAAAGAGGTTATTGATCAAACTCAAGGGATCGTTGGAGAATTAAATAATTCCGTGCAACTCTTTCTGGGACAATACGAAAAGAGTATTGATCAATACTCAATCTCCAACTCGTTAAAAGATTATGCAAAAGCACAGATGCAAACAGAATCCGAAGGTGAAAATACAGAGCTGTTTGCCAATATTCAATCTGATTTTGACAATTACTTAAGCCTTTATGGGGAAGCTACTTCTATTTACTTCGCATCACCAAATAAGAAATTAAAAATCGTTCCATCCGTCTCTCTGCCTAGTGACTTTGATCCGACAAGCAGGGATTGGTATAAAAACGCTGAGGAAGTAAGGGCTGGCGTGGTTTGGAGCGAGCCTTACGTGGATACTGCAACGGAAGAATATATCATTACAGCCTCAAGAGCGATTGTTTCAGATAATAAAGTAGTAGGCGTTCTCGGTGTCGATATTAACTTGACGAAACTTACTGGCCGAGTCTCAGAGATGGACATTGGATATAATGGTTATCCGTTCTTAATCGGGCTTGATGGTACAGCCATCGTCCACCCTACTAAGCGGGGGGAAGATCTTTCATCTCTTCCTTTCATCAGCAAAATGCTCGGTTCTGATAAGGATTCTGACACGATCCGGTATGAACTGGACGGAGATGAAAAAGTGTTAGTGTATAGTACGGTACCGAAGACGAATTGGAAAGTGGGCTCTGCCTACAGTATGAAGGATCTCATTCAGTCTTCGAAAGAAATCGAACGATTACTGATAGTGACAGCCCTCATCACCCTGGCTGTCATGCTGGTGTTAGTTGTGTTCATTTCTAATAAAATCACTAAACCGATCAAGCAACTTCAAAAAACGGTAACCGACGTCTCAACTGGAGATTTATCCATTCAATCTAAAATTAATTCCAAAGATGAAACAGGATTACTAGCGTCCGATTTAAACAAAATGATCGTAAATATGAAAGATACGATTCAAGTCGTCCAAGAATCGATCTATAATGTCCGCGAATCGGCTGAAGGATTAAGTGCGGTTTCTGAGGAGACAAATGCCTCAAGTGAAGAGATGGCAAAGGCTGTTACAGAAATTGCGACAGGCGCTTCTCAATCAGCTTCTGACTCCGATCGGGCTCATCATCAAACAGAGCAATTAGGAACAAGAATTAATGGAGTATATGAAAAGTCAAAAGCTATGTCTGAGATGGCTGGACAAGCGGATGTCATGAACCAGTCCGGTTTAAACCAGGTAAAAGAATTAGAAAATGCCTACCATTCTTCCAGTGAGTACATCTCTTCCATGGAGAAAGTCATCTTTAGTTTGGAAGCAAAGGTGAAGACGATTGAATCGGTCATGGGCACAATAACGGATATTTCTTCTCAAACCAACCTCCTTGCATTAAATGCGAGCATTGAGGCAGCTAGAGCAGGTGAACACGGCAAGGGATTTGCTGTCGTGGCGGAAGAAGTACGAAAACTTGCCGATCAGTCAGTGAAGGCAACCGAAGAAGTGAAACGCACCATTATAGAAATTCAACAAGGTTCTCATCAAGCAGTTGATGAAATGGTGAAAACGAAAGAAACCTTTGAGGTGCAAAATGAAGTGATCCAACGGACCAATCACGTATTTGACCAAACCTCACAGTTGATGAAATCCATGCAGGATGAAATAGAAAGAATGTATGAGGAAGTGGGTCAAATCAATCTTGAAAAAGATGAAGTGGTCAATGTGATCCAGATGATGGCCGCTACAGCGGAACAAACGGCTGCTTCCTGCGAAGAAATGAGTGCCTCTACAGAAGAACAAGTAAGGGCCGTCCAATCGGTTACAGAAGCAGCAGAACGCTTAACAGACTTAAGTCAAGAACTTCAGTCTTCAATCGAACGTTTTAAGATTTCATAAATTTCATTAGAGGGTGGTCCTGATTCATTGCCATTCTTTATCTACTGCGTATACTCCCTTTTAAAGTGAGTGCATACTAGAGTAGATGAAGAAGTGAAGCATGTTGAAGGAGCGCCCTTTTATTGTGAAAACGGAGTGATATAAACCATTATAGTTATTGATTTTCACAATGGCACGAATTTTGGTGAAAGTGGCACAATAAACGCGAAAAGTGCACAACAAGGTTAATTGACGGCCATTAATGAATGCCTGTCGCCTTCGGATAAGAGCCCCCTAGATGAAATCTATCTCCAAAATTGATATGATAGTGCTATTGCATGTTTTTGAATATATCGTAAGGAGCGTTTCAATTGAAAAATCCCCGTGTGTTAACGGAAGGTGCGCTAATGCTCGCCATCTTTACTGTTTTACTGTTGCTGGCTTTATATGTTCCGCTTATTGGGACCCTTGCATTTTTCGTATTGCCCCTCCCTCTTATTCTGTTTAGTTCTAAGTATTCGTTACTCAATTCTTTTTACGTATTGATCGGATCGTTAGGATTATCCTTCTTGTTTGGAGGGCTCATTGCGCTGCCTGTTGCCTTCATGGTTGCGACAACCGGGGTAGTGATTGGCTGGTGTGTGAAAGCGAAAGTAGATAAAATGAGGCTGTTTATGGCTTCAAGTCTCACACTTGTCATCAATATCGTGATTGGTTTTGTTTTTTCTATCCTACTCTTCGATGTTAATATTATAGAAGATAGCTTAGCTGAATCGAAGGCTGCATATTATTCTTTGTTTGAGAAGCTTGGTCAGGAACCGGACAAGAAACTGGTCGAAAGTCTGGACAGCTCTATTGATCTTATTCAGACTTTGATGCCTACATTGTTCCTGGGAATCGCTGTCGTAATGACCCTGTTGTTTATGCTGATCAACTTTCCCATCATGAAACGTTTAGGGAGAGATGTACCCGTATTTAAACCATTTAGAGAATGGAAGCTTCCCAAGAGCATCCTTTGGTATTATTTACTTACCTTAGTTCTGTCCATGATTCTGCAGCCGGAAAAAGGAACGTATGCTTATACGGCCCTTCTTAATGTTCTGTATGTATTGCAAACATTGATGGCGGTACAAGGCTTATCTTTCCTCTATTTCTTCGCTCATATTAAAGGATGGTCAAAAGGAATTTTGGTATTAATTACAATCATTTCGATTCCTCTTCTTTATCTCGTGCGAATTTTAGGTATAATTGACTTAGGATTTGATCTAAGACAACGCCTACAACGCAAGTCATAGAAATTTAAGGTCCAGGAGCTGAAATCATGCCATCTTATTTTAATAAGCGAATGATCCGCTACCCATTGTACGGTCTTGCTATATTAACAGCTCTATTGTTAGTATCGGTTTCCTTTTACCAATGGATCATTTCGTTAATAGGGTTGATTGTCTTTGGAATCGTGTATTTTCTTGCATTCTATTTTGAGAGAAGATCACACGAAGAAACGGAGGAGTATATCTCCACTTTATCCTATCGTGTAAAACGTGTAGGGGAAGAGGCGTTAATGGAGATGCCCATTGGAATCATGCTGATCAATGATGAATATTACATAGAATGGACAAACCCTTTTCTGGCCTCTTGTTTTAATGAAGATACAGTCGTTGGAAGATCCTTATACGATGTGGCAGAATCTCTTGTTCCATTAATCAAGCAGGAAGTGGATTCAGAAATTGTGACGATTAATGAGAGAAAGTATCATGTCGTATTGAAGCTCAAAGAAAAACTTCTCTATTTCTTTGATGTCACGGAACAAAAAGAAATAGAAAAGCAATATCATGATGAACGCACGAATATTGGAATCATCTTTCTAGATAACTATGATGAATTAACGCAAGGGATGGACGATCAAACAAGAAGCAGCCTGAATAGCCTTGTGACGTCCATTCTGAATAAGTGGGCAAAAGAATATGGCGTATTCTTGAAGCGGGTCTCTTCTGAGCGGTTCATCGCCGTCATTAACGAGAAGATCCTACAAGTATTGGAGAAGGAAAAATTCGGCATATTGGATGACGTCCGGGATACCACCTCCAAGCAAAATGTTCCCCTGACTCTTAGTATCGGAGTAGGGACTGGGGTTTCTTCCCTGCCTGAACTCGGTACCCTGGCTCAATCAAGCCTGGATCTCGCCTTAGGTCGTGGAGGAGATCAGGTGGCCATTAAGCAAACCAATGGAAAGGTTAAATTCTACGGTGGAAAAACCAATCCAATGGAAAAACGTACCCGGGTACGTGCCAGAGTCATTTCCCACGCCCTAAAGGAAATCATGATTGAAAGTGACAAGGTCATCATTATGGGACATAAACATCCCGACATGGATGCCATTGGAGCTGCCATCGGCATTCGAAAAGTGGCTCAAATGAATCAGCGTGAAGGGTACGTCGTCCTAAACTTTAATGAAATCGATAATGGTGTGAAACGATTGATGAAGGAGATCAAAGCAAATTCCGATCTTCATTCCCGTTTCATCACCCCCGAGGAAGCACTCGAAATGGCGACAGAGGATACTCTGCTCGTGGTCGTCGATACCCACAAGCCTTCCCTGGTCATTGAAGAAAGGCTTTTAAATAAAATGGATAAAGTCGTGGTGATCGATCATCATCGCCGCGGAGAAGACTTTATTAAAAACCCATTACTTGTTTATATGGAGCCATATGCTTCTTCAACAGCTGAACTTGTGACGGAGCTATTGGAATATCAGCCTAAACATGAAAAAATCACGATGCTTGAAGCCACTTCCCTGCTGGCGGGGATCATTGTGGATACGAAGAGCTTTACGCTTCGAACGGGATCGAGGACCTTTGATGCTGCTTCGTATTTAAGGGCACAAGGGGCAGATACCGTATTGGTCCAAAAGTTTCTGAAAGAGGATGTCGATACCTATATCAAACGTTCAAGGTTAATCGAATCGGTTAAATTTTTCCGTGAAGGGGTCGCGATTGCGAAAGCAGAGGAGGATGTCATCTATGATCCCGTCCTGATTGCACAGGCAGCGGATACGTTATTGACCATGGATGAAGTGATAGCTTCCTTCGTCATCTCTAAGCGGGATCCGGAAACAATCGGGATCAGTGCCCGTTCTCTAGGTGATGTGAACGTACAAATCATTATGGAAAACTTAAACGGTGGTGGTCATTTAACCAACGCCGCTACTCAAATAAAGCAAGCATCTGTACTGGAAGCTGAAGAACAGCTGAAGGAAGCATTAAATGATTATTTTGAAGGGAGAAAAGAGATATGAAAGTAATTTTCTTAAAAGACGTTAAAGGTAAAGGGAAAAAAGGAGAAGTAAAAAACGTAGCGGATGGCTATGCACATAACTTCTTATTAAAAAAAGGCTTGGCCGTTGAAGCAACAAATGCAAACATGGGTCAGCTCGAGGGTCAAAAGAAGAAAGAAGAGCAACTGGCTCAGGAAGAATTGGAAGAAGCAAAAAGATTAAAAGCGACTTTAGAAGAAATCACGGTTGAAATGAAAGCAAAATCCGGTGAAGGCGGTCGTTTATTCGGTTCCATCACGAGCAAGCAAATTGCGGATGCGTTGAAAAAAGCACATGACATCAAAATCGATAAACGTAAAATTGAAATGAATGATGCCATTCGTGCCCTTGGCTATACGAATGTCCCTGTGAAGCTTCATACGGACGTTTCAGCAACCTTAAAGGTACATGTAACAGAAGAGTAAGATTTTTTCATAGAAAATATACGAAATTTGGTAACTTCATTTTGAGAAAAACATGTTAAAATGAATATAGCTTGATAAAAAATGTGATCTGGATTTTATCCCGATCACATTTTTTCGGTAGGACTAAATTCTTATTTATATATATTAAGTATTAACTTTAACGCAGGCAGCAGATGCCTATAGACGTGGCGAAGCCCCTTCGCAGTTTGAATTGGAGGTTATGCATAGATGAATGAAGTGTTCCAGGATCGGATTCCACCTCAGAATATTGAGGCAGAACAAGCGGTATTAGGTGCTATTTTCTTAGAGCCCAGCGCGTTGACGACCACATCGGAAATATTGATTCCAGAGGATTTTTATCGTCATTCTCATCAAAAAATATACAATGTCATGCTGAATTTGGGAGACGGGGGAAAAGCCGTCGACTTAATTACGGTGACAGAGGAGCTTGCAGCAGCGAAAGAGCTTGAAGATGTTGGTGGGGTCGCCTATTTAAGTGAGCTTGCAGCATCAGTTCCGACGGCCGCGAATATTGAATATTACGCAAAGATCGTGGAAGAAAAATCTTTACTGAGACGATTGATCCGTACAGCGACCGATATTGCTTCTGACGGCTATGCCCGGGAGGATGAAGTCGACAGCCTTCTGAGTGAAGCGGAAAAAAACATCATGGAAGTAGCCCAGCGTAAAAATGCCGGTGCCTTCCATAATATTAAAGATGTCCTTGTCAGAACCTATGACAACATCGAAACCTTAACGAATCGTAAGGGTGACGTAACGGGGATTTCAACGGGGTTTGCAGACCTGGACCATATGACGGCCGGATTCCAGCGAAATGACTTGATCATTGTGGGAGCCCGACCTTCCATGGGTAAAACAGCCTTCGCCCTGAATATCGCTCAAAATGTCGCCGTTAAAGCGAAAGAAAACGTCGCGATCTTCTCCCTGGAGATGGGGGCTGAGCAGCTCGTTATGCGTATGCTGTGTGCAGAAGGCAATATTAATGCCCAAAACCTTCGAACAGGTGATTTAACCGACGAAGACTGGAGAAAGCTTACGATGGCAATGGGAAGCCTCTCGAATGCCGGGATTTACATCGATGATACACCTGGTATTAAAGTGGGGGAAATTCGTTCGAAATGCCGACGTCTCGCTCAGGAGCATGGGCTTGGAATGATCCTCATCGACTACTTGCAGCTCATTCAGGGGAGCGGCCGTTCAGGAGAAAACCGTCAGCAGGAGGTTTCTGAAATTTCCCGTTCCCTTAAAGGACTGGCACGTGAGCTTGAAGTACCGGTCATTGCCTTATCCCAGCTTTCCCGTGGTGTGGAGCAGCGTCAGGATAAGCGTCCGATGATGTCTGATATTCGTGAATCAGGAAGTATCGAGCAGGATGCGGATATCGTAGCCTTCTTATACCGTGAAGATTACTATGATAAAGAAGCGGAAAACAAAAACATTATCGAAATCATCATTGCCAAGCAACGTAACGGCCCGGTTGGAAATGTGTCGCTTGCGTTTGTAAAGGAATACAATAAATTCGTGAATCTGGAGCGGCGATTTGACGACGCTCCGGCTTAATAGAAAAAATCCAAGCACTGTCTGATACAAGTGCTTGGATTTTTTTTCTTTATAGAATGGTTGCATGCTGATGGGCATGAAGCCTTGTGAAAATACCGTCCTCTCTCGAGAGCAGTTCTTCATGAGTACCATCTTCAGCAATTCCGTTTTCGGTGACGACCAAAATGCGGTCAGCCTTACGAATCGTCGCTAATCGGTGGGCGATGACCAGGGTGGTCCGTTCTTTAGCGAGTTCATTTAAAGCTTCTTGGATGATTGCTTCCGTTTCCGTATCCAGGGCGGAAGTCGCTTCATCCAGAATCAAGATTCGTGGATTCTTCAGGAACATGCGGGCGATGGATAAGCGCTGCTTTTGACCACCGGACAGCTTCAGTCCTCTTTCCCCTATTTGAGTGTCATATCCCTCTGGAAGGGAGGCAATGAGATCAGTGAGATGAGCACGTCTCGTTGCTTCTTCAATTTCTTCGTGTGTAGCATCAAGTTTTCCATAGGCGATATTTTCCCGCAGAGTCCCGGTGAATAAGAATACATCCTGCTGAACAATGCCAATCTGAGCACGCAGGGATTCCTTCGTCATCTCCCTTATATCGATGCCATCAATGGTGATGGCTCCTTCTTCAATATCATAGAATCGTGGAATCAATGAACAGATCGTTGTTTTCCCTGCACCTGAAGGTCCGACAAACGCCACGGTCTGTCCTGATTGAATGGTAAAGGATAAATCCCTTAGAATAGGACGGTTTGACTCATAACCAAACGTGACGTCGTCAAAAGAAATATCTCCACGTAGAGTGGGAACTTCTATGGCATGTGGACGGTTTTCAATATCAGGTTCCATATCCATGAGCTCGGTGAACCGTTTAAAACCGGCCATTCCTTTCGGATATAACTCAAGGAGCGCTGATATCTTGTCAATCGGTTTAAACAGGACATTGATATAAAGAATAAAGGCAACGAGTTCCCCATAAGAGAGTGCCCCGGAAAAGCTTAACCATGCTCCGTATACTAAAATGATCAAGGTCATCAATCGAGTCGTAATGTAGATACCGGATAAATTCACGCTCATCACGTTATAGGCTTTCAGTTTTGATTTGCGGAAGAATTGGTTATTTTCATTGAATCGTTCCATTTCATATGATTCGTTTGTAAAAGATTGAACCACTCTCGCCCCGGAAACGCTGTCTTCAACGCGGCTGTTTACATCGGCGATATTTCCGTACATTTTCGTCCAGGCTGCATTCATCTTAATATTCGAATACGATATAAGCCAAACAAGAAAAGGAACAATAATAATAGCGACCAAAGCAAGCTCCATATTAATCGTGAGCATGATCCAAAATGCGCCGATGAAGGTCATAACCGCGATAAATAGATCTTCGGGTCCATGATGGGCAAGCTCCCCGATGTCCATCAGATCGTTTGTCACACGACTCATGATATGACCCGTTTTCGTATTATCAAAGAAGCGGAAGGATTGTCTTTGAACGTGATGAAACAATTCCCGTCTCATATCCGTTTCAATATTGATCCCGAGCTTATGCCCCCAGTAGTTCACGATGAATTGCATACTCGAACTTAGCAGGTACAAAACAAGAAGACCGGCAGAAACCGCCAATATGGTACTCCAGTTTCCGTCAGGCAAAAGGGAGTCAATAAACCATGAAACCGCCATGGGAAACCCTAATTCTAAAAGCCCGACCAACACGGCACAGGCAAAATCAATGTAAAAAAGCCGCTTATGGGGCCGGTAATAGCTGAAAAAACGTTTAATCATCACATCGTCACCTCTGTATTCAATTGTATGTAAAATTCAAAATGCTTATTTTAGATTAGCAAAAGTTTCTCAATTGCGCTATCATAACCTGTCCGAAGAATTTGTTATTGATTGTTTCGTATACCTGCTTGATACTTGATTCAAAATGAGTGCTCTTGCTCTGTTTAGTTAGCAAACTTCTTGATTATCAGTGGATTCGCTCACTTTCCGCAGGAGTCTCATCATCCACTGACAATCTTTATAGAGGAGTAAGGAAAAGAGCAAATAGTTTTGAGGTTCAAAGATACCGTAACTTTTCAGGTTATTATTGCTAATTTCATATTGAGCGGTCTCAAAAACCTTGACTACTTTTCAATCCAAAGCTTTTTATGAGGGTAATAAAAATGAGGAGAAGATAATCCTTAGTGGGTACTAATGATAATAAATAATTTTGGGACTACCATAATAAGTTTAATTTGTTGTTCCTTTATAAACTGTTTGTTTTGGACCAGCCTTTCTACAATTGGAGCTTTTTGTAATTGTCTATCCATATTTATAGGTAGTAAGAATGTAGTAGCACAGAGTGGATTGTAGCGGAAGACACTTGACTCCTGCGGGAAATAGAGGAAAGGTCGAGACCCCACAGACGGAACGTCGAGGAGGCTCGACTTCCTCCCCGCGGAAAGCAAGTGTCTGGAGCGGAAAGGAACGGTCCACTTTTTCACACTACCACTACTCGCTTTTAGTGTAGCCTTTTTTATTTGTCTCAAAATTCTTAAACTAGAGGTTTTCAGAAACAAAAGCCCAAGATTATACGAACATAAATATAATTACCTATATAAACGTTCGTGTTTTGATTGACTTTCTTTTTTAGTGTTGATAAAATGAGTTTGTTTGATAAAAGAGGGAATACTAATTCCCGTCGGAGGTGCTTAATATGTCTTCAGTAGTAGTAGTAGGTACGCAATGGGGAGACGAAGGAAAAGGAAAGATCACTGACTTCCTTTCTGAACATGCAGAAGTTATCGCGCGTTACCAAGGTGGGAACAACGCGGGTCATACGATTAAGTTTGACGGAGAAACATATAAATTACACTTAATTCCATCAGGTATTTTCTATAACGAAAAAACATCCGTTATCGGAAATGGGATGGTTGTCGATCCTAAAGCTCTTGTGAAAGAGTTGAAGTATCTTCACGATCGCGATGTGAAAACAGACAACCTGAGAATCAGCAACCGTGCACACGTGATTCTTCCATATCACTTAAAGCTTGATGAAATTGATGAAGAACGCAAAGGTGCCAACAAAATCGGTACAACGAAAAAAGGAATCGGTCCTGCTTATATGGATAAAGCAGCACGTGTCGGAATCCGTATCGCAGATCTTCTGGATCGTCAATCTTTCGAAGAAAAGCTTGCTCGTAACCTGGAAGAGAAAAACCGCCTTTTTGAAAAATTCTATGAAACAGAAGGCTTCAATATTGAAGATATTCTGGATGAGTACTATGAGTATGGTCAACAAATTAAGCACTATGTTGTGGACACATCCGTTGTATTGAACGATGCCATCGATAACGGCCGCCGCGTTTTATTTGAAGGAGCTCAAGGGGTAATGCTTGATATTGATCAAGGTACATATCCATTCGTTACTTCTTCTAACCCGGTAGCTGGCGGAGTAACAATCGGTTCCGGAGTAGGCCCGACAAAAATCAACCACGTAGTTGGAGTATCAAAAGCATACACAACCCGTGTTGGGGACGGACCTTTCCCGACTGAACTGACGAACGAAATCGGAGACAGAATCCGTGAAGTGGGACGTGAGTACGGAACAACGACCGGCCGCCCTCGTCGTGTCGGCTGGTTCGACAGCGTGGTTGTACGTCATGCCCGTCGTGTTAGTGGTTTAACAGATCTTTCATTAAATTCGATCGATGTATTAACTGGAATTGAAAGCTTGAAAATCTGTGTAGCGTACAAATACAAAGGTGAAGTCATGGAAGAATTCCCTGCTAACCTGAACATTCTAGCTGAATGTGAGCCAGTGTATGAAGAGCTTCCAGGCTGGACAGAAGACATTACAGGATGTAAAACGTTAACGGATCTGCCAGAGAACGCACGTCACTACTTAGAGCGCGTATCTCAATTAACTGGTATCCCTCTTTCTATCTTCTCAGTTGGTCCGGATCGCTCTCAAACAAATGTAGTTCGTAGCGTGTGGAGCCCGAATTAATTAGTATAAAAAAACTCTCAGCCATCTAGAGGCTGAGAGTTTTTTATTGATTTAATTGTTCGTACACTCTGTCATGACATACGACATAAAGAACGTCATCAGTATGCAGTTCCCGATTCATGGCATCGGTGAAATCCATATTATCATTCACAGCGAGCAGAATAGCTCCCTTCTCCAGCAGCTCCTCAGAAGCCTGCTTGATGGTTTTCCAATTCTCTTTAACACTGAATTCGTGTATATTATTGCCATATCGTTTACTTAATAACTGTCTGAATAAATTAGTCGTCCCAGGATGAAGGGTCGCTTTCGCCATCAGTAAGGAAACAGAATCATTCGATAAAATAAAATCCTCAACAGCAATATGCTGGAATTTTGGTATATGACGATCTTCAGACACTTCCACGATCGTATGGACTGGTTTCCCATGCGTTTTCGATAATCCCTCAACAGCAGACGCAATCAATAAGGTTTTCCCATCTACGAGGGAGGGATCTTCAATCTTTGAATCGGAGAAAATCGCCACTCGTTTCGCCTCAAAGATATTGGCTTTCAGTAATACGTTTTCATCTGAAGGATCGCCTTGAATGAAATGAATCTGCTCATGCTCAATGGGTGTGATGGGAAGCATGTCAATGAGCACGATTTCAGCGTCTGGCACATGAGCAAGAATTTCTTCAATGGCTCTCTCCGTTTTCTTCGACCAATTGATATAGATATAATGATCTTCATATGTATACACTAACTTTCCCTCCCTCTTGAATTTCTGAAATGTGGTAATGGAATCAACGGTTTTACTGATCAACACCCCGATAATCCCGATCCCAAAGATGAATAGGAAGATTCCCAATAACCTTCCACCCACTGAAACCGGAAAATAATCTCCGTATCCGACAGTGGTCAAGGTCGTCATCGTCCACCAAAATCCATCAAAAAGCGTTGGAAATGTCTCAGGCTCCAAAAGATGGCTGCCAAAGGTTCCCAACAGGACAATAATCAGGGATAATAGTAGAATGAAACCGAAGTCCATCTTCGTGATCTGCTTCCAAATCCTTTGGAAAATAATCATACATACCCTCCTCACGAAAAAAATCATAGTTCAATAATACCAATGAATCTCGGGGAAATGAAACCTTTTCCTCAGTGGTTCGTATATTTATAGAAATCATATCCTTCCAATCAGGAGGCTGGAATCAAAAATGAAACAACCTGTACTGGAATACCGTTTACGAAAAGGCAATGATACGTATGAACCGATCTATCATTACCCTGATATCGAATTAGAACAAATCCTGGCAAGAAGGGAATGCGAATTTTTTGTGAAAGAAGGTGTGACGTATCGTCAGCTTTCTTCAGCGATTGAAGGGAATCAATTTATACTATATGTAGAAACGTATGAAGAAGAACCTGTTACGGATCCCCTATTTCCACCTGAAGGATTGGTACTGGAGATTCGCGAACTGAATCCACGAAGCAACCACCCGATTTTAAAAATAGAACACCATGATTATCATATCGATATTCTAAGTGTCATCGGTTCTGTTTATTATTATATTGAGGGGGCTGAATGGGAGCGTGATTCTGCTGAAATCGATGAGGATCGGTATGTGTATATATTATATGTAAAAGCAACGGGCTATAAGCTAGAGGAGGAAAGCCAATGAACAAAACCAAAAAAATGATGGCAGGTGTCGCAGCATCCGTAATGGCGATATCTGTGACCGGCTGCGGAAATCAGGACCTGCCTCCTGAACCGACTGATGTTGACTGTGACGACTGGGATTGGGATGACGAAAGCGGAACGTATTATTGTGATGACGACCGTTCCCCTCACTTTGGATACTTTTGGTTTGCTGGTAAAATGTTCAAAAACAAATCCAGTCTGAAAAATTATTCAAGCTATAAATCGTACTCTAAGAGCTACAAATCAGGAATCGGAAGCGGCTCCAAAGGCGGATTCGGAGGATAACCATGACAGCCTCTCACCGTGAAAAAAGAAACTCGTTCTATCAGAGCATTCTGGAATTTTGGCATGATTTGTATGACATGGAGTACTCGTTATTGGATATTAAGATGGAATCACGTGACACGATTTCAGCGATCCATGAAGCATCCCGAAGAGTGTACACTATTTATCAAAAAAGTGCGGACCTGCTTCGTGAACTGAAGGATGATACCCTTCTGGAGCTAGGTTTTCCAAAGGAATCTCTTGCCTATATAAAATTCAAGTCCATTGCTCAAGAGTGCATTGTTGGTCGCTTTGATTTCGTTGTAAGTGGTGGGGATATCAAACTATTAGAATTCAATAGCGACACCCCCACCTTTATCAAAGAGCTTTACCATGTGAATGATAAGGTTTGTCAGTATTTCGGGTGTTCAAATCCTAATGAGGGATTCGAGGCGGGATTAGCGAAAGAGTTAAAGCGGGCACTCTTATCTTCCTGGAAGTCTTTGCAGCGGGAAGGCGAACCTAAGATCGTTTTCACCTCTCACCAGGATCACGAAGAGGACCACCTGACAACAAAATATCTACAAAAGCTTTCAGGTGTGCCGTCTGAATATGTAGGTCTGGATCAGCTGCAGATTCGAGAGAGTGGTCTTTATACTCCTCAAGGGGAGCGGATCGATGTATTGTACCGGCCCACGTATCCTATCGAACATCTTATTGATGATAGGGACCCTCTTACAGAAGAGCATGTAGGATTAGACCTGATGCAAATGGTATTGGAAAAAAAGCTTGCCATCTTGAATCCTCCCTCCGCTTTTTTACTCCAGTCTAAAGGAGTTCAAGCACTTATATGGGGTCTTCATGAAGCATGCAGTGCCTTCTATACAGATGAGGAACATCAATGGATCGAACGATACTTCCTTCCAACTTACTTAGATTCTGATCAATTCGAGAAGAATGGGATCACCTACGTTCAAAAGCCTGCATTTGGCCGTGAAGGAGATACGGTCAAGATCATTGAAGCGACAGGCAAGATCCTTTTAGAAGATAAAAAAGAAACCTATAAGCAGACCCTGCCAGTATTCCAACAATTCATCCCTCTGCCCGTTGCTGCGATTAAGACGGATGAAGGAAAGAAGGATGCAAGCTTGATGGTCGGCAGTTTCATTATTAATGGCACGGCCGGTGCAATCGGAATACGAGCTGGTAACGCCATTACCGATAACGAATCATACTTTCTGCCTGTAGGGTTACAGGAGAAATAAAAAGGAGAGAAACTCATGCAAATCATAACAAGTGAAGCACTACTCAGCTTTCTGGCTCACGTCGGAACGGGCCTCGGACTGATGATCCTCGGAATCACCGTTTTCGCCTTTACCACCAAATTCTCAGAAGCTACCTTAATCAGGGAAGGAAACATTGCCGTAGCCCTCAAACTATGGGGAAAAGCCATCGGACTCGCCATCGTCATCTACACCGTATGGGCAAACAGCTTTAATTTACTCGACGCCTTTATCTGGGGACTCATCGGAATCGCGACTCAAGTCATCGCCTACTGGATCATCGAGTACGTTCTGACACCTAAGACGAATTTAGCGAAGAAAGTGGAAGAGGGTAATATCGCCATTGGATTCAGCCTTTTCTCTGCTGCGATTGTAGTGGGATTGGTTGTGGCTGCTAGTTTGACTTATTAAGGGTTGATTTCATATGAAGATCTGCTGCTGGAGCGTTGTGTTGGTGCTCTGGTGGCGGGTCTTTTTTTGGTAGTGTTGCCAGGGGCAGAATGTTCTTGGAACTTAGAGCGAATTCCGCTTGAAATCGAGGGAGAAATGGAAGTCGATAATAAAAGTGTGAAAGTCGATAATATATCACCAAAGTCGATAATTAGAAGCAATATTAGGACGTTTACAAAAAGACTATCCTAAAATCCCCTTTATTAAGGAAAACCTCGCAAAAATTCAAGCAGGCTATAATGGTGAAAAAGCGATTGACTACCAATTAGGTTACCTGCCTCCTAAAGACTACTTCATTTTCCATGATATCCGCCTTAAAGTGAATGGTCGGTACTTCCAGATTGACACACTCATTTTGACCAATCGTTATATATTATTATTGGAAGTGAAAAATATAGCCGGGGCGGTAAGGTTCGATACTATATTCAATCAATTCATTCAAACAAAAAACGGTATAGAAATTGCTTTACCTGATCCCATTCTTCAGATAAACAGGCAACAATATCAATTTAAAGAATGGATCAAAAAGAATCATCTTCCTCGCATTCCCATACATGGGATGGTAGTTATTAGTAATCCCCAAACGGTTATAAGTACAAATAATGAAGCGTTAAGCAAAACGGTAGTTCACGCAGCCTCACTCCCCAATAAAATCACTCAACTCCATAAACACTTCCATAATCATATAATTTCAGATAAAGAACTTAGAAAAACTATCAGGTTAATTAATAAGGGAAATACCCCACAAAACACTTCTATACTAGATACCTACAAAATAAGTCAAAATGATATTTTGCCCGGAGTCATTTGTAAGGAATGTGCCCATCTCCCACTAATAAGAGAGTTTGGATATTGGCGTTGTCCAAATTGTAGGAAAAGGTCGAAAAATGGTCATATAGAAGCTTTAAAAGACTACTACTTACTATTCGGAAATGAGATAACCAGCTTCCAAATAAGAGAATTTTTATTAATATCCTCGCCTTCCCTCGCAACTAGATTAATAAAAAGTGCAGGTCCTTATGTACAATCAATTGGCACTAATAAAGGAAGGATCTATAAACTGGATTTTGATTTAATCTAAACGGTTTAGGGGAAATGCACCTCCCCAACCTGGTGCATTTACCCATGATTATTCCCCAAGAAATAATTTTCGACAATAAATCCAAAAAAACTATTGCCCTCGACATTCATACTGTGATAATATTAATTTCGTTGTCATGAAAGCGGCTTTGATCAAGCTTGCTATTCGTGTTTATATATATACTTAGAGCCATTAGCTCAGTTGGTAGAGCATCTGACTTTTAATCAGAGGGTCGAAGGTTCGAATCCTTCATGGCTCACCATTTTTTCTCTCTACATGGCCCATTGGTCAAGCGGTTAAGACACCGCCCTTTCACGGCGGTAACACGGGTTCGAATCCCGTATGGGTCATTTTTATTTTCTCGAAGTGATAAATAGTGTTGCTTTAAGATTTAGCTATTTTCATAGAGCAAAGTAATGAAAGTTATTTTGCTAAAGCAAAAAACTCTGGTCCGGTAGTTCAGTTGGTTAGAATGCCTGCCTGTCACGCAGGAGGTCGCGGGTTCGAGTCCCGTCCGGACCGCCATTTACATATTTAGTTTCTTAAAACGATATGGCTCAGTAGCTCAGTTGGTAGAGCAATGGACTGAAAATCCATGTGTCGGCGGTTCGATTCCGTCCTGAGCCATCTTACAAAAAGTACTGCGACGACTTTGACTCTCCTAGTACTTTTTTATTTGTTTTTGTAACACTTTTGTAACAAAGTACAATGTATTTCCTCTAATTTCTACCATTATTGTTTCAACGGCTCATCCACCTTTAGACCCACGCAATTCCCACTGTGACGCTAAAAACACCATTGAAGCGCTTTCTTTGATGTCTAATCATTTATACAGTTTTATTACAATCTTGATTCTGTGTCCCGGATTTCGTCGAATTATGGTAAATTAGTAAAGTACGAATTTTATAGAATTTTACTAAATTAGGCTTAATGAACTACCGTAACTGGGATTTTTGCTTTAGTTTATAGGAGGCAACTCAATGAGTTTTGGAGAGAAATTAACACCCATTTTAGAAAAATATAAAAAACTTAATATTCGACATAGATCTAATCAATTTGTAAAAAGAGTAGGTATTACAACTCTCGCTCTTACGACTCTAACTTTTTCATCTGCGGCAGCAAGTACTGGAACGGATGAAAATCTTCAAACCATCTATCATGTATATATGGGTAGTGAGTATGTAGGTGCAGTTACGAATCAGGAAGAAGTAAAAGCTGTTTTGGATGAGAAACTGTCTGAGGCTAAGAAAGAATACACGGATTTCCAGGTTGATTTTACTCATGATGTAACGTACATACCTGAGAATGTGTTTTCTGCTACGAAAACAAACAATCAAAAGGTAATTGAGAGTGTAAATAATTCAGTATCAGTTGAAGCAAATGCTTTTGCTTTAGTTGTGAACAATAAACCGGTTGCTTATGTTAAAGATGAAAAGGCTGCTGAAGAAGCTTTAAAGTCTTTTAAGCTCAACTATGTTTCAGAAGATGAGCTAAAGGAATTGGAAGCGCGAAAAAATGACTCCGCGTCCTCTTCTCTACCCGCTTTAAAGGAAAATGAAACACGTTTATTAGAAGTTTCTTTTAAAGAAGAGGTAGAGATGAAGAAGACGCAAGTGGGACCGGAAGAATTGATGTCTTCTAAGGAAGCTGCAGATCTCCTGAAAAAAGGTGTGCTAGAGGAGAAAAAGTATAAGGTTCAAAAAGGTGATGCACTGAGCGCGATTGCAGAAGAGCACCAGTTAACTACCGGGAAGCTGCTGGAGTTAAACTCAGAGCTGAAAGAAGACGATGCACTGAAGGTCGGTTCCGAGTTGAATGTGACCGTCTATGAACCTCTTGTCCATGTACTTGTTAAGAAAGAAGCAAACAAGATCGAAAAGATTGCCTATGAGAAAGAAGTAGTAGAAGACTCTTCTATGAATAAAGGCGATACGAAAGTGAAGCAGGAAGGTCAAGAAGGTGAGAAATCCGTTACGTTTGAAACGACAGAAGTGAACGGTTCTCAAATCGAGAAAAATGTAAAAGAAGAGAAAAAACTAAAGGATCCAGTGAAATATATTGTCATTAAAGGAACAAAAGCTACTCCATCCAGGGGATCAGGAAACTTTGCATGGCCGACAAATGGCGGTTATATTTCATCTAAACAAGGACCAAGATGGGGTAAAGTTCATAAAGGGATCGACATTGCGCGACCAGATAATCCTACAATTAAATCCGTAGATAACGGAAGAGTCGTTTCTGCCGGTTGGGATGATGGCGGTTATGGAAATAAAGTTGTGATCGATCATGGAAATGGATATAAAACGATTTATGCTCATTTAGATTCCATTTCAGTTTCTGCCGGTCAAACCGTGGAAAGAGGCCAAAAAATCGGTATCATGGGTACAACTGGTGAATCTACAGGAGTTCACCTGCATATCGAAGTTTACAAAAATGGATCACTTATTAATCCATTAGATGTTTTGTAATTTTATATAGGTAATCAATCATGGGACTGACACAATCATTTTATTTGTCAGTCCCCTTTGTTATATTTAGATTGTAGTCAAAAAGAAATGAAATAAGGGTTATGATAGAGTTAAAGATGAATTAATATGGAGATAGTGGTAAATTTAAAGGAAGAATCCAATACTAATCACAACTTTATATGATACATTACTTTTTTCTAAAGGAGATCAATTGACATGGAAAAGAAAATATTAGTCGTTGACGATGAGAAACCAATTGCAGATATACTACAGTTTAATTTGAAAAAAGAAGGTTATGAAGTACATTGCGCTTACGATGGTGACGAAGCCGTCAAGATGGCGGAAGAAATCAAGCCTGATCTTGTCCTTCTTGATATTATGCTTCCGAATCGTGATGGAATGGAAGTTTGCCGTGAAATCAGGAAGAAGTATGAAATGCCTATCATTATGCTGACAGCGAAAGACTCTGAAATCGATAAGGTGCTAGGGTTGGAACTGGGTGCGGATGATTATGTAACGAAACCTTTTAGTACACGTGAATTGATTGCCCGTGTGAAAGCTAATTTGCGACGCCATCAGCAAGGTGCACAGCAAAATGCTGAAGATGAGAACAATGAAATCACGGTTGGTTCTTTAACCATCCATCCTGATGCGTACGTTGTTTCGAAAAGAGGGGAAACGATTGAGCTCACACATCGTGAGTTTGAGCTTCTTCATTATTTAGCGAAGCATATTGGACAAGTGATGACCCGTGAACATTTGCTTCAGACTGTTTGGGGTTATGATTACTATGGAGATGTACGTACGGTCGATGTTACCGTCAGACGCCTTCGCGAGAAAATTGAAGACAACCCAAGTCACCCTACCTGGATCGTAACACGTAGAGGAGTCGGTTATTACTTACGAAATCCTGAACAGGAGTAATTTGTAATGAAGAAAGTTGGTTTAACCCGTTCCATCCATCTTAAATTCGTTTTGATTTATGTTCTGCTCATTCTTCTCGCCATGCAGATTATCGGTGTATATTTTGTTAGGGCCCTTGAAGAAAAGCTTGTCGATAATTTCCAGACGTCTATTAAAAATAGAGTGGAATTATTAGAGTATACAATTCGTGAAGAAATAGTAAAGAAACGCAGTGAAGATGATCCCACACTCGAAGAGGATATCGGGAGAGTATTAGATGATAGTAAAACATCTGATATTTCCGAGATTCGAGTGATTAATGATAGAAGCAAAATTATTGGCACCTCAGATCCCAATAATCAGAGTTTAGTTGGTCAGGTCAGTGGGGAGAAAGAAGTTAAAAGAGCCCTCGCTGTAGGCTTAGGTCATGAGGATATCTATCTTGATGATAAAACGAAAGATCGAATTTGGGTGTATACAGCACCAATAACTTCAAATGAAGAAGTCATTGGTGCTATTTATCTTGTAGGTGAAATTGAATCGGTTTATGACCAAATGAGTGAAATCAACAAAATTTTCACCAATGGTACCCTCATTGCCTTGGTCATTACAGCAATATTGGGCGTATTATTGGCTCAAACCGTGACAAGACCGATATCTGATATGAGAAAACAAGCCCTTGCTATGGCAAAAGGAAACTTTTCTAGGAAAGTAAAGGTCTACGGTTACGATGAAATAGGTCAGCTTGCAATTACGTTCAATAATTTGACCAAACGTCTTCAAGAAGCCCAAGCTACGACGGAGGGCGAGCGAAGGAAGCTTTCTTCCGTACTTTCCTATATGACTGATGGTGTCATTGCGACCGATCGAAAAGGCCGGGTCATTCTGATTAATGATCCTGCAGCGGATATGCTGAATGTTTCACGTGAAACAGTCGTTTCTCAACCCATTGTTTCCCTACTGGGATTGGATGAGGAATACACGTTTGATGATCTATCCAATGAACAGGATTCCATCATTTTGGATTACAGTACGAAAGAAAAACCTTATATATTAAGAGCCAATTTCTCCATTATTCAAAAAGAGACCGGATTTGTGAACGGTCTCATAACGGTATTACATGATATTACGGAGCAGGAAAAAATTGATTTAGAAAGACGGGAATTTGTTGCAAATGTTTCCCACGAACTTCGCACACCGCTAACAACGATGAGGAGTTACTTAGAGGCGTTGGCAGAAGGAGCATGGCAAGATGAAAACATAGCACCTCAATTCCTTGATGTTACTCAAAATGAGACAGAGAGAATGATCCGGTTAGTAAATGATCTTCTTCAATTATCGAAAATGGATAGTAAAGACTATCGTTTTAATAAAGATTGGGTTGATTTCATTCTCTTTTTCCATAAAATCATTGATCGATTTGAAATGACCAAGAATGTGAATGTGACCTTTAACCGTTTCTTACCAGACAAAGCAATGTTTGTGGAAGTGGATCAGGATAAAATCACACAGGTTTTGGATAACATCATTTCGAACGCCTTGAAGTATTCACCAGAGGGCGGAACCATTACATTTAAAGCGATAGAAAAGAACGGATATATTGAAATCAGTGTATCAGATCAAGGATTAGGGATCCCGAAAGAAAATCTGGAGAAAATCTTTGAGCGTTTCTATCGTGTCGATAAAGCCAGAACAAGACAAATGGGTGGCACAGGACTTGGCCTTGCCATAGCAAAAGAGATGATTTCAGCACATGGTGGTGACGTATGGGCGACAAGTACTGAAGGAAGAGGAACCACCATCACATTCACTCTCCCATATGATTCCACTCAAGAGGATGATTGGTCATGAATTACGAAAAAATCAAATCGATAATTCTAACGCTGCTCGTATGCATCAGTATTTTTCTTACCTTCAATCTTTGGACGTATCAACCAGGGTACGATACGATTAATAGCGATGAAGCGTACGATGTGTCTGTGGGCGACAAGATACCTGAGAATGAGTTGAACAGCGTTCTAATCAAACCGTTTAAACTTTTCTATCATTCGGGAAATAGGACAGTCGGGACTTCAGATGAATTCGAAATCAATAAGGTTATTGAACAATTAAGAACCTGGACATTATTTGATATGAAAGATCTTTCAAGAGAGTATAATATGTCAGAGATCAAATCTGTTATACACGGTGAAAAAAAGGTGGAAATTGTTTTCCCGGACAATGTTCCCCTTTCTACTTATAGCCAAGTGTTAAAGTTAGAGGAGAAAAACACCCTGAACGGTTCCTTTAACCGAATCATTATCGACCTGAATCATAATGGTTCAGATACAGGTTCTGTGTATTTTGTTTTATATAAAGAAGGAGAAAAGAAATTTTATGAAAGCCGGGTAGACCGTGCTAGTTTAGAAGCTTTCGAAAAGAGCTTTGTTCAAAAAGCCGTTTATAATTTTGATGAATATTTAGAACAGCCATTAAATAATAAAAAAACGATCTTTCTGCCTGAAAATCCTGAGGATTATATCAGCTATAGATATTATTCGGACCTTGATTCCCCCGAAGAGTATGTACAGGCACTATTTAGTGATCCCAATAGTGTAGATAAGGGGTTTACTGAGCAGGGCGAAAAGTATACAAATGTATATAGTTTATTAAAAACGAATAAAGAACATAACACGTTGTCTTATGTGAATCCATCAGAAGAAAAAAATGGAGGATCATCTGCTACACAGCTTCTTCAAAAGAGTATGGAATTTGTAAATGATCATGGTGGCTGGACCGATCAATATCAATTTTTCTCGATCAGCCCCCTTGAGAATAAAATTGTATACCGGTTGTTTATGCAAAACTATCCTGTTTTTAATGAAAATGGGATGGCTGAAATTTCTCAAATTCTCGGTGAGGAATCAATCAACGAGTACAATCGTCCTTACTTTAAATTGGATTATGATTTATCGTTTGAAAGTGTAGATGAGGTCCAATTGCCATCCGGATCAACCGTTTTATATCTTTTGGCAAAGGATGATACGATCAATCTTGAGTACGTAGAAGATGTCATTGTCGGATATAAGATGACAAGAGATTCTAATGAATCAAATAGAAAATTCCTTGTATTTGAACCTTCCTGGTATTATAAATACGATGGCAATTGGTTGCGCCTACCTTTGGAAGATGAGGGGGGGCTTGGAATTGGACTGGAGTAAAACGAAGAGCATTTTCATAATTGTCTTTCTTATTTTAGACATCTTTTTAATGTCGTTGTTCATTAACAAAGTTTCTGAAAGCAATCCAGAAACGTTAAGTCAAGTTTCCTTTGAAGAACAATTAAAAACAGATAAAATTGATTACCCAAAAAATCTTTCAAAGGAATCATTAAAAGAAGCCTATATTAGTGCTAAAACGAAAATGTTCACGGAGAAGGAAATCGAAAAGTTGAAAAATCAAGATGTCAGTGTCGTCACGGATAATACAATTCATTCAACGCTAAAAGAGCCATATTCCATAAGTGAAAAGTTTTCACCTGATGAATTAACCGATTTTATGAAGAATCAGGTGGTAGGCGGTGAAAAATACAGCTTCTGGAAATATAATAAAGATGAACAAACGATTATTTACTATCAGACGTATAAGGACAGACAGATTTTTAACAATTCAAATGGTAAAGTGATCCTAATCCTAAATAAACAAAGTGAAATCGTCTCATACAAACAAACACTGCTTGAGGATTTAGAAGAATTAAGCGGGGAAAGGAAAAGCCTGCTTACTTCTCTCCAAGCTCTTCAGGTTTTGTGGACCAATCATAAGATAAGCACGGGCAGTACGATCAAAGCACCTGAACTGGGATACTATACTTTTTTATCACGTGAAGAATCCCAAGTCCTGGCACCGACCTGGCATTTCATCGTTGAATCAGGTGACAAAAAAGAAGATCTATTTATTAATGCAGTTGAAGGACAGATTTTCGAAGTGACCAAACCAGAAAAAGAAACAATGGAGTGAGAGATATGACGATGCATTTTAGTGTGCTTGCCAGTGGCAGTACAGGAAATGCGATATTTGTGGAGACGGAAGAGCATTCCTTTCTTGTCGATGCAGGATTGAGCGGGAAGCAGATGGAAGGGTTGTTCAGTCGGATAGGCAGAAAGATTGAAGATTTATCGGGTATTCTTGTGACTCATGAGCATAGTGATCATATTAAAGGAATTGGTGTACTTGCGAGAAAGTACAAGCTTCCTATCTACGCCAACGATAAGACATGGAATGCCATGGACGGGTTAGTAGGGAAAATAGATATGGAACAGAAGTTTTCATTTGATATGGAAACAGCCAAGCACTTTGGTGGATTGAGCATTGAGTCCTTCGGGGTTTCACATGATGCGGCAGAGCCGATGTTCTATATTTTCCACCAGGGAGAGAAAAAGCTTGTTCTGGTAACGGACACGGGATATGTAAGTGATCGGATGAAAGGGATCATTTCCAATGCTGATGCGTATGTATTTGAAAGTAATCACGATGTGGGGATGCTCCGAATGTGCCGGTATCCGTGGAATATAAAGCGTCGAATTCTTGGTGATTATGGACATGTATCCAATGAGGATGCTGCCATTGCCATGAGTGAAGTGATGGGTGATAAGACAAAAGGAATTTATTTAGCCCATCTCAGCCTCGATAATAATATGAAAGATCTGGCCAGAATGAGTGTGACACAAACACTCGAGTCAAAAGGAATAGTAGTAGGAGAACAAATTGACCTGTTTGATACGGACCCTAAAGTACCAACACCTTTAGTTGCGATTTAAACCGATTCAAATGTTTACGATTTTTCTTTTGAAGGTATGAAAAAGGTGAGGGCTGCTGTCTTCACCTTTTTTGTCTTCTAAGCAAGCCACCTCGACTTTGGGGTTTACATATCTATCAACTTTATGAAATTCCTTCCCTTTTTTCATCATTTTTTAATTTAATCTGACTATAATCATGCTTGTAAAGATAAAATAACAAAAGGAATAGAACGTAGAAAGGATGAAGTTACATGGGATATTATGATTCAGATCATAATTCTGAAAGCCGGAGCAGGCAAAAGGGCAATCGGGGAGGTATGTTCCTTGCCGGGCTAATGGGAGTGGTGCTGGGAGCTATATTGGTCATTGTGGCGATTCCTCAGTTGACGAACTTTGATATCTTACCGTATTCCATTCAACCCGATCAGGACTTGAAAGAAACGGATGAAGCGTATCATAATGGTGCCACTCAAAATGTTTCTGTCGATGTGACAACGGATGTGACGAAAGCCGTTGAGAAATCAGGAGACTCTGTTGTAGGGATCACGAACATTCAATCTCAAAGCTTCTGGGGACAGGGTGAAGGACAAACCCAGGATCAACAGGCGGGTACAGGATCCGGGGTTATGTATAAGAAAGAAGGCAATAAAGTCTATATTGTGACCAATAATCACGTGGTGGAAGGTGCAGATCAGCTGGAAGTGACGCTTGCGGACGGGACTAAGGTGCCTGCTGAAATGCGAGGTGCGGATATTTGGACAGACCTGGCTGTAATCGAAATCGATGGAAGTAAAATCAAGAAAGATGACATTGCCGAGTTTGGAAATTCAGACAAGCTAAAAGCGGGAGAACCTGTTATTGCGATTGGTAACCCGCTTGGACTGCAATTTTCCGGTTCCGTTACACAGGGGGTCGTTTCAGGTGTGGAGAGAACGATTCCGGTCGATATTAACCAGGATGGAATGGAAGATTGGAATGCAGAAGTTCTGCAAACCGATGCAGCCATCAATCCAGGGAACAGTGGTGGAGCCCTCATTAATATTTCCGGTCAGTTAATTGGTATCAACTCCATGAAAATCGCACAGAGTGCAGTAGAAGGGATCGGACTTGCCATCCCGATCAACTATGCTCAGCCGATAATTGAAGACCTTGAGCAGTACGGTGAGGTCAAGCGTCCTGCAATGGGTGTGACATTGGAGGATGTGAATAAAATTTCTGCCTATCATCAGCAGGAAACATTGAAGCTTCCGAAAGAAATCAATTATGGTGTCATGATCAGACAAACCGTTCCCAATTCTCCAGCTGCCCAGGCAGGCTTACAAGAGCTCGATGTGATTACGGAGCTTGACGGAGAGAAAATTGAAAATGTCATTGAGTTAAGAAAACATCTTTATAACAAAAAAGACGTAAATGATCAGATGAAAGTCACGCTCTATCGAAACGGAGAAAAGAAAGAAGTGACCATGAAACTCACCGACGAATCACGATTATAGAATGTGGATAAGCAAAAAGCAGGAAGGCGAAGCGCCCTTTCCTGCTTTTTCTTTACATGATATGATAACTGTGGATAAGTATATACTCTAAAATCAGACTAAAGATTAGGAGGAAACGACATGATTTACTGTTGCTTAGAGCATGTGGAATTAGCCATGGATATTGTCGTGGATGAGCATGAGGTAGCACCTCAGCTGACAGAGCTATCTGAAGAAAAGAAGTTATCCACAACTTGTGAATATTGTGGGAATAACGCAATATATATAGTGGCGAACTAATATTCTTATACGATATGTGGATTGGTTTTGTGGATATGTGGATAAAGTCTGTGGATAACGTGTTTGTAAATTGTTTGTAAAGTGAGTGTGGATAGTGAATATCACCATTGTAACGGTTGGTAAATTAAAAGAGAAATATTTAAAGCAAGGAATAGGGGAATATGTAAAGCGCTTAGGTGCTTATGCAAAGATAGAAATCGTCGAGCTTGCCGACGAAAAAGCCCCTGAAGTGTTGAGTGAATCAGAAATGGAGCAAGTGAAAAACAAAGAAGGCGAACGGATCTTAGCTAAGATCTCTCCTGATCACCATGTCATCGCCCTGGCGATCCAAGGGAAGATGCGCTCATCGGAAGATCTCGCCGATAATCTGGACAGGCTTGCTACGTACGGGAAAAGCAAAGTGGCGTTTGTTATTGGTGGATCACTTGGGTTGAGTGATGATGTGATCAAGAGATCTAATGAAACCCTTTCTTTTTCGAAGATGACTTTCCCCCATCAGTTGATGCGGTTAATCCTGATGGAGCAGATTTATCGGGCATTTCGGATTAATCGGGGTGAACCGTACCATAAATAGAGGCAAAAAAAAGGGTCAGACCCCCCAGTAAGTTAACGAACACTGGTGGTCTGACCCTTTTCTCTATTCAAAAATGAAATGTGCCTTACTTAGACACAGAAAAGCCTTCCTCATCTTTCACTGCATCTGCATACTCATCAAGCAGAGCACGGACTTCATCGGTGGATTCTGATTCCATCAGACGATTTCTCAGCTCACTCGCTCCACGGAAACCGCGGACGTAAATCTTAAAGAAGCGGCGAAGCGGTTTGAATTGCCGCGGTTCGAGTTCTTCGGAGTATTTATCATGAAGATCGAGCTGCAGTCGCAGGAGATCGAGCAGTTCCTGGCTGGTATGCTCTTTCTTCTCTTTTTCGAATGCGAACGGGTTATGGAAGATCCCCCGTCCGATCATAATGCCATCCACGCCGTATTTCTCCGCGAGTTCAAGTCCCTTTTGGCGGTCAGGAATGTCGCCGTTAATCGTTAGCAATGTATGAGGGGCAATCTCATCACGAAGTTTCATGATCTCCGGAATCAATTCCCAGTGAGCATCTACGTCACTCATTTCCTTTTTGGTACGGAGATGAATGGATAGATTGACAATATCCTGTTCCAATAGGTGCTTCAGCCAGTCGTGCCATTCTTCCACTTTGGTATAGCCGAGACGGGTCTTCACACTGACGGGAAGTCCGCCCGCTTTGGCTGCCTGGATGATTTCTGCTGCGACATCAGGCCGGCGGATGAGGCCTGATCCTTTTCCATTCGCTGCGACATTGTGCACAGGACAGCCCATATTGATATCGATTCCGCGAAAGCCCATTTTAGCCACACCTATACTCGTTTCACGGAAGTATTCGGGCTTATCCCCCCAAATATGGGCGACGATCGGCTGTTCGTCTGGAGTGAAGGTCAAACGCCCCCGCACGCTGTCTTTTCCTTTCGGATGACAGTAGCTCTCCGTATTCGTAAATTCTGTAAAAAACACGTCAGGTCTTGCCGCTTCACTCACCACATGACGAAAAACGACATCGGTGACGGCTTCCATCGGTGCCAAAACAAAAAATGGCTTAGGCAACTCATGCCAAAAATTATCTTTCATAATATATTTAAACCCTTTCCTTAAGGAAAATATGTTCCCAAAATTAAAAAGTAAATTGCTTCAGTTTTATCCATTCCCAGTTAGGATGGATTTCAACCAGTATATACTTTAATAGTAAAAATCGAAAAGTGCAAGGGGATGATTCGCCGTGTTTCTTCATGAATTAAAGAAAAACGATAAAAGATAGATGTAAAAAGGATCTGTGGGCCAGCAAGCTAACGTTACGCGCACTGGGGACTGGCCATTTTGCGAAAAAAATCATCCCAAATAAGTGAAAATTTCACTCATTATAGTAAACAAAATCTGTAAAAAATTGCTATAATAATTCTTAAGGCTGTAGGATAACTCCTGCATATTGAATGACAGTAAAGGGGAGCGGTAAATGTCTGAGTTGAATGAAAACCCGTTAATCAAAAATGATGAAAAGAAACCAAAGATCAAGGTAGAAAGAAAAGAAGGGGAACCGACTGCTGCATTTAAAGGGGCAAGTTGGGCAGCTTTGGTAATAGGTCTTTCCGCTTACCTGATCGGCCTGTTCAATGCAGGAATGGAATTGAATGAAAAGGGGTATTACTTTGCTGTGTTGGTATTCGGACTGTATGCAGCTGTATCCCTGCAAAAAGCGGTAAGGGACAAGGAAGAAGATATCCCTGTTTCGGGCATCTATTATGGTCTCAGTTGGTTTGCAGTGATCGTAGCCATTTCCTTGATGGCGATCGGTCTTTATAATGCCGGGAGTATCATCTTAAGCGAAAAAGGATTTTATGGTATGTCATTTGTTCTTAGCCTATTTGCGGCTATCACAATTCAGAAAAATATCCGGGATACGCAGGTGGCCAGGGAAAGAGATTAATAATGGGGGGGCGGTACTGCTTGCAGTACTGCCCTTTGTCGTTTTAAACTTTCTCACCAAAACCCACACCTCCCCTCATCTCAAAGAATACTCTATTAGCAAAATTATAAACAATATCTATAGAGGTGAGCACTGTGTACCATGATTCAGAATTTTTAAAAGGTCTTACGGGCGAAGTGGTGACTGTGAAGGATTCGGTTTATGAGGAGTCTCGACAGGAATGGAATCGTGCCATCAACAAGTTTCCGTTGGTGATTGTGTATTGTGAAAGAAAGCAGGATGTGGTGAATGCGATTTTTTGGGCACGAAAGCGTTGTGTCAGTATCCGTATAAGGTCCGGTGGGCATCATTATGAAGGGTATTCTACCGGTGACTTGGTATTGGTCATCGATATCAGTCGATTGAATGCATTGGAATTGGACAAGCAACGGAACATATTAAAAATAGAAGCGGGAGCAAAAAACACAGAAGTGTATAATCTGGTAGGATCCAATGGCTATGTTTTTCCCGGGGGAACATGTCCGACCGTTGGTGTGTCGGGCTATACGCTCGGCGGAGGTTGGGGATTTTCCAGCAGACTTTACGGGTTGGGGTGTGACAGTTTGATCGAATTGGAACTGGTCAATTATCAAGGAAGGCTCATCAAGGCAAACAGAAATTGCAACTCCGATTTGTTTTGGGCATGCCGTGGTGCCGGCGGAGGTAATTTTGGAGTAGTGGTAGGCATGACGTTTCAGCTGCCGGAACCTACAGAAAGCACCGTCACATTTGTGAGGTTCTTTTACGTAGGTACAACCAATGAGAAGCAGGCGCAAGTGATGAATGTTTGGCAGAATTGGTTACCAGGGCTTGATAATAGAATGACGGTTTCTGCAAGCTTTTATAATGAGGAAGGTGAAGGGCTCGGGATTTTTGCGTCTGGGTTCTTTTATGGCTCGGCAGAACATGCCAGGGAGATTTTACAACCTTTTGCAGAAGTGGAAGGGTTCCGTGTGGAGCTGGAGGAATCATCCTTCCTTGAAGCAGTGAAAAAAGTGGAAGCGGCGTTTCCCCCATCTGAAAAATTCAAATCGACGGGCAGATTTGTCCAAAGGAGTTATTCGCTTTGTGAGCTTGAAAATATTGCAGGGCTAGTACAAGACCCTGCAGAAGGTTCTGTTTATGCAGCAGTTACCTTTTATGCACTCGGAGGACAGATCATGAATGTGGGAAAAAGGGATACGGCATACTTCTACAGGGATGCAAGATATATTATGAGCGTTCAGTCCATTTGGACTGAGGATGCATCTGCAAAGGAAAACAGTAAGTGGGTTCGCGAGCGCTTTGAATATATTAAAAGAATTACGAAAGGATCTTATGTTAATTTCCCAATCAGCGATCTCAGAAACTATGAACAGAAGTACTTTGGAGGCAATGCAAAGAGGTTGGACAGGGTGAACAAAAAGTACGATCCCTTTAATGTGTTCAGGTTTCCCCAGGGGCTTAAATGATCGACGTGGGAAGAGATTCCTATGTCGATATTTTTATTTACTAGGTTACCAAGTCTTTGAAAACGGACTTTGCACTTTTTTAAAAGCTCAAAATAGTATATAATTATCAGATAATGGTAGATATTTTGATCCCTAAATCATTATAATAGATTGTGGTATGGTTATAACAGAACAGGTGAGTTCCAGGGTGGCGCCTTGCTTTAATTGAGACCGGGCATGAGCGCTTACTCTTTTCTGAAAATATAAAGAGTAAGGAAGGTTATCATGAGCAGCATACAGAAAAAAACAGACGTTATTTTAATTGGTGCCGGAGTCATGAGCGCGACTTTGGGATCTTTGCTGAAAGAGTTAGCACCGGAATGGGAAATCAAAGTGTTTGAGAAACTCGCAAGTGCAGGTGAAGAAAGCTCGAACGAATGGAATAATGCGGGTACGGGGCATGCTGCATTGTGCGAGCTCAATTATACGTCCGAGAAATCAGATGGATCGATAGATATAAGTAAAGCGACAAAAGTCAATGAGCAGTTCCAGCTTTCAAGACAGTTTTGGTCTTATCTTGTAAACAAAGATTTAATAGGTAATCCGCAAGACTTTATCATGCCTATACCTCATATGAGTATGGTACAAGGGGAAAAGAATGTAGCGTTTTTGAAAAAACGATTGGAAGCGCTGTCAAGCAATCCCTTGTTTCAAGGGATGGAATTTTCCGATGACCCTGACAAACTGAAGGAGTGGATTCCCCTCATCATGGAAGGCCGTACATCTAATGAACCGATAGCGGCAACCAAAATCGACTCCGGGACAGACGTCAACTTCGGGGCATTAACACGAATGATGTTTGACCATTTAGAGAGGCAAAATGTCGAGATAAATTACAAACATAGTGTGAAGGATTTCAAACGCACCAGTGACGGATCCTGGGAAGTCAAAGTGCATAATATTGATAGCGGTAAGATCGAACATCACACGGCAAAGTTTGTCTTTATCGGCGGTGGAGGCGGAAGTCTTCCTCTACTTCAAAAAACTGGTATCCCTGAATCAAAAAATATTGGAGGATTCCCGGTAAGCGGACTGTTTATGGTATGTAACAATCCGAAAGTAGTAGCGCAGCATCATGCCAAAGTATATGGTAAAGCCAAGGTGGGGGCTCCTCCAATGTCTGTTCCACATCTTGATACACGATATATCGATAACAAAAAATCGTTACTGTTTGGACCGTTTGCCGGATTTTCGCCCAAGTTCTTAAAAACGGGATCAAATTTGGATTTATTAGGTTCCGTCAAACCGAATAACGTCCTTACGATGCTCGCGGCAGGTGCCAAAGAGATGTCATTGACTAAATACCTGATCCAGCAAGTGTTGTTGTCGAATGAAAAGCGCATGGAAGAACTGCGGGAGTTTATTCCTAACGCCAAAAGCGAGGATTGGGATATCGTAGTGGCCGGCCAACGTGTGCAGGTGATCAAGGATACTGAGGCAGGCGGGAAAGGAACTCTTCAATTCGGTACGGAAGTAGTCAGTTCCGCTGATGGATCTGTAGCTGCATTGCTTGGCGCTTCACCAGGTGCTTCTACTGCCGTTCACGTTATGCTCGAGGTGTTTGGCAAATGCTTCCCGCAGCATATGAATGAGTGGGAGCCGAAACTGAAGGAAATGATTCCTTCTTATGGTGTGTCACTAGTGGAGAACCCGGAGCTGTTTAAAGAAATTCATACTTCAACAGCAGAGACGCTTGGTCTGAACGGGAAAGAGTTAGCTTACAGTTAATGTCGTGAAAACCTAAATATATTTGAAATAAACCCAAGCTTACGGCTTGGGTTTATTTCGTGTATTCTATCAGAATTCCATCTGTACATAGAAAAACTGTAAATGAATAAAGTACGAAATGTCTAACACCAAACAATGATTCTATAAGGAGTGGTTTGAGCCGGTATACTCATCGTGGCGGGCCCATAGATCACAATCAGATTGCGGTTGCCCGGGTACTTTGAAAAAGATTGTCCGTTGGTTAATACAATTTGAGTATAGGGGGATAGATTCAATCTTAGCGTGCCATCGCTGCTCTCCAACTGTGAGTTGAAATAATCTACTTTTATATTTTGAGATGTGCTTTCCTTTACCATGACAAGTGCACGATATTGTGGTGGATAGATAAGAGGAACAGGTGCGTTCCCATCATAATATCCGGTTACCCTATCCCCTACAGCCACCATAGCGTGGTCCACAAAGTATGTGGTTGGTGACACGACAAAATTCACCGAATTACCTGCTCCATCTTCTACAGATATTAATTTATAACAGCCTTCCCCTTCTCCATTTTGCCCTGTCATAAAATCACTGATCATGGTGATGGTACCATAAAAAGACATGAAATTTACCATACGAGTCCTCCATTCATATTTGAATTGAATGGTCCGGTATTGAAGTTATGCTTTCCTGCAAAACTACGAACAAGCCGATGAAAAACAGATAACCCTCAACACAATATAGTTTGATCACAACGAGATTATCACACCTAGTGAAAAATAATTACTTCTTCTTTTGTAAAGATTTTATGAAGAAAACCCTATTATAAAGGATTTTCGGATGCCATCTAAGAATGTATACCTCTAAACAGGTTTCTTCAAAGGGGTGTCAAACATGATGAAGTGGAATGCTGCTATTCGAAAGCCTTTTCTTATGAGAATATGGGAGAACTATCCGAAGACTTGGAAATTTATGATCGATGTAGGCATTTTAGTAAAGTACAAAACATTGAATATAAAAAAGCTTCCTAAAACGTTAACACTGCCCAGTTCCACGGTCCTCTATATAGATTCTGAGGAAAATCGGGGAAGGGCACTACTGATCAGCAATGGGGTGACCCAAAAAAGGCTCGACCGATTCTGGTCCATGGCTGTGAAGAAAATGAATCCCGACCTGGTCATCGATGTAGGCGTGAATTATGGGGAGTGTATCTTCTCTACTCAGTATTCACCCAAGACCAGGATAATAGGCGTGGAGGCGAACAGCCGTTTAATACCTTTTATTGAACAATCTAAAGAAGCACATCCTAACCGGTCACAAATAGCCATCTACAATGCAATCGCCTCGGATAAAGACAATGAAAAAACGGTTTTCTTTGTTGATAGGCATTGGTCTGGTACCTCTTCAGCCACTTATCAACCTTCTCATAAGTTAATAGATAAGGTACCTGTCCAGTCCATCACCATCGATACCCTTTGTCATGATCAAACCTATGAAACAGTCCTTTTTAAAGTGGATGTTGAGGGATATGAAGCGTTTGTCTTAAAAGGGATGACTGACCTTTTCAAAACAAGTAAGTCAATCCTTGGATTCATTGAATTCAACAGTGAATACTTTAAAAAGCTGGGTATCAGTGTAGATCAGTTCCTCCTGTTTCTGCAAACATACTTTACGATTTACGTATATAAGGAAGACCATAGTCTGGTAAAGGCTGCCCATTACAACCATATGGACCTGAAAAATTTGTTTGGAGCGGATTATATTCATACTGATTTTTTATTGGTGAGTGATGATTCCCTTATCGAACGTATGCATATAAACTATGTTTAAAGCTCCACCTCATCCCGGGGTGGATTTTTTTATTCTCGATAGGCTGGATGACCAGGTCAGTAAATAGAAATCCGTCTCACCCAGTGACGGATTTCTTATGATACCACTCATAGAACGTACCCGCTTCCTCTTTCGACACCCCATATAACAAACTCTCATGACTCGGGTTTGCCCGATTGGAGAACATAATGGTGGCTACTCCGAACTTTCGCTCGACCCACGAGTGCTTCACAGTCACCTGCTGGATCCGGTCCCTATGGGTGACGTAGGTTTCGTTCAACCAGCCTCCCTTTCGAATTTGGACGGTTTGATCGTGGCGGGTGTAGCTTGTAAACCAGTAATCAAGGATTCTCAGGAGGATGGATACTCCAAAGACAATGCCTGCAATCCATATCCATTCCCTCTTAAGGATCCATAGGCCAACTACAGCAGCAATCGTCAAATAATACGGTTGGAAAAGCTTCAGCCAAAGAACCTTTAGTGGGAAGCGTTCCATCTCTTCTTTGATCGGGTAGTGGGGAAGGATGGTGTGCAGCATATCATAAGCTTCGCGTTTTGGCATAAAAGGATATAAAGAACTTATTTCCTCTTTTTCACCTTCAGAGGAGCCGGCACTGATCAACTTGATGGACACAAGCCCGAGTATCCTTTTCACGATGGATTGTTCCACTCTGACAGCTTGTACTTTATTCTTTGGAATCGAATAGCTGACCTCATTCCCTATCCCTTTTTCAATATAAATCCGTTCCTGTTCATCACTAATGACATAGTTTCCATACTTCATATACGTTTTGACAAAACCGATGAAGATGGACAGGATCATGGCAGCGAGAAAAAGAACGATCAGGATCCACACATGATCGAGCAAGTAGTGCCAGGCACTTTCTGCTGATTCTTCGATGGAAAAGAAATCGGCCAGATTGAAATAGATGGCACTCAGTATTGGGAATATCGCCAGGAAACTGAGTGAAGTGAAGGATGCTTTAATCAGGTCTTTCCTGGTTGCTTGGAAGTGTACCGTGCGTTCCGGCTTTATACCATCTTCTGATTCATCTCTGTTTTGCTTCTGTTCGAGATAAGATAAGATGCGATCCTTCTCTCCTTGTGTGATGACGGGAAATTGAAATTGGGCATTTTCTCCACTAGTCCCTGTTTCCATCGTTAAAGAAGTTAATCCAAACCAGCGATGAATGAACGTTGTATTGGACCTGTGGCTGTGGATCCGATCCCAGGAGACCGTGTTTTGTTTTTTAACGACCATCCCTTCTCTGAAGAGGATGGTTTTATTTCCTAATTCATATCGGTTGAAAAGCCACTTAGCAAAGATGGACATTACAGCCCCCACTGTGGCAACCAACAGGGCGTAGCGGCCCCATATCACCCACCCGGCTGTTGAATTCGCTTTAAGTAGGAACAGGAGGATATAGAACCCGAATAGGCCCTTCGCGGTCGATACTAATTCCACGATGATATAGGCTGGGTGATATCGTTTGGCAGTTTGGATCATGCTCCCATTTCTCCTTCCTTTGGTTCTTTATCCCGAATCTTTGCGAAGGTGGCAATTTCTGCTTTCAATATCTTCGCTACATTTGCCGGTATGGCAGGTATTTTGTGACTGGAGGTAGTAGTCCCGATTTCAAGGTCATAAAGGTCATAGCGCCGCATGATGGGTCCCTGCTCTGTCCGGACGTATTCCACTTTCTCCATGGGTATCAGGATATGCTGCTGCTGAAACTTCCCGAATTTCAACTGAACGAATTCCTGATCGACCTGATAGCGCCAGGTTCTTTGCAGGTAAATGGGTTCAATGACGATGGAGAAAATGGAAGAGACAATGAACAGCCCTCCAAGGATATAAAGGACGATCCCGATCCAGTCGTACCAATCGAATCGGTCACTGCATATTATCAGGGCTCCTATGATGAGCAGTGCTGTTGTATGCCCAATCGTGTTGGATATTCTCCACACTTTAGTGGCTTTTATTGATATGGTTTGTGTTGGTTCAGGTATGTTTATGTACATTTTTTCACCTCTGATTTAAAATACGTGTTTAATATAAGAAAAGTTTCAGAACCTGGAAAATAATAGTTGTGAAATAGGTTTCATTTTACAAAAATTGTGATACTTAATTAATAGTTCGTATTATTCATTGATAAATAATATATCGAATAGGTAAAAAGGATTACTTGCGTATACTAAAAATAAACAGATTCTATCATTCTGACAAAATTTCATCCATGTTATAGTTAAAAAGATTGGAAAATTTTATGAATAGTAATCAATTGAGGTGAAGGTCCTTGTCTTTATATTTTTACTACGGGTTGTTAAGGGAAAAACGTGAGCAACTTCAAAGGCTTCAGGCGTGTCAGAGCAAACTTCAAGGCAACAAACAGGAATTTTCAAGTTATCGGGAATCCATTACAAATCCTGAATTATCTGCATTCACATGGCAAGGGACGCTTGCAAATAAATTTGATGAAATAAGGTTTGAAGGAATGCTTCATTACTTTACAGATATTGAAAATAACCA
This sequence comes from Rossellomorea sp. NPDC071047, assembly GCF_050270195.1. Lineage (NCBI taxonomy): Bacteria > Bacillati > Bacillota > Bacilli > Caryophanales > Bacillaceae > Rossellomorea > Rossellomorea sp. NPDC071047. Next base: position 401,343 of record NZ_JBNNJT010000004.1, on the reverse strand, counting down.
GTTTAGTGAAGTGTTTTCTATGCTGAGCAGTAAGATGCAAACTATAAGAAGTGAAATCCAGGCGATTGAACAGACCATTCATAGGTTGGAATCTGAAGCTGAAGCAACAGTTGATTAGAAAGAAAAGTATTTAATATAGCGGGAGGTAGCTTGTATGGGTAATGAAATCAGAGTAGTGCAAGGTGAGATAGACCACCACCTTTCAAAAATTAAATCCTCTGCAGAATCTCTTCAACCGGATGTACCTAGTCACATTGGACATGAAAATCGCCTGGAAGTGGTAACAAAATTGAACGAGTTGAATCAAAGCATGGAACAGATGGTACAGAGTTATAAAGAATTGCTTATGCGAAATGAAGAATTGACACGACAGGCTGTCCAGGATATGGCGGATGCCGATCAGGAACTGTCTTCACATATCAAAGCCAGGTAAGGAGAGAAGTTGGGATGAAAACACTGGATGTCATGTCTCTGGATTCAGGAATAGAACAAGTGCTTCGAAAGTTAACCCAGCAAAAAGAACAGATGATCGAAATCGAATCAGCCATAAATGACTTTATTTCTCAAGATGCCTCTTTTAAAGGAAAAGGGGGTCAATCGATACGGTCTTTTTATCAGGATTCTCATCAATCCTTTCTGGAGTTCTATCAGCAAATGGTGACAACATATGAATCTACCCTGAAAGCTATTAAAAATGAATTACAAGGGTTGGAGCCAGCCCAAAATGGATATATACAGGAAAGCTTTTTACAGAATGATATGGAAAACGGATTGAATCGGGGAAGAGATGTGGTCATGGACTTAACAAGTGAGTCCAATGAAACGATTCAAAGTGTTCAGGATATCGTCTCCTTACCAAGATTACAAGACGGTTCCTTCCTTCAGCAGGTTCACGTTGCGAGGCAGCAAAAGGATCAAACCGTTGAAAAACTTCACCAGTTTGATCAAAGTCAGTCTGCTAAGCTAGAGCCAATCCAACAGGATGTCCACACGATGAACCAATACATTCACCAAATTCAAGGTCTCTTCTCCAACGGGAAAATCTCAATCGATACGTATCAGCCTAATAGCTGTTACAACCCTCAATATAAGGCTGAGAACGGGTCGACAAACCCTTATTTCGAGCTGACCAACAATCCCCGATTTGTCGAGAATGGGGTTGAAGCGGCTGATACGGTGAATGGACTGCAACCGGGATGGGATCCCACACCGACATTAGGGATCAATTTTGATCAGTGGCGAGATCAGCCGATTAATGCGGCGACGAATTTGGGTATTGCGACTGCTGCCGGGTATGGGGCGGCGAAAGGTGTGAACATTGCTCAAAAAGGATTCGGGGCAACCAAAAGTTATTATACGACGGCTCAAGGGAAAAGACGTGTTCGTGTTTCATTAACTAATCCTGAACTGATGGACTTTAAGAAAAATAACTATAGCGGGACCAACGCTACTAATTATCCTAAGCTTTATAAGTTAGTTGACCCCATGACAGGGATAAAACAATCCTTTAAATGGGCTGGAAATAAAATTGGATATATTGGAGTTGGAACTACTGTGGTCGGTGATGTTGTACATGGCATTCAACATGATCAATCAGCGAGTGAAATTGCGGGGAATGTTACAGGAGATGTTGCCGTAGCTGGTGCATCTATCGCATCATCAGCATATATCGGTGCACTAGCAGGTGGAGCTATCGGTGGCCCGGTTGGTTTGGCTGTGGGGGCTGTTGCAGGTGCTGCTGTTGGGATGATAACAACATCATTACTAAGTGATCTTAAATTTATGGATGTTGATAATGATGGTAAAGGAGATTCTATCGGGGACGCTATAAAAAAAGGTACCACTGGAATCATTGATAAAGTAGGATCTTGGTTTAGCTAGTCACACAGATTCCAATTATTGAGGTGAAAGATTTTGAAAAGACACGGAGATATTGATGATATTACATTGTCATATCTAAATAATATGCAGTTCCCTAAGGAGAACAGAAGAAATGTAATAGGGTTTTTATTAATACTTTTGGACTTTATAGGGTTACTGCCATTACTGAGCATCCCTTTTTTTGCGCCCTTTTTTTGGGCTGCACTGATTCCAATCATAGGTGTCCATCTATGGGCAATGCTTTATATATTCGCACCTTATAGATTTGAAAAATCTTACTATTTATTTATTGGTGTTTTTGGGGTTGTGAACACGTACGTATATTTCCTTGTTATTCAAAAGTTTTTGTATAAACATATTGGCGTAGAGAGCAGTAGCTACTTCTATATAGGGTTGCTTCTTATGATTTTATTATTGGTTTTCTTCCAGGTTTTCAATGTGAAAATGTTTTATTCAGGTACCTATGCCAAGCTTCAAAATGGGAAATCAAAGTTTAACATTACTCCTATAGTAGCTTTTTCAAGCTTTGGGTATGTGGTTGCACAGTTTCTTATGTCCTCTCTGGTTACGGACTCAGCCTTTATGATCGCATTGATTATCGCGTATTCGATTGTATCTATTGTCACTTCTTATTTAGCGACTTTTATTCATAGATTTATATACATACAAAAAAATTATGACAAGGTGCTGAAAGTGTATCCTGAGTTCGGGAAACCCAAATCATTAAGAAAATTCGGTTAAGGGGGATTATGATTGGCTAACTGGACATTAACTAACAAAGATTTATATTTACTTGTAAAAATGTTAGGTGGAAAAGTTCTGATAGGTATATCTAACCCTTTTCCAGATTACCGGGATGATGAATTAGAAGAAGAATGGGAAATGATGTTTAAAAAACTGCATAAGTTTGAACTGGTGGATCATATTGAAGGTGAACTAAAATTCGAGAATCAATTCATTGAAGCCATGTGGGTTATTGCAAGGAGCAATTTGGTGGCAGAGATTGTAACGGATCAGCTGGAACAAAGTATTTTCTACTTCAGTGACGATCAGGTCATCGAGTGCATGAAGGAGAATGAAACAAGTTATAAAATCTATACACACCCGGCTCCCGAATGGACCTTGAACGAAGTCATTTTTCCTAGAATGCTTATTGGTGTTGAAAATCGATCTATACGTTTAAATGATCTCTTATACATACTCCCAAGTGACTATCTTCTCTACTGTAAAGAACAAGCCATATTTAACCTTGATGAATTATCTTTAAATAATGGAATAGACCAAGATAGTTTAATAATCAAACAGTTTAATAGATCATTACAAAGGAAAATTCATACCACTCGATTAATGATATTCTTTAAAGATGAACTTGACTGGAATATTGAAGGTGTACATGTCCTCTCCTCACCCTCCTATAATTGGACATTAAGAATGGTCAGTAAAGACGGTATGGAGTGGTTGAGTACACGTCAGGCAACAGGAGAATCGTTAGTAAAAGAAATAGCTGGAGTTTTTGAGAGGGTAAAATTGAAAAAAGAAGTGAATTAGAAGGGTGGCTTAACATTGTTTTTAAAAAAGAAGGATACAGAGGATATTTTTTGTATAGCTGTCTTTCCAGAAAAAGAGTTAACGTTTGAGGAGCTAGACGAATATAGTGACAGGTTTGAAGAGGCGGGGAACATTGAGGTGGTTTCTGAGGTGAATCTATCAGAAAGAAATATAGAGATTCTATCAAAAAAATTCCCTGAAGCTGAAATATCTTCTCCAAGCTTTGCGGTGCTTAAGTTGGACAGGGATCGGATAAAAGAAGAGACAAAGAAAATGGAGAGAAAATTCAAGTGGAAAAAGCTTTTTAATTCAATTCCTCATGAAGAATATCTTATCGTCGAAACAAAAACCATGTTTGATTTCCGGTATGCCCTTCTTTATACAAGGGATGTTGAAAAAGTCGTTACTTTTTTAGAAAAACAAAATTAAATTTGAATGATGTTGTTAAAGGGGGATTGTTTAGTTGGAGCAAGAAAAAATAGATGGCATTACAATATCTTATTTGAAATTACAATCACCCCGAGAAAACAGAGGGAATATACTCGTGTTCTTTTTAATATTTCTGGATATCATAGGTGTGCTTTTCCTCTTAGGTGAACCAATGCTACCCATATTTTTTTGGTCTGGTATCATTCCGGTGATCTTAATTCATTTATGGGCAATTCAATATATTATTGCCCCTTATACATTCGAAAAATCATATTACTTTTTTTTCGGAGTGTATGGTGTCATTAATACCTTTGTGTACTTTTTAGTTATACTAAAATTGATATATGCCCATTTTCAAGTTAATGGAGTAGTGCCTTTGGTTATAGGGTTAATCATGTTTATATCCCTCCTTCTCATAATAAATTGGATGAACATCCATTTATTGTATTTCGGCACGTACTCGCGCCTTCAAAAAGGAGAGAAGATTGTAAACCTTTCCCCCATTACTGCAACCACAGGCATCGGCTATGTACTGGCACAGGTGATTCTATCGTCTTTCTTTGTGGAGTCTCTGAAAATACTTATTATCATAGGGGTTTTATCTTTACTCTCCGTGGCTACGGCTTTCTTCTCTACAAGCATTCATAAATATTTCTATATTAGAAAGAACATCGAAAAGGTCAAGCAGGTATATCCTCAATTTGGTCTGCCGAAAAGGCAGAGGATACAAGGATAAACTAGCTGCAAACGATTAGAGAAAATGCAAAGTGGCCCCTCTAAAATTCCGGAAAATAGAATAAATCTTAAAGACATGTCCATAATAAAACCAAATATCAGGAGGTGTGGACATGCCAAATCAAAATGATAACAAACTTAAAAAAATCCAATCTGAAAGTTTCAAACAAGGGAAATCTCAGGAAGAATACGCTGCCGAGCTTGAAATGAACAAGATGAAAAGCCAAAAAAGGAAGTAACCTCGGTCTACATAAAAGAGCCATCCCGATTTTTAACGGGATGGCTCTTTCCATTATAGCGATGATTTAATCACTTTTTTATAATAAAGTACCGATAATACACCAAAGATTGAATACAGAATCGTATATAACCCCATTACAATGATCATCGGTGTCCAAACCTCGGCACCGAACAGGAACCATCCGGATTGAACAGCGAAGTAACTGTGCAGCAGACCGATGAGGAGAGGGATTCCGAAGCTGAAGAGCTGCTTGGCTTGAATGCCTTTCAACAAGTCACCCTGAGTGAAGCCCAGTTTTCTTAAAATCGTATAGTTCGGTTTCTCATCTTCACTTTCGTCCATTTGCTTAAAGTACAGGATGCATCCGGATGTGATCAGGAAGGTGAGACCAAGGAACCCGACGATGAACATGATGAGTCCAATATTTTGTTTCTGTTCTGCTTTCATATCATACTGGGAATCGTTTGCCCATCCTTCGTCGAGGCTTAACTCATGAAAGAGGTCGTTTGCTTTCAAGATATCTTTTTCTTGTTCAATCGTCACCCCGATGTAGAGAGAAGATTCCTTCTGGATAGCAGGATCTAAATCATTCTTCAGGCGTTTGAATATATTGTCATCCACGATCACAACAGGTGAGCCCCCTGCTGTAAAATACCATGAAATCGGGTATTCATCCCTCATTCCCAAGTAATTAAGCTTGGTGACCTCCGTCTTTCCTTTCAGTTCCGTCACCCCTGAATCATGTAACGGAATGACCTTTTGAAGTAAGTCGCTATATCCTGTAAAGACCGTTTCGTCTTCTTTTACATCGACGCCTTCAACGTCTTTCTCGCTGATGACCGAGTTCGGCATGGCATCCAATGAACCGTTCAGTTCCCCAAATTCAGAGTCTGTAATGCCTTTCAGGTTGACCAACACTTCAATGACTTCGATTTCTTCCTTCTTGAATTCGATGCCATTGTCCAGTAGGGCATCTTTAAAGTGTTGGAAGTCTTGTGTATTTGTAAATGAAAAATCGGTCGGAACATTATTTTGAGCTGTTTTTTCAGCTGAGTAATAGCCGATATAGCTTAAGGATAATAAAGCGATAGCAAGAGCCGATACGGTCGTGATGATTGTCAATAGTAAGGCATTGGATTTCATCCTGAACATGATGGATGAAAGGGATAGTACCTCATTGATGTTCAAGTAGCCATCTTTCCTTTTTCGGATCACGTTGAAAATAAAGCTGACGGACCCTTTATAAAAAAGATACGTTCCGAGAATGACTGAGCCGAGTATAACTAGCATGGCTCCAAACAGTTGAGGCATGGTGGTGAAGTCCCCGCCAAACAATTTGGAAGATACGTAGTACCCCGAGGCAACCAGGATCATTCCCAAAATCCCGATGATGATCTCAAACCTGGACATTTTTTTAACTTTGGTTTCCGTTGATGAACGTACCCTGAACAGTGATAATATACTTTGCCTTTTAATAAATACAAAGTTCATCATCATGATCAGCAGGTAGATCGCGCAGAAAACAAGGATGGTCTGGATAAGTGCATGGGTTGAGAAGTGGAGTGTGGCGATTGCCTCGACCCCGGTTATTTTGAATAAGATCATGATGATCAATTTTGAGAAAGAGAATCCGATCAAGATGCCGAGTATCAATGACCCGAAATAAAGGATGAAGTTCTCCACGGTCAAAATACGAAAGATTTTATTTTTTGTCATGCCGATTAACTGAAATAATCCGATTTCTTTACTTCTTCTTTTAATAAAGAGCGTATTCGCATATAAAAGAAAAATAGAGACGATAGCGACAAGTAAAACGGAAGCCGCACGAACCGCTGCGCCGCCTTTGATGGATCCCTTTGTTGCATCCATGGATGGATCATACTGCAGGGTCACAAAGGCGAAGTAAAGCGCGACACTAAAGACCAGAGCAAATACATACAGATAATAATTCTTAATGTTTTTCTTCAGGTTTCTGAAGATGAGGGTATTAATGTTCATTCTGCACCCCGCCGAGCACCCCTTGGGTTTTCATGATGTCCTTGAAGAAGTGCTGTCTTTCCTGTTCGCCTTTATTTAATTGAGTATAAATTTGCCCGTCCTTGATGAAAATCACCCGACTGCAGTAGCTTGCTGCCACGGGATCATGAGTCACCATGACGATCGTCGCTTTCAGCTTATGATTTAACTCACTAAGCTTATTTAAGAGATCAGAGGCCGACTTTGAGTCAAGGGCACCTGTTGGCTCGTCGGCGAAAATGATGCTTGGTTCATGGATGAATGCCCGGGCGGCTGATGTACGTTGTTTTTGTCCGCCTGAAATTTCGTTCGGGTACTTATCTTTCAATTCAAGAATCCCAAGCTCTGAAGCAAGGTCATTGAATTTCTGGTCGGCTTCCTTTTTTGGTGTCTTTGTGATGGACAATGGCAGAAGGATATTTTCCTTCACCGTTAACGTATCGAGCAGATTGTAATCCTGAAAGATAAAGCCCAGGTGATTCTTTCGGAACTGTGCGAGCTGCTTTTCTTTCATCATCGTCATTTCATTGCTTTCAATCTTTATCGAACCCTCACTCACTTTGTCGATAGAGGAAAGGACATTTAAGAGAGTGGTTTTGCCGGAACCCGATGCCCCCATGATACTTACGAATTCACCTCTTTGGATCGACAGGTCGATTCCCTTTAAGACTTCCTGCTTATTGAATTTATTGCCGTAGCTTTTATGAAGTTTGGTTGCTTCTAATATCGTCATCGTGAAAAACTCCTTTGATTTGATACCCTTATTATAAAAAGCAGGAAGTTTCTTTTCCTTTTATTGTTCGAACAAAACAGAAAAGCATGTGACATTTTTGTCACACGCCGGTAAGTTGGACGAAATCATTCTTCTGGGGGAAGGTGAGGGTGACCCGGGTCCCTTCGCCTCGTTTAGACGTAACATGTATAGAAATCAGTAAAGGTTCTGAAACTCTTTTGGTTAAATATAATCCCATTCCGGTAGATGCGTGATCATTGTGCTCGATGGTCGAGGTGAAGCCTTTGTCAAAGATCCTCGGCAGGTCCTTGGGATCTATGCCTCTCCCGAAATCCTGGATTGTGACGACAGCTTTCCCGCCATGCTCTTCACTTTTAATAATTATATCCGATGACGCACTATATTTTACGGCATTGGTTAAAAGCTGTCTGATCATAAAAGCAAGCCATTTCGCATCGCTCAGCACTTCTGTGATATCCAGTTGAATGTCAAATCCAATACCCTTTTGAATACACCAGGATTGCAGCGTTTTTATTTCCTGAAATATAACTGTTTCAAGATCGGTTTTCTCGATATATAAATCATTCTCCATAAACGACATCCGTTTATGATGGAGCTGTTGATCCAGCAGAAGGTGGATCCGCAGCCATTCGTATTTTAATGGAGCCTTTAAAGATTGGTTCTCTAAACGCTCAATCATCAAATGCATGGCAGTCAGTGGGGTTTTCACTTCATGGATCCAGGAAAGGAGGTCATCCTTTTCCTGTTCGAGCAGCATTCGATTTTCAGATGCTGCCTTCCTCAGAAGGTTCGCCTGCTCTGATAAACTATCTGAAACGATTTCTTCAAATGGAGTATCGGGGGCATTCACTCCTGTAATATTGAGATTAGGATCCCATTCTTTTAGTCGTTTAAAGAAACGGGTTTCCTTCTGATATCGAATGAAAACGAAGACGATGAAAAAGAGCAGTGATATGAACACCATATAAAGGATCGGTTGTAGGGGGATGGCCGTATCGATATACGCAACGAAGATCCATAGCAAGTGAAGAGCGGTAAAGAACAATATCCAGCTTTTTCGTTCCCATAAGTATGTTCGGATCATGGTGACTCCTCTTCAATGGCCATATACCCTTGCCCCACTTTGGTTTCAATGAAGCGGCCCAATTCAATCTCTTCAAGCCGTTTCCGAAGTCGGTTCACATTGACGGTCAACGTGTTATCGCTGATGAACCGTTTATCATCCCAGAGGCTATTAATCAACGCATCCCTGCTGACAATCTTATTTTTCTGCTCAATTAGGAGCTTTAAGATGTACATTTCATTCTTCGTCAATTCGATGGCCCCCCGTTCATTGTCTATGGTGTTACGCTCATAATCAACCGTTGCCCCGCACCAGGTCTTGATGCTTATCTGCTCCGTGTTATAGTTGTACACCCTCCGAAGTGTCGCCTGTACCTTTGCGATCAGAACATCGAAATGAAAGGGCTTCTGGATGAAGTCATCTGCCCCAAGCTGCATGGACATCACCATATCCGTAGGGTGATCACGTGAGGATAGGAAAAGGATCGGCACATTGGAGTGTGTGCGGATCATCCGGCACCAGTGAAAACCGTCAAATTTGGGTAATTGGATATCAATGATCACAAGATCCGGTTTCACTTCGGTGAACTCCTGCATGACGTTATTGAAGTCCGCGATACCATATACATCATAGGACCACTGGGAAAGCCGCTCCTTGATTTCATTAAATAGGGTTGTGTCATCTTCGATTAGTAATAATTTCAATTTAGTCACCACACAATCTTGCTGTTTACATAAATTGTATAGGAAATTATATAGGTTTGCCATATGACTGAAGAAAGGAACTGTTTTATTTAGAAGTATTTTGATTATTTTAACAAAATATGGGTATTTAACTCCTAAAAGCAATTTACCGAATTGCATAAGAAAGGAATTAAATCATGAAGAAACTTCTAGGGTTTTCAGTGATAACGGCGGTTTTGTTAAGTGGATGTGGGGAAGTGCAGATTTCGATTAATAAGGACCAGGATGCGGAGTCCAAAGAGGCGGTCAGTAATAAGAATGATAATGACAAAGTAGAACTAATGAATGATGGCTCGGAAAGTGAAGAGATGACAGATGCTGATAAGCAAAAGGCTATTCTTCAATTCATCAACAAGGATATCTATAAGGTGGCAGAATATGAAGTCATCGCCTTCCAGTCACTGGCATCGGTTTCTGGTGTCAACTATACGGATGATCCAACCGTCTACAATGAGCTGATCAGCAACACCATTCCTGCCTACGAGAAAGCCTTGAAAGAAGCGATGGGTATTGAGGCGGAGATTCCTGAGCTTGAGGTAATGACTGACCGGATCGTAACGGCCACTCAAACTTTTTACGATGCACTCATTCTCGAAAAAAAGGCGATTGAAGATCAGGATGAAAGCTTGATTAATGAATCCAATGCTAAAATGGAGGAATATTACAAACTGGTGGAGGCTTACCATTCGGATATGAAACTTCTCGCAGAAGAATATGGTGTGACGTATGACTTGAATGAACCGAAACAAAATGTAGAGGAATTATAAAAATGAACAGATATTCTTTTAAGTTCATTCATTACACAAAGAGCCTTACTCTTAAATAAAGGAGTAAGGTTCTTTATGTTGACGAATACACCTTTTATAGAATTTCTTCTTAAGTTAATTTTTAAAAAATAAATGGTTTATAAAAGTAAAAATAAGGATATATAGTAAGTACTTGTAACTAATGAGTCGAATCCTTCAATAAGTAATCACCTATAAATGTTATTAAATGGAGAGTCTCTAGTCTTTTTTAGCACTATTTTCCTAATATCATCAAACGATTCTTATACCAAATGACCTGAAAGTGTTTATTCCTGTAGTTATAAAGTTTCCTTTTCGCTGTAAAAATTGTGTTTATATGTATGTTTATAATAGTATGATATTGGAAGTGTGGAAACAATTGTAATAAAAAGGATTTAGATGATAGAAAACGGGTTACATAGTTTACAAGGTTCATGTTTCTTATATGGGTATTCTGATTTGATATAGATGATTACCACCAACAATTTCAATTAAGGGAGAGGAATTACATGTCAGGAATTATTCGTGTTACCCCAGCAGAATTGATTAGTATGTCGAACCGATACACAAGTGAAAGCAGCCAAGTAGGAGAACAGATTTCACGCCTGGATAATATGATTTCTGAGCTTGAAGGTATGTGGGAAGGTGAATCAAGCCGCGCGTTTGGAGAGCAATACCAAACTTTACGCCCGTCATTCCTGCAAATGCAGCAACTGCTTGAAGACATCTCAATGCAATTGACTAGCACTGCTAAGTCTCTTGAAGATGCAGATGCTCAAATTGCCAATCAAATTCGCGGATAAGTTTATCCCCAACTATTTTAAACATGAAGGAGCGCTTATCATTATGTGGCGCTCCTTCCTTATGAGGTGAAACCCGACATGTATATAGAAATTACCATCGATTTAGGACATTATGAGGAGAAGAGCTTCGATCTTAGATTATCAAACTACCATACTGTTAAAAAACTGATCGATCTTGTGTGGCAGTCTCAGAAACTTACAACCGATCCCAGAGAGGGTTGTTGGATTCGGATTGTTAATAAACAAAAGGTGGTTCCCGGTCATGTAAGGTTGATAGATGCAGGAATTCATTCTGGAGATCGAATTGAAATATTATAAAGGAGACCAATAGAATGTCACAAAAAAGTGGATCATACTTACAAGAAAAGCTCGAAGCCGTTGTACATAAAAAAGAAAATAAGATGACATTTATCTTTCAAAAAGAAAAGATAAAATTGGATCAAATAGCGGAAATTCACTTCTTTAAGAACATTAACCCATCCATACAAAGAGAAATCACGATGGAAAATGATGAATTATGCATCGTGAATACCATACCTGACTCCTTCTCTTTTTATCCCCAATTAAAAGCGAATGAGAAAGAAAGGTTGATGTCTGCCTATCAACTGGTAGAGAAGGTACGGAACCATACCTTATCACGTCTCCATCTCATTATTTGTCCTGAAAATATTGTATTTGATCAGGGACTGACTCCCCACTTTATCCATTATGGTGTTAAGGAGAGTCTTCCCCCTTACGAAAAAGATGAAGATTTGTTGTTAAAACAGACAAAAGCTACTGTCGCAGCTATTGTGGATCGGCAGCATACATTTGATGAATACTTTAAGTTCAATGAAACGTTAAAATTGTCGTCAATGACTAAGGATGTTTTGGAGGCCGAAAGCATCGAACGTGTCGGAGAAGTGTTGAATCATTTTATAAAAGAGGCCAAAAAGTCTGATTCCCTACTTATGACTGTGAGTAAGAAAAAGTGGAAACTCAATCGTTATGTACTGCTCGGAATATCATTACTCTTAGTACCGGCAATTATTTACTCTATATATTCTCTATTCTTTATATTTCCCAAGCAGGAAAGGGTAGTAGCGGCTCAGGAGAGTTTTCTCCTAAATAAGTACAGCGATGTAGTAACTGAACTACAGCCTTATGAGGTTGAAGAAATTCCGAAGGTCACTCAATATCAACTTGCACTCTCATATATTATTAACGAATCCTTGACCGAAGACCAAAAAGAGAATGTACGAAATACTGTCTCCCTTCAATCAGATCCACTTTATTATGAGTATTGGATCAATATCGGAAGAGGAAAGGCTGAAGAAGCATTAGAAGCAGCCAGGTTCCTGGAGGACCGGGATTTAATTCTGTTTGGACTTCTTAAGTACCGAGAGCAGGTCAAGGCAGACGGAGATCTTGATAGCGAGGAAAGACAGCAGGAACTGGATGAGATTGAAAGTGAAATAGCTGAATACGAGGAAGAAATGAAAGCGTTGGAAGACGAACAGCCATCACAACCGGCACAAACAACGGAAGAACCGCAAGAGAATGAGGAAAAAAAGACACCTGAACAAAAACCGGCAGAGACTGATGGAGAGAGTTCCACCCCTCCAACTCAGCCTGATAAGAAGGAATCCTGACAAATAAACTAACAGGGGAGGTGAGCATATGTATGCCCTTTGGGTTTTTCACGATCATTACTATCAGTCAATCATGATTGAGGATGAAAATAAAAAAATTACATTAGGTCCACGATTGGAAGATTCAATCACGATTCTTTCGTTGCCATCTTCAGCCGAGGCCATTTTCGTAGAGCACTCTGGCGATACTTTCAAGCTATATCAAGACGGGAAAGAAGAAAGGATTCTTAAACCAGGCTGCAAAGAATCTTTGCTTGCAGGTGATAAAGAACTGCACATAATGGTCACGCCATTACCATTAAAGTCTCAAATCTATTATGTCGGTCATAAAGAAGAAATCAGTATATCTACTGAACAACCGGACGCAACCATTTATTATGAGAAAAAGGATCTCATTCAAACTTGTCATTGGTATAAAAATGGCGATGATGAATGGGTGATGGATGCTGATGAGGCGTCTTCGCTTTATCTAAACGGACATCAGGTCAAAGGGAAGCAAAAGCTTAAGGTTGGAGACATTTTATTTTCTCCTTTTTTAACTATTACCCTATTAGAAGATGATTTAATCGAGATACATAGTATCGATGATTATCAAACTGAATTAATGGCTTCAATACGTCCTACATCAGAAATGCAGAAGAAATATCCCAATTATCGCCGAACGCCACGCATGATTTATGATCTTCCTGATGATAAAGTTCAATTATCCTTTCCGAGTCAGGAATCGAGCGATACAAATCGCAGTTTATGGTTGATTATTCTTCCCCCATTGATGATGTTAATTGTCATGGCCATTGTAGCGCTCGTGATTCCACGTGGAATATTCATTATTATCTCAATGGTGATGTTTACAACCACTTTAGTAACGTCAACCGTACAATTCTTTAAAGATAAGAGTAATAGAAAGAAATCCAAGGAACGAAGGAAACGGATCTATACTCATTATTTGGAGAGTAAGAGAAAAGAACTTCAGGAGCTTGCTGAGAAACAGGCAGATGTTCTGCAATTTCACTTCCCTACTTTTGAAAGAATGAAGTATCTGACAGAGCAGCTTTCCGATCGTCTTTGGGAAAGGACCCTTGAAAGTCCGGACTTCCTCCAGTTTCGGTTAGGAAGTGGGGAAGTACCTGCAAGCTACAGTATTTCAGTGAATTCCTCCGATATGTCAAACCGTGAAATGGATGAGTTGTTGGAGGAGTCCCAGAAGTTAGAAATGGTTTATCGTGAGATTGATCAATTACCTGTTTCAGCGGATCTTCATAAAGGTGCAATAGGACTGATCGGTAAGGAATCCGTCTATAAAAATGAGATTCACCAGCTGATCGGGCAATTAGCGTTCTTTCATAGTTACCACGATGTACGGTTTGTCTATATTTTTCATGAGGAAGAGTATACGGATTGGGAGTGGATGAAGTGGTTACCACACTTTCAATTACCACAGTCCTTTGCTAAAGGGTTCATTTATAACGAGAAAACCAGGGATCAAATTCTTTCTTCCATATATGAGGTCCTTCGTGAAAGAGATATTGAAGAGGACTCAGATAAAGTACGTTTTTCACCACATTACGTTTTTATCATAACCAACCACCAGCTTATTTCAGACCATGTGATTCTCCAGTATTTAGAGGGGGAATATGCTCATTTAGGAATGTCCGTCATTTTCGCTGCAGAGGCGAAAGAGAGCTTGTCTGATAACATCCACACTCTCGTTCGTTATATCAATGACAAGCAAGGGGACATTCTGATTCAGGATAAAAAGGCGGTTAAGATTCCATTCGAAATGGATGAATACAATCATGAGGGCAATGAGCAGTATGCAAGAACCTTGCGGACTCTTAATCATCAGATCGGCATGACTAACTCCATCCCTTCAAGTGTTTCTTTTCTGGACATGCTTCGGGTGAGGGAGGTTGATCAGCTTCCCATTCAAGAGAACTGGCTATCCAGAGAATCAGCTAAATCCTTAGCAGTTCCCGTTGGTCTAAAAGGAAAAGAGGATATTGTCGAGCTGAATCTGCATGAGAAGGCCCATGGCCCCCATGGATTACTTGCCGGAACAACCGGTTCAGGGAAGAGTGAATTTTTACAAACGTATATTCTATCTTTAGCGGTCCATTTCCATCCTCACGAAGTAGCATTTCTATTAATCGACTACAAGGGTGGAGGAATGGCACAGCCCTTCAAGAATATCCCGCATTTATTAGGGACGATAACCAACATTGAAGGAAGTAAGAACTTCAGTACGAGGGCACTCGCTTCAATTAAAAGTGAATTGAAACGCAGGCAGCGCTTATTCGATCGTTACGAAGTGAATCATATCAATGACTATACACGCCTTTACAAGCAAGGCAAAACGGAAGAACCCCTTCCTCATTTATTCTTAATATCCGATGAGTTTGCTGAACTTAAGAGTGAAGAGCCGGAATTCATTAAAGAACTTGTAAGTGCAGCCCGTATTGGGAGGAGCTTAGGAGTTCATCTTATCCTTGCAACTCAGAAGCCTGGAGGAGTCATCGATAATCAGATATGGAGTAATGCCCGTTTCCGCGTCGCTCTTAAAGTACAGAATACGGAAGACAGCCGTGAAATCCTTAAAAATGGGGATGCAGCCTCGCTGACCGTAACAGGGAGAGGGTATTTACAGGTCGGGAATAATGAGGTGTATGACCTGTTTCAATCCGCATGGAGTGGAGCTCCCTATCAGGAGGAATCCTTTGAATCAGAGGATGAAGTTGCGATTGTTACGGATTTAGGGCTGATTCCGTTATCGGAAGTTTCGACTAATCCGAGCCACCAGAAAGAAATGGTCAGTGAAATTGACGCTGTCGTCGATCGAATTGAAGCTTTACAGGATCAGATGAAGTTAGAGAAGCTTTCCAGTCCATGGCTCCCTCCTCTTTCAAATCGCATCTACCGTACTTCATTTGCACAGAGAGAGGAGAATAAGATCTTACTTTCCATGATTGATGAACCTGAGAAACAGAGTCAGACCCCGTACCATTATGAAGTGATTGAGGACGGGAATGTCGGTGTCTTTGGATCTTCAGGGTATGGTAAGACTCAGACGCTAATCACCTTATTGATGGGGATGGCCACTCAATTTTCACCTGAGGAAGTTCATTATTATCTTCTTGATTTTGGGAACGGTGGCTTACTGCCTTTAAAGCAGCTGCCGCACACCGCAGACTACTTCCTCATCGATGAAGAAAGAAAGATCGAGAAATTCATCGGCATATTGGAAGATGAATTAGCCCGCAGAAAGCAGCTTTTCCAAAAGCAGGAAGTAAGCTCAATTAAAATGTATAACACCATAAGTGAAGAAAAACTTCCTCTCCTATTTGTAACAATCGACAATTTCGATTTGGTTAAAGAAGAGATGCAAGAGCTTGAGACGCAAATTAATCAATTTGCAAGGGATGGTCAGTCACTGGGAGTGTATATGTATTTTACAGCTACACGGGTAAATTCAGTCCGTCAATCGTTAATGAATAATTTAAAGACTAAAATTGTTCACTATCTGATGGACAGCTCAGAGGCTTATACGATGCTTGGGCGACTACCATTCACTCCGGAAGCCATTCCAGGTAGAGCGATCGTTAAGAAAGATACAGCTTTCTTTTCTCAAGTATTCCTTCCAACAGAAGGGAAGGACGATTATGAGCAGATGAATCTCCTGAAGGAAGAAATTCAGTTATTGAAAGAAAAGTATAAAGGATTAATGTCGCCTGATCCGGTGCCTATGCTACCGACAGAGTTGACGATGGTCAACTTTACCCAATATACAGATTCAGGCAGGAAAGAAGGGTTGCTTCCGGTTGGCTTAGACGAAGAATTAGTTAAGCCGGTGTATGTAAACTTTAAAAAGACGAAGCATTGTCTGGTATTGGGTCAGGCCCAAAAAGGAAAAACGAACGTCCTGAAGGTTTTAGCCAATACGGCGTTATTGCAGGATAGTGAGCATATTGCGATATTCGACTCCATTGACAGAGGACTTTCAAACTTAATGAAAGAAGAAAAAGTAGTCTATATGGAGAACAAAGAACATATCACAATGTGGCTTAATAGAGTGGAAGAATTATTTAGTGTAAGAGAAGGGCAATATAATCTGTCCATACAAAAGGGAAGTGCACTTCCATCCTTCTCACCTGTCATCCTCATTGTAGATGGTTATGCAAGGTTCCTGCAGAATCTGGATGCACTGCTTCAGGACAGAATTGTTAAGTGTATGAAAAATTATAGTCACTTAGGGTTCTGCATGATTGTTTCCGGAAACAACAGTGAATTAACAAAGGGATATGACACTTTAACAGTAGAAATGAAGCAGGTTCGTCAGGCTCTTGTCTTGATGAAGAAATCTGAACAAACCTTGTTCACGCTCAGCTATGATCGAAGAGAACCAGAAATTCAACCAGGATTTGGTTATTATGTAGAAAATGGTAAAGAAACTAAAATTCAAATACCACTTATGGTAACGGAAAGGAAAGTACACGCATGACAGAGAAAGTAAGCCTATTTAAACTCTTATTAGCGGTCATGATGATTCTTGCCACTCCTCTTCTTTTCTTCCGGTCAGTGGGAGAAAATCCTCTGAAAGTAAAAGAAAACGCTACTCAGTCCATCGCCATTGTGAACGAAGATGCCGGAACAGAATTGGATGGAGAGACGTTGGCATTTGGAGGGGATGTTACGTCCATTCTGGAGGATCAATCATCCTTTGAATGGTCAGTTGTAGGCAGAAGTGCAGGAGAAAACGGTCTTCAAAGCTCTAAATATGATGCCGTTGTGTATATACCTTCAGACTTCTCTGACAAAGTGATGACATATGATGAGGAAAGACCAGTAAAAACAAATCTTAATTATAAAGTTCAAACGCAACTGAATGCTGTAAATAAAGAAAAAGTCCTTTTAGAGATTGAAAGGGCTACTAAAAGAGTGAATAACAAGATGTCCTCACTCTATTGGAATTATGTATCGGCAGACATGGAGAATATCCGTGCTGAATTCGATGAAATCCTACAAAAAGAGCAGGCTTTCCAAGAAACGATGCTGTCATTCTATAAACCGAGCTCGAAAGATTTGGCCGGACAAATCCAACAACAGACCTCAATGCTTTCTAATTTACAGAACTCGATTCAGCAGGCAGACAGCCGTGCACCCGAGCAACAAAACACGCTTTCATCGTTTGAACAAAGTCTTTCCAGCTTTGTTGAATACGTCAACCAGTATAGAGAATATCAGGATAATCAAAAGCAATTACTCGCAGATATTCAATCACAATCGGTTGAAATGATCAACGCGTCAACTGAAAACCAGCAGCCAAGATATTTGAAAGCAAAATCGCTATTCTCAGAACAAAGTGAGTCCCTTGCTGCAGGAATGACCCAACTAAATAGTAATATGGAAACGAACCAGACGGTGTTTACAGATTTACAAGAACGCAGGTTTGAAGAAGTAGGAAGGCAGGTAGAAGATTTTTACTCATTCCAGGAACGGGTGTTGAACTTCTATCAGCAATTGCAGGACACCACGACCTTAAATAACCTGCAAGGAAGTATTTTTGAACTTAACAATAAGCTGGCTGAAGGTGACGGGGAGATTTTTAATCCACCCGCTCCTCCTGAAGTTCCTGAACCACCAAAAGACGGAGAGGAACCCGACCCTCAACAGGTCATCATTTCCTCTCAAGAAGGTGAGCCCGGGACAGGGGAACCAAGCGATCCCCCTCCTGCACCACCGAATTTAGATCCGGAAATAAGTGAACTGACAGCCATTTCAACAGAAATCGATGCGTTGAAAGAAACACTGACTAATTTAACAGAACCAACACCTGAAGCTATAACCGAGGCAGTTACCAATATTCAAACAATCAATGATCGCATCCTGCAGGTTCGAACGCAGCTGCAAGGAAAAAATAATAGCTCAGAAAATCCTCTGCAGGCTGAAGTGGATAGACTGTTGGGAGAAGTATCAAGACTTCTTGAAGATAATCAGACATTGATTGATAAAATCGATGAATTGACCAAGCAAGTTGAAACTCTTACAACAGAAAATCAAGAACTTAAAGATCAGGTTACGACATTGACTGAGACGAATGAAGCTTTGATTAACCAATTGGAGATGTTCTCTGACAATATTTCGAATATCGTTGACGAAATCGAGGATAAAGAAAGCTCCATCCTGAACTCAGCTGCATTATCTGAAAGTAGAAGAAACACACTATATGGTTATTTTTCTCGCGGGATTAATAACTATAAGCTTATGGATCTTCTACAATATTACTCTTACCTGGATCGGTATGAAGCGACTCTTAACAGTATGTTAACGGAGAATGGAGTAAAAGCTGCCGTTCTTCAGGATGAAGAGCTGAAAAATGAGGTAAATGAGATTCTGAAAGTAAGTCAGACTGAACAAGCGGAGTGGGAGCAGTTAAATACAGGGCTGCCGAATACAGAGGATGCTCTTAACACGCTTCAAGACTCATTTACCGTGTTTGCGGCAGAATACAACCAAACTCTTGATGATCAGCAATCTCAGCTTACAGAGAGCCTGAATGCGATCAATCAAGAAGCTACGAACGTTCTAAATCGTATACAACAGCCTGATCAAGCGGCTCCAACTCCGGTTTCAGGGGCTACAGGACCAGATTTAGTGGGGAACCAGAAGCAAATTGGAAGTGAAATTAAGTCTATCCATTCCTTCCTGGATACAGTGAGTGAGAGCCAAAATACAATTGTTTCCTACACAAATGAGCTTCAATCCAATGTATCCAATGTTCAAAGTGACGCGGATACACTGAATAATAAGTGGGCAACAAATGTAGCCTCCACTCAATTAATTCGTGATGATGTGTTTAGTGTACTGGGGAATGCGTTCGTTGACGGACAATCCAATGGTTATGTTTATGATTTCTTGACGAATCCTCTTAATGTAAACGGAGATGTCCCGGAAGAGAAGAAAGCAAGTGCCCTGCCACCAGTAGTGATTTTGTTTATTATCTTGTTATCCAGCTTGCTTATCGGATACACAAGCTATTACTTCCAAAATGCTCCCCTTTGGATTCAAGGGGTGATATTCCTACTGTTAAATCTCATTGTAGGGTTTGTTATTAGTCTTTATGGATTGGACATTTATCCTCTAGTTGAATCCCGTTCAGTTGAGTGGACGATCTTTACCATTCTTCTGCTATTAGCAGGATCAGGATTAATCCGTGTTGCTTTTGTCACACACCGGTTATTGGGCTGGTTTGTCGCTGTAGGACTGGTAGCACTGTTCGTGACGCCATTATTGGCATTAACAACACCTAATTTTACATTTAAAGACCCGATGTCCACCGTATACATGTCGATTCAATATGGATCAGACTCTTTATTTAATCAAGCTGTCATTGTACTGGGACTGATTGTTATCGGGTTAACCATCGTGCAGGTGATATTAGACAAACGCTCTAATAGAACATCTGATGAGGGCACGGAAGCGTATGAGGGGTAAAATACTGATTCAATTGTTATTAATAGGGGGCTTTGTCATCATGTTTGTGCCCCCTATTTCGGCCAATACAAACATTAAGGATTTAATCCCGAATGACTATCAAAACAATGATTTCAAAAAGAATACCGACCTCATCCATGACCAGACGCTCACAAATGAAAAGATAAAAATCCCTGAAGAACAAAAAAGTTTAACATTTGAAGGGATTTCCAGTAACAAATTGAACGATCTTACTGATAAGTTATTTAAAAGTGAGGAAAAAGATACAAATACAATTAAAGCAAAAGCAGAAAACCTGAAACTGTTTAGTCAATCCGAATCGGCGAGATTAGGGAACCTGGAGGAAAGAAGTCAGACTGGTTCCTCCCTCTCTATATTGATTGCTATGTTAGTAGGAATTTGTGTGTTCCTTCTTATCACTGTTATTGTCATTTGGAATAGAACGACTCAAGGAAGCAAAGGTTGATATGAAAAAGAAGAGGAGCCCGTTTTTTACGGGCTCCTCTTCTTATATTAATTTCTTCCTTCACTCATCATCGAATGCGTATGCCCCTCTGAATCCACAAAGAGCATCTTCCACGTTTCATACCATTCATCTAAAAACGTATTATTGGAGATGCAATTTCATTGACTGGAGAGAATCTACTGGACATAATACGTTTATATGATTAAACGTTTAAACTATAATTCGATAAGGGTGATAAATATGAAAGCCATGACCATAAATAAATACGGAAAAAATACCCCATTAGAGCTCACAGAGCTTTCTTCCCCGGAAATCGGTGAACGGGATATGTTAGTGGAGATTCATGCAGCAAGTATTAATCCCATTGATTTTAAAATAAGGGATGGTAAGGTAAAGATGCTATTGAACTACAAGATGCCATTGATGTTGGGGAATGATTTTTCGGGGAAGGTGATCCAAACAGGATCCAAAGTGAGCAAATTTCACATAGGGGATGAAGTGTACGGTAGGCCACGGAAGAATCGGATCGGAACGTTCGCAGAGTACCTTTCTGTCCATGAAGAGGATGTTTCATTGAAACCGGAAAACCTTACGTTTGAAGAAGCGGCGTCCCTTCCTCTGGTGGGTTTAACCACATGGCAGGCATTCCATGAAATCCTTCAGCTGAAATCTGACCAGAAGATCCTAATCCACGCCGGAGCCGGGGGAGTCGGGACTTTTGCCATTCAGCTTGCGAAGGAAATGGGGGCGTATGTCGCTACAACGGCAAGTGAAAAGGGGTTTGATTTAGTTTCCTCTCTCGGAGCAGATAGAGTCATCAACTATAAGGAAGAGCAATTTGAGGAGGTTCCAAACGAATATGATGCTGTGTTTGATACGTTAGGCGGTGATTCCCTTAATCGTTCGTTCCAAATACTCAAGCCTAATGGGAAAATCGTATCTGTTTCTGCAGTGCCAAACCGCAGATTTGCCGTAGAAAACAATCTTGGGCTTATAAAACGTCTCTTATTTTCTGTAGTTAGCAGAAATATAAGTGCTCTTGAAAAGAAGTTTAACGTAGACTATCACTTCTTATTCATGAAGCCCAGCGGGGAACAGCTGATGAAAATCAAACATCTTGTCGAAAAAGGGAGTATTCGACCTGTGATAGACAGGGTGTACTCCCTTGAAGAGGCTCAGGAGGCCATTCAGTACGTCGAAACGGGCAGAGCTAAGGGTAAGGTAGTCATTCAGGTGAAGAAGCCAAAATAACGCATTCTAACGACATGAGACCTATGAGCGACTTTGACATGTTGAATGTCGAGGTTTTTTTCGATTTTTTTGTTATCTTTTCCGTTTGACGAGTCCTTTTTGCTCCAATAGTTTCTTCAATTCATTTGATAATCTTTATCCTCTTTCATACCTGATAATTTTATTTTCATATCTACTAATAGATTTCTAGATAGCTATCATTTATCACCATTTTTTATGTAAAAAAAGTAGATTCCTAGATTCATAAAATAGTAGAATGAGCACAATTCTAAGTAAAAATATGTAAAAAAATTATAGTTTACAAAAATGTATACATGTAAACAAAAATGTATACTACTGTGTACGAAAATGTATACAAGTGTACAAATGCGTGTACTTGTTGATATATATGTATGTGTACAAATAATGTATACAACGATACAAAAATGTATACAAGTTCACCCTCTCTTAGCACCTGTATTCGATAGAAAAGTAGGATTGACCGCAGACGAGAAATTGTATACTCTGAGAGTAAGAGTTGAAATTTTTTGACAAATTCTCACTCATGAATGAAAGGATGATTTTAATGACGAATTCAAGAATTGCAGCCATTGATGTTGGTAATGATTCTTTAAAAGGTATTTTTGGGAAAATGGACGCTGAGGTGAATATTCCGAACGTCATCGCAAGGGATGTTGAAGACCGTCCTATCATCGGTATAGAGGAGCTGGATACACAGGACCCACTAGACGGCATACATATCCGTGTCCACTCCCCTGCTCTGCAAGACAATAATGCAATCTATCGTGTCGGAAATCTTGCGACAAAGAGCAATAACTCGACTGAACTGGATCCGGGAAGCAGTAAATCAGAAGAAGATCAAACATTGGTCATGCTGTTTGCTTCTATCGCTTTGGATGCAGCACGTAATGGATCAGATTTTAAAAGGAATAATAATGTAGTAGAAGCAAACTACACGCTCGGAACAGGTCTTCCCCTACGTGAAGTAAAGGAAGGAAAAGATGTTGGATATCGATCAAGATTATTAGGTTCGGTTCACCAGGTCGAGTTCCTTGTCACTCCACGCTATCAAGGCATCAAAGTAAATATTAAGTTTGATGAAGTGAAGGTGTATCCTGAAGGATTTGCTGCTTTTATCAACCTTGTGATGGACAATAATTCAAATATCATTAACAAAGATTTGGTTGACAAGCGCATCTTGATTCAGGATATTGGTGGATTATCAACAGATATCGCGGTCATCAAAGATCGAAAAGTAGACGATGATAAAGCCCAAGGATTTAACCTTGGTGTTTCTGAATCACTTGAATTAATCCGTGAGGAAATTCGCTCAAGACATGGCATTGAGCTCGACAGCCGACGCGATGTGGTAGAAATCATCACGAAGAAAAATGATCGTAATCATATTATGGTTAAAGGAAGTCGTACAAGCGTACACGACATCGTTGACCGTATTATGCTTGAACTTGCTAAGAAGCAATACCGTCACCTGCGTAATATGTGGCAAAAGAATTCTCAAACGGAAATCTGCTACTTCATTGGTGGAGGTTCAAGCGTCCTGAAAGAGTATATCAAAACGCTTAATAACAATCTTGATGGGTACAATATCGACTTCTTTGAAGATGAGAAGGAAAGCATTTGGATGATGGCCAATGCTTATTACAAGCTGATTGCCGACTTCTCAAGAAAAACTCAAAAACAACAATCCCAGAAAGAAGAACAAAAATTAGCGAAAACCAAATAGGGTGATGGTATGAATGGAAAAGGGATGTCGAGGGGACAACCGATTACGTTTCGAATTCCTTCAGATACACCTGATCATGTATTAAAGCATTTACAAAAGCTAAAGGAAACGGAAAAACGAAATTTCTCCAGTAAAATTGCAGAGCTAGTATTAAATGGAGTAAATGATACGATTTCCAAACAGAGAGAAGCCATTACGATCCCCCTTCCTAAGGGATTGGATAAATCCCAGCGTGACTGGTTGAAGCATGAACACTCCGAAGCGCTGTTGGGAAGTATCGTGTACCAATTGCTTTCAAACCCGGTTCGTACAGCCTCTCTTCTGGCTTCCTTAAGCAGCAATTCGTTGGATATTGATGAAGCTCTCTATCTTCAGGAAGAATCTGCAGCAAGTCACGATTCATCAAGGGAGTGGTCCCTTGATGAAGTGATGGATGATGCACAGGATGAAGATGTAATAGATGAGCGTTCTTACTCGACTGACGAAGAATTGGACAACTTTGACTGGGATAGTGCCATGAAGCCCCAGGAAACCGTTGAAGAAGAACCTAAAGAAGAAACGATGGAAGATCTCTTAGGCGATTTTCTTTCTCAAATGAATAAATAGGAAAAGAACCAGAAGCAAGCTGAAAAGCGTGATGCTTCTGGTTCTTTTTTATGCAAAGGTTTTTCAGGAGAATCATTTCCTCTCTCCTTCCCGATGAAAATCACATTCTGCCTTTGATTTCAACCCGATTTCTCCTTCAGAAAATGTAATCAATTTGTCTTATTTGAATTATTTTTTCTCCAAAAAACCTTACAAGCCATATACCTGTAAGAGAGAAATGTTACAGATTGAAAAATACATATTAAAACATGTATAAAAAATGGCAGTTTATTTCAAATGATTCCCATGACCTAGTTTACGGTGGGTACAAAAGGAGGTAAACACCGATTAAACCGAATATAAAACTTGCACCCAGTCATTGGCTACACCAATTAAGAGGAGAGATTCGATGAGTATTCAAAAAAGCAACGATAGCTCAAGTCTCGCAGAAGTAATTGATAGAATCCTGGATAAAGGAATAGTCATTGATGCATTTGCCAGAGTTTCCTTAGTGGGAATAGAAATTCTTACAATAGAAGCGCGAGTCGTCATTGCAAGTGTAGATACATGGTTACGATATGCAGAGGCAGTTGGGCTTTTAAGAGACGAAGTTCAAGAAGAAGGTTTGGCGAAGCAGGAAAACGAAAGAGGAACAGCGTTTAGCATTTAAACAAGTAAATTAAATATAGTTTTACTATTTTGGTAGAAAAGAGGATGGATATGGCAGAGACAAAAAGCAGTCAACAAGCAGAGGAAACGAAAAGCAATGAACAAAACGAAGAACAAACAGCTGAAAACAGACAATCCATGAATTATGCGATTATCGGTGGTGTGGTAGGAGCCGGTATCGGACTACTTTCAAATCCTGGTACAGGGAAGAAAGTCGTTGACAGTTTAGGGAAATCAGAAGTGATGAAAGCCGCAAGTAAAGAACTTAGAAGATCAGCACAGGAATTCCTGACAGAACAAGCCATTATTACGTTAAGACAATCCGCTACCGGATATATGAGCAAATTGGAAGGTGGCTTGCTTACACCAAAGAAGAAAAAAGAAGAGCTATCGGAAAAAACAGATGCAAAGGCAGATAGAGGCGAGAAGTCTTCCAATCAATCAGAAGAATTAGAAGAAATCAAAGAAGAAAACAAGAATTTGAATGAGCGTTTAGAACGTATCGAAGAAATGCTTAACAGCTTAGTGGAGTCTAAGAAATAATCGCATCCCCAAAGGGGGCATTACATGAGTAAGCCGATAAAAAAAGCAGTTGGCAAGATGGCTAAAAAAGCATACGATCATGCTCCAGAGCCCGTAAAAGAGAAAGTAAAAGATACGATGAAAGAGAAAGCGAAAGAAACATTTGTGAACAGTGTTGAAGGCGGTATTCAATCAAAGGCCAACGAAGCATCTGAGAAATTAGAGAAGGCGAAAGAGAAAAATGCTGAAAATGTTCATACCAAAGCTG
The DNA here is from genome assembly GCF_050270195.1 of Rossellomorea sp. NPDC071047. Taxonomy (NCBI): domain Bacteria; kingdom Bacillati; phylum Bacillota; class Bacilli; order Caryophanales; family Bacillaceae; genus Rossellomorea; species Rossellomorea sp. NPDC071047. The sequence goes on along the minus strand of NZ_JBNNJT010000004.1, from coordinate 375,721 downwards.
AAGAAGCAAAGGAAAAAGTCCAGGATGTCCTGCTTTCCGTTCGGGAAAAGTTAGGAAATGCCAAAGAAGCAGGAGAAGAATTCCAAAAGAAAATCTCTTCATCAAATGATAAACAAACAAAAATGAATGGCGTGGGAAGTATTAAAGGAGCAAGTGACATCAAGAGTTCCTTTAACATCAAGAGTTCTACTGAAATAAAAAGTTCGGAAAATATTAAATCATCTAAAGACATTAAAACCATCTGTTCATAAGCACCGGAAGGAGAATAACAATTGGCTATTCAAAAAAGTAATAATAGTTCAAGTTTAGCAGAAGTAATCGACCGTATTCTTGACAAAGGTATTGTCATTGATGCATTTGCAAGAGTATCTGTTGTTGGAATTGAAATTTTAACGGTTGAAGCAAGGGTTGTCATTGCCAGCGTAGACACATGGTTACGATATGCAGAAGCAGTAGGCCTGCTTCGAGATGATGTAGAAGAAAACGGTCTTGCAACTCAACAAAATGAAAGAAGCTCCCAATTCAGCATTTAAGTAAAGTGGCAGTAAAAGAATGAGAGTGTGTTTGAAGGGGGGCCATTTTTGGCGCCCTCCCCCTTCATCTACAGTAGGAGGCGACTATGGTAATCAAAGAAATCATGAATAGTGTGACGGATTTCTTCAATGAACATGTAGCACCCGTTCATAAGATCACGTCGGTGGAGTTGACAGAAGAAGAAGGATGGAAGCTTCAGGTGGAGGTGATTGAAGAAAAAGAATATATGAAGAAATATGCTAAAGACGAAATGCTTGGAACGTATGATGTTCTTCTCAATAAAGAAAAGGAAGTCACATCATTTAAACGACGGGATATCCGTTACAGAAGTGCTATTGGACAGGAAATGTAGTGGATGAGCGAGTAGGAGGGAATTGTACGTGACGGTCTTAACAAAACGGATCAAAAAGGATAGCAGGGCATTAATACAAGACGATGAAACGAAAGAATTGCTTTCGCGTTCATTGCAATACCTTAAAGCTGGATATCCTGTACATTTTACAGGTCCTTCCGGAGCCGGAAAAACGTCTCTTGCACTGGCACTTGCCAAGAAGAGAAAAAGACCGGTGATGCTCATGCACGGAAATCATGAACTGAATAATAAGGATTTAATCGGTGATTTCACAGGTTATACAAGTAAAAAGGTGGTCGATCAATATGTTCGATCTGTTTACAAAAAGGATGAAAGTGTCACCGAGACATGGAGAGATGGACGATTACTGGAAGCAGTAAAGAATGGCTATACCCTTGTATACGATGAATTTACAAGATCACAGCCGACAACGAATAATATCTTTCTATCCATTCTGGAAGAAGGAATCATTCCTTTATATGGATCAAAGCTAACGGAACCATTTATTCGCGTACACCCGGAATTTGCAATCATATTTACTAGTAATCCTGCAGAATATGCAGGGGTTTATCAAACACAGGATGCTCTCCTGGATCGGTTAATTACCATTAACGTAGATTACAAGGGAGCAGAACAAGAGGCAAAGATTGTATCCGAAAAAGCAAACTTGGTTATGAGTGAAGCAAAAGCGATTACAAACCTAGTCTCTACATTACGCGATCAATGTACCAACGAAATGAACGGACCGAGCTTGCGTGCTTCCTTGATGATCGCAAGGCTCGCCATTGAATCAGACATTCCCATAGACGGTAAGGATACAGATTTTCAACGTCTATGTATTGATATAGCAGCACACAGTGTAAGTCGATGTATCGACGGAGAAAACCCACAACAAAAAGCAGAACAATTAATTATAGATGCATGTAAACAAATGAAGGTATCTGAGGAATAAAGGAGAGTTTCAAATGAGTAATGAAGAAATGGGAATTTATATATTCTGTGCCATTCAAACAGAAGAAGACGATCAATTTGGTTCCATTGAAATAGAAGGTGAGGAACGAGAGACGTTCACGATCAGATATAAAGACGCCGCTATGGTAGCAGCGGAAGTACCGATGAAAATATATCATCCCAAGAAGCAGAATTTACTCATGCATCAGGGTGCTGTATCAAGGGTGATGGATCAAAAGGATACGGTCATCCCGATCAGCTTCGGGAATGTATTTAAATCAAGAGACGACGTAGAGGCCCTCCTAGAAAACCTCTATCCTCAGTTTGAAACTCTTTTCCCGGCAATTAAAGGGAAAATCGAGCTCGGCTTAAAGGTTATCGGTAAAAAGGAATGGCTGGAAGCGATGGTCAAAGATAATCCGCAGGTAGAAAAAATAGCATCAGCCGTTAAAGGGAAATCTGAATCTGCCGGGTACTATGACCGCATACAGCTTGGAGGAATGGCTCAAAAGCTATTTGCTTCCCTGCAAAATGAAATCAAGGAGGAAGTCTATGCCCCCCTTGAGGAAGCAGCGGTGTCGGCGAAGGCAAATGACCCTTCAAGTGAGAAAATGCTACTCAACGCCTCTTTCTTAATTGATCGGGACCAGGAAGAATTGTTCGATCAAAAGGTCAATGAAGCCCATGAAAAATGGAAGGATAAGGTCGACTTTAACTACACCGGCCCTTGGCCCGCATACAATTTTGTCAACATACGCTTAAAGGTTGAGGAAGGCTGATGATTCATAAATTGGTGAGCGCACCAATTAATTTAGTCATAAAAGTCGGCGAAAAGATTAAAGAAGAAGCAGACAAAGAATTATACGACCTTCCTACCATTCAACAAAAATTGATTCAGCTTCAAATGATGTATGAATTAGGTGAAATTCCTGAGGAAGCATTCCAGGAAAAAGAAGATGAGTTACTAGCACGATATGAAATTGCGAAACAGATGGAAATGGAGCAATGGGAAGAACTAACGAAAAAGAAATAAGGGTGATCAGATGAGCGATTTACTTTATTTATACGGCTTAATCCCAACAAAAGAAGCAAATGAAAAATCCCTTCCCTCCATGAAAGGATTCGATGGAGAAGGTGAACTATATACGATTGAAATCGGTGAAGTGACAGCAATTGTCTGTGATCTGCCATCGAATGAATACTCAGAAGAGACCATTAAGGACAAAGTCGATAACGACATGGACTGGCTTCAGGAAAAGGCGTTTCATCATCACGAAACCGTCCTGATGGTTTCGAAGATGTATACCATCATTCCCCTGAAGTTCTGTACATTGTACAAGAACGAGGACAGCCTTAAGTCCACGATAGAAGGCAACCGAAACAAGCTGGAAACGACCTTTGAACAGCTGAATGGTAACGAAGAGTGGAACGTCAAAATCTACTGTGACGATAAGCTGCTGAAGGAACAAGTAAGTGAAAGCAATCCATCCATCGAAGCTAAAAGGAAAGAAATCAGCGAGTTACCAAAGGGCAGGCAGTTTTTTGAAAAGAAAAAAATCGATCAGCTGATCGATCGGGAGCTTGAAAACGAAAAGAATCGACTCTGTGAGGAGGTTCATGAAAAGCTGAAAGAACATGCGCTCCATGGAAATATCAAAAAAAATTGGAGTAAGGATGTCACAGGCCGACAAGAACATATGGCTTGGAATAGTGTTTTTCTCCTTCCAGTGTCCAATGTTGATGGATTTGTAGAGGAGATTAAGCAATACGAAGAAGAACTGGGACACGCAGGTTGGAAGATTGAAGCATCCGGCCCTTGGCCACCTTATCATTTTTCAAGTTTTTCTTAATCACAATATAAGGAATGAGAATTATGACAGTCAGAGAATCGATAGAGAACAAAGATATAGCCCTTATAGATATTTTAGATGTCATTCTCGACAAAGGTGTGGCGATAAAGGGAGATTTGATTATATCCATTGCAGGTGTCGACCTCGTGTATCTCGATTTGCGAGTGCTGATTTCCTCAGTTGAGACATTGGTTCAACACAAGCAGGGAACGCGTAAAACGGTAACGTCCGATCAATTCGATAAAGAAAGGGAGGGATTGATTCATGCAACAGGCCAGCGGGACAAATGGGCGAATTAATTTCGACCCGGAAAAAGCAGAACAAGGATTGGCACAGCTTGTATTGACCGTTGTAGAACTATTAAGGCAAATCGTCGAAAGACATGCCATGCGGCGTGTTGAAGGCGGTACTTTAACGGATGAACAAGTGGAGAATTTAGGCATAGCCCTAATGAACTTAGAAGAAAAAATGGAAGAGTTGAAAGAGGTATTTGGTCTTGATGCAGAAGACTTGAATATAGATCTTGGTCCTTTAGGGAGCTTAATGTAATGCCGATTAGGGAGGTTACATGATGGGAATGGAGCATCCGGTACAATCCAATACAATCGTGGATGTATTAGAAAAGATATTAGATAAAGGAGTTGTCGTGGCAGGTGATATTACGGTGGGAATCGCCGATGTCGAGCTGCTGACGATAAAGATCCGCTTAATCGTTGCTTCTGTAGATAAAGCAAAAGAAATAGGCATGGACTGGTGGGAAAATGATCCCTACTTAAGTTCCAAAGCCGCAGATAACAACACTAAAGCACTTGAAGAGGAAAATAAGAAATTACAGGAACGATTGGAATCGCTTGAAAAGAAACTGGATACGAACCGTCTTAACCAGGCGGAAACAAACTAATTGGAGGTTTTACCGATGGCAGAAAAAAATACGCAAAACACAACAGTTGAGAATCAAGGACAAGAAAAGAATTCAACAAACGAGAACAAGGCAAGAAGAAGTGGGCCTATCAAGAGAACCGTAGCAGGAAGTCTGTTGGGAGCAACTGTAGGATACCTGGCAACACCTGAAAACGGAAAGAAACTTTTAGATCGTATCGATCAAGAGAAAATCAAAAGCAAAAGCCTGGACTTCGGGAAAGCAGCAAAAGAAAGATCCAGAAAAGCGGCTGTGTCACTAAAATCATCAACAGCCAACCTGTTTAAGCGTGATAAAGATGAGGAAGCTTCTGAAGACGCGGAAACGGCCGTAAATTCAACTGAATCGAATAGCTCTGAAGAAGAAGAGTCCAACCAGGATTATGATGCCCTTAAACAGGAAAATGAGGAACTTCAGAACCGTTTGCAGCAATTAGAAGAGAAAATGAATCAAATTGCCGCGACACGTGAAGATGGAAGTGATGAAGACGAAGACGAAGACGAGGATGAAGAAGAAACCTCTTCTAGAAAGAAAGCTTCTAAAAAGTCTAAAGAAGTAGCGACAGATGAAGAGGATGAAGACGACGAAGACAGTAATGAAGATGAAAACGAAGAAGATGAAGATGATAGCGATGATGAGGAAGAAGCTTCTAGCAAGAAGAAATCAAACGGTAAATCAGGTTCTAAGGGGAAGAAACGTTCTACCCGCAAGACAAGCGCTAAAAGTAAAAAATCTGCTAAAAAAGATGATGATCAAGACGAAGATCAAGAAGAAGATACAACACTCTCTACCGAAGACGATACAGTAGCTTAACGTAAAAAGGAGATGTGAAGATGAGTTTAGAATCAGGTACAGGGAAGGATAGCATCTTAGAATTTTTTGTACAAGCATCAAACAAGCATGACTTTTCATTAGACATCACGTTAAATGTTAAAGGAGCCGTCATAACGGGTACACTCGTTTCCGCAAAGGAATACTTTGACTCATTGAGTGAAACCTTCGAGGATGGCAGTGAGGTAGCTCAAAAGTTGAGTGAAGAACTTGCCAGAGCCGGAGAATCTGTTGAAGAAAACCAAAGTGCTGAAGCCCATTTTGTTCACTTAAAGAACACAAAGGTTTATTGTGGCGACAGTAAGCCGACCCCTTCAAAAGGGAAGATTATGTGGCGAGGTAAATTAAGTGAGATTGATGGATTTTTCTTAGGGAAGATTTCAGAGTCGAAGAGTAGTAAGTAATAGGTGAAAAGCAAATGGCTTAATCGTCATTTGCTTTTTTACACCCAGAATAGTTTATGGCAGGCCGGGGTGGTTCCAGTCCTATGCGGAAACATCAGGCAGAGTATAGCTTGTATGACAGTTTATTACCCCCATTATTTCCCGGGAGAAGTAATTAGATAAATATCCATGCTTTCAAAAAGAGGTTTTTACCTTTTGAAAAACGGGTAAACAAACTATAACAAAGGAGGTTACCTTTATGAAACGTTTAATTGGAAGACTGATCAAATGGGGACCTATCATTTACCCGTTTTATAAGAAATATCGAAATAAAAGAAGACATAAAAAATCTATGACGTATTAAGAGGGCAGCCAACATTGGCTGTTTTTTTTATATATTTAAGGGCAAATGAAAAACCCCTGGAATCCAGGGGTTTCAGTGTTTTTAATGAGAAGTCTTTCTCATTCCTCTTAAGAGTAAGCTTAACAGGAATACAAAAATGATTGCTCCGAGTAAGGCTGGAATAATAGCGATTCCTGCAAGTGATGGTCCGAAGCTTCCCAGAAGCTCCCCGCCGATCCAAGCACCGATAATACCTGCGATGATGTTTCCGATGATTCCACCAGGAACGTTTTTACCTAATATAAGACCAGCTAACCAACCGATGATTCCACCTACGATTAAGTACAAAATAATACCCATTTTTCTTACCTCCAAGTAATGTTTTTTGTGATATGTTGTTACTGATTTAATTCCCTTTTATAGTGGAATTAAAACCTAATAGGTCGTCACTTGGAAGATTTTTTGCAAGATATACATGACATATTTAAAGGCAGGCAGTTTATCCTGATATTTCTCATATTTTACGGTGTAGGTGCCATTTTCGTTGTTCCAGATACTGTTGAAATACTGATCAATATTTGACATGGTTTTGCTGTCAGTTGGGGCCACGATCTTTATGTTTTCTTCTAAGTTATAATCATCCAGGTTTCTAGATGTGTAATTACTGGATCCTCCGATGACGGTACTCTCTTTTGCCCCTTTTATATATATGAACTTAGTATGGTATTGTTCCTTATTCGTGTTGTACCAGCGAATCGTAATATGATCATTGTCCAAGTTGTGCAGCTCTGATGCGATTGGCAGGTTGGGTAACCCGATCTTTTCCTGACCGAAGGCATTCTGATTGGGGTCCAATACTAATCGTACCTCTACTTCACGATCGGCAGCATTCCCTATGGCATCGATAATGTCCCGATCTGCAAGATAGAACATCCCGATCCAGATTTCGTCCCCTTTATTTGCTTTATTCATAGCATCTACGACACTCGTTTGAACTTTCTTTTCAGTAAGGATCTGTGCTTTAACGGAGGTCTCTGTAGAAGAAAGTTTATTAATTGACTGATCTAAGTCTTCCTCGGTAGGAAATGCCTCTGTGTTACCCCCTGAAAATGCAGCCACTGCCTTTTCGGCTTTCACCATGTCCTTAAGAATGTCCCCTTTGACTTTGAACCCCATGTTTGAGTGGAAACCGCTGGCGTCATGGGGGTTGGCGGAAAGAATAAGTCCCGTGTTCTCTGTTATCACGACTTTACGGTGATTTGCTTTTACATTTAATAGTTTCAAATACGATCTCATGGTTACCTTGGGTGCAGTTGAAGCCATTGGGTTGGGGAGCCAACCATAGCCATCCTGACCAAACCAGCCCAGTGCGGCCCTCCACACCCCTGAGTATAAAATGTTGGGATCCCTGAGGCGGTTTAAATCGGTGTAAATGACTTCAGCTCCAAGATCTTCTAAAGGTTCCAATTGTTCAGCGGTATGGGATCCATACGTGGTATTGACAACGTCACTGATGAAGACCACCTTCAAATCAGGTTTCTTTTTCATTTGTTGTTGAATCGTTTTCGATAATGTTTCACTGATTCTGGGGTAATCACGATCACCCTTTGTGTAACCATTTACTAAAAATAAGTCCAGAATAAGAAAATCCTCTGCTTCTTCTATGGTTCGATAGACTTCATCAAAGATCGAATGGTCATAGTGCTCTTTCCCGTCCTTTTGATATGTAAGGTCGTATAAGAACTCTACATCCTTTTCGGGTATGGTATAGATGTTGCCGGCATAGGATATCCCCGGGGGTAACGGCTTTACCCGGTGGTAAAACATGATGACTGTAAGGATCAAAATAATGACCCCTCCGATCCACCAGCTTTTCTTCTTATACCACTTTTTCTTTGTTTTCAATTGAATTCCCCTGTTCTACTGTTTTTTCTTACTATACCCTTAATGATAGCGGAGGAATCCATGAAGGCTAAGATGAGCACGGTTTTTTTACAAAGCTCTTCTCGCAAAGATTGTTTTTTTCTAGTATAGAATCTGCGAGGGCTCTGTCAACCAGTTTATGCTGGATAGTGAGGGGAACTGCTCCGCTTGCAGCTAGCGTTCGGCCGAGACTCCCCAGCTTACCCGAACGGGGTATCAGCACGCCCGTACTTCTGCAGGAGTCTGCGCTGTTCCCCTCTCGATATTTAACAAAATTTTCTCTACGGAGCTTCAAGGTGTGCAAGAAAACAAAGTTACTAATAAAATTCTTCTTTCTTATAAGGTAATCAATCTCTACTTACCTTAAATGAGATTGTTTGCTAAAATTCTTGTTTTAATTGTTTTCCATTTAAGGATTCATGCTTAGAAAGTTGATTGGAGTGGAAGGTTGCTCGACTCCTGCGGGAATAGCTGGACAGGTGAGACCCCGGAGGCGCAGCCGAGGAGGCTCACCGCCAGCCCCGCGGAAAGCGAGCATCCTGTAGCGGAAATCAACTATTACTTTCTCCCTCTACAATAAGCTACAATTTTTACGAAAAGAGCCTTTTATAAAAAATAGGTCCAGGCAAATATCTGCCTGGACCTGATCTTATTGGTGGTTGATTCTTTGGCGGTATAAAAACAATAGAAAAAGGGATAACGTCATTAATACGATCAACACAAGGAATGTATTCTGAAAGGAACTTACCGGAAATTCTGCTCCGCCCATCTCGACAATGATTCCTCCCAGAACAGACCCAGACGCACTTCCTACGAAATGGGTAAGCTGTTTCATGCCGATTCCTGAAGCAATCAGCTCCTTACTCATGACACGGGATACTTCGTTGGTCGTGCTTGACGAAAGACTTGAGAAGCCAAAGCTTGTAAACATATAAGCCAGCATAATCATGTATTCACTTTGGGGTGATAAGATATAAAAGAGGACGGTTGAAATGATCAGAAGGATATGTGCAAGGAACATCACCCTCATATTTCCATAATGATCAATCAGCCTTCCGACATAAATAGCTGCCACTGCTGACAGCATCGCACCCGGAAAGATAATGAATCCGACGGCTGTCGGGTTTTTACCAAATACATGCTGAAGCATAAGGGGCATGACGATTAAAATCGCAAAGTGAGTGGCAAAACCCAGGAAACTCATATATAAAATCTGACGGTATCCTTTGTCCCGAATCAAACTGGGTTGAATAAAGGGTAGTTCGATTTTATGGATCCGAATCCCCAATCCTCCAAAGAATACAACGGCACCTGCGAAAAAATACCAGTGGAAAGTTGAAATGAACAGCAGAAAGAACGTAATTCCGATTCCGGTTAAAAGGCCTCCCCATATATCAAAGTACCCTTTCCTGGTCGTCTCATCCGGCAGGAAGCGGTATAGGACAGGTATCATTCCAAGGACACATAACGTGATTAAAAATAAATAATTCCAACTTAAATAATCGGTAATCACGCCACCTACGACCGGCCCTAATCCAAAGCCCAGGGAAGAAGCTGAGGCAATCATAGCCAATGCCCGGCCGCGTCTTGCCATCGGGACAAATCGTCCTGCGAACACCATGGATAGCCCGGGAATGGCTGCAGCACCTGCCGCTTGGAATAAACGGGAGAGTAATAGCCAGGTAAAGCTATGAGCAAAGAAACCTATGAACGATGCAAGCCCGAAAATGGAAATGCCCAGGATAAGAAGCCTCCTGATAGGAATGTAGTCTGCCAGGCGCGTATATGTAATGGTGCAAATGGCGAGTACGATAGAGTATCCCGATACAATCCAGGCTCCTTCAGAAGGGGCTAAAGAGAAATCCTTTAAAACATTGGGGAGTGCTACATTAAACATGGTGGTATTCATGACAACCAGCCAGACGGTTAAGCTCAAGAACAGAATCGTCTTTGTATAGGAAGGAGATGCCTGTGCATGTGGTTCTGCATTCATTGTGACCACCTCCATAGAATATTTAGATACTCGAAGTAATATATCATAAAATGCGTGTATGTGAAATGAATTCGCTTTACAGTGAAAAAGTTTAATTTATACCAATTGGTCTATTATATAAGGAGAAAGGAAGAGGTGGATACGTATGTCAAATCTCAAGATAAAAGCTTTTGTATTCGATGCGTATGGAACGTTATTCGATGTTCATTCCGTCATAGAAAAATGCAACCAACTTTTTCCGGATAAAGGGGAACAAATTAGCCAGGTATGGCGTCAAAAGCAGTTGGAGTATAGTTTTTTACGTCAATTAATGGGCACGTATACGAACTTTTTTATGATCACTAAGGATGCGCTCCATTATGCCTGTAAGCAAGTAGGGGTTGACCTTACTGACGAAAAAGAAAAGGAATTGCTGGATGCTTATTTAGAATTAAACAACTATGAAGAAGTAGGGAGTGTATTGGAAGAACTGAAACCCTATCAAAAAGCCATTTTTTCCAATGGTTCCTTGGACATGCTTTCACCTCTGGTGGAGCAATCTCCCTTTGGGCATTTATTGGATGAGGTTTTGACAGTTGATGAAGTGAAACAGTTTAAACCGACCCCGATGTCTTACCAGCTTGTTCTTGAAAAGCTTGGGGTCAGAAGAGAAGAAGTATTGTTTATGTCCTCTAACCCATGGGATATTGCAGGTGCGACGAACTTTGGATTCTATACGGCTTGGATCAATCGTCAGGATAAAGTGATGGATGAACTAGGGGTGAAACCACACTTTGAATACAGGGATTTAACCGGTATTCTGGAACATATGAGTTAAGAAAAGGGGCGGAAGGTTTTAGCCCCTGTTTTTTTGTGCAAATGAATAGGCTACTGTGCCTTCCGCTTCCACAACAGTCTCGATTGCTTCAACTTCAAGAATCTTCCCCCTCCCTTTCTTTTAGAATTCATTGTATAGTACAGGTAGATTAATCGACTAAGAATGAATGGGAAATATAATTTTTTTGTAGGAATATCGGCTATGTATATCGAAATCTACTACGTAAATAAAAGGGAGGATGAACATGACTGAAAGGTTGATTCCTGTATCCGGCGTAGAAGTGGACTCTAAAACGAAATGCAAACATTACCGAACCCAAAAAGATATCATCGCGATTAAATTTAAGTGCTGTAACACCTATTATCCTTGTCATACATGTCATGACGAAGTGGCAGATCATGATCCTATCCTTTGGTCAAAGAACGAGTGGAATACGAAAGCAGTTCTTTGTGGTGAATGCAAAAACGAGTTAACCATTTTACAATATATGAATTGCCAATCTGTCTGTCCTCATTGTCGAGCCTCCTTCAACGCGGGGTGTCAGAATCATTATCATCTTTACTTTGAAGGATGAATTTTGGTGGGAAATCTATAACCGATGAGTGTTTCACGTGAAACGAAAGAGGTGAAGAAATTGGAACTGGCGACGTTTGCCGGGGGCTGTTTTTGGTGTATGGTCGAGCCTTTTGATGAGCAGGAAGGAATTATACAAATAGTATCCGGCTATACAGGAGGGAAACCCGCAAATCCGACATATAAAGAAGTGACCTCAGGGGAAACAGGACACTATGAAGCGGTAGAGGTCACGTTTGATCCTATTCAGTACCCTTATGAGAAACTGCTGGATCTATACTGGAAGCAAATTGATCCCACTGATTCAGGGGGACAGTTTAAAGATCGTGGTCACTCGTATCGTACAGCGATTTTTTATCATACAGATAATCAAAAAAAGCTTGCGGAAAATTCAAAACGAAAATTGGAACAGAGTGGCATTTTTGCAAAGCCTGTGGTGACGAAGATTCTACCTGCAAGCGAGTTTTATCCTGCTGAAGATTATCATCAGAATTTCTATAAGGAAAATGCTTTTCGATATGCTTTATATAAGCGTGGATCCGGGCGAGAAGATTTTTTGAAAAAGCATTGGCCAGAAGATCGATCCCATTTAAAGGAACAGCTGACAGAAATGCAATACTTCGTTACCCAGGAAAATGGAACAGAGCCACCTTATGAAAACGAGTATTGGGATAACACGGAAGAAGGTTTATACGTTGATATCGTTTCGGGTGAACCTTTATTCACTTCCAAAGATCAGTATGATAGTGGGTGCGGCTGGCCCAGCTTTACAAAGCCGGTCATGGATGCAAGTGTCAAAGAACACTATGACCTGTCGCATCGTTCGACCCGTATGGAAATTAGAAGCAGGGAAGCCGACTCTCATCTTGGGCATGTATTCAATGACGGACCTGGTCCTAAAGGTCTTCGTTATTGTATCAATTCTGCATCTTTACGATTTATTCCTAAAGAGAAATTAGAAGAAGAAGGCTATGGGGATTTTTTAATCTTGTTTAAAGCCAGATAAAAAGACATGGCAGCACAAGAGCCGCCATGTCTTTTTATCTTTTTATCTTTTCTTCAACCTTTTCCCAAAGATTCTCGATTCCCTGCACTCGCTTAATGGATGTAATGGTTCCCTGGTGCAAGCCCTCATGCCAGTTAGCGAAGGAAAGAACTTCACCTAAAGTGGTAAACGTAGTATGTTCACCAAGGACGAAAGGTTTCTCTCCTGTTTCGTCCAAACGACCGGAGAATGCCTCTTTCATCCTTTGAGGTTGCGCCTCCAATTTCTCACGAAGTTCCTTCAGTGTGGGCGGTGTGAGCGTATTCCAGGTGTCTGGGCTCGTATTGAAGCCAAATAGCTCTCCGTATTCAGGCGGAAGTGCTTTACGGTTGTTTTCCCCCACAAAGGAGAACAGCAGGTTTTCCTGAGAAAGTAGGATATGCCCTAAATTCCATCGGATTGAATTTCTGAATCCAGGAGGCATTTCATCCGCCTGCTGTTCTGTTGTCGCATCGAGAGCAGCGAGTGTGCGAAGCCGGATGAATTCCATTTGTTGAAATAACATTTGTTCTTGCATCATATATTCCTCCTATTCAATTTCTCTATAACGTATTCGAGGTTGGGATTGAGATTCCTCTACGAAAAGATGAACGGTTCAGGAGAAATAAAAAAAGAATAACCTGACGCAGTGTTACTGCCGGTTATTCTTCAATTTATCAGCTAGTCGTTACTAGTCTTGTGGTCGGTTTTTCTTCGTATTCGCTTGCCCGGTTGTAAACTCCACTAATTCAGAACTTGTTCGGTTTTGTTTAGCATTTGTATTACTTTGAGCATTACGGTTACCTTTTTTAGTACGTCCCATTCAGAATCCCTCCCAAAATAGTAACTCAAGCACTTATAGTTTAAGACATAATCGAGGAAATATTCTTCTGTGTATTGCGACAAAATATGTCAAATACTTTTAGGATCCGGTTTATTTCCCAGGCTATATTCGACAATAATCGGTAGTTTCTTTCCAGAGGTCCGTCCCTCAGTCGGTCACTTCAAACCTTGTAAGAGGTTTTTTCGCGGGTCCTTCTATCACTTCTCCATCAATGGAGAAGCGTGATCCATGACAAGGGCAGTCCCATGTGTGATCTCCGTGGTTCCATTCGGTTTCACAGCCGAGGTGGGTACAGGTGGTGTCTACGACGTGCAGCTTTCCTGTTTCATCCCGGTATCCTCCACAGCGTCGTCCATTGAGGTTCACGACGTCGCCTTCCCCTTTTTGGAGTTCCTCCGGCTTTTTAGTTGGTATTTGAAGCTTTCCTTTAATGAGTTGTCCAGCCACATTTATGTTCTCTTTGAAAAAATGTTTGATGCTGGGGTCGGCAACAAATCGAGAAGGAGTGTACACATCAGCATAAATATGATGATTGCCTAGAATTTGATCAGAAATAATCTGGCCGGCTAGTGTACCGGAAGTCATGCCCCATTTATTAAAACCGGTCGCTACAAAAATAGCAGGGTGCTTTTCCGTTAATTTCCCGATGTAAGGTACTTTATCTAATGTGATCAGGTCCTGGGCAGACCATCTGTATCGAATTTCTTCAATACCCAGGACTTCTTCCCCGAATTCCTGCAATGCCTCATAGTGATCCATTGTATCTTTTCCTTGCCCGGTTTTATGTTTATCCCCACCGATTAAAATGAGTTTTTCCCCATTTTCATCGTTTTCATAACGGAGGGAACGGGTGGGATCTTCTGCACTTAAGTACATGCCTCCCGGATAGTCCTTTTTCGCTTTTACTCCAAGGATGTACGAGCGTTCAGCATACATCTTTGTGAAATAAAAACCCATTCCATCATAAAAAGGAAAGTGAGAGCAGATGACAACATGCTCGCTATCCAGATGATATCCGTCTGAGGTCACAACTTGAGTGGAGTCTCCTTCGTTAATGGTTTTAGCCGCCGTACCTTCAAATATTTGACCGCCAAGTCCCGTATAAGAATCAATCAAGGCTTTAAGATATTTTAAAGGGTGAAACTGTGCCTGGTCTTTCATCACGATTGCGTTTTTAATGGATAGATCGATCGGGAGTTTTTCGATGAGCTCTCCCTTAATCTCTAACTTCTGATACGCCTCGTACTCCTTCTCGATTTTTGTGGCGGATTGGTCTGTAGTCGCGTAAACATACGAGTCCTCTTCTGTAAAATGACAATCTATATTTTCACTGGAAATCGTGTCTTTAATAAACTGAAGAGCCTTCGTTTGTGACAGATAGTATTTCTTTGCGAACTCTTCTCCAAAATGCTGGATGAGCTCATCATAAAGCAATCCATGTTGTGCGGAAATCTTAGCCGTAGTATGTCCCGTCGTTCCATTCAATAAGTGATCAGCCTCAATGAGAGCCACTTTTTTCCCGCCTTTAGCTAACAGATAGGCAGTGGTGATTCCCGCTATCCCGCCGCCAACGACGGTTACGTCCACTTTTATGTTTTTATCAAGCTTTTTAAATAGGGGGAGTTTGGTCGTTTCCCTCCAATAGGGCTCAGGTGTTTTAGAAAAAGCATTTTGGTGTTGTGTGTCCATATGAACGCTCCTTTATCTTTCTATTCCTTACCATTCTTTCCTGAAATGTAGAAAAAATAAGTCCGAAATAGGAAAAAAGAGAGACCGGGACAAAACTAAAGGACGCAGACATAAAGATGTACATTTACAGTGTCGGTTCTTAATCCCGCTAATGATTTCCGTGCAAGACTACGCTTTCCGCGGGTAGCCCGTTGCGGGGTCTCACATAAGCTACTCTTCCCGCAGGAGTCTTCGTCTTGCACTCCAATCAACCGCCGGAGAGAGCTGAAATCTAAATATACATTGAACAAATTAAAAACCCGACCTAATTTTCCTTCTAGGAGGCAAATCAGGTCGGGTTTTACTTAGACTAGAACACTTTTGTTTTAGCCTACCTTAATGGATATCTTTATGAATGTTCAAGAACAGAACCATATTTCTCGGCAGAATCAACGGTCTGTTTTAATAGCATGGAGATGGTGACAGGGCCTACTCCACCTGGTACAGGAGTAATCGCGCTCGCTTTTTCATAGCACGCCTCATAATCGATGTCTCCAACGTTCCCTTTATTATAGCCCGCATCAAGAACAACAGCACCGGCTTTTAACCAGTCTCCTTGAATGAAGTTAGGTTTACCTACTGCTGCCACCACGATATCTGCAGTAGAGAGAATGTCAGGCAGGTTCTCTGTATAAGAATGACATGTCGTCACCGTTGCGTTTCGATTCAACAGCATCATGGACACAGGCTTTCCAAGAATCGGGCTTCTTCCTACAACGACAGCGTGTTTACCTTCAAGAGACACACCGTAGTAATCGATGATACTCATGATTGCAGCAGGTGTGCACGATGGATATTCACCAAACCCCAATGAATTTTGACCGAAACCGAGGCTCGTGACTCCATCAACGTCCTTATTAATGGAAATAGCTTCAAAGGCAGCACGTTCATCAATATGTTGAGGTACAGGATGCTGCAAGAGAATCCCATGAACGGAAGAGTCTTGATTAAGCTCCTGGATCACGTCCAACAGTTCATTTGTTGTGGTTTCCTTAGGAAGATGAATTCTTCTTGATTCCATTCCGATCTTCGCGCAGGCATTACCCTTCATCTTCACATAGGTAGCAGAAGATGGGTCGTCTCCAACAAGTACCGTAGCAAGACATGGGGTAATACCATTCTCCTTTAATACAGCAACTCTCGACTTTAGGCTTTCTTTTACCTCAGATGCAACAAGTTTCCCGTCTAATACTAGTGGTTCCACTGCAATCCCTCCTGATTATAGTAAAAGAAGACAAGGGTATCCCCCTTGCCTCCTGCCCAGGCGAACGGCTAATGGCTAATGATTTATAAGATTCGCAGCTCCCTTGTGGTTGATTCCACATTTTCGCCAGTCACTGCTTTATTTATTTTCAATTTGATTATAACACGAATATAAATTATATATCTAGTATTAATGTTCGTGTTTTTGTGAAACTACATCAAAAGGCTGATAAGCTGCTACTTCTAATTTTCTATGTCACCAGACGCCATATTGACGATTTGTCGAAGGGAGATTTTTCATAAACTGTGAGTAACAAGAGTTAGGGAAGGGGAAATAAAGATGTTGAATAATAAAGTAGTCATGATAACAGGAGCCTCAAAAGGGTTGGGCAGGGCCCTTGCTATACAATGTGCCAAGGGAGGGGCAAAGCTTGCGATCTGTGCACGAATGGCTGGACCTCTTCTGGAGGTTGAGAAAGAATTGAAGGAGTTAGGGGCAGAGGTGGTAGCTTTGGAAGCCGATGTTTCTCATTCCAGGGATGTAGATCGTTTTGTTTCTGTAACGGAGGAAGTATTGGGGGGAGTGGATGTTCTTTTTAACAATGCTTCCGTATTTGGCCCTGGTCCGCGCTTGCTGGCTGATTACCCTGAAGAAGAATTTTTAGAGGTGCTAAGAATCAATGCATTGAACCCATTTTTAGTAACAAAAAGAGTCCTTCCTGGAATGGTCAGCCGGGGGAAAGGTTCAATCATAAATTTAACGTCAGAAGCGGGTAAAACAGGGTTTGCCGAGTGGGGAGCATACGGGGTTTCGAAATTTGCCGTCGAAGGATTGACTCAAACATGGGCCGATGAGCTGAGTGATACAGGGATACGGGTGAATATGGTCGATCCGGGGGAAATGGATACGGACATGCACGATAAGGCTGTCCCGGGATGTGATTATCCACTTGCGAACCCTAACGATCACCTTGACGTCTTTTTGTATCTGGCTTCCGACGCTTCAGAAAACGAAAATGGGAATCGGTTTGAAGCACAGGAATTTCAGTGGAATAGAGGTGGGAATAATGAATGAACTGGCTAAGACTTTTGATATCCCTTCCCATTTAAACGCATCGACCCCCATTGAGCTTCAAGGGTTCGAAAGAGACGAAGTAAAGCTGATGATGTTGAACCGGGAGACCGGTAAATGTGAACATACAAAATTCAAGAAGCTACCGGAATTTTTAAATAAGGGGGACGTACTTGTTTTAAACAACAGCCGTACCATTCCTGCAGATCTAAAAGGGAAGCAAGGAAACAGACATTTCGAAGTTCGTTTATCCAGAAAAATAGCTGATGACTGCTGGGATGCGCTTATCATTGGAGACTTCTATCAAGCGGGGGAACCGATTTGTTTTTCAGAGGAAGTCCAGGCCAGCATGATTGGTGAAGGAAGTGAAAAGCCATTGGTAAAATTGAAATTTAACAAGAGTGGTGTTGAGCTTTTTGATTTTATTTACCGAAACGGAGATCCGATCCGTTATGAATATATTGCTTCACCCTGGCCGCTTGATTGCTACCAAACCGTATATGGATCAGTCCCGGGGTCTGTGGAAATGACATCTGCCGGGAGGGCCTTTTCATGGAAGTTGATACAATCCTTGAAGAAGAAAGGAATTGAAATCGCGTTCATACAGCTTCACGCAGGCTTGAGCTATTATGGTGATGATCGTTGGCCGACTCCAAGAAATCATCCTGAAGAATACCATGTAGGTTCAGGGACAGTGGACAAAATCCTCAAGGCAAAGAATAGTGGGAAGCGGGTCATTGCAGTGGGTACTACAGTTGTTCGAGCCCTTGAAACCATCATGACGCAATATGGTCAGCTAAAGCCTGCTGAAGGGGTAACAAACTTATATATATCGGGGGACACCCCACTTCAACTCACAGATGGGCTCATTACGGGGCTGCATGAACCGGAAGCGAGTCATCTGGATCTCTTAAAGGCATTTATTTCAGAAGAAAAGTTATTGAACGCCTATCAAACAGCCCTATTAAAAAACTATAAGTGGCATGAATTTGGAGATATGAATGTAATTTTGTAAGGAGAATGGATATGAGGCTTCATCATATGGGGATGAATGTAAAGAGTTTATTGCGGTCGAAGGAATTCTATCAATCTTATTTTGGGTTTGATGAGGAAACGTATTTCGAGTGGGGTAGTGAGAAGATACTATTTATGATAAAGAACGATTGTCGATTGGAGCTCATCGAAGAACCTGGGGAGGATAACGGCTCGAAGCGGACATTTCTTCATATTGCCATGGCAGTCATCGATTTGGAGACGGAGGTTGGTCTATTAATGGAGAAAGGGTTAGTACCTGTTGAGGGCCCTGTTGTTCTTGAAAATGGCTGGAAAGTGGTCTTTTATTTTGGACCTGATGGGGAAATTATTGAGTTGGTTGAAGGGTAGAGGATTTTTTTGGTGAGCTGATCTGATTTCATGGAGAAATTTACTTTTTCAGCTTGGTTTCTATTGTTTTATCAAGGAAGAATGAGGATTTAAGTAATTTCAAAGTGTCCTCTGCTTTTTTTCGAGGTGCAGCTTAGTGAATCCCGCCGTTTTTCGTGGAAATCCGGCGGGAATTGTCATAAAACCAGCCGTTTTCAGTGAAAATCCAGCGTAAATCACAAATAATCCGGCCGTTTTACAAAATATGTAAAAGAAGAAGAGGGAATATACGGAATTTCCAACAGTAAATTATCCCCACCAACCCCATAGGTTTTATGAAATTTTTTTGTTTATTATTCTGTGATACAGTTATCCGGGTAATAAATGAAATGACTATGGTGTAGGAAGGGATTTTCATGAATAGAGAATTAGTTTTACGTTGGTCGTTCTTCTTTACTGGCCTCCTTGTACTTGCGTTTGGCATAAGCTTGACGATCAAAGGAAAAGACCTTGGAATCGGACCTTGGGATGTGTTTCATTATGGGCTCTTTTTGCAGCTCGGATTGACGATTGGTACATGGTCCATTATTGCGGGCTTTGTCATCTTGTTCGTGACGGGGATTGGAACGAAGTCATTCCCTAAAGTCGGTGCTTTTATTAATATGCTGTTAATCGGTATTTTCATAGATTTATTTAATTATGTACTTCCTGACCCCCAATCATTATTGGCACAGTCGATCGTGTTTGCTATTGGGATTGTGGTGATCGGGTACGGAATCGGACTATATGTGTCAGCTGACTTGGGGGCAGGACCACGTGACAGTCTGATGCTGCTCGTAGTTGAAAAGACGGGCTGGAAAGTTCAGTGGGTACGAAATGGAATGGAGATCATAGTGTTCTTCTTCGGCTGGTTACTTGGTGGTCCTGTCGGGATCGGGACGGTCATTATCGCACTGGGACTCGGTTCCATCGTTGGATTTTCATTACCTCAAAGTAAAAAGCTTCTTCACTTTTTCCTTATGAGACAAATGACAAAAAGAGACAATCCTTTAGCAAGCTGAGGGTTGTTTCTTTTTTTGTTTGGCTCTTTTCGCAAAGATTGTTGTTTTTTAGCATAGAATCTGCAAGGGCTCTGTCAACCAGGTTTATGCTGGATGGTGAGGGGAACTACTCCGCTTTCCGCGGACGTTCGGCCGAGCCTCCTCAGCTTCGCTTCCGGGGTCTCGGCACGCCCGTACTTCCGCAGGAGTCTGCGCAGTTCCCCTCACCATCTTTAATAGGATCTTTGTGACAGAGCTTCAAGGTGTACCGGAAAACAAATAACTAGAAAAAATAATTCTGCTTCATTAAGGCAATGAATCTCTACTTAACTTAAAAGAGAATGTTTGCTAGAAAGCTGGTTTTAATTGTTTTAGATTAAAGATTCATGCTCAGAAAGTTGATTGGAGCGGAAGGATGCTCGACTCCTGCGGGAATAGCTGGACAGGTGAGACCCCGGAGGCGCAGCCGAGGAGGCTCACCGCCAGCCCCGCGGAAAGCGAGCATCCTGGAGCGGAAATCAACTATTACTTCCTCCTCTACAATAGCAACAAACTATACGAAAAGAGCCTCTTGTTTAAAAGAGGTATTTTACCCGATATTAAAGAAGTATGAAGAGAGTTCTCAGAGACGGGAGATGTTTTGATTGAAGAATATACTGGATGATCAATTTAGTGAAAAGGAATCTGTTAAGAAATGAAAGAACTGGTAGACTACTGTTACCTTTGTCAAAAGCCTCTTTACTGTTTAGACGGGTTCTTTAACGGTGTACAAAAGGAGAACGGGAAAAGCAGTTGTTTTGAATGCGAAGAACAAAATAATAAAGGGGAGAAAAAGGATGGGGCATGAGTATTCAGATAAAATCATCACTCTATTAAAAAATCATCAAAATAGTGAAAATCGAGAAGCTATGGAAGCGTATATGAGGAATCAATTTCAGTTCTTTGGCATTAGGACCCCGGAACGTAATGCTTTATTACGGGACTTTCTGAAGAAACACGGTAAACCACAAGTAGAAGAATTGCCTGACATTGTTCGTTCCCTTTGGTCTGAACCGCAAAGGGAGTGTCAGTATTTCGCTCTTTCCCTTCTGGATAAACAATCCAAGCATTTAACGAAAGAGCACCTGCCACTTTTAGAAGAATTGATAACAGATAAATCCTGGTGGGATACGATTGATCACATTGCTCCCAATCACGTAGGAAAAATCTATCAAACGGAAGAAGATGACGCATACTTAGAGAAATGGATTCATTCCGATAATATGTGGTTGAATCGGATCTCTATTTTGCATCAATTGAAATATAAAGGAAAAACAGATCAGGATCGTTTGTTCAGGTACATATTGTTCCATAATGAATCAAAAGAATTTTTTATTCAGAAGGCAATCGGCTGGGCGCTCCGGGAGTATTCAAAAACGGATCCGGAAGCGGTTCAGCAATTCATCGAATCAGAAAAGCTGGCACCGTTAAGTATGCGGGAAGGAATGAAACATATACACAGAAGGGCTAAGGAAGGGAAAACAGTTGAAAAGTATTGAGTGTATGAAGAGTCTGGACATGACACTCAGCTAATTTAAGTAAGGGGGATTACTATTTTAAAATTAGGTATTCACCCCGTCCTCAATCTAGTATAAAGTAAGGACAGATATATGTGAGAGGGGTTAGGATATGAATTGGAATGATTGCATCGAGAGAACAAACACTCACTCTGTGAAATGGTCGTTTCCTGCCGAGGATGTGATTCCTATGTGCATTGCAGATATGGACTTTCAAGTGTCTCCTGCCATTGTAGAAGCCATGAATCGCAAGGCTCAGCATGGCATATACGGCTATACGACATTTAGTGATCGATACTTTGAGTCTGTCATTTCATGGTGGAAGAGACGCTTCCATATGGATATAGAGAAAGAGTGGATCAGCTTTAGCCCTGGAATCATTCCGGGCATCAATGTATTGTTATCCGTGTTAACGGAGCCTGGAGACGGTGTAATCATCCAAGATCCCGTTTATTATCCTTTTTACAGTACGATAGAGAACCATGGCTGCTCGGTAATGAAAAATACGTTGCTATATGAGGATGGAGAATACTCGATTGATTTTGACGATTTAGAAGAGAAGGCGAGTCATCCGAGAACGAAACTTCTCATTCTCTGCAGTCCTCATAATCCGGTTGGACGGGTATGGACGCAAGAGGAATTAATGAAAATAGGTTCGATCGCTAAGCGGCATGACCTATGGATCATTTCAGACGAAATGCATGGAGATCTGGTATACAAAGGACATGAACACGTTCCTCTGTTTAAAGGGGATGAAAGCTTAGTAGAGCGAAGCATTCTATGTGCGGCTCCAAGTAAGACCTTTAATATCGCGGGGCTTCAAACCTCCATCCTTCTCATTCCGAACAAAGACTTGAGAGATAAGTATAATGAAAAGCTTACGGGCTATGGACTGATGAGACCGAATGTGTTTGGAATTGAAGGAACAATTGCGGCTTATGAGGAAGGTGAACCTTGGCTTAATGAGCTATTGATGGTGCTTGAAGAGAATAAACAGTATGTACTGAATTATTTAGAGCAACACCTTCCAGAGGTGAAAGGCATTACCCCACAGGCTACACACCTTATTTGGATGGATTGCACGGAATTAGGCATGGCAGGTGAAGAGTTGTGTACGTTTTTCTTAGAAAAGGCCAAAGTGAAATTTGATGAAGGCTTTAAATTTGGTCAGAGCGGGCACACCTTTGTCAGAATGAACATTGCCTGTCCGAAAGAGCGGATCGATTTGGCACTAAGAAGAATCCACGAGGCGATTCTGGATTACAGGGTCAACCGTAACATCATGAAATAGAACAGAGGATGAACCAATGAGATGTAATTGGTTCATCCTTTTTCTTTATAAGAAATAAAGAACGAAAGCTCCGAGACTCCCTGATAGCAGAACATATAGTAACATCGGGACCACGGTTATCCGGATGATCTGACCTTCTTTTCCGCTAAGCTGAACGACAGAAGCAGCGGCTACTACATTCAGGACACATACCATGTTTCCAGCGTTGGCTCCAAGCACCTGTAAGGATAAAACCGTTTGCTGGTCTGCCCCGATTTGATCGGCGACACTAAATTGAAAGAGAGAAAACATCATGTTACTAAACGTAGCGCTCCCAGAGATAAATGATCCAAGGGCTCCAATGAGAGGAGCGACAAAGGGCCATCCTTCACCCGCTAACCCTGACACTAATGTGGCCAGTTCCATTGGCATACTCACTAAATCACTGTCGTTCACACCTGAATTAATGAAAATCCTTACCATTGGAACGGCAGCCATTAATGAAATGATACTTCCTTTAATCGTAAATAGAGATTGTCGGAAAGTCTCTTCGATTTGGAGCCTGTTCATTTTATGAATAAGGAATGTCAGTGCCATGACTAATAAAAAGATTGTACCCGGAAGGTAAAGCGGCTCAAACTGAGTGGAAATCTCTGTTCCTAAAATATTACTCCATCCCACTTTCACGCTTCTAAGCCACTCTTTAATAGGCAGAAGATCCAATCTCGTTAAAACCAGCAGGACAGCAACAAGCAAGTAAGGAATCCAAGCTAACCAAATCGGCATTTTCCTATCAGGGACGAATTCGGTCTTAGGTTCTTCCTGTGCTTCAAAGTCCCAAGTCTCATCGGGTAATAAGAAACCTTTCTTCGCTGCAGGAATGACGATCATCAACCCCACTAATCCACCAATGATGGAAGGAAACTCCGGACCTAAGAAAGTGGCTACAAGTAATGCAGGTATTGTAAACGATAGACCTGCAAAGAGGGAGAATTTCCACAGAACCAGTCCTTCCTTCCAAGAACGATTTTGACCGAAAAAACGGGTCAGCATCACAACAATCAAGAGAGGGATCAAGCTGCCGATGAATATGTCGATACTCATGGCCCGACTCGCTACGCCGCTTAAATAATCGATCATTGACTGAGCCCCTATCGCTTGTTCCACCTGACCTGCAAGGGTTCCTCCCTGTCTCAATCCTTGATCGATCCCTACCATAACAGGAGTACCGACCGCACCAAATGATACAGCACTGCTATCTGCAATAAGAGCGAGAGAAACGGCTGCGAGGGGCGGAAACCCTAACGCGACAAGTAATGGTGCTGCCAGGGCAGCAGGCGTCCCGAAACCGGCTGCACCTTCAATAAAAGAGCCGAATAACCAAGCGATTATGATGACCTGTACACGACGGTCCGGGGAAATCATAGAAAATCCATTGCGGATCGTTTCCATGGCACCGCTGTTTTGCAAGGTATTTAAAAGCAGGATCGCACCAAAAACAATCCAAAGTATAGTGAAAGCAATAATCATTCCCTCAACCGTGGCAGCACCGATCTGTATAAAAGGGACCTTCCAGAATACAAGACTTAAAATGACTGTCATTAAGAAGCTGACAGGCATCGCAACAGAAGCGGGTAACCGCAAAATAACAAGAAATATAAGAACGGCTAATACGGGAGTCAATGAGGTTAAGAGTTCAACAACAGACATTTCCATCACCTGCTTTAAGGTTATATATCTATTTTATTATATGTTTGTGAATAATTTCACAAACATATATGAATAATTTATGAAAGATGAAGAAAAGATAAGAGATTATTGTTTTTTTATAGGTTCTGTATCAATAAAATTCAGGTGAAGATAGGTTGATGTTTGAAATATACTCTATATATACTTCTATCCTTCATTAGCATTCAGAATGTAAAAGCACAGAGTGGATTGTAGCGGAAGGCACTTATCTCCTGCGGGCAATAGAGGAAAAGTCGAGACCCCACAGGGCAAAGCCCGAGGAGGCTCGACTTCCTCCCCGCGGAAAGGAAGTGCCTGGAGCGGAAAGGAACGGTCCATCTTTTCGCTCTATTCCTCATCCAAAAGTAGAAATGTTTTACTCGGGTGATTGCATGAAGTCCCATATAGAAACACAAACTAAAAGGATAAGATATATTTTGTCCATCACAAAAAAACATGTTAAACTAAGAATCAGAATAATCATTAGCAATTATAAAGAGTCAACTGATAAATGGTGTGTTTTTGGAGTGGACATTTGTTTTTAAAACGCTTACATAACAGGAGGATACGTATATGACTAGTAAAACATTAGATCATTTTTTACAGGAAAATCTTGAAGACCTTAAATCACGCGGTTTATATAATGAGATCGATCCATTACAAGGTGCAAACGGACCGGTGATTACGATCAATGATAAGAAACTTGTGAATCTTTCTTCTAACAATTATCTTGGACTCGCAACGGATGAGCGCTTGAAAAAAGTAGCGATCGAAGCAGTAAAAGAATATGGTGTAGGGGCTGGAGCCGTCCGTACAATCAATGGTACCCTTGATCTTCATGTGAAACTTGAAGAGAAACTGGCGAAGTTTAAAGGCACAGAAGCTGCCATTGCTTATCAGTCAGGATTCAATTGTAATATGGCTGCGATATCTGCGGTTATGGACAAGAATGACGCCATCCTTTCTGATGAATTGAACCATGCGTCGATTATTGATGGCTGTCGTCTTTCGAAAGCAAAGATTATCCGGTTTGGTCACTCAGATATGGAAGATCTTCGTGCGAAAGCAAAAGAAGCAAAGGAATCGGGTCAATACAACAAAATCATGATCATCACCGACGGAGTATTTTCAATGGATGGGGATGTATGTAAACTTCCTGAAATCGTTGAAATTGCTGAGGAATTTGATATCATGACGTATGTAGATGACGCTCACGGTTCGGGTGTCCTTGGAAAAGGTGCAGGAACGGTTAAACACTTTGGCCTGTCAGACAAAGTGGACTTCCAAATGGGTACGTTATCGAAAGCAATCGGTGTAGTTGGTGGATACGTGGCAGGAACTCAAAACCTGATCGACTGGTTAAAGGTCCGCTCACGTCCTTTCCTATTCTCTACATCCTTGACTCCTGCGGATGTAACGGCTTGTACAGAAGCCCTTGATCTCATCATGAACTCTACAGAGCTTCAAGATAATATGTGGGAAAACAGTCGTTATCTGAAAGAAGAGCTGACGAAGCTTGGCTTTGACATCGGAAACAGTGAGACGCCTATCACTCCGGTTATCATCGGTGAAGAGCAAGCGACCCAGGATTTCAGTAAACGCCTATATGAAGAGGGTGTTTATGCCAAATCCATCGTGTTCCCAACCGTACCAAGAGGAACAGGCCGTGTGAGAAACATGCCTTCAGCAGCACACACGAAAGACATGCTCGATCAAGCGATTAAAGCATATGAAAAAGTCGGTAAAGAAATGGGAATTATTTAACCCCCCTTAATAAATAACGTGATAGGGTCTGGCTATAAAAGTCAGCCCTATCTGTATGAATAATGAAATCATTCTATCACCATAGGAAAATGCAGGAGGAAAGACGATGAAAAAGATTTTAGTAACGGGTGCCTTGGGGCAAATCGGTTCTGAGCTCACCAATAAACTTCGTACTGTGTACGGTTCTGATAACGTCATTGCGACAGATATCCGGGAAACAGACAGCCCGGTCGTAACGGACGGCCCTTTTGAGCAATTAGACGTGACCGATGCCGAAAAAATGTTTGACATTGCCAAAACGAATAAGGTGGATACCATTATTCACCTCGCAGCTCTATTATCTGCAACGGCGGAAGCAAAACCGCTTCTTGCCTGGAATTTAAACATGGGTGGATTGGTAAATGCCCTGGAAGCAGCAAGAGAATTGGAATGTCAGTTCTTCACACCAAGTTCAATTGGAGCTTTCGGTCCATCAACGCCAAAGGATTCAACTCCACAAGATACCATCATGCGACCTACGACCATGTATGGAGTCAACAAAGTGTCAGGAGAACTTCTGTCTGATTATTACTTCACTAAATTTGGGGTGGATACGAGAGGACTGCGTTTTCCAGGTCTGATTTCATATGAAACCCTGCCAGGTGGCGGGACGACTGATTATGCAGTAGAAATTTATTATGAAGCAATCAAGAATAACCAGTATACTTCATACATCGGTGAAGGAACCCATATGGATATGATGTATATGCCTGATGCACTTAATGCGATCATAGACCTTATGGAAGCGGACGGTTCAAAGCTTGAGCACCGTAATTCCTTCAATGTATCTGCCATGAGCGTAGCACCTGAGGATATTGCAAAAGCAATCCGCGTACACCAACCGGACTTTACGCTTGATTATAGCGTAGACCCAGTTCGCCAAAACATTGCCGAAAGCTGGCCGAACGCCATAGATTCCAGCGCAGCCATGAACGAATGGGGCTTCAAAGCAGAATACGACCTAGCCAAAATGACCGCTGATATGTTAGAAAAATTAAAAACGAAGTAAACAGAAGGATCCCTGGGAAGCGATAGTTTCTTAGGGATCTTTTTTATTCCTTAATCTCTTTTATTTTGGTTTTTTCGCAAAGTTTGAGGCTATCTTAGATAAGAAAGTAGTAGTTGATTTCCGCTACAGGATGCTCGCTTTCCGCTCCAATCAACTTTCTCAGTATGAGTTTTTTAATGAAGTCACTAATTTTTTGAAAATAATATTATTAAAAAGATCAGTGGTCCATTTCCTTATAAGGACAAGTAATTCTGGTCTCTATTTGATTGTTTTGTCATCCTTTAGCCCTGTCACTAAAATTCTCTTATAGATGGTGAGGGGAACTGCGTAGACTCCTGCGGAAGTACGGGCGTGCCGAGACCCCGTTCGGCTAAGCTGAGGAGGCTCGGCCGAACGCTAGCTGCAAGCGGAGCGGTTCCCCTCACCATCCAGCACACACTAATTGGCAGAGCCCTGGCAGTTCCCAAGTTATTAAACAATAATCTTTGAGAAAAGAGATATTTTATAATACGACAAAATATGACAATAATTGATAGTGAATTGGAAAGAAAATGATATACTGAAACAGAATGAATAAATGAAACCAAGCTCCTTTTTGTGGAAAAAAATGGTGATAACCTATATAAATTGTGCTAAAATTCAGAAGTCTAAGGATTTTACATAAGGGGGATTCAGATGAGAGAAAAATTGAAAGTATTTGGGATACCTATAGGAATCATGCTTCTATTCATTGCTGCTTTATTCTTTCACCAGCTGTTGTTAGTGAAAGAATTACCTCAGCCGAACTGGAGCCGTTCACTACCATTAGATTACACATCAAAAGAGAGACCACAGGTGTTTCAAAACAATGGGGAACTATACATATCAAGTAAAGGGAAGATTCATGCCTTTACAATCAATGATGAATTGAAAGTAGAAGATGAAAGAGTCATTGATACCACTATTACCAGAGGGTATCCATTTTGGACCGATGGCAACGAATTCATCTACTATAAAGATGGAAATTTAGTTTCGACCCAGGACAAGAAAGATCAAATCCTTTCGAAAGAGATCACGGGTCTCGGAGCAAGCGCAAACGACATCTATTATTGGAGTAACGAACAACTATATGAATATAATGTTAAAGAAGGATCTTCTAGGGAAGTCTATACTTTCCCGTCTGAAATTTCCGAGATTCACGCAGGAGACAACGGAAGTGCCATCATTCAGGTTAAACAAGATGATACTCATGATTTCGTCTACTATATGAATGAAAGCCGTGAAGTAAGTGATAAGCCTTTTTTGCTAGTAAATACAGCACCCAATAAAAAGGTGGATGGTTTAACGTTTAAAGTAACAGACGAGCAGCTAACCTTACTGTACAATGAGAAATCACGAACACAAGGCACGCTTTCGTACAGTACATACATGGTGAAGGCTCCATTACTGGAACTTGGATCATCGATTTTAACCGGGAGTAAGGTTGAATTGGTAAATAAAGATACCGGAGAAAAGCTGGCAAGTGCCGGTGGAGTACAGTTTGTAAACGTTGATGGGAAAGAATCCGTGGTGTTCACTTCAGAAGGACAGCGTATTGGTGATAATGGTGCGATGAGCCTGTACGCCGCTCCTTTTCAAGATAAGGGGACTCTGGAGGGTTCTCCTCTTAGTACGACAAAGCATGTCACATATTCACCCGTGCAATTAACTGACGAAACACTGGTTTGGTTTAATTATGATGGTGGTACATATGAACTATACGGGGCGTCACAGAACGATCAAGTCGTTTCAGAAAGTACAAACTGGTCGAAAAGATCAGTGAAAGAGGCATTGAACAACGGAGTTCTCATGATGTTCAGCAGCCTAGTGACAGTATTGACATCCTTTTACTGGGTGCTTCCATCACTCTTTCTATTAATCTTACTGTATATATTCAGACCAAACGCGTTTGAAAAAGACGGGATCAGCTGGGCAGAATATGCATCGATCATCATTTTTATGCTGATGCCGATCAGCTACACAAGCAACGCTATGAACGCATATTTTTATCAAGTGGCACCGGAGTATTTAGTGTTTCCTGGAAGTGGCTACGCGTTATTATTGTTGATTAGTGTGATCACTTGGGTGATTTGGAAAATAGGACGGGACCCTGATTGGGGATCCTTTGCAGGTGCCTTTTACTTCATGGGAATCTATATTTTGTTCTATATTACCTCAATCGGTCCATATATATTTAACTTATTTTAACGAATAAAAGTATGAGTGGGACGGGTGACTTGGATGATGGAGAAAATGAATCATATGATAAAACATACATTCTACAACAAAATAATGATACTCATGGCTCTATTTATCTTACAGTTCGTCTTTTTACTCTTGATTGACAAGCCATGGAATGTAATCTCTGCCCTACTGGTAACGATTGTAGGGATAACGGTCCTGGCACACTTGTTAATAAAAGGGAAAACTTTTCTGGCAGAGCACCAAAAATTGCTGGAAGAAGAAAATCAGCTTTCCACTCTTCTTCACTCCCTGCCGGATTTTGTGTGCTTTAAGGATGGACAGGGCCGCTGGTTAAAGGTCAATCAATTTGGCAGAAAACTGTATAACCTTGAACGAATTGATTATGTGGGGAAGACTGACAGGGAATTAGGAGAGCTGGTTCCCTTTTTTAAAGACGCTTTCGATTATTGTGTTGACTCCGATGAACAATCTTGGAAAGCCGAAAAGGTAACAAGATGTGAAGAAGGCTTCTTTCTTCCGAGCGGTGAATACAAGACCTTTGATGTCATAAAAGTCCCGTTGTTTCATTCGAATCAGACACGAAAGGGATTAGTCATCATTGGCAGGGATATTTCTCAGCAGAAAATAGCAGAAGAAATGCTGTTAAGGAAAGAGAAATTATCTGTGGTCGGGGAGCTTGCGGCTGGAATCGCCCATGAGATCCGGAATCCCCTTACGAGCATCAAGGGCTTCATTCAACTGCTTGAAGAGAATGAACATGTATCCGAAAACTATCTTAATGTCATGTCCTCTGAGATGGATCGAATCAACCAAATTGTAGGAGAGTTACTCATTTTATCAAAACCTCAAATGAGGGAATACCAGGTCTTTGATATGAATGAGGTGTTAAACTATGTGATAAAGGTAATGAAGCATGAAGCAATCCTCAAAGGAATCACATTAAATGTTCAAGTGCCATCATCCTCCATACACGTATTTGGAGACAAGAATCAATGCGTACAGGTCTTTATAAATATTATAAAAAATGCAATCGAATCGATGGATGAAGGGGAAATCAGCGTCGACTGGAACGTTCTGAACGAAACGATCATCATCTCGATTCAAGATCAAGGGATGGGAATTCCACCTGAACGATTAAAGAGACTGGGAGAGCCCTTCTTTACCTTAAAAGAAAAAGGAATGGGACTCGGACTGACCATCAGTCAAAAAATCATTGAAGACCATAAAGGGTCTATACACATTGAATCAGAAGTGAACAAAGGAACAAAAGTAGAAGTAACCCTACCGGTGAAACATATATGAAGTTCAAGGCTGCCTCATTGTGATGCAGCCTTTACCTATGTATAAGGTAGAATAATTGGAATGGTTATGATGATTAAAAAGGGTTCTTCGCACCTCCATTATATAAGACCTAAGGATGGATTAACTATGAAGGTTGGAAAAAGGGATAACGGCTTGTAAGTAAAGCCTGTTTTCTAAAAGGTCGATGGTTCATAAGGGTTTAATAACATAACAATGGGTTTTTTTGATCATTTGTATATCTATCCATGTATATAAGCAGTATGAAGGTAGAAGCACAGAGTGGATTGTAGCGGAAGGCAATTGACTCCTGCGGGAAATAGAGGAAAGGTCGAGACCCCACAGGGCAAAGCCCGAGGAGGCTTGACTTCCTCCCCGCGGAAAGCAATTGCCTGGAGCGGAAAGGAACGGTCAATGTTTTGTTCATAAACGATCCCAACAAAAAACCCAGGTTCGAATTCGAACCTGGGTTTCTTTCATCAAAAAATCATATGAGCAATCGCAACAATGACAAGTAAAGTCAAGAATGTACGCTGTAAGAAGATGATCACTAAGTCCTTGAAATCAACCGGGATCTTAGAACCTAGTAACAGTCCACCAACTTCAGACATGTAGATCAATTGTGTTACAGATAAACAAGCAATCACAAAGCGTGTCAGCTCACTTTCAATTCCAGATCCAAAGATGGCTGGAAGGAACATATCGGCAAAGCCGACAAGGATCGATTGAGACGCTTCTGCTGCCTCTGGAATTTGAAGTAGCTCCAGTAAGGGAATAAGCGGCATACCGATATATTCGAAGAACTTTGTATTCTCGGCTACGATCAGCGCCGTTGTACCGATCGCCATAACAATTGGTGCAACCCCCATCCACATATCCAACACATTCTTCATTCCATCAGCGAAAAACTTAGAAGTACTATTGTTATTCTTCGCTTGAACAAGAGCTTGCTCGTATCCATATCCTACGCGGCTATAACCTTCTGGAATGACTTCCATCGTATTCTTGCCTTCTTGATCATTATAGTAAGTGTCAGGCTTACGGGATAATGGCGGGATTCGTGGTAGCACGATCGCGGCGATAATTCCTGAAATTGCTACTGTTATATAGAAAGGAATGAAGTATTTTCCGAGACCAACCTCAGAAATGACGACTAAACTGAAGGTAATGGATACAACAGAGAATGTCGTACCGATGATCGCTGCTTCCTTCTTCGTATAGTATCCTTCTTCATATTGCTTACTTGTCAGTAGCACACCGATTGTTCCGTCTCCTAACCAGGAAGCTAAACAATCGATGGAAGAACGTCCGGGCAAACCGAATACGGGACGCATCACTTTCGTTAAGAGAGCACCGAATAATTCAAGTAGACCGAAATTCAATAATAAAGGTAGAAAAAGTCCGGCAAATAAAAATACAGAGAATAGAATAGTGAGAAGTCCATCCGGATTTAATAGAAGTCCCCCCGTTGCGTCTGACCAGACCCATTCAGGCCCTAATTTAAATAGAGTCATGATCGCAAACACAGCACCCAGTACTCTGACAAAGACCCAAACAGGTCTTACATCGAACAGGCTTGTGAAAAACGGAGATTTTTCAATGAAAGCCGGGCGTACGAACTTAGTGATAAAAGTCCCTAATACGGTAAGGATGATTAAACCTGTCATGATCGCAGGTACATAGCTTCCAATCCAATCCTGCAGTAGTCCTGAAAGGATGGCGATTGGTATCGTGATTCCGTCTTCCTGTGGAATCGGAACCATAAAAAGAAAAATTCCCAACAGGGAAGGAATGATAAATCGTAAATGACTTGTTAATGTAAAGCGATGTTGTCGATTCATAAATTCACCTCAGATGTAGTTATAACGGAAAATGAAACATTATTCATTCTAATGCATACATATAAATTTGTCCATAAGAAGTTCCCACAAGGGAGATTATGCATTACCTAGCTGTTTTTCCCAAACGGTGTGAAAGTGAAACATTAAATTTTGAATGGTCGATCAAGTAAATGAATGTATACAAAGAAGAAAGCGCTATCTTTCAGTACCTCTCTATTTTACTAAAATTTTTAAAAATTTCAATTATAAGCTGAAAAACATTTTTATTTCTCGCATTTCGAGTAAAAGTCTGATGTTTGGGGGAATTATTACCTAAAAAAATTAATTAATTTTTTTGATAATGAGGTTTAAGTAGTATGAAAGAGGGTATAAAGAATTCATACCTTGGTAAGTCAGGAGTTGTAATCGATGACATCTTTAACGATACTTACGGAAGAACAATTGGCTAATGTCTATCAATTAGCACAGGAAGAAGGATTAGAAGAAGAATTTATTGAGATGTTAGAAGGGGAGCTGGAAAGAAGGGAAATCGCTCGATAGGACCAAGAAAAAAACAATGAAACTCCATACATAACGGCTGATCTCTTCCCGGGGGGGTCAGCCTATTTTTATTGTAATAAGCCAAAAATGCCTTAGAGAGTCTAAAGGCAAAGTCTAAACACTCTAAGGCACTTTTTGTTTTTTTTATAGGCTCTTTTCGTAAAGTTTGTTGCTATTGTAGAGGAGAAAGTAATAGTTGATTTCCGCTCCAGGATGCTCGCTTTCCGCGGGGCTGGCGGTGAGCCTCCTCGGCTGCGCCTCCGGGGTCTCACCTGTCCAGCTATTCCCGCAGGAGTCGATCATCCTTCCGCTCCAATCAACTTTCTGAGCATGAATCCTTAATGGAAATCAATAATAACAAGAATTTTAGCAAGCAATCTCACTAAAGGTAAATAGAGATGAAATTTCATTTTAAGGAAGAAGAATTAATTTTTTCTATTTATTTTTTTTCTTGCACACCTTGAAGCTCTGTCATGAAAAAACTGTTAAAGATGGTGAGGGGAACTGCGCAGACTCCTGCGGAAGTACGGTCGTGCCGAGACCCCGGAAGCGAAGCTGAGGAGGCTCGGCCGAACGTCCGCGGAAAGCGGAGCAGTTCCCCTCACCATCCAGCATAAACCTGGTTGACAGAGCCTGGCAGATTCTATGCTAGAAAACAACAATCTTTGCTAAAAGAGCCATTTTATAAGAATAGTAATCCAAGGGAAATGACGACTCCACTAATGACAAGGATAATGACGCAGTAACCCATAATATCTTTCGCTTTTAATCCTGCAATCGCTAAAGCAGGCAATGCCCAGAACGGCTGGATCAGATTGGTCCAGGCGTCTCCCCACGCGACAGCCATAGCGGTCTTAGCTACAGAAGCATCCAGTGTTTGGGCGGCATCAAGCATAATAGGAGCCTGGACTGCCCACTGTCCTCCCCCGGAAGGAACAAAGAAGTTCACGATCCCGGCGCTGAGGAAGGCGAAGAAATAAAAGGTCACATCATTTGAAATCGATACAAAAGCCTCGGACATGACGACAGCAAGACCAGATGCGGTCATCATTCCCATGATTCCTGCGTAGAATGGGAATTGAATGACAATCCCGCTCGCGCCTTTGATCGCTTCCTGAACAGCCGCAAGAAAGCGCTTCGGCGTCCCGTGAAAGAGAATGCCCAGGAATAAGAATAAAAAGTTGACGATATCTAAATTGAGGGCGAAACCGTTTTGAACAAAATATGAAAATAGGAACGCAATCCCGAGAACGGCAACAATGATGGATAAAATCATACTGTTTTCGAGACGCTCGGCAGGTGTCAATGCCCCTTTTTCAAGAGTGGCGGCAGTTTCATTGAAGATTTCAGGGTCTACGGTTACCGTCTCTTCTTTAGATGGCATCAGCATTCTGTTGATGATGGGAAGAACAACAAATAGAGCTAAAACAATCAGAACATTGAACGTAGCGAAGATCGTCTCACTTGTCGGGATGACTCCGATCATATCCTGGAATGGATGATCGGCTGTTGCAATGGATAACGGTATGGAACCCGAGAACCCTGCGTGCCAGACAATAAATCCGGAATAAGCACTGGCAATCAGCAATCGGTAATCGACACCTTTCACCCGTTTTGCCAACTCTTTCGCAAATAATGCCCCGATTACAAGCCCAAATCCCCAGTTGATCCAGCTGGCAATCATCGAAACGACAGTCACAATGACAATCGCGGAACCAGGTGACTTCGCAAATGAGGCCAGGAAACCAAGGAACCGTTTAAACAATGGACTGCTTGCCAGTACATACCCCGTAACAAGCACAAGGACCATCTGCATGGAAAAGGCAAGCAGACTCCAGAATCCGTTACCCCAATACTGAACCATTTCGAGGCTTGAACTTTCAGTGAAAATAAGACCAAATCCAAATACGGCCAGTGTTAAAATGACAACAAATAAAAATGGATCAGGCAGATAGCGTTGCATGATTTTGTTCGATAATGATATAAGTGCTTTCATCTTTTCATCCCCCTTATTTAATACACACCCTTTCTATTCTTCTATAATGATATATGAAAACCCTTTCAACATATGAAAATGATGTCCAAATCAAAAAACGCCTGACTCATTTTAAAGAGATCAGGCGCTTAAGCTTATTTCTTTATGGGTCGGGACGCTTCCTTCTTTTCTTTGCGCAGAAGTCTAAATAACGTCACACACATCAAGACAAGGATGACAGTGAATGGTAATGCAGAGACGAGAGAGGCGGTTTGTAAGCCTTCCAGTCCACTGGACACCAGTAAAACGGCGGCAATGGCGGCAATGAGCACCCCCCAGACGATTTTCACTATCATAGGAGGGTTCAAGCTTCCCTCCGTCGTCATACTGCTTAAAATATAAGTCGCTGAATCAGCAGATGTAATTAAAAAGGTAAAGATCAACAAGATGGAGATAACCGACAGGATCATGGTAAAGGGAAGTTCCCCATACGTTGAAAATAATGCACTCGTGACATCTTTGTTGACCCCTTCAGCAATGGAAGTACCATTAAATAAATCCAGGTGAAGAGCTGTTCCCCCAAAGACGGCAATCCACATAAGGGCAATCAGTGGAGGCACCACAAGGACTCCTATGATAAACTCCCTTATCGTTCTACCTCTTGATACCCTGGCGATAAAAGCACCTACAAATGGAGACCAGGCGATGGCCCATGCCCAATAGAAAATTGTCCAATCCTGTACCCATGTTCCTCCCTGATACGGCGTCAGACGTAAACTGTAGCGGATGAAGTTGGAAATATAGTCACCGATTCCAAGAGTGAATGTGTTTAATATAAAGACGGTCGGCCCGACGATGAATACAAATAGCATCAAGAAGAGCGCCAAGGATAAATTTACATTACTGAGCCATTTAATCCCTTTATCCAGGCCGGTTGTGGAAGATGCTAAATAAAGGATAAGCAGAATGAACACAATCAATAGTTGGGAAAGGGTGTTGTTACCCACTCCAAATACGGAGCTTAACCCCCCGTTTATTTGGAGAATCCCTAATCCCAATGAAGTCGCAACCCCCATGACGGTTGCGATGACAGCAAGGATATCGATGGTATTCTTAATCCCATTCACCCTCTTTTGTCGACCGATCATGGGAGAAAGAGAGGTGGAAACCAGACCATTCTCCCCTTTTCTAAATTGAAAGTAGGCAATGATCAATCCGACAATCGTAAAGACAGACCATTGACTGACCCCCCAATGGAAAAAGGAATAACCCATTGCAAGTCGGGCTGCTTCTTCCGTTTGCGGCTCTACACCTGGAATGGGGGTTTCAAAGAAATGACTCATCGGTTCAGCAATCCCCCAGAACACAAGTCCGATTCCAAACCCGGCTGAGAATAACATGCCAATCCAGGTGAAGAAAGGATATTGCGGTCGTTCATCATCCTTTCCCAATCGTATCTTCCCGTATTTACTTACCATAAGAAAAAATAGAAATAATACAAAGAAAAACACGGCAGCAAGATAAAACCATCCAAACGAATAGGTAGTGAAACCAAAGGCTGCATTTGCCCCTTTAGCAAAAAGTTTTGGAAAAGCAGCCCCAAACACAACCAAGATGGACACAATAATAGCTGAAATCCAAAACACTTTGTTTAAATATGTACGATTACCCATGAATAACCCTCCTGACATAGTAGACGAACGTCTTCTATATTTTCATACCCTAAATCTACAGGGTTATTCATTAGCAGGAGGTGGTTCAGTATAACTCGGGAAATGTTTCATGATACAATGGGTAAAATTATGAACATTAACAACAGGAAGGTGTCTACTTATGATTACATGTATCGCAACGGATATGGACGGAACGCTTTTAAATGAAAAACAGGAAATCAGCGAAGCCAACAAACAGGCTATCCTGGATGCGCAGCAGCAAGG
Source organism: Rossellomorea sp. NPDC071047 (assembly GCF_050270195.1). Classification (NCBI taxonomy): domain Bacteria; kingdom Bacillati; phylum Bacillota; class Bacilli; order Caryophanales; family Bacillaceae; genus Rossellomorea; species Rossellomorea sp. NPDC071047. The sequence goes on along the minus strand of NZ_JBNNJT010000004.1, from coordinate 338,798 downwards.
AATAGAAGTCGTTGTTGCAACAGGGAGATCATATGAAGAAGCCCGCTATGTCATACAGGAGGCCGGCATCTCATGTGATATCGTTTGTGCCAATGGAGCAGAGATTCGAAATAAAAAGGGTGAAATCGTCTATCAGGCAGGCATTGAATCAGCACAAGCGAAAAAAATTGCAGCTGTCTTAAACGAAACCGGTATTTACTTTGAAATCTATACAGATCAGGGAACATACACCGAAAATTATGAAATGGGCGTTGAGTTGATTGTCGATATTTTCACGACAGCCAACCCTGAAGTATCAGAAGAGCAGGTGAGAAAAGCAGCCAAGGAACGATTTGATAAAGGTCATATCAAATTAGTAGAAGATTACGGGGTACTGTTCGAGGATGCTTCCCAACTTGTTTACAAATTCCTTGTTTTCTCATTTGATGAAAAGAAATTAACAGAAGCGAACGAAAAATTAAACCAAGTAACTGGCATCGCCATCAGCTCATCGGGTAAAGAAAACATTGAAGTGAATAGCCTTGAAGCACAAAAAGGAGTGGCTCTTCAAAAGCTTTTGAACGACAAAGGCCTTTCAGCAGAAAATGCCATGGCAATGGGTGATAACCTTAACGACCTATCCATGATGAAAGCTGTGGGAAGACCGGTGGCCATGGGGAATGCCCTGGATCAGATAAAAGAATTCTGTCCATTCATCACGGCAACAAACCGGGAAGACGGTGTCGCAAAAGCGATTCAGGAAGCTCTTCAACAGACGGCAAACTCATGAGAAAGTATTCCGTTGTCCATACTGGTTAAAAAAAGTGAATAAGGAGCTTGAATAAATGAGAAACCGAATCAGAAGTCGTTCGTTCTTATTCGTCATTGGTCTTAGCTTGCTGCTTAGTGCCTGCTCAATGGGACAGCCAGATGAACAACAGGAAGAAAGTGAATCCGTCAGTAAACCTAGTGTCGAAAGCAGCGTGGTCGCACAGAATCTCTCCATTCCCTGGTCGATTCAAAAGCTGGATGATGTATTCTACATCACCCAAAGGACCGGGGATATCATTGAAATAAAGGATGGCAGGAAAAGCGTTGTGAAAACCAATCTTTCAGAGCCATTATCCAACCGCCCTGAAGCGGGTTTACTGGGATTTGTGCTTCATCCCGACTTCAAGACCAATCAGAAGGCATATGCTTACTACACGTATGATGAATCAGGAGATCCATTCAACCGTGTCGTAGTATTGAAACGGACGGAAAATCAATGGAGCGAGGAAAAACTGTTGCTGGACAGAATCCCAAGCGGTCAATACCACCATGGTGGACGGTTGGAAATCGGTCCGGATACCAAGCTCTACATCACGGCAGGGGATGCCACTCAACAGGATAAGGCCCAGGACCTCTCCTTTCTTGGAGGGAAAATTCTTCGGATGAACTTGGATGGTGGAATACCAAAAGACAACCCATTTAAGAATTCTTACGTCTACAGTTACGGTCATCGTAATCCTCAGGGACTTGCATGGAACAAAGCTGGAGAGCTATATGAAACAGAGCACGGACCGAACGGATATGATGAAGTGAACCGTATCGAAGCCGGCAGCAATTATGGATGGCCGAAGATTACCGGGGATGAAAAGGAAGAGTCATTGATTTCTCCTCTCGCTCACTCCGGGGAACCTTCATGGGCCCCATCAGGAGCAGATTTTTGGAATGAAGATTTAGTGTTTGCTTCTCTCGCAGGTCAAAGTGTGAAGCGATTCGACCCTGAAACCGGCAAAGTATCGGACTTGCTGACAGGATTTGGTCGTATTCGGGACGTGCTTGTGGAAGGTGACACTCTTTACTTTGTATCGAATAACACGGACGGACGCGGGATCCCCCGGGAGAATGATGATAAATTGTATGGGGTTGATTTGAAATCATTGACGATTGAAGAATAAGATAGGAATACTTTCCTTAGCTTTGAGCCGGGTAGGTATTTTCGCAAAAAAATAACACGCTAAAGAGCGTGTTTATGAATTCTTATTCTCATCATTGTCTTTATATTTCAGAATAGCGATCACAAACATCCCAAAGCTGAGCATCAGAGATAATACTTCAAATGTATTCATGGATACATCGCCTCCTTACTCTAATGCTTCCCTGATCCAGGATTGTCCTATACGCTTCAAAAAATAAAAAAACATGAAACCACTGAAGTATAGGTTTCATGTTTTTTTGTCTTTATCTTGTTAAAACATCCAGTACATTTGACAGAAATACATCCTCATCGATGGCAACGGCAATCCGTGAACAGCCTGTCCCAAAGCAGTCTGTACTTCCCGGTCTGAAATCCGCGATGCTCAATCCGTTGGCATAGTTTTCTTCATGCTGTACGCGGATCGCCCTCTTCTCATAAGTGAACAGCCCATCGATGGCCGCGGCAGCCATGACGGCAGAGAGATCATGCTGTGGAGTCCCGGCTATGCCCGGCTCAAGCTGCTGATACGCTTCGTAATAAAAGTCCAGGATGGGTTTGATGGTCTGATCCAATGGGGTCCTTGCCCTGGAATGGATGAAATTCACTTGAGCAGGTGTTATAAGGGCCAACCTTGTGACATTCAGCGGGATCACTGTCAGATTCGGAGCATTTCTGCACACAATGTCCGCTGCCACTGCATCCCCATAAAAGTTTGCCTCTGCTACTTCTGTTACATTTCCCGGAACAAAAAATGCCCCTCCCATGATATAGGTTTCCTTCACCAGTGACATGACGTCAGGGCTCAAGAGCCAGGCGATGGCAAGGGATGTACACCTCCCCACACCAACAATCGTGAGTTCCCCGGGATTCTTCTTGATCAGTTGGAATAGCTTACTGAAATTGGTTTTGTTCCCATATCGTTCTTCGGGAATTGGAGGGGAGAGGGGACCAAGCCCTTCCACACCATGAATATCCGGGAAAAACTCGGGTTCCTCCCCATTAAGTGGCCGGGTGCTCCCCGCAATGACGGGAATTCCTTTTTGGCCAGCTAATTTCAGTAGATATGTTGCATTCCTATAGCTTTTGTTCCGGTCTGTATTACCGAATCCACTGACAATACCCACGACTTCGATGTTTGGGTCTTTCAAGGCATAGATCAGCGCAATCGCATCATCTATACCGGTATCTGAAAATAGAATGATTTTTTTAATAGAAAACACCTCCTAATATCATATATGTAGGAGGTGCGAAGATTGCTTGTTGTAATCACTAGATTCATCGATTTATTTGTTGGAGTCTGGTAAAAAGAACAATACTTAGCGATAGAAAAGTGAAAGTGATCCAATGCTGATGGTTCATCAAGAGGAGGGTCAAGCTGACGCAGCTCAGGAATATGGCAGCCCATCCCCCGATTATCTTAATCAATTCATATACCATCCGTCTATTTCCCATTATCATTAAACGATTTTGAAAGAGCATGAATGGCGAGTTCTAGCTGTTCCAACTTTTTCTCAAGTTTCACTAATAGAAAGAGTGTGACGGCAATGGGAAATCCGAAATTACCAAGTAATTGAACAAAAACCGAATAATCCATTAGTGCTCCTCCTTTATAGGGCAGGCTGGCCTGCTAGAGATTCAGTGCCTTCCCGATGCCTGATGCTATTGCGTTAGAAATTCCCGTGAGGAAGGTAGGGTCTTTTAAGAGATTGGTATCATTCACACTATCGATAAAGAGATTTTCAAGTAAAATCGCAGGCATGGCCGTTTCTCTCAATACGGCGAAGTTCGCTTCCTTTTGACCTCGGTCCCTTAATCCAAATCCAGTGAGGAACTTCATGACTTCTCCGTGCAGGACGTCCTGGCGTCTTCCTGTTTCCGAAGAGCTTGTACCGGGATAGATAAAGCTTTCAAATCCGGTGCCTCCACCTGCATTATGATGAAGGGAGACGAAGTAAGATGCTCCTAAGTTATTGGCGAAATCAGCCCGCTCCGACAGCTCTATAAAGACATCCGTTTCTCTGGTTAAACGCACATCAACGATATAATTTGCCTCCAATAATTGCTTCACCTTCAATCCGATCGTCAGGGTAAGATTCTTTTCCTGAAGTCCGTTTCCAATAGCGCCAGGGTCTGTTCCCCCGTGGCCGGGATCAAGTACGATGATTGGCATATGTTTTTCCCCCCTTTTCTTCTTAAGCCCAGTAATACGACCCGGCACCATACGGGTATTCGACCCGGCTGTCATTATGAACGAAGGTAGAATATTTGATTATCCCGCTGAAGCCGCATGTTTTAGCAACTTCCGCAACTTGGGCCGGTGTCTTTCCTGAGGGATCTACATCTGCTGCGATACCGTACGTATGCATACTGTTAGAGGCACCGCCGACATTTCGGTTATGTGTGATGCTTCTGAATCCGGAATTAATGACAACGGGTGGATTCCCCAGTTTTTTTCGAAGGGCCTCGAGCTTGTACATCAGTCTTCGTACATTCTCTCTTACCTGTGTCGAGCCGGTATTCCCTCCAGAGAAGCCGCTTCCGTCCTTTGAATAGAATTCACTGAATGCAAAGTTGACCGTCGATCCATCGCTGTCTTCTAGACTATTCAACAGGTTATGGGTTTGCGGTCCTGCAATTCCATCAGCAGAAAGACCGTACGCACTTTGGAATCGTTTGACAGCTGCTTCCGTTCCGGGTCCGAATGCCCCATCCACCGATACATAGGTTTTCGAAGGGGAACTTGCCGCCCAGCCGGCAACGCGGATTTGAAGTTCCAGTACATCGCTTCCTGAATCACCTTGTCGTAACGTTCGTGTCCAATTCATTCAACATCTCTCCCTTTATGGTTATAGGCAAAAGGATGAAGCGGAAGAAAGACCATCTCAATCTCTCTCACTCTTTGTTGTTTGCCTTACACTGTATAAAGAAGAGTTCTAAGGGAAAAAGACAACCTGCAGTCAAACATTTATTAAAAAGAAATACAGACAAAAAAAGGACAAGCGCCACAGGTTTGTGAGCACTTGTCCTATCTTTATTGTTCATTTATATCAAATAACCTTGGTACTTTTTCTAGTGAGTAATCCCGGACATACCGGATCAATTTGATCTTTAACTCCTGTTCGAGATCATCCCTATTTTCGACCCGGGTAAGATACAAGGATTTCTTGATCTTCGGTTCAAACGTCCGGATGACCTTCGTTTCATATTCCGAGTTGCCCTTCGCTTCTTTTATTAGATCATATAGAATTCCCATAGATTATGATTCTCCTTTTTCTAGAATGGATTTTAATAAGCGTAAAGCTTTTCGATGAGTTTTGGAGATCGCTTGTTGTGATACGCTCAGCATTCTTGCGATTTCAGTATCAGATAATTCCTGCACATAGGCTAAATCCAGGATATGCTTCTGTTTGTCGGTCAACGTTTTATAAGCCTGCAAGAGTTCTTCGTTCTCCACGCATTCCATTAAAGTCGAATAATTGGTAAAAAGCGCAATATCCGATGCCGGATCCGGAACAAGATCGACATACGATCCACCATCTTCATCCGCCTGGTTATCCAAGGTCAGAGGATGTCGTTCGCTATACTTTCTTGTATGTTTGTCAAAGTTCACACTGTGAAAATAAAGGGATGAACTGACGTAAGAGGTAAACCGGATATCAAAATAATGGGCTTTAAAAGCTTCGTTTAAACGTTCTTCCCTACATGCACTGGGGTGACGTAAAAAATTTTCGACTAACTTCTGGTTATCCGATTGACTGATAAAGGACTCAACGGCTTTATTCTGTTTGAGATGAGGATAATGACGATAAAATTCACTGACTAATGAATCCATTTTTTTCACCACCAATAGAACGTATGTTCGGTTTTAAAGTAAAAAAAAGAGGAGAAAGATCTCTCAGCTTTTACTTTATAAAGAAGTGGAAGGGGACCCTTTTCACAACCCTCTTCACTAATATCGTTCCATAGTACTATCTATTAAACCATATATTACAGAATGAAGTAAGTGATGAATGCACTAATTTTGCCTATTTATCCCTTATTAGCTGCAATTCTGATTTTAAAAAGGGGTTAGAGGGTATTTTATATAATATAGTATACAATGGTTCATTCTCTTTGAAAGGGAAGTGATGACGTGAGTGGTAAATGGATGTTCGCATTTCTTTTGGTGCCCTTATTACTGAATGGATGTACTGCAGACGGTCAGAGGAACGATCAAGATTCTACTGAAGTCAACTCTGATGTACCTGATGAAGAAACCGAACAGCCAGCAAACAAGATAGACGTTCTGGCTAACGATGAAAAGATTATAGAAATGTTAAAGAAGACCGGAGTCATATCGGAGGACGCCTCACATGAAGAGATTGAAAAAGCCCTTCAAAAATATCTCCAAGATAAAAACAGTGACCTGCTGAACAATGAAAAAGAAAAGAAAAAATATATTGAGGAGATCAAAAAGAAAATTCAAGAGGGCAGCTAGAAACCTAGAATGGGTTAACCGGGGCAAGGATAAAAATCCTTGCCCGTTCTTTGTTCAACCAAGGATCAGCGCATGACGCTTCCCCCTGAAATTTTGACCGATTCCCCGACAATGTTTTCGGCTGCATCACTTAATAGATAAACAATCGTATTTGCCACTTCAGTAGGGGAGGTAAGCCGTCCAGAAGGAATACTGTCTTTCGCGATCTCCAGTTGCTCCTCATACCTTCTGCCTTCACGTTCGCCTTTTGATTTTATTGCGCTTCTCCCCATATCGGTATCTACATAACCCGGGCAAATGGCATTTACTCTTACGTTGTGTTCAATCGCCTCATGGGCAAAGGATTGAGTGAATCCGATTACAGCAAACTTAGATGCACTGTATGCGCTGTTGCCATGAGTCCCTCTCAATCCTGACAGGGAAGAGATATTGACGATGGAACCACTTTTTTTATCTTTCATTTGGTTATAGACGGCCTGTGAGAGCTGGACCAGTGAGAAGTAGTTTAACTCCATGATATTTCTCAGGTCTTCCTCGGATAGACCCTCGACCATATCACCGCCGCCTATCCCGGCTGAGTTCACGAGACCAGTGATGGGGCCATGCTGGTTTCTCGCGGCTGATAGAAGATTTTTGCGATCTTCAGTGTTGGTAAGATCCGCTCTATATATGAAGACCTTGTCTGATTCCCGGCATTCATTTTTCAGTTGCTTCAGCTTCTCTTCATTTCTACCTGTAATCGTCACCCTGGCGCCTGCCTCGACGGCTATTTTCGCCGTTTCATACCCGATGCCGCCTGTCGCGCCTGTGATGAGGATATGCTGGTCTTTCAATGTGTTTTCGTGGAAAAGGAAACTCATTTTTTTTTACCTCCTAATGATGTATAGTAGGTTTTACCCGTTTGGGGAGGAGGAAAACAGGTGAAGATGAGGTGGGCTGTCGGTTTTGAAAATAAATTCTATGTTTTAAAAATAAATGGTGAAGAATTGAAAATAAAAATGTAAATTTGAAAATAAGTAGGGTGAAATTGAAAATAAAACCCTCATTCATGAGCAAGACGAATGAAAATCTGCTTCCAGTATCCATTTTCAGTCCCAATGGTCACTTTACAGCCAAAAAAAAGAACCCCAAATCTCTCATTTGGAGTCCTTTCTACACGTTTATCCCTTACCAATTCCATTCACAATCATCTGCACCGTCATGTCGATCTCCTTCTCGTCATCCCAATCGGCTTCAGGAAGGAAGAGGTACCGAACAAGCAGCAATCCGAAGATACTCGTGGCCGAAAATCGCACGACAGTGTATGAAGGCAGGTCAATGATCTGTCCCTTTTCTTTATAATGATCGACTAGCCTCACGAATTTCTCGATCACTTTTTCAGCGATATGCTCTTTGAATTGTTCCTTCAGCTCAGGATGAAAAGGGATTTCCTGTATCAAAATCTTAAATGCCGTCATATTCTCTTTCAAAAACTCCTGCCTATTCAAAATCATTGCTTTCAGGAAATCTTCATACCGATCATACTTCGCATCGAGCACTTTATTGAGATCCCGGATCACAAATGGAGCGATCAGCTTGGCCATCGTAGGGGATACAATCGAAAGAAGCAGGTCCTTCTTCGTTTTGTAATGCCGGAAGATGGTTCCTTCTGCGACGCCGGCTTTTTTTGCGATTTGACTGGTAGAGGTGGAAGCGTAGCCTTTTTCTGCAAACATTTCAATGGCTGCCTCCACGATTTTCTGTTGCTTTTCAGTCAGTGTTTCTTCTTGATCAAACAGCTGTTTAAATATATTCTTTTCCTCAGTCATGCTTTAAACCCCTAACTTGTCGTTCATTACTTACCTATATTTTACGGTATTTTCTGAGGGCTGCAACATTGAGAACGATAAAGAGTAGAGAAAACCCAATCAATACCGATAAGTTAAAAAGCAAATCCTCAAACGCAAATCCCCGAATCATCACATCTCTTAAAGCATCCGCAGCATAATAAAGAGGGGTGATTGGACCGATCCAGCTCAGCCATTCAGAGATTGTATCTAAATTGAATAACCCTGAAAAGAATATCTGTGGTACGACCACAATCGGAATGAACTGCATCATCTGTAATTCATTCTTGGCAAAAGCCGATAGCAATATCCCAAGCGTCAAGGCCGTGAATGATAATGAAACAATGATGATCAATACATTGAAAAAGCTTCCTTCCATCATCATATCCAAAACATAGATGGCATACCAGGAAATCAAGGAAGCCTGAAGGAGGGTGACGATACCGAAACCAAGGACATAGCTTACGACCATTTCCCAAATCTTGATGGGGGAAGCAAGCAACCTCTCAAGTGTGCCTGTCGTTCTCTCTCTCAGGAAAGATACCCCGCTGATCAAAAAGACAAAGAAGAAGACGAAAAAACCCAGAAGGACTGGTCCAAAGGAGTCAAACATCTCCATGTCCCCGCTTCCGTACACGTACTCAATCTGATCTGATAGCTTTTGAGAGTCGTCGGGAAACAACGATTGAATTTTTTTCATCACAGCCCCGTTGACAGTGGGGTCACTTCCTTCGATGACAATTGAAGGGGAAGTAGAGCTCTCGAATGATATATAGCCATCCAGCTCACCATTTTTAATATCTTTCATGGCCTTATCGGGACTCGCATAAGATTGAAACTCCTTCGTATCGAATTTCGCTTCCAGTTGCTGTGGAAGATCGACAATCGCCACCTTTGCATCGTAATCCTCAGAGTTAAATACGAGCGAAAGCATACTGAGTATCAATAATGGAGCTAAGAACATCAGAGCCAATGTTCGTTTGTCCCTGAGGAGCTGTTGAAGAATCCGAATGACAAAACCCCTAATCCGCAATGGAAACACCTCCATTTTTCAAAAATACCTCTTCAATCGAAGTTACCCCATACGTTTCTTTAATGGCATCAGGCGTATCGCTTGAAATGATTTCGCCATGCTGCAGGAGGCCCAAACGGTCACATCTTTCTGCTTCATCCATCACATGGGTTGTAATGATAAGGCTTCTGCCTTCTTCCTTAAGACGGTGAAAGCTATCCCATATTTCCTTTCTTAAAACGGGGTCGATCCCGACAGTCGGTTCATCTAAAAATAAGACTTCGGGATCATGTAAGAGGGCAATTGCAAGGGACAGTCTTCTTTTCATGCCTCCTGAATACTGATGAACAGGCTTATTAAGGTGAGCGAGAAGGTCGACGGTTGTCATCACTTTCTCAATTTGTTCGTTTCGTTCCGTTTTCCTTAATCCATAAAGAGATGCCATGAAAGATAAATTTTCCTTCGCAGTCAGCTCATCATATAGGGCATCTGATTGAGCCATATATCCGATGGTTGGGTACATCTCTTTTGCCTTCAGCTTGTTCCCTTTGAAGGTTACACTCCCTGTCGAAGGGGTTTCGAGACCGATCATTAGCTTGATCAAAGTCGTCTTGCCCGAGCCAGACGGGCCCAATAATCCATAGATATTTCCTCTCGGGATGTTAAGAGATACATTTTTTAACACTTCTTGAGAGCCGAATGACTTGGACAGCCCGTTCAATTGGATGATGGAATTCAATTGAATCACACCTTTCGAATGTTAGTAAGTGATTACTCACTCCTAATATAAAGTATGCCGAGTAATTTGTAAAGTGAGTAATCACTCACTCTCTGGTTATATTTATTCTATTCACAAAACGATCCCTTAGAAGAGCACAAGAAAAAAAGAGCTTGAGCAAAGCCCAAACTCATTTTAAAATCATTATTCTACTGTGTCATTTTCCCATTGATAACTCCAGAATCGCTCAACGGTCACCCATTTTAATGCTTCAGGGTCATTTTGCTGAATGCCTTTTTCTAAATCCTTGAGCATCCATGCTGTTTGGGAGATATGTGCCTTCATGGCATCAATTTTTTGATCTTTAACCGGTGTGATATCAACAAGGATATCAGGCTGTCCTAACGCTTCTTCGCAATTCTTGGAGAAGGCAAGGCAATGGAGCTTCGGTCTTGATGCTTTCGGAAGGCGTCGAACGGCACGAACGACGGCTCTTGCTGTTGCTTCGTGATCCGGGTGAACGGAGTAGTCCGGATAGAAGGTGATGATGAGTGATGGGTTCAATTCTTCAATTAGCTCAGTCACCATGTTGGACAGCTTTTCATCATTTTCAAATTCAAGGGTTTTATCCCGGTATCCCATCATGCGTAAATCCTGTATTCCCATCACATCGGCCGCTTTTTGCAGTTCTTTTTTACGAATCAGTGGAAGCGACTCTCTTGTTGCGAAGGGTGGGTTCCCCAAGTTTCTTCCCATTTCCCCTAATGTGAGGCAGGCGTAGGTTACGGGTGTTCCATTATTCACGTGAGTGGAAATGGTTCCTGACACACCAAATGCTTCATCATCGGGGTGGGGAAAGATGACAAGTACTTGTCTTTCTTTTTCCATTTTGACCTCTCCTTTTATATAGATTCAAGTGGTTTAGTTGAAAGGTGTAGGGCTGATTTCAAGGGCTACGGCCAGTTTCCCGTCGGCACCATGACCTGCAAGTAACAGGCGACCCTGTTCATCGAACTCATAATGAGTCAGGCCTTCAGCATAAATCCAGCCGATTTCAATTTTCAAACCGACACGGTAAGGTCCGTCCCCGATGATCTTCCCGTGCTCATAGTTGACTTTCGCGTTGCGGATATAGGCTCCGGCCGAAAAGAAGCCCTCATTGAAGTGAGACGCATAGGCTCCGTTGGTGGTTTCTAAATGTATATAAACGTCCTGACGTGCAAGCTGGGTAATGATTCCTTGCACATCAGCAATCTTGATTGGTTCCATTCTTTTTCCTCCTTAAATACAGAAAAGACTCTTAACCATTATGTACTATCTTACTAAAATTCATGAATGAATGCGAAAAGTATGATTGGGGGAGGGACGTGCTTTTTGGAAGGTCCGTCCCTCAAAAAAAGTGCCAGGCACGAGATCATTCATTCGTGCCTGGCACAAGCCGGTGATTATTTTTCAAGACGATTGTAAGCCCCGTGCATAACTGGTCCTACGTATTCGTTCAGTTTGAATCCGTGTTTGATGGCTGCCGTTACGAAGGTTTTCGCGTTTTGTACAGCTTCTTTCACGTCTTGTCCATTTGCAAGGTTAGAAGTGATGGCTGCTGCAAAGGTACAGCCAGCACCGTGGTTATACGTCGTTGCTACTTTCTCTTCTTCGAGGAGAGTAAAGTCGTTTCCGTCATAGAATAGATCAAGGGCTTTGTCATGTTGCAATTGCTTTCCGCCCTTGATGACAACATTTTTCGCCCCAAGGTCGTGAATTTTCTTTGCGGCTTCCTTCATTTCATCAATGGTTTTGATCGGGCCTGACCCGGCAAGCTGTCCTGCTTCGAACAGGTTAGGAGTAACAACGGTAGCGCGCTTGAGCAAATGCTCCCTCATGGCATCCGTTGTTTCAGGGTTTAATACTTCATCTTCGCCCTTACATACCATTACAGGGTCGATGACGACTTTATCCAATCCGAATGCATCGATTTTCTTCGCTGCAAGCTCAATGATCTCGACTGTACCAAGCATGCCTGTTTTCATTGCGTCGATTCCGACAGAAAGAACCGTTTCCAGTTGTGCTTCCAATGTATCAATGGATAATGGATGAACCTGGTGGTGCCAATGGTTGTTCGGATCCATCGTAACAACCGTTGTAAGAGCCGTCATGCCATACACGCCATGCTCCTGGAATGTTTTAAGATCAGCTTGGATCCCGGCTCCACCGCTTGTATCGGATCCAGCGATCGTCAGGGTTTTTTTCAATGTCATAGTTGCATTCCTCCTAAGAAAGTCACTCGTTATAATTGTAAAAGTCTGACTAAAGAATATAATAACGGACGGGTAAATACAAATTCTTTTGGCTATTACAAAAAAAGACGCCGGGAATGATATCCTCGACGCCTTTTTGGATTGGATGAATCGTTAAAGCTTAGAATGGTTTCGCATCATTACTTGTTGCTTCTTTGGAAGCGACGATGACAAGCTTTCCTTTATCTAGTTCTTCTTCATAGACATCTGCTTCTGCCTGGTTCATCCCCACTGACTTCATTTTCGAACGTAATTCATCTCCGCGGCTGTTGAATAGGTTACTCATGGATTCAATGATTCCTTGTTCTTTTATACCGGTTGATTCTGTATGGGTTGCTTCTGTGATATGTTCAGAACGATGTTTGTCATGGGCGAACACATAGATTTCATCTTTAGAATAACCTTCACTTGTAAACATTTCAATTTCTCTTTTCGCTTCCACCACATTTTCAGCAGTTTGAACTTTATACATAATTATTACCTCCACTTTTCATTTAATGTCTTGTCCTTTCTTTTCCCGGTTGTACAAAAATAAAACTTTCCATAATATAGAAATGCTTTTGAGAGAATAATTGTTTCCAAGATTCTACATTATTTCCTATAATAGAAGAGAGGAAGGTGAAGCATTTGACAAATCAATACAAGAAAATACAAGAAATTGAAGCACTTTTAGCAGATTTGAAAGCGAGTGAAAGAGAAACCGGTGCCTCTTTGGCGTTTGAAAATAGAAGCAGTAGACGTTTTCCGGCTTGGAAATTAACAACATCCATTCTGTCCTTTTGGAAACATAGAGTGTTGTTGATTCTCCTTCTTTTCATCCTATTAGTTGGAGGAGTATCCATAGGGGTCTATTCGTTGTTATCCGGATCCACCTTTACAGAGGAGAAGGGGGCGTTTGTCGAACGGATTCAAGAGATGAGTTCCCTGGCCACGGCTCAAGGGTTTATAAAGGCCGTCATCGAGCAGGAGGATAATCAATTATTCGGGAAAGACATCAATACGGATATACCCGGGACAAAACGTAAGCTTCTGATGGTGGTCCCTGGAACCGTCCTGGCAGGAGTTGATTTACAGGGAATCGATGAAGACGATATTGTAGTTGATGAAGAGAAGAAAGAAATTCAATTAACCCTGCCACGTGCTGAGATTCTCCAAGACCCTTCCATTGATACTGAGAACATTAAGACCTTCTCCGTAGAAGGGATTTTCAGAAATGATGTGGATTGGAACGAAGGGTTTGCTCTTGCGGAAGTGGCAAAGGACCAAATCAGTCAGGAGGCGGTTGAGCAAGGGTTGCTTCAAGCCGCGGAAAAAAACGCAGAGAAATCGTTGAAGGGTTTCTTTGTGCAATTGGGCTACGACATTACGATTCAATTTCAGGACTAGAAAGGATGTCTAACAGTGACAAAGATTTTCCAAAACGATTGGGCAGACATTCTGGAAGGTGAACTTCAGAGGGAGTACTATCAGACCTTGAGAGAATGGCTTAAAGGGGAATATGAAACGAACACGACGTATCCTTCCATGCATGACATCTATAATGCTTTTCATTACACAGCATACGAAGATGTGAAGGTTGTATTGCTTGGACAAGATCCGTATCATGGACCGAATCAGGCAGAAGGTTTAAGCTTTTCGGTCAAAAAAGGAGTCAAGATCCCGCCGTCGTTACGAAATATGTACAAAGAGCTTCAGGATGATATCGGATGTCCGATTCCTGCCCATGGATCACTTGTAAAATGGGCAGAGCAGGGTGTCCTGCTGTTAAATACCGTCTTAACCGTACAAGATGGGAAGGCACACTCCCACCGTGGAAAAGGGTGGGAACCATTCACGGATCATGTCATCTCGATCCTCAATGAACGAGAGAAGCCGATGGTGTTTATTTTATGGGGGAAACCTGCTCAGTCGAAGCAGGCCCTCATCGATTCTTCCAAGCACTATATCGTGACGGCTCCTCATCCGAGTCCTTTATCTGCACACCGGGGTTTCTTTGGAAGTAAACCATATTCACAAACAAATGAGTTTTTACGGAAACAAGGGATAAACGAGATTGACTGGTGTATCGAATAACCGAATGTTTCACGTGAAACAGTGTATAGCCCCTCGTATGTGGAGGGGTTTATTTTGTAGAAGGGGGGCGCCAAATGATAAATGAGAAGCGTATCAACTGCTTTCAATGTCAATATTTTTATACAACTTGGGAACAGGCTCATCCCCGTGGGTGTAAAGGCTACGGGTTCAAAACGAAAGCCATGCCTTCACTGGTGGTTTTCCAATCCTCAGGAAGTCCCTGCATGAAATTCAAGCCTAAAGTGAAATGACGACGAGAAGATATTTGCGAAATCCTTCATTTAGAATTAGGATAGTGATGTAGGTACAACAGAGGAAGTACATATTGTATGTAATCACGTACGGAAAGACTTGTGGAAGGAGTCATCAATTGTGAATATCCCACATCAATCATTAATAAAGAAAATGGAACATGAGCTCGGAAAAGCAAAATCAGCCGAAAAGTCACAGCAAATCCGTGAGCATGTGTATTCAATAAAGGCTCTATGTGAAGTTTTGTTAGAGGAAAACCACGGGGCAGCTACTGCAGCACCTTCGTTTCAACCTCAACAAACAATGCCATATTTACAGGAATCACAACCGAGTCAGAAGCCTGTCACCATCCAGAAAGAAGAGCCTATGGAAACGGATGACGGAGCGAATGGAAATTCATTATTCGACTTTTAATCACTAAGTGAACGAAAGAACAGGAGGGCCATCATGAAAACATTTATCATTATCGGAGCTATCAACGCCTTTTTATCAGTCGCTTTAGGAGCTTTCGGTGCCCACGCATTGGAAGGGAAAATCTCACAGAAGTATATTGATATTTGGAATACCGGAGTTCTCTATCAGATGTTTCACGCCATCGGAATCATCATTGTCGGGGTACTGATGGGGAATGTGACACCAACCTCATTACTGTCCTGGTCCGGCTGGCTGATGCTGATCGGAACGATTTTATTCTCAGGAAGCCTATATGTACTGAGCCTGTCCGGAATTAAGGTACTTGGAGCAATCACACCACTTGGCGGCGTCAGTTTCTTGGCAGCATGGGTGCTTCTGATTGTCTTTGCAGCGAAAACGTTATAAAAAAGATACCCTGACAGAAAAAATCTTCCTGTCAGGGTATTTTTTTTATCGCTGGGAATAACTTTGCATAGAGCCTCCAGCTCCATACGGATATTCATATTCAATTTCTTCATCAAATGTAATGTAGTCTAAGTAAATCATTGGGATGAGGTATCTGGTCCCCGTTTGTGGATCACTAAGGATAAGGTGATCCCGGCCAGCGGCTTCAATGATTCCTTTGAAAACCTTCGCATTCCATTCCTTATTGTTTTCAAACGTAGTGTAAACAGTCGCTACTTTTCCTTTGTTCAAGCGAAGAATATTCTCGATATACGATTCTTCAATCGGCAGCATCCCCTGAATGTTTTGAGTAGGGGCTGGAGCATTCGTCGGTGAAGGTACCTGGAAACCTCCACCACCTTGCTGTTGGGGATAATACTGTTGACCCTGAACTTGCCCTCCTCCGTAATACTGACCATATGGATTATACCCTTGCATATACGGGTTTGATTGTTGATTCGCCAAACCGAATACCTCCTTTTAATAAAGTTAGAATACTTTCGGACAGTCTCTTTGAGCAGGCTGATGGAAACAACGGGACTTCAAGAAGTTTCACTTCCTTCTCGTGATAAGGAATAACAGCCACCTCACTTTAGAAGATGCTATATATCTCACTATTTCATGTCTATGTAAGGGGAGAAAAATATATTCGTTCGTTTTGTGAATGAGGGAGACGAACTTTTTTTATAAAAGTTCTTTTCGTAAACATTGTGTCTTTGCATAATTTCCCAAAAATGAATTTCTGTTTTAGATGAGGGGTAGTGTGAAAATAGGGACCGCTACTTTCCGCTCCAGGCACTTGCTTTCCGCGGGGAGGAAGTCGAGCCTCCTCGACGTTCCGTCTGTGGGGTCTCGACCTTTCCTCTATTGCCCGCAGGAGTCAAGTGCCTTCCGCTACAATCCACTCTGTGCTTCTCCTAATGACAGGTGGCCAAAACAAAAAAAGCTCCTATTGTAGAAATATTGAGCGTTTGTTCCCCCAATAACTATCTACAAAGAAGTAATAGAAAATTTTATGTTAACTCATAAATAGAGGTATCCTTGAACTATCTTTCAAATGAACCAAACAATGCTTCCACCGAAAATGAACTCATTTAAAGAGAGCAGTAGACCGTTTTCTATATTAAGCTCTGTCATGAATTTTTTTATGGATGGTGAGGGGAACTGCGTAGACTCCTGCGGAAGTACGGACGTGCCGAGACCCCGGAAGCGAAGCTGAGGAGGCTCGGCCGAACGTCCGCGGAAAGCGAAGCAGTTCCCCTCACCATCCAACACACGCTTGTTGACAGAGCTCCAGGCAGGTCTTATGTTACAAAACAACCATCTGAAAAGAGCCTAAAAAAACGACAAGCCACAAGGACTTGTCGTTTATCAGTATATTTAGTTCACGTGAAGGAATTTTGCAATTCCTTCTTCTTTTAATAGGTTACCTACATAGAAGGTACCGAATTCGCCGTAGCGTGCACTTACTTCATCAAAACGCATTTCGTATACAAGCTTTTTGAATTGAAGGACGTCGTCAGCAAATAGGGTCACACCCCACTCGTAATCATCAAAACCAACAGAACCTGTGATGATCTGTTTGACCTTGCCTGCGTATTGGCGGCCGATCATTCCATGACTTCTCATCATGTCGCGACGCTCTTCCATCGGCAGCATGTACCAGTTATCATTTCCCTGGCGACGCTTGTCCATCGGATAGAAACAGATATGATTCGCTTTCGGAAGGATCGGGTAGATGCGCTCCTGTACATATGGATTATCATAAGGATCACCCTCAGATGGCATATAGTTGCCAAGTTCCACTACAGAAACATAAGAGTATGTCGGAATCGTGAATTCAGCGATCTTCAGCTTGTTGAATTCATTTTCCAGCTCATTTAATTCTTCCATTGTAGGACGAAGGATCATCAGCATGAAGTCTGCTTTTTGACCAACGATCGTGTAAAGAGCGTGACTTCCTTCTTTCGCATCCTGCGTGCTGTTTAACTTATCTAAGAAACGGTGGAATTCAGAAATCGCCGAGGATCTTTCTTCACTCGGAAGCATCTTCCAGGACGTCCAATCCATCGCGCGAAAATCATGCAGGGAATACCAACCATCTAACGTTTGTGCCGGTTCTGCCATCGTAATCACTCCTTAAAGTACTTTTTCCAACTTTACTATATCATAGTTTGGCCCTGGAGTAAGAATACAAAACCCAATGTCGTTAAAATGGCACAAATGGTGGATAGGCAAGGGATATCTGGAACACACTATCCTCGTAGATTATTACATGGGCTTAGGGTTGTAGAAGAAAGGGTAATAGGAAATAGGAATTATTAGAAAACAAAGACTTTTTCTGTGAAACCGATATCATTTCTCCTTTTCCTTGAATTCCTATATGAGAAGAGTATTCTAAGATTGGATATGTATAAATCAAGGAGGTTCCTCTATTGAGCAACTTATTTACAACATTAACTGATAAAGTAAAAGGTAAAGAGTTAAAAATCGTTTTCCCTGAAGGTACAGACGAGCGTATTCTAACAGCAGCCTCCCGTTTAGCGGGGGACGGCATCTTGACGCCGATCGTAGTCGGAAACGTGGACGAAGTCAATGCAAAAGCCGACCAGCTAGGTGTGAAGCTTGCCGGTTGTGACGTTGTAGACCCGGCATCATTCTCTGGAATGGACGAGCTTGTGAAGGCATTCGTAGAGCGCCGTAAAGGAAAAGCTTCAGAAGAAGATGCGAAAAGAATCCTCTTAGACGGAAACTATTTCGGAACGATGTTTGTATACACAGGCAAAGCTCACGGTCTCGTAAGTGGAGCGGCTCATTCGACAGCTGATACGGTACGCCCGGCTCTTCAAATCATCAAAACAAAAGAAGGCGTCCGCAAAACGTCCGGTGTCTTCATCATGGTACGTGAAGAAGAGAAGTATGTATTCGCAGACTGTGCGATCAATATTTCACCTGACAGCCAGGATCTTGCTGAAATCGCAATCGAAAGTGCGAAAACAGCTGAAATGTTTGACATCGATCCACGAGTGGCAATGCTAAGCTTCTCTACAAAAGGTTCGGCTAAATCACCGGAAACGGAAAAAGTGGTTGAAGCCGTTTCGGTTGCAAAAGAAAAAGCACCGGAATTGACTGTCGACGGTGAATTCCAATTCGATGCAGCATTCGTTCCATCTGTTGCAGAGAAAAAAGCACCGGGTGCCGACATCCAGGGTAATGCGAACGTATTCGTATTCCCGAGCCTTGAAGCAGGGAACATCGGATACAAAATCGCCCAACGCCTAGGAAACTTCGAAGCAGTAGGCCCGATCCTTCAAGGATTGAATGCACCTGTGAACGATCTTTCACGTGGCTGTAACGAGGAAGATGTGTACAAGCTGGCGCTGATTACGGCTGCTCAGGCTCTGTAATTTTATAGATGCTGTGAAAGAAGCCGGAACCTTTAGGGGTTCGGCTTTTTTTCGTATGTGTGTGCCCCTTTGGTGCTTGGCATTTTGTGATATAATGAGTTCGCATGTTGTAAGTGAAGGAGAAGCGTTATGGATAAGGAAAAAGCGTATGCACTGCTTCGTCAAGATAGATGGAGAGTGATTGATCAATCTAGCTTGGGACCGATGTTCGGGGCCCTTCAGTCGTTTGCCATGGATGATACGTTGTGCACGGCAGTTGGAGCAGCTCAGTCAGACCCGACGGCACGCTCATGGGTTCACCATCAAACGGTCGTACTGGGCATTCAGGATACAAAGTTGCCGTTTCTTTCTGATGGCTTGAAAGTATTGGAAGAAGAAGGCTATCAATATATTGTAAGAAACTCCGGAGGCCTTGCCGTTGTATTGGATGAAGGAGTATTGAATCTATCATTGGTTTTCCCCGATTCTGAAAAAGGAATCGATATTAACCGTGGCTATGATGCCATGTGGTTGCTTGTTGAGGATATGTTCAAGGACTTTGATGTGAAGATCGAGGCGAAGGAGATCACGCAGTCCTACTGTCCTGGAAGTTATGATTTGAGTATCAATGATCAGAAATTTGCGGGTATTTCTCAACGAAGGATTCGAAATGGGGTAGCCGTACAGGTGTACCTCTGCGTCAATGGAAGTGGTGCTGGACGAGCGAAGCTGATTCAGCGTTTATATGAGACAGGGTTGAAGGATGGAACGACGAAGTTCACATTTCCTGTTATTGATCCTGAAGTGATGGCCTCTTTATCGGAGCTGCTTGGAGTCGAATTATCGATTCAAGATGTGATGCTCAGGTTCCTGCAGTCGTTGAAAGGATTCAGCGGTGAATTTTATAGCAGTGCCCTTCAAGGGGAAGAGTACGGAATGTATGAAATGTATTATCAGAGAGTCGTTGATCGGAATGAGAAGTTTTTAGGATAGAAAGATAAGCTGGACTTCGATTGGTTTGGAGTCCGGCTTTTTTGGTTTTGTGGGAAATGGTTAATAATGGTAAAATACGCATAAAATAAAAAAACGACGCAATAACCTCTCATTTTGACGCATAAAAAGAAAAAATGACGCATAAATCAAAAAAACGACGCAATTACGACTCCTCTCTACTACTTTCCAAGCACCAATTCCTATCGTGAGAACAATTTTTAGCGTGTGAGCCTTATTTTCATCTGAAAAGGTCTTAAAGTAACTGTATTTTTACAAAAAAATAAATCTTTTGCATTCTTTTAGTTTTGTAGAAAAAGGTTTGTTCATACATTCACAAGCTCTTCGGAACCCCTTTATACTCTAAAGCCTTCCTACAATCCCTACCTCTAAACCATCAACAAGGCACTATACTGTCACAACCCAACTAAAAAAACCAGCACGCCCAAAGGCGCACTGGTTGGGAACAACATTATTCAGCTACTTTTTCTAGATTGCCGTTACGATCCATTTTGAAACGTGGGGCTTTGGCATCGTCTTCATCGAATAGAACAAGCTTTCTGGCACGGTTCATGATTTGCATAAGTGTCTCGTAGTCTTCCTGCATCGTGACGGAATTGTTTTCAAGAGCTTTGACTTTCTTTTCAAGCTCGCTGTTTTCTTTTCTGATTTCAGCGATTTCCTGCTTCAATCTCTGATTCTCAATTTTTACATAGTCGGAATTCATGTTGGTGTGAGCCAGATTTTGCAGGAAGGCAATGACTTTCTCGAGTGTCACTTCACCTTTTAATCCTGAAGGCTTCACCACATGGTTAGCGGCAGGCGCCTGCTGTGTGACGTAGGCGGGTTCCTCGCTTGCTTCCATTTCGTATTTCGGGGCTTCTTCTTCGGAGTCTTTCCCCAGCTGTTCCGTTTCCGGCACATAGTTCTCGTACTCAGCGAATTCCATTTCTTCTTCGGCTTCAGACATTGATAGAGACATAGCATCTAAATCTTCGAATGAAGGCGTTGGTGGCTGATACAATAGCTTTTTCTTGCCGCCCTGATCTTTACCGAGGATGCGGTGGCGCTGTTTGCGTTGTTTTTTTGCTAGTTGAAGAGCTTTCTCATATTGGTGACGCACCACTGCGTTCCAGCGGAATCCGCATGCGGCAGATGTGCGGTTCAGTTTGTCCCCGACTTCTTCAAAGGCATTTAATTGTGTGCTGCCTTCCCGTACATGACGTAGGACCGTTTCTGCCAATAATAAATCATTTTCTTCCGTCCAGGCATCCTGTCTAGTTTTCATCATCATTTCATCTCAACTCCCATAGTTTTCTTAAATGATTCGTTGGTTAAAGGATGGACAGTTTTATAGGTTTTTATACGAATATGTTAAATTTATTTTTTGTCTGCTAGTTTCGTTGTATAAGTGGGCTTCCTATAAGCTGGAAATGATGTTCTCTTGCAAAACATTGCAGAAAACTGTATTCTATAAATCGATGTTTACGACGAATAGAATTCATTTCAATAGATAGAAAGGGTTGTTGACAGATGGCAAACGAATTTCGTGTTTGCGATGATTGTCAGGCCGTTAACCTCAAGACCTTGATTCCCAAATTAAAAGAAATCGACCCGGACGCACCGATCGATATTGCGTGTCAATCCTATTGTGGTCCAGGACGCAAGAAGACATTCGCTTTTGTGAATAATCGTCCTGTAGCGGCGTTGACGGAAGAAGAACTGATGGAAAAAGTAATCAAGAAAATAAAGAAATAAAGGAAAACTTCCAGTGAGGGAGTTTTTTCTTTTCTGCTGAATAAAAAAATATAGGTTTGGCTCTTCTTGGAAAAGGAAACTAGTTAGAGGGTAGAGAATAAGTAGGGAAAGCGCAGGTTTTTGTCAAGCGTGCCAGAAAGCTGAAATTTTTCTGAAGGAAATGGAACGCTTGGCACCGATCATTCAGAAGCCAATTACCTATTTTTTTCGACAAAATTCGAGATGAATACCAGGATAAAAGTCGCTATAATAGAAATATGCTAGTTTAGGAAGAGGGTAGAAGATGGAGTATGCCAAGCAGAAATTACATGAAGAAAAAGTATTTAAAGACCCTGTTCATCGGTATGTTCATGTAAGGGATCGCGTGATTTGGGATTTGATTGGAACGAAAGAGTTTCAACGACTTCGCAGGATCAGACAGCTGGGAACCACTTACCTGACCTTTCATGGTGCCGAGCATAGCCGGTTCAATCATTCTCTTGGCGTGTATGAGATCATCCGACGAATCGTGGACGATGTCTTCGCAGGCAGACCGGAGTGGAATCAGGATGAGCGGTTATTGTCCCTTTGCGCTGCGCTATTGCATGATCTTGGGCATGGACCGTTCTCCCACTCCTTTGAAAAAGTGTTTCACCTGGATCACGAGCACTTCACTCAAGCCATCATCTTAGGGGATACAGAAGTGAATGAGGTTCTAACGAAAGTGGGTCCTGACTTTCCGAAGCATGTAGCGGAAGTGATAGCGAAGACGTATAAGAACAAGCTGGTTGTCAGCCTGATTTCAAGTCAAATCGATGCGGACCGAATGGATTATTTGCAGCGTGATGCTTATTTTACCGGAGTCAGCTACGGTCATTTCGATATGGAGCGAATTCTTCGTGTTATGAGACCCCGTGAGGACCAGGTAGTGATCAAACAGAGCGGAATGCATGCAGTGGAAGACTATATCATGAGCCGCTATCAGATGTATTGGCAGGTATATTTCCATCCGGTCACCCGGAGTGCTGAAGTGATTTTAACGAAGATCCTACATAGGGCGAAGGAGCTTCATGAAGAGTATTACTCTTTTAAGCAAAGCCCGATCCATTTTTACTCCCTGTTTGAAGAAGAGGTTTCACTCCAGGATTATTTAAAGCTGGATGAAGCGGTCATCATGTATTATTTTCAAATTTGGCAGGAAGAAGAGGATCCGATTTTACGGGACTTATGCGAGCGGTTCATGAACCGAAATTTATTTAAGTACGTGGAATTTGATCCGGCGAAGGAATATAAGAAGCACAGTGAGCTTGAAGTTCTGTTTAAAAAAGCGGGGATCGATCCTGACTATTATTTAGTGGTGGACTCATCTTCAGACCTTCCATACGATTTCTACAGACCAGGCGAGGAAGAAGAACGGCTCCCCATTCATCTGTTAATGAGGAATGATGAGCTGCGCGAGTTATCGAGGCAATCGGATATCGTCGATTCTATTTCCGGAAAACGCCGAACCGATCATAAATTATATTATCCAGTGGATTTACTATATGACGAATCAACAAAGAAAAATATTAAGAGACAAATACGTACGATTCTAGAACTAACATGACAACCGACACAATGAGGATCTACAGACGCAATACTAGGAGTAGGAGATGACGTACATTGTTGAAAGATCATGCAAAACTAATGAGTGCTTTCTTAGCCTCAGGTGAAGTGGTGGGAAGAAAAAAGCTTCAGAAGATGATATTCATCGCGAAGAAGCTTGAATTCCCGTTTCAGGAAAAATTTCAGTTCCATTTTTATGGACCATACTCGGAAGAGCTTACCCTAAGGGTTGAAGAGCTCTGCAATATGGGGTTCATCTCCGAGGTGAAGGAGAAAAAGGGTGGATATTATCAATATCGGTACACCGTCACCCAAGAAGGGGAAGATTTCCTGCAAATATATGAAAAAGAAATGCCCTGCTTAGAAGATTGCCTGACGGATATGAACGTTCAATCAGCACGCTTTCTTGAACTTGTTTCGACAGTATTATATTTTGATAGCCTTCCTAAAGAAGAAGTCGTGGAGAAAGTATTCACGCTTAAGAGCAAGCAGAAATATACAACAGAAGAAATCGACGAAGCCTTCACATACATTGAAGGATTAAAAATGAAAAAAATCGTCCAATAAAGGGCGTTTCATATGAATGGCGGGGATCACTCGAAATGGGTGATCCCCTTTTAAATGAACAAAAAAATCGTCACTCATGAGCGTAACGATTTTCATCACTTTATTTAGGTGTTTGATCCATTTTTTCTATAATCTGATCAAGCTTTTCTTCAATTTGTTTATCATGCTTCCACTGCTGGGTCCTTCGATTTCTAAAACTTTTCGCAACCATGAAAGCGACCACCACAATGGCTGCCAGGAAAGCCATCATGAACAATTGGAAGAGTACATCACCAGTATTTATGTCCATTTCACTCCATCCTCTCCATAGGGGTTTGGTATATCGTATTCATCAAAGTGAGGATTTACCCCTTTTTTACGTTTAAGTAGGCTTCATAGCCGAATGTGATGACCAGTCCGGTAAAGAAGGTGAAAGCTGAGGAAAAGAGGTCCCTGCCTAATATCAATGAAGACATATAGTTAACGAAGAGTAACCCCATATATGTATAGAATCCCAGTACGGCACTTTTGTTCCAGTTGGTCTTTTCTTTAGGGGACATGGGTTTGAAGAATTTCATATGAGCGCTCCTTCGTATAGAATACAATTTGAGCCTGCGATCGGTCTGATGGCAGGCTTGTTGTCCTTAATTCTTATTGATCACTGAGTCTCTTACCGCCGACTGCATAGTGACCTTTCGTCATTTCTTCAATGAAGACAACGATTTTTTCTTCAGGTGCTCCGGTTGTTTCGCTTACTGCTTCGGTTACTTTTTCGACGAGGGCGCGTTTCTGTTCTTCTGAACGGCCTTCGAGCATTTTTACGGTGATATAAGGCATTATGGTTCGCTCCTTGCATATGGATTTGGTACAATCTGTGGTAGGCATGATCGTTTAGCCCACCTTTTAAATGTAAAGGGTAGGGGATGTGAGAGCAAGCTTCTTATGGTGGGAAATTGGAATTGTTCTATAGAGTGGTCATGAAGGCAGGAATTTTTCTGTATACTATGGAATAAGAAAGTAAAACATTTTTTTAAAGGAGTACATACTTTGGATACATTTAGCTCTCTTTTTGAGTCCATTTCCGTCTTTCGGTTGGAAGAGCTTCCGTTTGTGGTGATTGCCCTGGTCATGGCCTTTACGGTTCATGAGTTTGCCCATGCATTTGTGGCATACAAATTTGGTGACACGACAGCGAAGGATCAGGGAAGGCTCACGTTAAATCCGATTCAACATCTGGATCCCCTGGGAACCATATTGATTTTAATTGCGGGGTTTGGCTGGGCGCGTCCTGTGCCGGTCATGAGATCCCGATTTAAAAACCCCCGTTTGGCAGGGGTATTAGTTTCAGTGGCAGGTCCGCTGAGTAATTTCTTACTAGCATTCATTGCATTTGGATTTTTTTATTTTTTTGTAGGAGTGACTGGTGGAGTCGGGGTTCCTCCCTTTGTCATCGATCTCCTGCAGATGATTGTGTATCTGAATGTGTTGTTATTTGTATTTAATCTGCTGCCGTTCCCCCCACTGGATGGGTACCGGATCATAGAGGATTTATCACCGAATCATATCAGGGCAAAAATGACTCAGTACGAACAGTATGGAGTCGTATTATTTCTGATCATCGTGATAACACCCCTTGATGAGTATACGATCTGGCCGCTGTTACAAGGCGGGATGACAGCAACAAACCAGGCTTTCAGTGCGATATTTACAACTGTTTTTTCAGTCTTTAGCTAAGAATGTCAATGAGAAGGAGTGAAGATACATGGAAAAGAAAAAGAACATAGGGTTCAATATCATCAAAAGTGATCCTACTGACGGCCACGGTGGCTATGGGGTAGGCTCATTAAGTCTTGATAATGTTTCCCCGGTGATGATTGATGTCGAAGAAGGGGAAGCGACGATTGAAATCGGAGCGATGCATGCCAGGAGCCCGATTGAAAAAGGGATTAAATTCACGAATAATCGGGAAGATTCAGCAGGCGGTAAGCCTTACTGGTTAATCTGGATAACCATCGACCGTATGGAAAATGGACCATACTACGCGGGTGTGACGGCTTGTGAGCTGGTCGTAAACCGTGAGAAGCGCAGAGGATACAAGTCCATGCCGGAGCATGTGAATAATATGGATAAATCGATTAAACGTAAAATTGTCCTCGATCAACTGGACGACAAATCGAAAGGGATTCTCACTGACTTCCTGAAGAAACATGATGAGGGTATGTGGGAACGCTCAAAAGGCGAACTAAAGGAAGCTTTAAAAGTTTAGAAACCTAGAAAAAACTTCTTTTGTGAACAAACTATGACATTTTTTTGAATATGTCGTTCACATCTTGCCCTTATGCTTGAAAAAAAGTACACTTAAATCACAGTTTGCACATAAACTAGGACATGAAAAACCACGGGTTCGCACAAACCCGTGGTTTTTCGTTTTTTTATAGAGATTTAGGGTTATTCTATCAAAAGATCCAATCCTTAACCTTTTCGTACCAAGGCTTATCTTCTTTTTTTGCTGGCACCTTTTCTTTTGGTGTTTCTTTTTCACCTAAATGTTCATGGCAGTACTCAGTAGGTTCGGTTCCTTTTACGAAATAAGTGAAGCGCTGGACGGGACAATCCTCTGTAGCAAGTAATCCGTTATGAGGATTCACGGCTACACCGACGACGCCTTTCGTCGGCTTGAAATTTTTGACGGGTTCATCTTTCAGGGCTTCCTCCATGAAATTCACCCAGAGTTTCTTGGCCAAATATTTATCGTCGACCAGGGAGATTTCTTTTTCTTTGTCATATCCGGTCCACACCCCTGCTGTGAGCTGAGGAGAGTAGCCGATCATCCAGTTATCTGTGTTGGTGGTACCTGATTTTCCGGCATAGGGACGGGTGGCGTCTTTCCGGATCTGGATCCCCGTTACCGTTGAGTAATCATTGAGCTTTGGATCAAATATACCACTCAGCATATGCGTCATGACATACGCTTGATCAGGGTCCAAAACTTGTTCTTTTTCAGATTTATTTTCGTAAATGACGTTACCGGACCAGTCTTCCACTCGAGTAATGAATACCGGTTTGACCCTATAGCCTCCGTTAGCGAAGATATTGTAAGCGTTGACCATATCGATGACTCTTGCCCCTGATGTACCGAGTGCAGAAGAAGGATACTTTTTTACCTTTGTCGTTAATCCAAAGGTATCCTGTGCTGTTTTCGTTAATGTATCTTGACCAATGAACAGGTGAGTCTTCACTGCGTACACATTATCTGAAAGAGCTATGGCCTGGGCGAGGGTGATGTCATCCCCAGCATATTTATTGTTGTAGTTGTGAGGTGTGTATTTCGCTTTGCCATCATCAAATGTGAATGAAGTCAGCTCACTTTTCATCGTTGTAGATGGGGTGAAGCCATGCTCCAGGGCAGAATAATACAGGAGCGGTTTAATCGTGGATCCAGGCTGACGAATGGCCTGAACCGCACGATTAAACGGGCTTTCCTCATAGCTTCTTCCTCCGACTAGCGCTGTTACATGACCGTTCTTTGGGTTCATTGATACAAATCCCAGCTGAATATCAGATTCATCAGGGATTTGTTCCTTCACGACTTTTTCTGCGACTTTTTGATGGTCGGGATGAAGGGTTGTATATACCTTCAGTCCGCCCATTTCAATGGTCCGCTCTTCGATGCCTAAGTCAGAGCGCAGAATACTTTTCACAACGTCTTGAAAATAAGGAGCCGTTTCTGCCTTATGGTGTGCATGCTCGCCTGTAATTTTGATGGGAGTCGCCTTAGAAATGGCCTGTTGTTCTTTAGTAATGAAGCCGTCCTCGGTCATGGACTTAAGGATCAGTTCCTGTCGCTTCTTGGCGTTCTCCATATTGGCGACGGGTGAATAGTACGTCGGTGCCTTCGGAATTCCCGCAAGCATTGAAGCTTCGGCTATGGTCAATTGGTTGGCGTCCTTACCGAAATAGTATTGACTTGCTGCCTGGACCCCGTAGGCTCCGTGGCCATAGTAGATGGTATTTAAATAGCCTTCCAGAATCTCTTTCTTCGAATAGTTCATTTCGATACGAATCGTATAGAGGGCTTCTGAGATCTTTCTTTTCCATGTCTTGTCATGGGATAAAAATAGATTACGAGCATACTGCTGGGAAATGGTACTGGCTCCTTGCACCTTTGCCATGGCTTTCAAGTCGGCAAGTGCTGCTCCCGCCATCCGTTTGATATCAAAGCCATAGTGCTGATAGAAGCTTTTGTCTTCAATGGAGATGGTCCCTTCGATGAGCGCAGGGGAGATTTCTTTCAGGCTCACCCAGTATCTTTTCTCTCCTGTATTCGTTTCCCCTATAACCGAACCGTCCTCACCGTAAAGCAAAGTGGATTGAGGCACGGCAAGCGGAGGGGGCCCCTGAATTTTAGCGTATATTAAAATTCCGATCAGCCCGGCAAGAATCAGGACCGAAACCAATAAACCTGCAACCACTGCCAATCTGGCATATTTTTTTGTTTTCTCCATCCGTGCCATCAGTTCCATACCTTCCCCACCTTCTCCTCCCGAGGTCCGCTCATCTTTAGGGACGGACCCTTAGTATGTATTGGACAATAGTAAACATCCTATATTATGTTTAGCGTATAGTATCAGTATGAAAAGTTTTGCGAGTTTTTAAACGTCAAAGATTTAGAAAAAAATTTCACTTGAAATTTTGCTAGATTCCACTATACTTTTTCTCATGTTTGTATTTATCATGATAGGGAAGGATAAAAATGACGTCTTTTGCGGACGTTTTTATAAATAAGAGTAAAGCCCGTTATGTCAGGCTTTAGCTTAACTAAGTGATCTATTTTGTCCTGAGATGAACGTGTGAAAACTCAAACTAGTGGTATATGATTTTTACAGAGAAGAACGGAAATTGCGGGAAAACCGATAAAAAACAAGAAGGGAAGTTGAAAAAATGAGTGGACTTTGGTACACAGAAAAACAAACAGAAAACTTCGGAATCACGATGAAAATCAAGAAGACTTTACATACAGAGCAAACGGATTTTCAATATCTTGAAATGGCAGAGACAGAAGAGTGGGGTAACATGCTATTTCTTGATGGAATGGTGATGACAAGCCAAAAAGACGAGTTCGTATATCACGAAATGGTAGCGCACGTGCCTTTATTCACGCACCCTAATCCTGAGAAGGTATTGGTTGTCGGTGGCGGAGACGGTGGCGTCATCCGTGAAGTGTTAAAGCACCCAAGCGTGAAGAAAGCGGTTCTTGTTGAAATCGACGGAAAAGTGATCGAGTACTCCAAGAAGTATCTTCCGGAAATTGCTGGAGAGCTGGAAAACGAGCGTGTTGACGTACAAGTGGACGATGGCTTCATGCACATCGCGAAAAGTGAAAATGAATATGACGTCATCATGGTTGACTCGACTGAGCCGGTCGGTCCAGCTGTAAACCTATTCACAAAAGGTTTCTATGCAGGAATTTCGAAAGCACTGAAAGAAGACGGAATCTTTGTCGCTCAATGTGATAACCCTTGGTTCAAAGCGGATCTTATTCGCCAGGTACAAAGCGATGTAAAGGAAATCTTCCCGATTACACGTCTGTACACAGCGAATATCCCGACATACCCAAGCGGCCTGTGGGCATTCACGATCGGTTCGAAAAAGCACGATCCAATCGAAGTGCCGGAAGACCGTTTCCATGACATCGAATCTAAGTACTACACACCAGAACTGCACAAAGCAGCATTCGCTCTGCCTAAATTCGTTAAAGACTTAACAAAATAAATTTGAGGGACGGACCTTAAAATTTATTGAAAATAGTTCAAATCCAACAGGGACGGACCTCGGGAGGTGCTATGCACCTCCTGGAGGTCCGTCCCTCTAAAAAGAGAGGTTGAAGAGTATGCGTTTTGATGAGGCTTATTCAGGTAATGTGTTTATCAAGAGTCACCCTTCGTATGAGGATAGCCAGGTGGTTCTTTATGGTATGCCGATGGATTGGACGGTAAGTTACCGCCCGGGATCCCGTTTTGGTCCGGCTCGTATCCGCGAGGTGTCGATCGGCTTGGAAGAGTATAGTGCGTACCTCGACCGTGAGCTTGAAGAAGTGAAATTCTTTGATGCCGGGGACATCCCATTGCCATTCGGTAACCCGCAGCGAAGCATCGATATGATTGAAGACTATATCGACGGTCTTCTAGGAGACGGGAAAATCCCATTTGGAATGGGTGGAGAGCACTTGGTCTCATGGCCGGTCATGAAAGCCGTCGCTAAGAAATACCCGGACCTTGCCATCATTCATATGGACGCTCACACGGATCTTCGTGAAGAGTATGAAGGAGAGCCATTATCCCACTCCACTCCGATCCGCAAGATCGCCGAGCATATCGGACCGAAGAATGTCTATTCATTCGGAATCCGTTCCGGAATGAAAGAAGAATTCCAATGGGCGAAAGAAAACGGCATGCACATTTCGAAATTTGAAGTACTAGAGCCATTGAAGGAAATTCTTCCGCAGCTGGCTGGTCGTCCAGTGTACGTGACGATTGATATCGATGTATTAGACCCTGCCCACGCTCCTGGTACAGGAACCGTGGATTGCGGAGGGATTACGTCTAAAGAATTACTGGCATCGATCCATGCGATCGCTCACTCTGACGTGAATGTAGTAGGTGCAGACCTTGTAGAAGTTGCTCCAATCTATGATCCGTCCGAGCAAACAGCCAATACAGCAAGTAAGCTGATTCGCGAAATGCTCCTTGGATGGGTAAAATAAATTCCCCAGGCCTCTTCTAAATGACAGAAGAGGCTTTTCTTTTACCATAAATCCGCTTACATCCACTCCGGAAGATGAAAACTCCCCGTGTTCCATTGCAATTTCCCACAATACTTCTTATACTTAATTAGTTAGAAGGAAGGGACGTCTAAAAGAGGGACGGACCTATCACTTGATCGGACCCTAAAATAGAAAAGGATGTGAGTGGTTTGACGGCAAAAACAGATTACACCCCTGTCAAAGTTCACTTGAAAACCAAAATCACAATAGGAGATGAAAGTGACTCTTTTGAACTGGTATCATTTGGTCGATACTACGAAAAAGGAGATGCCGTTTTCCTGAAGTACGATGAGGTGCAAGAGGAAGGAACCACCCATACGATTGTTAAAGTCTCGGATCAACAAGCTCTCATTCTCAGAAGCGGTGCAGTGAAAATGAGAATGGCCTTTAACGAACGGGAGGAACAAAATGGTTCTTATGAAAGCCAGATGGGTACTCTCTTACTTACAACCAAAACAAAGAAACTTTCACATACACAAAGTGACTCAATACTTGAAGGGGATTTCAACCTTTCTTACGAGTTAAAGATGCAAGACAGTCCAGTAGGGGATTATGTTATGTCCATTCACTATAAGGAGGAAGCATAGCGATATGAATATTGTCGAAAAAGTACAAGAAAACCTGAAATCCGAAATCAAAGCAGCGGTCCTGAAAGCGGGACTCGCAACAGAGGATCAGATCCCTGATGTGATTCTAGAAATTCCAAAAGAAAAATCACATGGTGATTACTCTACCAATATGGCGATGCAGCTTGCACGCGTAGCGAAAAAAGCGCCGCGCATGATTGCAGAGGACATTATGGCGAACTTCGACCAGTCCAAGGCATCCATCGAAAAAATGGAGATCGCGGGACCTGGATTCATTAACTTCTACATGAACAATGAATACCTGACCGACTTGATTCCATTGATTCTTGATCAAGACCAGCAATATGGTCAATCAAACGCTGGGAATGGGGAGAGAGTGAACGTGGAGTTTGTATCTGCCAACCCGACAGGCGACCTTCACCTTGGACATGCCCGTGGAGCGGCGGTTGGTGATTCCCTATGTAACGTTCTTGAAAAAGCAGGCTATAAAGTCACGCGTGAATACTACATCAATGATGCAGGAAATCAGATCCATAACCTGGCTATTTCAGTGGAGGCCCGTTATTTCCAAGCTCTTGGAGAAGACAAAGCGATGCCTGAAGATGGATATCACGGGGCGGACATCATCGGAATCGGGAAGAAACTGGCGGAAGAATTCGGTTCGAAATATGCGGAAGTAAGTGACGAAGAGCGCTACAAGTTCTTCCGTGAGTACGGACTGAAGATCGAAATGGCCAAGCTTCAAAAGGATCTGGAAATGTTCCGTGTGCCATTCAACGTGTGGTACTCTGAAACATCCCTCTACGAAAACGGAAAAATTGATGCTGCGTTAAAAACATTAAAAGACAATGGTCACGTTTATGAAGAAGACGGCGCGACTTGGTTCCGTTCGACTGAACTTGGGGATGACAAAGACCGTGTGCTCATCAAGAATGATGGAACGTACACATACTTGACTCCGGATATTTCCTATCACCAGGATAAATTCGAACGCGGACACGATGTGCTGATCAATATTTGGGGTGCTGACCACCACGGATACATCCCTCGTATGAAAGCGGCGATTGAAGCACTTGGCTTTGACCGTGAAAAATTAGAAGTAGAAGTGATTCAACTGGTTCACCTTTATAAAAATGGCGAGAAGATGAAGATGAGTAAGCGTACAGGTAAAGCAGTCACTTTACGTGAGCTTGTAGAAGAAGTCGGCCTGGATGCAGTACGTTATTTCTTTGCCATGAGAAGTGCTGATACGCATATGGACTTTGACCTGGACCTTGCTGTGTCTCAGTCAAACGAAAACCCTGTGTACTACGCTCAATATGCCCACGCGCGTATTTGCAGCATTCTTCGTCAAGCAGAAGAGCAGGGACTTGCTTCAGAAGATAAGATCGACTTAAAGCTGATCGGTACGGAAAAAGAAGTGGATTTACTGAAGAAATTAGGTGAATTCCCACAAATGGTCGCCGATGCTGCGGAGAAACGTACACCTCACCGTGTGGCGAACTACATTAACGACCTGGCATCAGCTTTCCACAGCTTCTACAATGCCAATAAGGTTCTTGATGAAGAAAACCGTGAACTTACAACGGCTCGTCTGGCTCTTGTAAAAGTGGTTCGAGTCACATTACAAAACGCTCTTGCATTAATCGGAGTTGCCGCTCCGGAAAAAATGTAATGACGATAGATGAAAAAGGTCCGTCCCTCGGGGTGGACCTTTTTCTTATATTTCTCCAGCTTTAACGTATAATAAAAGTAGACATATCGTTCAGGAGGATGTTATGAAAACAGTTATTTTAGCGATTGTGACCGGCTTCTTGGTTGGTTTTATTTTTGCTCTATTTAAACTTCCGATCCCTGCACCGCCTGCCTTGGCCGGGATTGCAGGAATTGTAGGCATTTATCTTGGATTTAAAGCCTTCACAGCGATTCAGCCTTGGATTGAATCGGTCTTTAAATAAAATTTACATAGGAATCGATTTCAGGAACCGGCAGCTTCCAATGCCCTTGAAAGTTACCGGTCCCTGGAATAAAAAAAGACGAACAATAGCGTGTTCATCTTTTTTGCCTTTACCATTCCAATGCCCCGCCACTAATCCGCTTCACTCCCCGGATCGATGAGAGATCCTCTATCAGCTTCAGCATGGCCAGATCCTTATGCTTTGCTTCAATCATAAAGTCAACGTCCTGATCAAACGCCTTGAGTGTTCTGAAAAACCCCTCAACGAAGCCCGCATCGACCAAATCAGCGTGAGAGCGGAATGCTTTTTCCGATTTCGGCGAGGAAATATGTATTTTGGGAACCAAATCTCTCTTATTCCATGTGGCAAAAATCGGTTCAAGATAATCTTCCAGAGGCTTCTCACTAAGGTTGGCCTCGTGATGATGGATATCGAGGACCATGGGGATGTTTTCTTTTAGACAAACACCTAATGTTTCTTCAACTGTATAGGTTTTGTCGTCATTCTCCAGAGTCATGATCTCTTTCACATCAGTCGGGAGGCTTTTCAAATTCTCATGAAAGCGTACCAGCGTTTCTTCCTTATCGCCATAGCTTCCACCGATATGAATGTTTATGACGGAGCTATCCTCAATCCCCATATATTCAAGCATCCGGTAATGATAAACCATATCCTTTACGGCGTTGTCAGTGACATGTTGCTTGGGACTGGTGAATAAAGTGAACTGATTGGGGTGAAAACTTGCCCTGATCCCAAAGTTCTTGATTAGATCCCCAAGCTCTTTCCATTCGTCTTTAAAGGGGGAATGGAAGTCCCATTCGACTTCGGGATGAGTGGCTAAAGGAACGAGTGAGCTTGATAGCCGGTACAATTCAATTTCGTGAGCTGCACAAAGATATAGAATGCGCTTTGTATGCGCCAGATTCAACCTCGTAACTTCTTTCAGGCGATCCATCCGTTCTTCTTTTGGCAGCTCTGTATATCGTTTGTAGGTCATGGTTTTGGCAGGGCTCGCGTCCCATAAGGAGAGGGAATTAGCAACGAACCCCAGTCTGACTTTCATGTGATATCCTCCTAAAGCAAGATTGAAATGGATGAAGCGACACGCTCTTTAATACGGGTGAGCAAGGAAACATTTGCAAGATCGCTTTCGCTCAGCATGTCGGATGCTTCCATATCTTTTGCCATTTCTTTTTTTAATGTATGGATAAATTCTTTGTCGTAAATAAGGTTGTTGATTTCAAGATTGATAAAGAAACTTCTTTTATCAAAATTGGCCGTGCCTAAATCACAGAAATAGTCGTCTACAATCATTACCTTGGCATGGTAAAATCCGTTCATAAATTGATACACCTTTGCCCCTTTAGCCAGTAGGGTTCTAAAGTAAGGGAACGCGGCCTCCTTTACCAACATATGATCGGCATTATTTGGAATGATGATCCTTACAATGACGCCCCGATCCAAGGCATCACATAGTGACTCCATTAAAATGGGGGTGGGGATGAAATAAGGAGTCCCGATGATGACTTCCTCCTTGGCTTCATCGATGAACTTACTGAAGAAATCCTCGATATTCACCCCTTCTGTCGGGAAAATCTGATGTGTAATGCTTCCTATTTCAGCCGGAGGAAAGTATTTCCTTTCGTCTTTCAGGTCCTTTTTCGTCCCCCTGAACCAATCGATGCAAAATTCTGTTTGTAAATCGTGAACACCTTCACCCTCTAAACGGAGATGATAATCCCTCCAAGGGGACAGCTCGGGTATGTCATTTTCATCAATATATTCTTTCCCGACGTTATAACCGCCCAAATACCCGATCACCCCGTCAATGACCGTGATCTTCCGGTGATTCCGCTGTTGGGAGGAGAAGAATAAGAAGGGGAGACTCACTTTTTGACAGAAGGCCACTTCCACACCGGCGTCACGCAGCATTCTCACTTTTGATTTAGGTACATTATGACTCCCGATCTGATCCATTAACAGGCGGACCTCTACGCCTTCTTTTGCTTTATCCTTCAATAATTCCATAAACCGTAAAGCAAAATGGTCATCTTGTACGATATAGAATAAAACATGAATGGAAGACTTGGCTTCTTTCATTTCTTTAAACATCTGATCAAAAAGCTCGGGACCTCTGGAAAATAATTTAATATTGCTATTTCGCTTTTCATAATCTCTTCGTGTCCGTGTCCGGATGAAACGACTTCTGCCCAGCTTAAAGTCGATCATTAACCAGCCTATGACTACAACTACTATGAACAGTAGGATGAACCACCACATATAATCACTCTCTCATCTGCATTGACATTAGTATGTCCTTAAATCTTATCTACTTTGCACTCTTTCTTTACCTTAAATGATTCCTATTGAAACCTGTAGGGGGTACAAAAAGTCCTGGTTACTTCCGACGAATGAATGACTATTCATGTAAAGGTTTTCATTTTTCTTGGTGAAAACCATTGACTGAATGCTCATTCATAATATAATGGATATATGAACTATTCAGAATATTAATTTGGTTTGTAAAAGTTTGAACAAAGGGGAAGTTCAATCGAACCAAAGAAGGGGGAGTGTTTTTCAATGAATGGGTTACTCATTCTCAATTGGGTTGCATTTATTCTTGTGACCGTTTACGCACTTAGTCTGTTTGTGTATGTAGTAAAGACGAGAATTGAATATATTAAGCTCGGTAAGAAGGTGGAGTTCGACCAGCGATTCAAAGAACGATTCCAGAAGATCGTGGTCAATGTCTTCGGACAAAAGAAGCTCTTGAAGGATAAGAAGAGTGGAGCGATCCACGTCATGTTCTTCTACGGCTTCATATTAGTCCAATTCGGAGCCATCGATTTCATCTGGAAAGGACTGGAACCAGGGAGTCACTTACCGTTGGGGCCATTATATCCCGGATTCACGTTCTTCCAGGAGCTTGTCACACTCATGATCCTGGTAGCGGTTGTTTGGGCCTTCCACCGCCGCTATGTGGAGAAGTTGGTTCGTTTAAAAAGAGGATTTAAATCAGGATTGGTTCTCCTATTCATCGGGGGATTAATGCTATCGGTTCTTGTAGGGAACGGAATGGGCCTTATCTGGCACGGCGAAGAGCTTGCCTGGACAGAGCCTGTAGCGTCACTTATTGCAGGAGCGCTTGGGGCCATTGGAGAAACAGCTTCCATCGTCATCTTCTATGTAGCCTGGTGGATTCACCTGCTATTCTTACTGGCATTCCTTGTATATGTTCCACAATCCAAGCACGCTCACTTAATCGCGGGTCCTGCGAATGTCTACTATAATCGATTAGACAACCCTGGAAAGCTGAAGCCCATCGACTTTGAAGATGAGTCAGCCGAAAGCTTCGGGGTAGGGAAAATTGAAGAATTCACGCAACATCAAATGATCGACTTCTACGCTTGTGTGGAATGTGGTCGTTGTACGAATATGTGTCCTGCCACAGGGACAGGGAAAATGCTTTCCCCAATGGATTTAATCGTGAAACTGCGTGATAACCTGACGAATCATGGTGCAGTGGTAACGCAGAAAAAACCGTGGGTGCCGACCTTTGCATTCAATGGCACGAAAGGGAATCAGCTCGCCATGGCGAGCGCCACTCAAGCAGCAGAAGAAGCGGCTGCTGGAGCTACGTACAGTCCTAGTCTGATCGGAGACGTCATCACAGAAGAGGAAATCTGGGCATGTACAACGTGCCGTAACTGTGAAGACCAATGTCCGGTCATGAACGAGCACGTGGACAAAATCATCGACCTTCGCCGTTACCTGGTCCTGACAGAAGGAAAGATGGACGCAGATGCACAACGCGCTATGCAAAACATCGAACGCCAGGGGAATCCTTGGGGTCTTAACCGTAAAGAACGTGAAAACTGGCGTGAAGCGAGAGAAGACGTTCATATTCCTACGGTGAAAGAAATGAAAAAAGCGGGAGAAGACTTCGAATACTTATTCTGGGTCGGATCCATGGGTTCATTCGATAACCGCAGCCAGAAGATCGCGTTATCCTTTGCCAAGCTGCTGAATGAAGCAGGCGTGAAATTCGCAATCTTAGGTAACAAAGAGAAGAACTCCGGTGATACACCGCGCCGACTCGGTAATGAATTCCTATTCCAGGAGCTTGCCGGTCAAAACATCGCCGAATTTGAAAAGAATGAGATCAAGAAAATTATTACGATCGATCCGCATGCGTATAACATTTTCAAAAATGAGTATCCGGACTTCGGTTTGGAAGCGGAAGTGTATCACCATACGGAGCTTCTGTATGACCTGGTAAAAGAAGGGCGTCTGAAGCCGAAATACGAAGTGAATGAAACGATCACCTTCCACGATTCCTGTTACCTGGGACGTTACAACGAAGTATACGATCCACCACGGGAAATCCTGAAATCGATCTCCGGCGTGAAATTGGTTGAAATGGAACGTAACCGCGAAAAAGGCATGTGCTGTGGAGCTGGTGGAGGACTTATGTGGATGGAAGAAGACGCAGGCCACCGCGTGAACGTTTCCCGTACAGAGCAGGCACTTGAGGTCAGCCCATCGGTCATCAGCTCGGGGTGTCCATACTGCCTGACAATGCTATCTGATGGAACGAAAGCGAAGGAAGTAGAAGAAACCGTCTCTACTCAGGATGTGGCAGAAATCCTTGAAAAAGCGGTATGTGGCGATCAAAAAGATCAGCCGGCAGCTTCGTAAAAAGAATATTATCTGTTTTATAATGAAAAGTCTGCTTCTCAGTAGTTGAAGAATCGGGAGTGAAACAAAAGCCTCTATCTGCGTTTCACTCCTATTATTTTCCTACAATAATAAATTTAATAGAAAAATAAAAACTTTCTAAAAAATCATTACGTTCTAACCGAATATGAAGTACAATAAAGGTATATAAGGGACAAAAACTGTCCCTTCTCTTTTGGGGACTGGTTGAGCGAGCGTTCAGTCGAATATGGTGAGTCCTATTTTTTTAAGAGCAGTTGAAAGCGTATACAATTTGTTTTTGTCGAATCAAATCATTCAGATATAAAGGAGAGCGATTGAGATGGGAAAAACGGTTATTTTAGATGGAGCGAGAACGCCATTCGGTAAATTTGGTGGAAGCTTAAGCAGTTTTACAGCTTCAGAGCTTGGCGGTTTTGCTGTGAAGGAAGCCCTGAAGCGATCAGGCATAAATGGTGAAGAGGTAGAGGAAGTGATCCTCGGATCTGTATTACAAGGGGGGCAGGGACAGATCCCTTCCCGACAAGCATCACGTCATGCCGGATTACCGTGGAATGTCAAAACGGAAACCATCAACAAAGTGTGTGCTTCAGGAATGCGAAGCGTGACAATGGGTGACCAGATCATCCGTGCAGGTGACGGCGAAGTCATCGTGGCGGGCGGAATGGAATCCATGTCAAATGCACCGTACATCCTTCCGAAAGCTCGCTGGGGCTTCAAAATGGGGGATTCCCAGGTGAAGGACTTAATGGTTCATGACGGATTGACGTGCAGCTTCAACAATGTCCACATGGGAACGTACGGAAATGAAACAGCAAAAGAGTTCGAATTATCAAGAGAAGAGCAGGACGGGTGGGCGCTTAGAAGCCATGAACGTGCTCTGAAAGCGACAGACTCAGGTGTTCTGGGGGAAGAAATCGTCGCGGTGGAAGTACCGCAGCGTCGAGGGGAACCAATCGTAGTCAGTAAAGATGAAGCCCCACGCAAAGAAACGTCCATCGAAGCTCTGGCCAAATTAGGTCCTGTCTTCGGATCGGAAGGAACGATCACAGCTGGGAACGCACCAGGGGTAAATGACGGAGCGGCTGCCATGGTTCTCATGAGTGAAGAGAGAGCCGTAAGAGAAGGGAAGAAGCCATTAGCTACCATCCTTGGACACACAGCAATTGCCGTTGAAGCAAAGGACTTTCCGAAAACACCGGGACTCGTCATCAATGAACTGCTGAAGAAAACGGGCAAATCACTTGAAGAAATCGACCTGTTTGAAATTAACGAAGCATTCGCAGCCGTTGCCCTGACAAGCGGGAAAATCGCCGGGTTAGATCCGGAAAAAGTCAACGTGAACGGTGGAGCAGTCGCCCTTGGTCATCCGATCGGAGCAAGCGGAGCGCGTATCATCCTGACACTGGCTTATGAACTGAAGCGTCGCGGAGGCGGAATCGGAATAGCGTCGATCTGCAGCGGCGGCGGTCAAGGGGATGCGATTATGATTGAGGTGGCGAAGCAGTAGATTATCAGGCGCAAAGTTGCCAGAGCAGGTTTGCCTGTAGGGTGTACCAGTCTACAAAATGGATTCAGCTGCTGAATTTTCGAAATGAATCAGCTGCTGATTTCGCGGCATATTTCAGCAGCTGAAGTAACACCAATAATCAGCAGCTGAACAACTGAACAAAACAAATCCATATTAAAACTAAACCAACTAGATTACTAGTGTTAGCTATAACAAAGGGGAGAATATCATGAACATCAAAAAAGTAATGGTCATCGGGGCGGGACAAATGGGATCAGGGATCGCTCAAGTATGTGCGCAAGCAGGATTCGATGTCTACCTGAACGATTTGAAAGCAGAATTTGTACAAAAGGGAATCGGCGTGATCACAAAGAACCTGACACGCGCCGTTGAAAAAGGAAGAATGTCAGAAGACGATAAAACAGCTACAGTGAACCGTTTAACGGCTTCAACCGATATACACGACGCGAAGCAAGTAGACCTTGTCATCGAGGCAGCGGTTGAAAACATGGATATCAAAACAAAAATCTTTGCTCAACTGGATGAAATAACACTGGAGCACACGATCCTTGCTTCTAACACTTCTTCACTCCCGATTACTGAAATCGCTGCAGCGACGAAGCGTCCCCAGCAAGTGATCGGAATGCACTTTATGAACCCGGTACCGGTTATGAAGTTGGTTGAAATCATCCGTGGCCTTGCGACGACTGATGAAGTGTATCAAGTGATCGAAGACATGACGAAATCTCTCAACAAAGTACCCGTTGAAGTAGAAGATTTTCCTGGATTCGTCTCTAATCGTATCCTTATGCCGATGATCAACGAAGCGATCTATACGCTGTATGAAGGGGTCGCGAGTAAAGAGGCGATTGATGAAGTGATGAAGCTCGGTATGAATCATCCAATGGGTCCTCTTACTCTGGCAGATTTCATCGGACTTGATACGTGCCTATACATCATGGAAACACTGCACGAAGGCTTCGGTGATGACAAATATCGCCCATGCCCGCTACTTAGAAAATATGTGAAAGCCGGCTGGTTAGGTAGAAAAACAGGGCGCGGCTTCTATTCATACGAGTAACAACGACGAACATCAGGGAGGAACCATTCATGGAGTTACGATTTACGGAAGAGCAACAGATGATGAGAAAAATGGTACGGGATTTTGCTGAAACGGAAATCCAGCCGTTTATCGAGAAGATGGAAGAAGGGCAATTCCCGAGGGAGATTTTGAACAAAATGGCGGAACTCGGGTTGATGGGAATCACGATCCCTGAGAAATATGGCGGCTCTGAAATGGATTTTACATCCTATATCATTGCCATACATGAGCTGTCCAAAGTAAGCGCAACCATAGGGGTGATCCTGTCTGTGCATACTTCAGTGGGAACAAATCCGATTCTTTATTTCGGAAACGAAGAACAAAAACAAAAGTACCTTCCCAAGCTTGCGACCGGGGAATATTTAGGCGCTTTCTGCCTGACGGAGCCTAGTGCGGGATCGGATGCGAAAAGCTTGAAAACGAAAGCCGAAAAACGTGACGATCACTATGTATTAAATGGCTCAAAAGTCTTTATTACAAATGGTGGCGAAGCGGATACGTATATTGTCTTTGCCGCAACGGATGCGTCAAAAGGGAGCCGGGGAGTATCAGCCTTCATCGTAGAAAAGGATACACCGGGACTTGTAATCGGAAAAGACGAACATAAAATGGGTCTCCATGGTTCGAGAACGGTTCAGTTGACCTTTGAAGATATGAAAGTCCCGGCTGAAAACCTTCTAGGTCAAGAAGGGGAAGGCTTCAAGATCGCCATGGCGAATCTCGATGTCGGCAGGATCGGGATCGCAGCGCAGGCGTTGGGAATTGCTGAAGCGGCTTTCGACTACTCCACAGCTTATGCCAAAGAACGCGTACAATTCGGTAAGCCGATCGCAGCCCAACAGGGGATCGGATTCAAGCTTGCAGATATGGCGACGGCTGTTGAAGGGTCGAAGCTTCTTGTGTACCGGGCTGCCAATCTTCGTTCGAACAATATCTCTTGTGGAAAAGAAGCAAGCATGGCAAAGTTATTTGCTTCAAAAACAGCGGTTGAAGTGTCGACCGAAGCGATCCAGGTTTACGGTGGGTATGGTTATACAAAAGAATATCCGGTTGAGCGTCTGTTCCGAGATGCGAAGGTGACGGAGATTTATGAGGGTACGAGTGAGATTCAGAGAATGGTGATTGGGAAAAATTTGTTGGTTTAGTGGGCTTGGATTCTTGGAGAGGTGTATTCGTGCACACGTTCTGAAGCGTGTCAGGCACCTGATATAGATTGCGGTGTTTCGTGGCGTAAAGGGGTTTGTTGCTTTGCTTGCATCGTAAGGGTGCCAGACCCGGTATGAAGTAGATTATAGGAGGAATTGAGATGAATTTTAAGTTATCGGAAGAGCATGAAATGATACGTAAGATGGTGCGTGATTTTGCGCGGAATGAGGTGGCGCCGACTGCTGCCGAGCGTGATGAGGAAGAGCGCTTCGATATGGATTTATTTAAGAAGATGGCTGAGCTTGGGCTTACGGGGATTCCTTGGCCGGAAGAGTACGGTGGGATCGGGAGTGACTACCTGGCATACTGTATCGCAGTAGAAGAGTTATCAAGAGTGTGTGCGTCTACAGGAGTGACTCTTTCCGCTCATACGTCTTTAGCAGGATGGCCTGTGTATAAATTCGGTACAGAAGAACAAAAGCAGAAATACCTTCGTCCAATGGCACAGGGTGAAAAAATCGGGGCTTACGGATTGACCGAGCCGGGTTCAGGATCTGATGCAGGCGGTATGAAAACGACGGCCCGTTTAGAAGGTGATCATTACGTATTGAACGGCTCTAAAATTTTCATCACGAACGGTGGGATCGCCGATACGTATATCGTATTTGCTTTGACAGATCCTTCTCAACGCCAGCGTGGAACGAGTGCATTCATCGTTGAGGCAGACTTCGAAGGGTTCTCTGTTGGAAAGAAAGAGAAGAAGCTGGGAATTCGTTCATCTCCAACGACTGAGATCGTGTTTGAAGACTGTAAGGTACCGAAAGAAAATATGCTTGGGAGCGAAGGCGATGGATTCAAGATTGCCATGATGACTCTTGATGGCGGACGGAACGGAATCGCGGCTCAAGCAGTCGGGATTGCCCAGGGAGCCCTTGATGCGTCTGTCGATTATGCAAAAGAGCGTGAGCAATTCGGGAAGCCGATTGCAGCGAATCAGGGAATTTCATTCAAGATTGCCGATATGGCGACGTCCATCGAAGCTTCCCGTCTATTAACCTATCAAGCTGCCTGGTTGGAGTCAGAAGGTCTTCCGTACGGAAAAGAATCGGCGATGTCGAAGCTGATGGCCGGGGATACAGCGATGAAAGTGACAACGGAGGCGGTTCAGATCTTTGGTGGATATGGTTATACGAAAGACTATCCGGTAGAGCGTTATATGCGTGATGCGAAGATTACTCAGATTTATGAGGGGACGCAGGAGATTCAGAGATTGGTTATTTCGCGGATGGTGACGAAGTAGGAATTTGATTGGGGCCTCGTGTGTGGATTTTTTAAGAGGATCTCCTGGTCGTCCTGAAGCGTGTCAGGCACCCGATAGGTTCTACTATGCTTCATAGCGTAAAGGGGTTCTTATCATCGCTTGCGTCTTTAGGGTGCCAGACCCGGTCTGTATAGATATGTGGTTAGAGAGAGAGGACCTTCTGCTTTGTTGGGGGATAGAGCAGGTGGCTTTTGTAAGAGGGATCAATGGGAGAAATGGATAGTAAAGGCGGTCGGTTGTTGTGAATAAGAAGAGGGAAGTTCATGCTTCGGTTAAGGATGAGCGTTTGGTAGAAAAGCGGCGTGATCAGATGATTCGTGGGGCCGTCTCTCTATTTAAACAAAAGGGGTTTCATCGCACCACGACTAGAGAGATCGCAAAGGCCGCCGGATTTAGTATCGGAACGCTATATGAATATATTCGGACAAAGGAAGATGTCTTGTATTTAGTGTGTGACAGCATCTATGAGCAGGTTCGGCTGGAGCTTGAGGAGCTGGATGTCGGAAAAGGGACACTTGAGAGCTTAAGGCTTGGCATCGCTCATTATTTTAAAGTGATGGATCGTATGCAGGATGAAGTCCTCGTCATGTATCAGGAGGCGAAATCCTTATCGAAGGACGCCCTTCCGTATGTACTGCGTAAAGAACTTGAAATGGTGGGGATGGTGGAAGATCTCATCATAGGCTGTGTCGAGAGTGGAAAGCTTGTGCTTGATGAAGATCAGATCCACATGCTGGCTCAAAATGTATTCGTCCAGGGACAGATGTGGGGATTCCGTCGTTGGGCGCTTCAGAAGCGGTTTACACTCGATGAATACATCAATCTTCAAATCGAACTCACTTTTGCAGGCGTCATAGGGTTTGAAAAACAAGGGAGAACAGGGGGAGTAATATGAGCACGGTTGAAATTTATAAACCAAAGCACCATGTTCGTTTTGTCACGGCTTCGAGTCTGTTTGACGGACATGATGCGTCGATCAACATAATGCGTCGG
Organism: Rossellomorea sp. NPDC071047; assembly: GCF_050270195.1. Lineage (NCBI taxonomy): Bacteria > Bacillati > Bacillota > Bacilli > Caryophanales > Bacillaceae > Rossellomorea > Rossellomorea sp. NPDC071047. The sequence goes on along the minus strand of NZ_JBNNJT010000004.1, from coordinate 294,926 downwards.
ATTATCCAGGCAAGCGGGGCAGAGGTTATCCATCTGGGTCATAACCGCTCCGTGGAGGAAGTCGTCAATGCCGCGATTCAAGAGGATGTACAGGGAATCGCGATTTCGTCCTACCAGGGCGGACACGTTGAATACTTCAAGTATATGTACGACCTTTTGAAAGAAAGAGGAGCGTCTCATATCCGCATTTATGGCGGTGGTGGGGGAGTGATCATCCCACGTGAAATCAAAGAGCTTCACGAATATGGGATTGCCCGTATCTTCTCACCGGAAGACGGTCGTAAGCATGGTCTTCAAGGGATGATCAACAACATGATCGAAGAGTGTGATTTCCCGACGATCAAGGGAAGCGTGAATCAAGAGGTAGAAAAGCTTTCGACCGGCAATGTGAACACGGTTTCGAAGCTGATTTCACTTGCAGAGTATCAAGTCGGAGCGAATGAAGAAGTGGCGGCGACGGCCCAGACCGTTTTTTCTGAAATAAAGAACTTAGCGAAAAAAGTTCCTGTCCTGGGGATCACAGGAACAGGTGGAGCAGGGAAGAGCTCCCTGACGGATGAGCTGATCCGTCGTTTCATCAATGAGCTTCCTGAAAAGAAGATCGCGATTCTATCCATCGATCCTACGAAACAAAAAACAGGCGGAGCCCTTCTTGGGGACCGCATCCGTATGAATGCCATCTTCAATCCTCGCGTCTATATGCGAAGCCTCGCTACCCGTGGGTCGAAAACAGAGCTTTCACTGGCCATCAAGGATGCCATCAATGTGGTCAAGGCGGCAGGCTATGATCTGATCGTCGTTGAAACAAGCGGGATCGGTCAGGGGGATGCGGAAATCGCTGAAATCTGTGATATGTCCATGTATGTGATGACAAGTGAGTTCGGTGCTCCGTCCCAGCTTGAGAAAATCGATATGATCGATTTTGCCGATCTTATCGTCATCAATAAATTTGAGCGTAAAGGCTCGGAGGATGCAAGACGCCAGGTCCAGAAGCAGTATCAGCGCAGTCACTTGCTTTTTGATAAAGACTTAGATGACATGCCCGTATACGGAACGATCGCCAGCCAGTTCAACGATCCAGGTACAAACGCGTTGTTCGCTGCGATCGTCGAAACTGTGAACAAGAAAATGGAACTGGATTGGAAAACGGGCTTCTCCAAAGACGTGGACGTGGAAAAGCAAAATGTCATCATTCCAAACAATCGCCGTTATTATCTGCGTGAGATTGCGGAAACGGTCCGGAACTATCATAAAAAAGCCGAAGAGCAGGTGAACCTCGCCCGCAGATTGTTCCAATTGGAAGGGGCAATCGAAGCCCTTAACGAAAAGGAAACGAATGATGGGGTCCTCACATCTCTTCAGACATTGAAAGATGAAATCGAAAACAAATTAACAGCCGAGTCGAAACAGATTTTACAAAAATGGGATGGGTTAAAAGAAACCTATAGCAAGGATCAATTCATCACAAAAATCCGTGATAAAGAAATCGTCACTGAATTAAAGACTAAGAGCTTATCGGGACTCGATATTCCGAAAGTTGCCCTTCCAAGATACAAAGACTACGGACAGATTCTGGATTGGGTATACAAGGAGAATGTTCCAGGTTCGTTCCCATACACAGCAGGAGTATTTCCATTTAAACGAAAAGGGGAAGATCCGAAGCGCCAGTTTGCCGGTGAAGGGACTCCTGAACGGACGAATCGCCGTTTCCATTATCTTTCTAAGGATGATGATGCGAAACGCCTGAGTACAGCCTTTGACTCTGTAACCTTATATGGTGAAGATCCGGATCACCGCCCTGATATTTACGGTAAGGTCGGAGAGAGCGGCGTGAGCATCTGTACACTTGAAGACATGAAAAAGCTGTACGCCGGCTTTGATCTATGTGCGCCTTCTACATCTGTATCTATGACGATCAATGGTCCGGCACCGATCATCCTTGCCATGTATATGAATACGGCCATCGATCAGCAGATCCGCATGAAGGAAGAGGAGCTTGGCCGAGTCCTGACAGTGGAAGAATACGTGGAAGTGAAGGAACAAACGCTGCAGGTCGTCCGTGGAACGGTGCAGGCAGATATTTTAAAAGAAGATCAAGGACAAAATACTTGTATCTTCTCGACTGAATTTGCCCTTCGCATGATGGGTGACATCCAGCAGTACTTCATCGATCATAAAGTACGTAACTATTACTCTGTATCGATTTCCGGCTATCATATCGCTGAAGCGGGAGCGAACCCGATCTCACAGCTTGCCTTTACGCTTGCGAATGGCTTCACCTATGTAGAGTATTATTTGAGTCGTGGAATGGATATCAATGCGTTTGCACCAAACTTATCCTTCTTCTTCTCGAACGGACTCGACCCTGAGTATACAGTGATCGGACGTGTGGCCCGCCGCATTTGGTCAACGGTGATGCGTGATAAATATGGCGCCAATGAAAGAAGTCAAAAGCTGAAGTACCATATTCAAACATCCGGGCGTTCTCTTCATGCCCAGGAGATTGATTTCAATGATATCCGTACGACGCTTCAAGCCTTGATGGCCCTGCAGGATAACTGTAACTCCCTGCACACCAATGCTTATGATGAAGCGATCACGACACCTACAGAGGAATCGGTCCGCCGTGCCATGGCGATTCAGATGATCATTACGAAAGAACACGGATTATCGAAAAATGAAAATCCACTTCAAGGATCGTTCATCGCAGAAGAGCTGACCGATTTGGTGGAGGAAATGGTTCTGACAGAATTTGATCGCCTGAATGATCGAGGCGGCGTTCTTGGATCGATGGAAACTCAGTATCAACGAGGCAAAATCCAAGAAGAATCCATGTACTACGAAATGAAAAAGCATTCCGGGGAACTTCCGATCGTAGGAGTGAACACGTACCTGAACCCAACTCCACCTTCAGAGGAACAAATGGACAGCATGGAACTTGCACGTGCAACGAAGGAAGAGAAAGAAACACAAATTCATAACCTTCGAGACTTCCAATCACAGCACAAGGACAAAGCTGAAGAAGCACTGACCCGCTTAAAACAAGCAGCCGTGAACGGAGGAAACATCTTTGAAGAACTCATGGAAACAGTAAAAGTAGCCAGTCTCGGCCAAATAACACGCGCCCTCTACGAAGTAGGCGGGCAGTACCGTCGTAATATGTAACAGATATTGAAGAAGATGAGACTACTGTAGAAGTGCAGTGGTCTCTTTTTCTAGATACCTCTTCTACAGGGGGGTCAATAAACATATCAATAACTCTAGGGCAAATAACGAAATAGGTTTAAAAAGTCCATAAACAGTCTATCCTTTAAACAAAATCAACCAATTTTTAACACGAACTTAATAGTAGTCGGTTATCATTTCCTATATAATGAGAATTGTCAGATAAGTGAGAGGAAGAACGATACATACGTTTGGATGTGAGACTGTGAAGACCATTTTTCGTTATATACTATTAGCCACCATCATATTTGTTGCCATACTTCTATATCAATTGCAATTAGGAGCGATTCCTTTTTTTCTACTCTCTTTCTATCTTTTCTATGAAGCGTTCCGTGTGATTCGAAACGGTGAAAAAGAGGAGAAATGGGAAAGCGGCAGACCCTCCTGACCCCAGTTGTGAAAAAAATGCAACAAAATCCAGATAGGTATAGCATAAAGTCTTTTCTATTGTTTATAATGATGAATATGGTTAAAATTGATAATGGAGAATTTTTGCCCTTTTTTACTCTACTTAGTAGAGTGTGAAATAGAGAAAGGAAGTGCGTTAATTGAGTCTTAAGCAGTTATCCAAAGAAGAATTACGTCAAACATCATTCATTGAGCTGGCACACGAGATCTTAACAGAGAAAAAGAAAGCCATGCCTTTCGAAGACATAGTCAAAGAAATTAAAGGTTTGCTTGAAATCTCTGAAAAAGAGGTTCGCAGCCGCTTACTTCAATTCTACACGGACCTTAATGTCGAGGGACGTTTTATTGCCATGGGCGATAATAGTTGGGGATTAAGAGAATGGTATCCGGTGGATCAAATCGAGGAAGAAACGGTTCCAACGATGAAATCCAGCAAAAAGAAAAAAGCAAAGAAGAAAGACGACGAAGATTTAGATCTTGATGATTTCGATGATCTGGACGATGAAGATCTTGATTATGATGATCTTGATGATACGGACGATGACGATGATTTGACAGATGACGACGACGATGTAGATGTTGAAGATGCAGATGAAGATCTGGACATCGATGAAGACGATGAAGAACTTGAAATCGATGAATTCGATGAGGTCGATGATGAAGAAGACGATGAAGATTTAGAAGAGGAAGAGGAAGAGAAATAATCCCTTCTGCCAGAATGGCTCCCCGCAATGCTACTTGCCTTCGGGGAGTTTTTTATGTGTTAGAAATGATTGAAAATTCTATTCTTATTCTGTGCTTGACTTCTTCTGCGCAGGAAGGTAGTATTTTATTTGGGCTCCCTAAAAAGGGACGAATAACGTATATCACGCTCCCCTTACATGATTGTAAGCGGGGCGTTTTTTGTTTTTATAAGAAGAAAGCTACAACATGACAAGGTTTTATGTGCGGCGGATTGATTCTTTAAAGACCCCTTACATCTTGACGTATCTTGATATTAAGAGGCTGTCTTTTAGCTGGTGTATGCAGATGAATTTATTTAAAGAGAATGGACTTGTCCTTCTTTGAACAAGATAAATTCATAACATACCTACAATAGACACCCTCTACTTTTTTTGAACCAAACTTACTTTGAAGGGGGACATATACATGACTAAGTATATTTTCGTAACAGGCGGCGTAGTGTCGTCACTAGGGAAAGGGATCACAGCAGCGTCCCTTGGAAGACTATTGAAAAACCGTGGAGTGAGTGTCACGATCCAGAAGTTTGATCCATACATCAACGTGGATCCGGGAACGATGAGTCCCTATCAGCACGGTGAAGTATTCGTAACAGATGACGGTGCGGAAACGGATCTTGACTTAGGTCACTATGAGCGTTTCGTTGACATTAACCTGACGAAATACAGCTCTGTCACAACAGGTAAAATCTATTCAACTGTATTGAAGAAAGAGCGTCGCGGTGATTATCTTGGTGGTACTGTACAAGTTATCCCACACATCACAAACGAAATCAAAGAACGCGTATACCGCGCTGGACGCGAGACGAATTCAGATGTCGTAATCACGGAAATCGGTGGAACGGTCGGGGATATCGAATCTCTTCCTTTCCTTGAAGCCATTCGCCAGATCAAGAGCGATGTAGGCCGTGACAATGTGATGTACATCCACTGTACTCTTGTTCCTTACATCAAAGCAGCGGGTGAAATGAAAACAAAACCGACTCAGCATAGCGTAAAAGAGCTTCGCAGTCTAGGTATCCAGCCAAATGTCATCGTCGTTCGTACAGAAATGCCAATGACTCAAGACATGAAAGACAAGATCGCGTTATTCTGTGATATCGATAAAAATGCCGTAATCGAAGCAATGGATGCAGACACCCTATACTCTGTACCACTTGCTCTTCAGGATCAAAAGCTTGATGAAATCACATGTCAGCACTTGAAACTGAACTGCCATGAAGCAGATATGACCGAGTGGAATGAACTCGTAGATCGAGTGAAAAACCTGTCCCGTAAAACAAGAATCGCCCTGGTAGGGAAATATGTTGAGCTTCAGGATGCGTATATCTCAGTAGTGGAAGCCCTTCGTCATGCCGGTTATCATTTCGATAGCGACATCGAGGTAAGATGGTTGAACTCTGAGCTGATCGACAGCGCAAACGTAGCAGAAAAACTGGCAGATGTAGATGGAATCCTTGTACCAGGCGGTTTCGGTGACCGTGGAGTAGAGGGGAAAATCGCTGCCACTCAATATGCCCGTGAAAACAAGGTACCTTTCCTTGGAATCTGCCTTGGAATGCAGCTGGCATCTGTAGAATATGCGCGTAATGTACTTGGTTTGGAAGGAGCTCACTCAGCAGAGTTGAACCCTGAAACGCCATACCCTGTCATCGACCTTTTACCGGAACAAAAGGACATCGAAGATCTTGGTGGAACACTGCGCCTAGGACTATACCCATGTAAGCTGACAAAAGGTTCAAAAGCCTATACAGCCTACGATGGAGAAGTGGTTTACGAGCGCCACCGCCACCGCTTCGAATTCAACAATCACTACCGTGAGCAAATGGAAAAAGCCGGCTTCATCTTCTCAGGCACAAGCCCTGATGGCCGTCTTGTAGAAATCATTGAGCTAAGCGACCACCCATGGTTCGTCGCATCTCAATTCCACCCTGAATTCACATCACGCCCGACACGTCCACAGCCTCTATTCAGAGACTTCGTGGAAGCGTCACTTGCGTATGGTGAGAAATAAGATTTGATTTTGGAACTGCTCTCCCTGGTTTGGGAGGGCGGTTTTTTTATTTTATATGGTGCAGGTGTCCGATTTTTAAGGGGGATATGAATTTATCGACCGTTATTGAGATTTATCAACCGTCAATCCGAAATATCGACCGTTATTCAATTTTATAAACCGTATTTTCAATATATCAACCTAATTTTCAGGATATCGACCGTTCTACAATAAACGACAAATTTCGTGAATCTCCTCTTTATTCCTGTCTAGAAAATTTTCCTAAAAAGAATATTGACAATATTCCCACATATCGTTAATATATCGTTTATAGCGCATGCGAACTATATCAAATTTCATATTCTCTTATAAAGAGTTGGCAGAGGGACTGGCCCGATGACGCCCGGCAACCTACCGTTTAAGCGGAAAGGTGCTAAAACCTGCAGGAAGAATTTCCTGAGTGATAAGAGTACGTTTATTTATACATAAACCTCTTTTCTCTTGGGAAAAGGGGTTTTTTATTTGCAAAGACTGTTTTCGTAAACTTAGTTGCTTTTAAAGGGAAAGTGCTGGTTGATTTCAGGGCTCCAGGCGCTCGCTTTCCGCGGGGCGTGAGTTGAGCCTCCTCGGGCTTTGCCCTGTGGGGTCTCAACTTTCCCGCTATACCCGCAGGAGTCGAGCACCTTCCGCTCCAATCAACTCTAAGCATGAGTCATGAAAAATAGACAAATATAAATACCTACAAGACAGAAAAACTGCATTTTTCAGATGTACGGAGGTCGATAATAGCTTTTAAAGTAGAGATGCTTTTTAGATTTCTCTGTCCTACTGAGCTCTGTCTCACCATCCAGCACATACTGGTTGACAGAGCCTTTGCAGATCCCGGTTTTAAAACAACAACTATCTTTATGAAAAGAGTATTAAAAAAAATTGAGGCAAATCACCTCGGGAGGAGAAAAGAACGATGAAAAAAGCAGCATCAATACTCGTATTACTCGCACTTATTCTCAGTTTAGTGGCTTGTCAGCCAAAGGTTTCCCAGGAGGCGGACGCAGACAGTGGAGATAAGAAGGAAGCAACTTCCGATCATCCGTTAGCCAATAAAAAGATCGCACTTATTATGCAAATCAATTTAGGGACTTTTTCCGCTCAATACATAGAAGGTGTCAAAGAGCAGGTGGAAAAGTTTGGAGGAAAGGTTCAAGTATTTACGTCTGAAGGAGACCTGGCAAAAATGTCTTCCAACCTGGATGCGGCCATCAATCAAAAGTTTGATGGGATCCTCATCGATCATGGAACGAAGGAAGCGCTGCAATCAGGGGTGGAAAAGGCGAAGGAACAAAACATTCCGGTTGTCGTGTTTGATGCGGATGTTGCTTCAGAAGAGGTGACCGTGCTCGAGCAGGGGGACCAACAAATGGCTGAACAAACCTTGACGAAGCTTTCAGATGAGATTGGCGGCAAGGGGGAGATCGTGAAGATTTGGGTTGCAGGATTTGCCCCGATGGAAAGACGCCAAGTGGCCTATCAGCAATTTTTAGAAAAAAATCCTGATATTAAAGAGGTGGCGGCCTTTGGAGCGGCTACTCAGAATACAGCACTGGATACACAGGCACAAATGGAGGCGATTCTGAAACAGTATCCGAACAAAGGGGACATCGATGCTGTCTGGGCAGCCTGGGATGAATTTGCAAAAGGTGCCGTCCGGGCAATCGAAGCAGCAGGGAGAGACGAAATAAAAGTCTATGGAATCGACATGAGTGATGAAGACCTGCAAATCATTCAAAAAGATGGAAGCCCGTGGGTTGCTTCAGCAGCAGTTGACCCGAAAGATATCGGCCGCGTGCAGGTCCGTTTCTTATATCAGAAGCTGGGTGGCCAAGAAACGCCTGAAAAAGTAAAGCTTGAGCCGGTCTTTATTGAAAAGGAAGCATTGCCTGAAGAAACGATCACGACCGATCAATTACACGAGCATGTAGATGGCTGGGGAGCAAGTGAGCAAGGCTATACAGATGAATTGAAAAACCTTGAAGGATCGTTCACAGAGTAGAAAGGAGTTAGAAACGATGACGTCTCCACTGTTAGAAATGATTGATATCAATAAAACCTTCTCAGGAGTGAAAGCCCTAAAGGCTGCAAGCTTCGATGTGAAAGAGGGAGAGGTTCATGCTGTGTTGGGGGCGAATGGCGCAGGGAAAAGCACGATAATGAAGATTTTATCAGGAGCCTATGTACAGGACAGCGGAGACATCATCCTTCACTCCGAAAAAAGAGACTATCAATCTCCGAAAGAAGCGAAGGAGCATGGCATCCATTGCGTATACCAGGAAGTGGACACGGCCATTGTCCCGGAACTTTCTGTAGCGGAAAATATCGTCCTTGATCAGTTCTCACAAAAAGGCTCCTTCTTTATTACCAAAAAGTCATTAAAGAATGAAGCGTGGGTGGCACTTAGACGAATTGGGGCAGAAGCGATACCCCTCTGGCAGCCGGCGTCACACTTAAGTCTCGCTGAAAAGCAGCTGGTGCTCATTGCCAGGAGCCTGCTTCAAAAAGCGAAAGTATTGATTTTGGATGAACCAACGGCACCTCTAAGTTCATCTGAGACGGAAAAATTATTCCGTGTCATAGAAGATTTAAAGAAAGAGAGAGTAGGGATCATTTTTATCTCTCACAGGCTTCCTGAAGTATTTCAGCTTTCCGATCGCATCACAGTCATGAGAGACGGGGAGACCGTTGGAACGTACGGAACATACGAAACAACCTCGCAGAAGATCATCGACGCCATGCTTGGAGGAACATATAGAGAAGAGTTTCAGAAAAGAGGACTTCCGATTGGTGATACGCTTTACGAAGTGAGAGGACTAAAAGACGGTCAAAAGGTGAAGGATGTCCATTTATCCGTTAAGGCAGGAGAAGTAGTCGGAGTGGTCGGGCTTGTGGGAGCGGGGAAAACCGAGCTTGCCAAAGCTTTATTTGGAGCATCTCCTGTAGAAGCTGGTGATCACTTTCTCAAAGGAAGAAAGCTTCGGATTCACTCTCCTCGAGACGCGGTCCAAAATGGATTGGCGCTCGTCCCGGAAGAAAGACGAAAAGAAGGATTGTTCATTCATGAATCCGTTCAGCACAACTTGAGCTTCCCTTCATTAAGAAAAGTCTCCAACTGGTTATGGATCAACGGACGCAAAGAACGTGAGCTGGCTCGTGAAAAAATCCAATCCCTTGGAATTAAAACCGCTTATGAAGGAATCCAGGCCAACTTTTTAAGTGGGGGAAATCAGCAAAAGGTTTCAATCGGAAAGTGGCTATCTGATGAAGCATCGGTGTTTTTATTTGATGAACCGACGAAAGGTGTGGACGTGGGAGCGAAGAAGGAGATCTTCTCCCTGATTCAATCCCTTGCAGAAAAAGAGAAGGGCATTCTCTATTTTTCCTGTGAAATTCAAGAAATTCTGGCGATCTCGGACCGGATACTCGTCATGTATGATGGACGGATTGTGAGAGAACTGACAAAAGAAGAAGCAACTCAAGAACGTATATTGTTTTATGCTTCAGGAGGGACCCAAGCGAATGAAAGGCAAGCTAATCGACTTACTATTTAAATACGGTGCCATCGTATTGATGGCTGCAATTCTTCTATTTTTTAGCTTATATAACCCATTTTTCTTTACATATGGAAATCTATCAGACATTCTCCGCTCGATTTCCATCGTCACATTGGTTGCCATCGGGGTCACTTTTACCCTCGTCGTCGATGGCTTTGACCTATCGGTGGGATCGACGGTATCCCTGTCTACTGTTGTGACAGCTTCTTTGATGGTCTGGTATGAAGCCCCGTTGTGGATCGTGCTCCTTGTTCCATTGTTGGTGGGAGCGGGAGTCGGGTTATTCAATTCGCTATTGATCGTGAAGTTTGGAATTCCGGATTTGCTTGCAACATTAGGGGCCATGTATATCATTTCAGGTGTTCATCGGACGTATACAGAAGGATACTCGATCTACAATAATATGCCGATGACAACTGGTGGGACAGCCCCTGGGGAATTTTCCGAAGCATTCCTCTGGATCGGCCAGGGAAAGTGGCTCGGATTGCCGGTACCGGTATGGATCATGCTCGTGCTGGTCGGAATCGTCTATGTGATCATGCATTTCACGAGGTGGGGAAGGATTTTGTATATGACAGGAGGCAACGCGGAAGCATCACGCTTATCTGGTGTCAGAGTGACGAGGGTTAAATTGATTGCCTACGTTCTCTCAGGTATATTCGCATCGATTGGAGGAATCCTGTTCACGGCCCGGGTCGGATCAGGGCAAATGGATGCCGGTGCCCCGCTCCTGATGGAAGCAGTCGCCGCGGTGTTTGTCGGCTTTTCCGTCTTGGGTGCTGGGAAACCGAATATCCTCGGAACCTTCTTTGGGGCAGCGTTGATCGGAGTCATGCTGAATGGATTGACGATGATGAATCTACCATACTATGCATTTGAGATTATTAAAGGAAGCGTGCTGGTATTGGCATTGGCGGTGACGTATGTGCATGCCAGGAAGGTGCGTGGGGCTTGAACTCGTTGAGGGGAGAGGTGCCTTTTAATGGTGCCTCTCTTTTTTGTGTGTGAAAATCAACCTTTAGTGCCACATGGAATCCAGTAGAAAGGTTATAGACCGTTATTCGGATTTATCAACCTTCATTTGAATATATCGACATTCATATCGTTTTATCAGGCGTTCTTTCATTATATCAACCATATTTTCAAGATATCGACCGTTCTACAATAAACGACAAACTTCACGCGCATCTCTCAGACTATATCCATGAAAAAAACCCGCCCCCAACCAGGAACGGGTCTATCTACTATTCCTCATACTCCTCCAACATCTCACGGATCACGAACCCCAGGGCGAAATAAAGATAAAGGGCCGCCATGCTGGAAGGAAAGCTCACCCGCTCACCGATCTCATCACCTGGAAGCATGCCCTTGATCAATTTTGTATCTAAATGAACATCGGCTATGTCCACCAGATTCTCTTCTCCCTCTACCAATCCAGAGACGGCCACGAACGGCACACCTTCATCAGCCAGTTTTTTTCCTAACTCTACGGCATCCTCATCAGTTGAAAAGCGGCTGACGACTAATACACGATCAGCTTCCGTCAGCCCGGTGGAAACATCGTATCTTTTAGCGGAAGGAAGAGGTTCAGCGCCAAACAAGGCCTCGGCTGTGACAGCCTCCATCTCCCCGTGGCCCTTAATATAGATATTTCCTTGTCCGATGGCGGCTTGGGCCAGCAGGCGGGCACCGTCTTCGATTTCGAATTCCTGCTTATCATAAATGCGTTTGAACAGTCCGGTTAACTGTGTTGTGAACATTTTTATCATGGAATAAACTCTCCTTATATATTTAGCTTCGACATTTGTCATCGTAACGCTTATTATAAAGGGGAAAAAGGTCTTAAGTAAAATCTTGATTAGAAGCAGGATTTTTTACAGTAAAAAGAGAATTAGTAATAAATATACATTTATTAGCCGGTTAGTTAGCTCAGTAATACATAACTTACTTTAATATGAAGGGGATTGGGATGGATGAACGAGAAAATTCTTATTGTAGACGATCAATTTGGTATTAGGATTCTATTAAATGAAGTGTTACAAAAGGAAGGCTACCAAACATTTCAAGCAGCGAACGGAATCCAGGCTCTTGAAATTGTAGATCAGCATTCCCCTGATTTGGTTTTGCTGGATATGAAGATCCCAGGTATGGATGGGATCGAAATTTTGAAGAGAATGAAGCAGAAGGATGCAGATATCCGCGTCATTATTATGACAGCGTACGGGGAACTGGACATGATTCAGGAAGCAAAGGATCTGGGAGCGCTTACTCACTTTGCGAAGCCGTTTGACATCGACGACATCAGGCAGGCCGTGAAACAATATATTCCAGCTTGATAGTATTATTTGAATAGTGAAAATAGTAGTATTTTTAACAATTCGCCTCTGCAGTTGGTAAAATCAATTCTGTTTTGGTATGATACAAGTGAAATTGTAAACAATGTCACATGGTGCTATAAATAACACCGCCATTTCTACTAGAATGGTTCACTGACTGAATAAAAGGAGGAAATTACTATGCCTTTAGTTTCAATGAAAGACATGCTAATTCAAGCAAAAGAAAATAGCTATGCAGTAGGTCAATTCAACCTGAATAACCTTGAGTTCACTCAAGCGATCCTACAAGCTGCTGAAGAAGAAAAATCACCTGTCATCCTTGGTGTTTCTGAAGGGGCAGCACGTTACATGAGCGGTTTCAAAACAGTTGTGAAAATGGTCGAAGGTCTTATGGAAGACTTAAACATCACAGTACCTGTTGCGATTCACCTGGACCACGGTTCAAGCTATGACAAATGTAAGGAAGCAATCGATGCAGGTTTCACTTCTGTCATGATCGACGCTTCTCACGGTCCTTTCGAGGAAAACATCGAAATCACTTCTAAAGTGGTTGAATATGCTCACTCTAAAGGTGTTTCTGTCGAAGCTGAGCTTGGAACTGTAGGTGGACAAGAGGATGACATAGTGGCAGATGGCGTTATCTATGCAGATCCTAAAGAGTGTCAAGAATTAGTAGAGCGTACTGGTATCGATACACTTGCTCCTGCACTTGGTTCTGTTCACGGTCCTTACAAAGGTGAACCGAATCTTGGATTCAAAGAAATGGAAGAAATCGGTGCAGCGACTGGAGTACCTCTAGTACTTCACGGTGGTACTGGAATTCCGACAAAAGACATCCAAAAAGCGATTTCTTACGGAACAGCGAAAATCAACGTAAACACTGAAAACCAAATTGCTTCAGCAAAAGCGGTACGTGAAGTACTTGCAGCTGACACAGAAGTATATGATCCACGTAAATACATGGGTCCTGCCCGCGAAGCGATCAAAACGACAGTTGCTGGCAAAATGCGCGAATTTGGTTCTTCTAACCAAGCTAAATAGTAGGTAATGTTTGGAAAGTTCTTCTTGATAGATTACAGGCTTTCCGAATGTGGTAGAAATAGAATGAAGCTGTAGGATGGGACTGGCACCAGGAAAGGGTTGATACCTTTTTGGGTCAGTCCCTTCCGTTCATTAAAAGATGATTGAAAATTTTGTCGAAAATGGGGTATAGTTAATGAAATTTTTCATAGACACAGCAAACATGAGTGAAATCAAGGAAGCATTTGAATGGGGTATCATTTCAGGAGTGACAACGAATCCATCGCTTGTAGCGAAAGAAAAGAACGTGACTTTCGAAGACCGATTAAAGGAAATCACGGACTTAGTCCCTGGTTCCGTAAGCGCTGAAGTCATCGCGTTAGATGCTGAAGGCATGATCAAGGAAGGCAGGGAGCTTGCGAAGATCGCGCCGAACATTACGGTGAAGCTTCCAATGACACCAGATGGTCTGACGGCTGCATCTACTTTTGCTAAAGAAGGGATCAAGACAAATGTCACGCTGATTTTCAGTGCGAACCAGGCGCTTTTAGCGGCTCGTGCCGGAGCGACATACGTGTCACCTTTTTTAGGAAGGTTAGATGATATCGGTCATGATGGACTGGAGCTGGTCTCCCAGATCGCTGAAATCTTCGCGATTCACGGACTGGAAACAGAAATCATTGCGGCTTCGACCCGTCATCCACAGCATATTACGGAAGCTGCCTTAAGAGGGGCTCATATTGCGACAGTGCCTCTGAAAGTGTTGAAGCAATTGTTCCAGCATCCCCTGACGGATAAAGGAATCGATGCTTTCCTGAATGATTGGAATAACCGCTGAACCTAAGTCAATTGGTCCAGCAAAAAAAATTCTTTTATCCTATACATGTTTTGACGAATTATGTATACACTAGTAGACAATACCTCTTAGAACGTCTTCTTTTGGAAAAATAATCCTTTTTGTTTTTGATGTGCGGGGTCTGACAGCCATTGGGGCTTCCTCATCAATAAACAGTGGAAGGGAGTTTAATATGGAAAAGCTAAAAATTGCAGGAGGTTATCCACTTGAAGGGACCATTAAAGTCAGTGGGGCCAAAAATAGTGCGGTAGCCTTGATCCCGGCAACCATTCTTGCTGATTCACCAGTCACAATCGAAGGGTTACCAGACATCTCTGATGTGCGGACACTGAAAGATCTATTAGAAGAGATCGGTGGTTCCGTCAACTTGGAAGATGGGGATATGAGTGTAGATCCAAGTCAAATGGTGTCCATGCCTTTGCCAAGCGGGAAGGTAAAAAAGCTTCGTGCTTCTTATTATTTAATGGGAGCGATGCTTGGACGATTCAAAAAAGCGGTCATCGGATTACCGGGTGGATGTCACCTTGGTCCACGTCCGATTGACCAGCATATTAAAGGCTTCGAGGCTCTCGGAGCGGAAGTGACGAATGAACAAGGTGCTATTTATTTGCGTGCCGACGAATTAAGGGGTGCACGTATTTACCTTGATGTCGTCAGTGTAGGAGCAACAATCAACATCATGCTTGCCGCTGTACGCGCAAAAGGCAGAACGATCATCGAAAATGCGGCAAAAGAACCTGAGATCATTGACGTAGCGACATTACTAAGTAACATGGGTGCGAAGATCAAAGGGGCAGGAACCGACGTGATCCGTATCGATGGTGTGGACGAGCTTCACGGCTGCCGTCACACAATCATCCCTGACCGAATTGAAGCGGGAACGTTCATGATCCTTGCAGCAGCAGTCGGTAAAGGTGTACTTGTTGACAATGTCATCCCGTTACATATGGAATCGGTCATCGCCAAGCTGCGTGAAATGGGCGTTCCTGTTGAAACAAACGACGACCAGATCTACATCGGAAGAGCGGACAAGCTCAAATCCGTTGATGTAAAAACATTGGTATATCCAGGTTTCCCAACAGATCTGCAGCAGCCGTTCACGACATTATTGAACAGGGCAGAAGGTTCTGCTGTCGTAACGGACACCATCTATTCAGCCCGCTTCAAGCATATCGATGAACTGAGAAGAATGAATGCGACGATCAAGGTAGAAGGTCGCTCCGCCATCGTCAATGGACCTGTACAATTACAAGGTGCCAAAGTGAAAGCAAGTGACCTGCGCGCAGGCGCGGCTCTTGTAATCGCCGGCTTAATGGCAGAAGGAATCACTGAAGTGACCGGCCTCGAGCATATCGACCGAGGATACAGCGACCTGGTTGCCAAACTCGAAGGCCTGGGAGCCACAATCTGGCGTGAAAAGATGTCAGCTGAAGAATTGGAGCAGATGAAGTCATAGTTACAGTAAAACTTTATAGCTTTCGTGAAATTGTTGCTTTTACTCTTATGTTTTGAGGTAAAGCATTAAATATCTAAGTTGATTGGAGCGGAAGGTGCTCGACTCCTGCGGGAATAGCGGGAAAGTTGAGACCCCACAGGGCAAAGCCCGAGGAGGCTCAACTCACGCCCCGCGGAAAGCGAGCACCTGAAGCGGAAATCAATCACTACTCGCTGTTGGTGAACAGCCACTTACTTTTCTGGAAATATTCACTGTATTACCAGAAATTTTCGGCTGAAATGAACCATTGTGTCCTACTTTTTTCGAAAAAAAGTCTCTCTAATCGTTTCAATGTGTTACAATAAATCTGTTAATATGTTATACAATTAAAGAATATTGTAAAACAAAAGGGAATACGGGAGGCTATATACATGGAAAGAAGTTTATCAATGGAGCTTGTTCGAGTAACAGAAGGGGCTGCCCTTGCATCAGCCCGCTGGATGGGTCGCGGTAAGAAGGATGAGGCGGATGATGCTGCAACCTCTGCCATGCGCGATGTATTCGATACAGTACCGATGAAGGGGACAGTTGTCATCGGTGAAGGTGAAATGGATGAAGCTCCAATGCTTTATATCGGTGAGAAACTAGGGACAGGCTATGGTCCACGTGTAGATGTGGCCGTCGATCCGTTGGAAGGAACGAATATCGTTGCTTCCGGAGGCTGGAATGCACTGGCGGTACTCGCGGTGGCAGACCACGGAAACCTACTGAACGCACCGGATATGTATATGGATAAAATCGCAGTAGGACCAGAAGCGGTTGGGGAAATTGATATCAATGCTTCTGTTATCGATAATTTGAAAGCCGTTGCAAAAGCAAAGAACAAGGACATCGAAGACGTAGTTGCAACCGTCTTAAATCGTCCTCGTCATGAGCATATCATCCAGCAGTTGAGAGAAGCGGGAGCGCGCATCAAGCTGATCAATGATGGTGACGTAGCAGGAGCTATGAACACAGCATTCGATCATACGGGTGTCGATATCTTATTCGGATCCGGTGGGGCTCCAGAGGGAGTACTTGCTGCCGTTGCGCTGAAATGCTTAGGCGGAGAAATCCAAGGAAAGCTTTTACCACAGAACGATGCCGAGCTGCAGCGCTGTATAAGCATGGGGCTGGATGTGGACAAGATCCTTCGAATGGAAGACCTCGTCTGCGGTGACGATGCGATCTTTGCGGCAACAGGTGTAACGGACGGCGAACTGTTAAGAGGTGTTCAGCTTAAAGGGACATACGGATTGACTCATTCAGTCGTTATGCGTGCGAAGTCTGGGACTGTCCGCTTCATAGACGGCCGTCACAGTCTTCAGAAAAAACCAAACCTGGTCATGAGATAATAAATAGATATAAGTAACATTGAGAGAGAAACCAACTCTTCTTAATAAGAGATGAGGGATGGGCAGAGTGTCTTACCATTTCTGCCCATGATCACTCTTATCACTCACTTTTTTTCTTCATAGGTGAAAAAATGCTGCCTATCTACAAATTTACCTTCCTTTTTTTACCCAGTCATTGATTCTTGATTAAAAGTATGGTTACAATAGATAAGGTTTTTATCTTCAGCATTTTTTCTATTAGTTTATGCTTCAACATATTTCTTCATTTTTAGAAAAATCTACCCTTCTTTTTATATATTTTAGGTAGGACAAATTAATAAAGCGTGGTGTCATGATGGAAGAGTTAACAATCTCTAGCTTAGAAAATATGAAGCTTAAAGAGCTTTACGAGCTAGCCAAACAATACAAAGTTTCCTATTATAGTAAATTAACAAAAAAAGAATTGATATTCGCCATCCTAAAAGTTCGTGCAGAACAAGAAGGCTTCTTCTTTATGGAAGGGGTTCTTGAAATCATCCAATCAGAGGGGTTCGGTTTCTTACGACCGATCAACTATTCTCCAAGCTCTGAGGATATTTATATCTCTGCGTCCCAGATCCGCCGTTTCGATCTTCGTAACGGAGATAAGGTATCGGGAAAGGTGCGCCCTCCGAAGGAAAACGAGCGTTATTTCGGACTGCTTCATGTTGAAATGGTCAATGGAGAAGAGCCAGAATCTGCGAAAGAACGTGTCCATTTCCCAGGTTTGACGCCTTTATATCCTGACCGTCAAATGAAACTTGAGACAACACCAAACAAAATCTCCACGCGTATCATGGATCTTATAGCGCCTGTAGGTTTTGGACAACGTGGATTAGTCGTAGCTCCACCTAAAGCTGGTAAGACGATGCTGATTAAAGAAATTGCGAACTCGATCACAACGAATCATCCTGAAGCGGAATTAATCATTCTTCTGATCGATGAGCGTCCAGAGGAAGTAACGGATATCGAACGTTCGGTCGAAGCAGAAGTCGTAAGCTCAACATTCGATGAAGTGCCGGAAAACCACATTAAAGTGGCAGAACTCGTTCTTGAACGCGCCATGCGTTTAGTGGAACACAAGCGTGACGTCATTATCCTGATGGATAGTATCACTCGTTTGGCCCGTGCGTATAACCTGGTCATCCCTCCAAGTGGACGAACTCTTTCCGGGGGTATCGATCCTGCTGCGTTCCACCGTCCGAAACGATTCTTTGGTGCTGCACGTAACATTGAAGAAGGCGGAAGCTTGACCGTTCTCGCAACAGCGTTAGTGGATACAGGATCCCGTATGGACGATGTGATTTATGAAGAGTTCAAAGGAACAGGAAACTTAGAACTTCATCTTGATCGTTCCCTTGCTGAAAGACGTATCTTCCCGGCCATCGACATCCGTCGTTCCGGAACTCGTCGAGAAGAACTTCTCATCAAACCGGATCACCTTGAAAAGCTATGGGCGATTCGTAAAGCGATGTCCGATCAGCCTGATTTCGCAGAAAAGCTTATGCGCAAGCTGAAGCAATCAAAGACGAATGAAGAGTTTTTCAATGTGTTGACAGAAGAGTCGAAGAAGCGTTAATCTAGTAATCGAATGATTGGAACTATGTCTGTAACTTCCAATTTTACAGGTTGCAAATATCATTTGTCCTTGTTATAATAGTGTCAATGTGTTTTAAAAAATGGATGTGGTAAGGGGCTGGCTATAACTCTCATGCTTATGCTCATATCACATATATCTTCGTAATAAATTACTCTGTCTCAGATGATTCAGGGCGGAAGGAGATGAAAGAAATGAAATCAGGAATTCATCCTAAGTACAACACGATCAAAGTTAGCTGTGCTTGCGGTAACGAATTTGAAACTGGTTCTGTAGCGGAAGAAATGCGCGTTGAGGTATGTTCTGAATGCCATCCATTCTACACAGGACGTCAGAAATTCGCTGACGCTGGTGGACGTGTTGACCGTTTCAACAAAAAATACGGTCTTAAAAATCAACAACAATAATGAAGAGTCAGAAGGCCGCATCCAACGCCTTTGTGCGTAGGTGCTAATCCTTCTCTTCTATTAGAAAAACAGGCAAGGATCTTCTGCTTGCCTGTTTTTTATTCTCTTTAAAGCAAATGGTTGAAGAAATAGAGGCAGTTCCAATTGAGCTGTGCCTCTTTTTTTCTGCCAAATTACTGATACTTGAGCATTTTTCCCGTACATAAAGGAATGCTTTATACTAAAGAGTAGTCCGTTTTTACTAACAGTCAGACTGTTTTATTATAGAATATTGCATAAGGAAGGAGAGGCGCTTTCGTGTATGTCATGAAACAAACGGGTTGGGTAGAAGTCATTTGCGGCAGCATGTTCTCAGGAAAATCCGAGGAACTGATCCGCCGGGTAAGACGCACTCAATTTGCTAAACAAAAAATTGCTGTGTATAAGCCAAAACTAGATAATCGCTATAGCGATGAGTCGGTTGTATCTCATAATGGTACCTCTGTCATCGCCAAAGCAGTAGAGGGTTCAAATGTGATCCTCGATGATCTGAATCCAGAGGTGGATGTCGTTGCTATTGATGAGGTTCAATTTTTTGACGAAGGCATTGTAGAGGTCGTCCAAAAATTAGCAAACAGTGGATATCGTGTCATCATAGCAGGACTCGATCAGGATTTCCGCGGAGAACCATTCGGTCCGATGCCGGACTTAATGTCCATTGCCGAACAAGTGACAAAACTTCAAGCGGTTTGTGCAGTATGCGGCTCTCCGGCAAGTCGAACACAACGATTAATCAATGGCGAACCAGCCTGCTACGATGATCCCGTCATCCTGGTTGGTGCATCTGAAGCCTATGAGCCAAGATGCCGCCATCACCATGAAGTTCCGACAGGGATGAGTGTTACACCTGATATGGTGAAGGAAGTTTAATTAATATCAATGAAAAGTCCCATGTTTGGGGCTTTTTTTTATTTCTGGTTATGGGCATTTGCCGAGTCTTGCCATCACTTTTGTATGAATAAGCACTTTCCTGTGGGAAATCCTAAAAGCAGGAGGTGTGAAACCATGAAAAAATTAGTATTAGTTTTATCCTTTACAGTATTCTTCATTTTAATCACCGCGTGTGGAGTGAATCAGGAATCCGAATTTGGTAGGCACGAGGATCAAAATGGGACACGATTCATTGATAATCGAAAAGATGATATGAATGATCGTCAAGATAGAAGCGTCAGAAATACGACAAATGAGAATCCGAACTTCCCTAACCTGACGAACTCACCAGGCACAACATCGACGACCACGGGTGTGTATGAAGATAAGGCACGAGAGGTTGTGAAGGAGTATTCCAATTTCGAGCCGGATGAAGTATGGATCAATGGCGAACAAATGTGGGTGACGGCCCATACCCAAAATGAAATGAGTATGGCTGAAACGGATAAAGAAGAAGCGATGTTAAAAGAGAGACTGGAAAAAGCCATTCCAAAGTACGATATAAATGTAAAAATTACCGAAAGATAATAAAGTGCAAGCAGGTCTGGATGCTGATCTGCTTGCCTTCTACATATGATCCACCGGTTTATGCCTCCTGCCCATTCCCGATCTTCCTTGTGTTTACATACACCATATAATATAATTATACTGTTATGGACTAAAATTGAGGTGAATAGCTGTGTTCGATCGTTTACAAGCAGTGGAAGATCGCTATGATAAGTTAAATGAACTATTAAGTGATCCAGAAATTGTGAATGACCCAAAGAAGCTAAGAGATTATTCGAAAGAGCAATCAGACATCCAAGCAACGGTAGAAGCATATCGAGAATATAAAGAACTTACTGGTCAGTATAAAGACGCTAAGGCGATGCTGGATGATAAGCTTGATGCTGATATGCGTGAAATGGTGAAAGAAGAAGTTTCCGAGCTTGAAGAACAAATTGAAGCATTGGAAGCCCGCCTGAAAATATTATTGATCCCGAAAGACCCGAACGATGATAAGAACGTAATCATGGAGGTCCGGGGTGCTGCAGGTGGAGATGAAGCAGCCCTGTTTGCCGGTGACCTATACCGTATGTACAGCCGCTACGCAGAATCACAAGGTTGGAAGACCGAAGTGATGGAAGCGAATTCGACTGGCGTTGGTGGATATAAAGAAATCATCTTTATGATCAACGGAAATGGCGCATTCTCCAAAATGAAATACGAAAACGGGGCACACCGTGTGCAACGTGTACCTGAAACAGAATCCGGCGGACGTATCCATACCTCGACCGCAACGGTTGCCTGCCTGCCGGAAGCGGAAGAAGTCGAAGTGGATATTCACGATAAAGATATCCGTGTCGATACCTTCGCATCCAGTGGCCCGGGAGGACAAAGTGTCAATACAACCATGTCTGCTGTCCGTCTGACTCACATGCCGACAGGTGTAGTCGTGTCATGTCAGGATGAAAAGTCACAAATCAAGAACAAAGAGAAAGCAATGAAAGTATTGCGTGCCCGCGTTTACGATAAATTTCAACGTGAAGTACAAGCTGAATACGATGCAAATCGTAAATCAGCCGTTGGTACAGGTGATCGTTCCGAGCGTATCCGTACGTACAATTTCCCACAAAACCGCGTAACGGATCATCGTATCGGATTGACGATTCAAAAGCTTGACCAAATTCTTGAAGGAAAGATGGATGAAGTCATCGATGCGTTAATCATCGAGGATCAATCCAAACTTCTTGAGAGACTGGAAGAATAATGACGTCTGTTACCATATTTGAAGCCCTAAAATGGGCTTCTTCTTTTTTAATCGAAAATGGCCGTGATGAAAATGTGGGAGAAATCTATTTGCGGCATTTAGTGGGGATGTCCCGTTCAGAGCTGTTGGCTGAACAGCGGAGGTCCGTCCCCGGGGAAAAGTGGGAAGAATTCCAGGATGGCATTCGCCAGCATGTCGGTGGAGTACCGATTCAGCATATAATCGGGGTTGAGGAGTTCTATGGTCGGGAGTTTGTGGTGAATGAGCATGTGCTGATTCCAAGACCTGAAACGGAAGAACTGATCTATTATGGAATGCAGAAAATGAAGGGTCTGTTTGGTGATTCGGACACTAGTTTGCAGGCTGCTGATGTTGGAACGGGTAGTGGGGCGATTGCGGTTACGTTGAAGCTTGAGGCGGATCGTTTCCCTCTTGATATGATGGCTGTTGATATTTCTCGTGAAGCGCTGGCTGTTGCCCGTGAAAATAGTGAGAGACTCGGAGCTGAGGTTCGCTTTTTTGAAGGGGATTTACTGCAGCCTTTCATTGAAGAAGGCGTGAAGCTTGATATCCTTTTATCGAATCCACCATATATTCCACTGACAGATCGTGAAATGCTATCAGATGTAGTCGTTGGTCATGAACCTGAACTGGCTTTGTTTGGCGGCGAAGATGGCTATGACTTGTACAAGAGATTAATGGACGAACTGCCGTTGATCATGAAGGAAAAATGTCTGATCGGTTTCGAAGTCGGAGTCGGTCAGGGAGAGACAGTGGCTGATTTACTTCGGAATACATTCCCTGGTGCAGAAGTAGAAGTCGTTCATGATATCAACGGGAAAGATCGAATGGTGTTTTGTGAGAGAAAATAAGAATGTGAGCCCTCGATTCGTATGATCGGGGGTGTTTTTTGTTGAAAAAGAGTCAGTTTTGGGATGAATGCAGGCATTGTCAGCTTGGATATAAAAAGTTGTTTTCATTATTTATCTCTGTGAAAGATAGATTCTAAGAAAGTTGATTGTAGCGGAAGGTGCTCGACTCCTGCGGGAAAAGCTGGACAGGTGAGACCCCGGAGGCGCAGCCGAGGAGGCTCACCGCCAGCCCCGCGGAAAGCGAGCACCTGGAGCGGAAATCAACCAGCACTCGCTTTTTTAAAAGCAACTATATTTTCAAAATTGAAATTCAGCAGATTTTCCAAACAAAATGTTATTTTACTAGTTTAAGATTTCCCCCTTTTGACCAGACTGTTTTACTGAGGGGGAGAGGAAATGAAAACAAAACATACGGTTTTATTGTATATCTTGATTCTATCATTAGGAACGATTCTAAGTTTATATATACCAAAGCAGGAACTGGCGGCTCAGGAGACGATGGTGATTCCGGAAGAAGCGATTCGACTGCGGATCCTGGCAAATAGTGATTTGGAGCAGGATCAAAATGTGAAGAGACTCGTCCGTGATGAAGTAAATAAAGAGATTACGAATTGGGTGGCGACTCTTACATCACAGGATGAAGCGAAATCAGTGATTCAAGCAGGCTTGCCGCAGCTTCAGCAGATTGCAGAAGAGGTTGTCGCTGAGCAGGGTTTGGATCAATCGGTGAAAATTGATTTTGGAAAAGTTGAGTTTCCTACCAAATTATACGGTCAGTATCTGTACCCGGCAGGAGAGTATGAAGCGGTGTTGATCACACTTGGTGCAGGAGAAGGGGCAAACTGGTGGTGTGTTCTTTATCCTCCTCTATGCTTCCTTGATTTCTCGACTGGAAATGCGGTAAGAAGTCCCGGGTTTGAAACGAAAGTGGAAGCGAGCGGGAATGAGGTTACTGAAGTGGATCCAGAAGATGAAGTGGTTGCAGAGATGGATTCGAATACTGAAGAAGTAGAAACGCAATCTCCTGAAATCGTCATGGAAGATGTTATTGCTTATAAAGAGGTTGAGATGGAAACAGTGGAAGCGGCAGCAACGGAAGAGACAGTAGTGGTTGAAGTGACTCAAAAAGAGGAACTTCCCGTAAAAGAAGAGATTGAAACGGAGACAGCACAAGAAGAGCCAGTCTTCGTCGAAGAAGGAGAAGAGGAAGAAGTAGAGGTTCGGTTCTTCGTAGTCGATTTTTTCAAAGGATTATTCAATAAGTAAAATGTAAGGCTTCATCCACCTGAGATGGAGCTTTTATTATGTTCGAAGGAAATCTATCGTTCTAGTATTTTTTCGCATCAATTTGTTCTATTCTCTTTTTCCCTTCATACATTAACACTAGGGGATGATAGAAAAGGGAGGATGAATTATGATGTTAAAAGTGATTCGCCAAGCAACACAGGAAGATATCCATGAAGTTGTAGCCTTCTTAATGAAAGCAGGATTGAGCACAGAAGGCATTAAAAATAGCATTGATTGCTTTTTAGTAGTAGAAGACTCGGACAACCAGCTAATTGGGACTCTCGGTATTGAGGTCCAAGAGAAGATTGGGCTCCTTCGCTCCCTTGTTGTGACTTCATCTTTTGAAAGTGAAGAATTGTTTGCTCTTTTCCAAGAAATATTAACATTGGCCAAAGAAAAAGAACTTACTCGTCTTTACTTGATCTCCAATCGAAAAGCGTCGCTGAACTTCTTTGACCTTCTGGGTTTTCAACAGGAAAAGGAGCCTTTTGTGGATGAGTTGCAGAAGTTTGTGCATGCACAAAAGTTATCCACAGTGGATAACTGTATTACGATGAGGCTTGACCTTTAGGTTGATAGGAGGATTTCGACAAATTCCAACTAGAATAAATTATTTTGCTATAGCACTCTGCTAGTAGACTGAATCATTTTTATTGAAAAATGATTCAGTTTTTTTATGTGAAAAATTCGACAAAATGCGTGAAGTCCCGATCACTAACGTAAATATCTCTTTTTTCAGAATTATTCACACCATCCACAGGTTTATCCACAGTCTGTAGAGTATTAATCGTCTTTTGTGGACAATACTTGAGAATTTGTGGGGTTTCTTTTATACTTTCAAAAGAGTAAAGTAGTTGAACGCTTGTTAATTCTGTATCTATACACAGAAATGAGTGTTGATAATAGAAGGTGGATGACGGAAATGATGAAACATTGGATTGTGGAAAGTGATGTGGATAACAATGAAAGTTATCCACAAATTGTGGATGCAGCGAAGGTTCTTCAACAGAATGAAGTGGTGGCATTCCCGACAGAGACGGTTTATGGTCTTGGTGCCAATGCGAAATCGGATGAGGCTGTGGGGAAAATCTTCGAAGCGAAGGGAAGACCATCGGATAATCCACTGATTGTCCACATATCAAATATAGATCAGCTGGATGAACTGGTGGAGGGGGTTTCTGATGATGCAGCGAACCTCATCGATGCTTTCTGGCCGGGTCCTTTAACGATTATTTTTGAAAATAAGGAAAACGTACTTTCTGAAAAAGTAACAGCGGGATTGCCCAGCGTAGGGATCCGGATGCCTGATCACCCAGTAGCCCTTGCAATCATTGAAGCGTCAGGGCTCCCGATTGCGGCCCCAAGTGCCAACCGCTCGGGAAAACCAAGTCCGACAACGGCTCAGCATGTCATCGAAGATTTGGAAGGCCGGATCGCAGGAGTGGTCGACGGGGGTGAAACGGGTATCGGTGTGGAATCGACGGTAGTGGATTGTACAGGACCAAGCCCGATGGTTTTACGTCCAGGAGGAGTCTCGGTCGAACAGCTGGAAGAAGTACTCGGTAGAGTGGATGTAGATCCTTCTTTAAAAGAAGGAAAGGGGGCTCCGAAATCCCCGGGCATGAAATATACGCACTACGCACCTGATGCTCCTGTGTATTTAGTGGATGGTACGAGGACAGATCTTCAGAAATTAGTGGATAACAAAAAAGCAGAAGGTCTCAAAATTGGAGTGTTAACAACGGAAGAATTCATGGATGACTACTGTGCAGACGTCATTCTCTCGGTTGGACGAAGAGAGGACCTGACAACAGTAGCCCGAAATCTCTACGATACACTGCGTGCTTTTAATAAAAAGGACGTGGATATCATTTTCGCTGAAATGTTTCCCGAAGAAGGGGTCGGACTGGCGATTATGAACCGGCTTCAGAAAGCTGCCGGTTATCGTGTGATAAAAAAATAATCGTTAGCCCTATGGTTTTTAGAGAACTGTAGGGTTTTTTTGTGGGAGTCAATAATAACCAATCTTCAAACCCATTTACCATTCTAATTCCCTTTGGACGTGCATAAATTTGTTCTGTAGGCATGTCCGGAGGGGGAAAAACAAAAATGACAACGATAATTGGTGAACTGATTACCTTGATGTTAATGGCATTTGCTCTTGGTATGGATGCCTTTTCGATTGGAATCGGGATGGGGATGTTTCAGCTGAGATTAAAGCAGATCTTCTATATAGGATTGGTTGTCGGAATCTTTCACGTCTTGATGCCCATGCTCGGGATGATGACGGGGAAATTTTTATCAGAAACGTTCGGTGCCTTTGCGGGGTATGCCGGCGGGCTCCTTTTGATTGTGTTAGGAATACAAATGTTCATGTCCAGCTTTAAAGAAGAGGAGACGACGCTCATTTCCCCGGTAGGGTTTGGTTTATTGCTCTTTGCTTTGAGTGTAAGCTTGGATAGCTTTTCGGTTGGGTTGACCTTAGGGATATTCGGTGCCAGAACTGCGGTTGCCCTCTTCTGTTTTGGAATAGCGGCGACGGTGTTGACATGGGCTGGTTTATTGTTAGGGCGTAAATTTCAAGGGGTGATCGGGACGTATAGCGAAGCTCTTGGGGGAAGTATTTTGTTTGCGTTTGGGATTAAGTTACTGTTGCCGTTGTGAAAGGAAAATAATGAGTTTTGAGGTCAAGGTCCGTCCCTCATAGGGTGGACTTTTTTCAATTTCTAAGTGAATGAGCTAGGTGAGGTTTGGAAAATATTTTATAATAGGTTGTAAGGAGGATGACGTGATGAATATTTTATTTGTTTGTACGGGAAATACGTGCCGAAGTCCTATGGCAGAGGCTGTTTTGAAGCATAAGGGTGCAGGGAGATTTGATGTGAAATCTGCAGGTGTTTTTGCCATGGACGGAAGTGATGCGTCATTTCAGACTAAAGAAGTGCTGAAAGAGAACGATATAATACATAGACACCAATCGAGTTCGCTTACGAGAGAGAACCTGGATTGGGCTTCCTATATTTTTACGATGACGTCGAATCATAAGCGGGCAATTGTGGATCAATATCCACATGTGGCGGACAAAATTTTCACATTGAAAGAATTTGTCCAAGAGAATCCTGCAGATTTGGATGTATCGGATCCGTACGGGGGAAGTGTGGACATCTATAGACATACATACAGAGAGCTGGATTCATTGATTGAGGAGTTAATCAAAAAGCTGGGTTGAGACAGGGAGAGAGAAAGAATGGGGAAAGAGAGAAGCTACAAATCAGGTCTTAGAAAGAAATTGGTTTTCTTTATCACGCTTCTTGCCGTGGTGACGTATTCCACAAGTGCACTTTTTATTTATTTTATCAAACCTACTTTTGCACCGGACATGAACGAACTTTTATTTACGAGCATGACGCTTGGTATGGGTGTGTTCTGGTCAGGTGTGCTTGCTTTTTTTGCAGCGGGATTCATCGTCAAACCACTTCAGCGTTTGGAACAGGCTGCGTTGAAAGCGGCTGAAGGGGACATTGCCGTTGAAGTGGAGGTGCCGAAGTCGGATGATGAAATCCGGTCACTCGCATTGGGGTTCAATCGTATGTTGCATAATTTGCGCGACATGGTGTCCAGTATCGACGAAAATTTCACGAAAACGAATTCGAATGTCATCGAGTTGTCGAAAGCATCGGAATCAGCTTCCATTCAAGCGGATTCCATTTCCAAAACGATCAGCGAAATTTCAGCAGGTGCCGAAAGCTCGGCGATGGCGATTCAAACGACGGCTGAATCTGTTGAGGACGTGATCCGGATCGCGCAGGAAGTACAGAATCACTCCAAATCATCAGAACAAATGTCCAAGCATATGGTGACGGAGCTTCAAGGAAGCAAGGAAGTCATTCATTCCCTGGTAGAAGGCATCAGTCGACTTGCAAGAGGAAATGAAGATTCCTTGGACGCCGTTCGCCGATTGGAAGACAATGCGAAAAAAGTGGAACAGATCATTCAATTGGTCGGGGATATCGCGAACCAGACCAATCTTCTCGCCTTAAATGCCTCCATTGAAGCGGCACGTGCAGGAGAGCACGGTAAGGGATTTGCAGTTGTCGCCGAGGAAGTCCGCAAACTGGCAGATGAAAGCGGCAAGGCCGTTCAAGGCATCTCGGACCTTATCAAAAACATTCAAACTGAGGTTGGAAATGTAGTTGGACAAATCACCACTCAAGTGGACTCTGCAAATTCTGAAGTGAAAAAAGGGACACAGACAAATGAGATGATTGAAACAATGACCAAAACGATACATGAAGTAGCGGATGCCGTTCAAAATATTTCCGTTCTTGTAGATCAGCAAATGGCCAGCATTCAGTTGACTTCCCAACAATCACAGGAGGTTGCGGCCATCGCAGAAGAAACCTCCGCGGGGGCGGTGGAAGTGTCAGCCTCCACTAAAGAACAAGCGGCTGTGATGGGTGATGTAGAGAAGCTGGCGCTAAATCTGAAAGAGCAGGCAGAATCATTGAAGGGTACGATCACGCGTTTTCATTTGTAACATAGAAGGACATGAGGGACGGACCTCATGTCCGCTTTTTATTGTTGACCGGCTTTCGACTCATTCCCTCAAAAAACAATCCGAAAAACTTTATATAATCATGAGTGTGTGGCAAAATAATACGTATCAAAGGCTATAGGGAGTGTGATTAATTATGAAAATTGCAATTGCATCCGATCACGGCGGGGTAAATATACGGGAAGAAATCAAATCATTACTGGAAGATCTGGGCCTCGAATATGAGGATTTCGGTTGTGAGTGTGGAACATCCGTTGACTATCCGGACTATGCGGTGCCTGTTGCGGAAAAGGTAGCCAGCGGTGAATTCGATCGCGGCATCCTGATTTGTGGAACAGGAATTGGTATGAGCATTTCAGCTAATAAGGTCAAGGGAATCCGTTGCGCACTTGTACATGATGTGTTCAGTGCAAAAGCAACGCGTGAGCACAATGACAGCAATATGTTAGCCATGGGTGAACGTGTGATTGGACCAGGACTTGCGCGTGAAATTGCAAAAACGTGGTTAGTGACAGAATTTGAGGGTGGCCGCCATGCCAACCGTGTAGGGAAAATCACGGCATACGAAGACAAACAATAGGGAGTGGATTTCATGGAAATCGCTCAAATGAAGGAAGAACTGCAAACGATCCTGCAAGATTTCAGCGAACAGGTACCAATGAAAAAAGGACAATTGTTTGTTGTGGGATGCTCAACATCAGAAGTGATGGGGGAGCGGATCGGAACATCGGGAACGATTGAAGTAGCGGAAATGATTTTTGATGAGTTAAAAGGATGGGCAGATTCCATAGGTGTCTCGCTTGCTTTTCAATGCTGTGAGCACTTAAATCGTGCCATCGTTTTGGAAAGAGATGTTGCAGAAAGAAAAGGCCTGGATGAGGTCACGGTCATTCCTGTACGAAAAGCAGGAGGGGCGATGGCGACCCAAGCGTACCATTCCTTTGAAGATCCCGTCATGATCGAGCATATTAAAGGTGACGCAGGCATCGACATCGGGGATACCTTTATCGGCATGCACCTGAAACACGTAGCCGTCCCGATTCGGGTATCACAGAAAAGCCTAGGCGAAGCCCACGTCACCCTGGCCAAAACCAGACCGAAACTCATCGGCGGAATCAGAGCCGTATACGAATAGAATCATCAATATGAAGAAGGTCCGTTTCTCTTGTTTGAGGGACGGACCTTTAATTCGGTGTTGGCATAATTCCATTTGTGAATCCCGAACTATAAAGGGAGGCATGGAGAATATGATTATGATAAAGGTAAGTGGAGGAAAAGGGGAGAGGATAATAAATTATCAGTACGTATTCACCTCCATTCGACAAGGATAGTCATAATGCTGCTTTTAGGGGCATGGAAGAAAGCGGTGAAGGTGTTTGTGAATAACATCACACGAGGTCCGTCCCTCAAAAAATGTTCTAAACACGAACATTACGTTTTGACTAGAGGTTTTTATTTCGCGTTTTGCTGAATCGTGTTAGAATGAGAGTGAATGAATCAATGAGGCACCTAGAGCAGTTGGGCCTATGAATTAAAGGGGGATATGTATGAGTAAGATTGCCAAGCAAGATCCGGAAATTTATGCAGCGATTCAAGATGAATTAGAGCGTCAACGAACAAAAATCGAGTTAATTGCATCTGAAAACTTTGTCAGTGAAGCGGTTATGGAAGCACAAGGTTCCGTCCTGACAAACAAGTATGCAGAAGGGTACCCAGGTCGTCGCTATTATGGTGGCTGTGAGCATGTGGACGTAGCTGAGAATTTAGCTCGCGATCGTGCGAAGGAACTATTTGGGGCAGAACATGTAAACGTTCAGCCTCACTCAGGAGCACAAGCCAATATGGCAGTCTACTTCACGATCCTCGAACAAGGTGACACGGTTCTTGGAATGAACTTATCTCATGGTGGACATCTGACTCACGGAAGTGCCGTCAACTTCAGTGGAATTCAATATAACTTCGTAGAGTATGGTGTGGATGAAGAGAAGCACCTGATTAATTACGAAGATGTTAGACAAAAAGCGTTAGAGCACAAGCCAAAGCTGATCGTAGCAGGAGCAAGTGCCTACCCAAGAGCGATCGACTTCGCTAAATTCCGCGAAATCGCAGACGAAGTGGGAGCCTACCTAATGGTGGATATGGCTCATATCGCTGGTCTTGTGGCGGCCGGTCTTCACCAGAACCCGGTCCCTTATGCAGACTTCGTGACAACAACGACTCACAAAACATTGCGCGGACCTCGAGGCGGTATGATCCTATGCAGAGGAGAATTCGCAAAGAAAATTGACAAGTCTATTTTCCCTGGAATCCAAGGCGGCCCGCTTATGCACGTAATCTCAGCTAAAGCTGTTGCTTTCGGTGAAGCGCTGCAGGATTCTTTCAAAGGCTATGCGCAGAACATCATCGACAACGCGAACCGTTTAGGCGAAGGTCTTGTCAAAGAAGGAATCAATCTTGTATCAGGCGGATCTGATAACCATCTATTACTGATCGACCTGCGTTCACTGGGACTGACTGGTAAAATCGCAGAGAAAGTGCTTGATGAAATCGGGATCACCGTCAATAAAAACACGATTCCATTCGATCCGGAAAGCCCATTCGTAACAAGCGGTGTCCGTATCGGTACAGCAGCAGTTACATCAAGAGGCTTTGGACTCGAGGACATGGATGAAATTGCTGCCATCATGGCTCTGACTCTTAAGAACCATGAAGACGAAGCGAAACTGGAAGAAGCACGCAAACGTGTCATCGACCTTACGAGTAAATTTGAATTATATCCTGAAAGATAATAAATGATGACCTCTTCACCAGGGACGGACCTGGTGGAGAGGTTTTTTTGGTGGGGAATTAGTAGGGAAGTAGATTTTCAAATATATAGTTGTCGATTTTAAAGTGATTTTGAGGGGAATCCGGCCGTTACTCGAAGAAATCCGGCCATTTTTGGCGATAATCCGGCCATTTTCCGAAAAAATCCAGCCATTTTTTCAGAGAATCCAGCGGCTTTTCAAAAAAAATCCGGCCGATTCAGGCATTAATCCAGCCGATTAACATAATTAACCAAATCTCATCGGGTTCACTCCAGCTCACATGTCGTTATCCCACACCCATCATCTCAATTCTAACGATTCCATTACACTTCCTATCTCATGTTGCTCTTAAATTGTCTTTTATGTACAATAGTCTGAGGTGTAAAGGAAGTAGACAAACTATTTTTACATAAAATCGAATTTAAAGGAGAGAGTCGAATGGGCAAAGTATATGTATTTGATCATCCGTTAATCCAACACAAATTAACGTTTATTCGTGATAAAGAAACAGGTACGAAGGAATTTCGTGAGCTTGTTGATGAAGTAGCGACATTGATGGCGTTTGAAATCACCCGTGATTTACCGTTAGAGGATATTGACGTGGAAACACCGGTAAGCAACGCCAAGGCCAAGACTCTAGCAGGTAAAAAATTAGGGATCGTTCCTATTCTGCGAGCAGGATTGGGAATGGTCGACGGAATCCTTAAATTGATCCCGGCTGCAAAAGTGGGACACGTTGGTTTATATCGTGACCCGGAGACTCTTAAACCAATTGAATATTACGTAAAGCTTCCAAGTGATGTGGAAGAGCGTGACTTCATCCTGGTCGACCCGATGCTAGCGACAGGTGGATCTGCCGTTGAAGCCATCAACTCATTAAAGAAGCGTGGTGCCGTAAGCATCAAGTTCATGTGCCTCGTTGCATGTCCTGAAGGGGTGGACGCAATCAAGGAAGCGCACCCTGACGTTGACATCTTCATCGCGGCTCTTGATGAGAAGCTGAATGAAAAAGGCTACATCGTTCCTGGTCTAGGGGACGCAGGAGATCGTTTATACGGTACAAAATAATTTGAAATAAACAGGAAAGCCGGATTATCTATAATTGATAACCCGGCTTTTCTATTTATATAACGCCAAAATTCCTACTGTTATTTAGTTGGAAGTATTTACATTAAATTCAAGGGTTACTCATAAAATGAATTTTCTATATAATGGAGGGGCATGTGAAGGTAGATCTATGGATACGTGAGAGCAGTCGGCTCCGATTTTCGATATGTCCAGCTCCGGGGGCTTGGGGCTCGAGGTCATAAGCCAAGCCGATCAAAAAGGCAAAGAACGCCTTTCCGGTCGACTCGCCTTATGCTTGTCACCCCAGGGCGAGCCCCCTCCGCTTTTCGGTATGTCCAGCTCCGGCGGGTAGTCCCTCGAGGTCACAACTGAAAAATCCCAAAAGGCAAAGAACGCCTTTAGGGATTTCCCAGTTGTGCTTGTCGGGCCTGACCAACCCGCCTCCGCTTTTCGACATGTCCAGCTCCGGGGGCTTGGGGCTCGAGGTCATAAGTCAAGCCGACCAAAAAGGCAAAGAACGCCTTTCTGGTCGACTCGCCTTATGCTTGTCCCCCCAGGGCGAGCCCCCTCCGCTTTTCTTGTAAATGTGTTAAAAATGTGAACAATCTGGAAACGCGTGGATAGGTTGTGAACTTTTTAACTTGAACTCATTGACATAGATTATACCCTATTGTATGCTTACAAAGGGTATCAAATGATAAGGTTTTCACAAGGGTTGAACCCGTATGGAAACGGTTTTTCATCATTTGTACAGTGTGAACGATTTTCCACTAAATCACATGTGTGGAGATGAAAAATATGCGTCAAAATGATCGACGCCCGTATCAATCGATGGTCTTGTATTCTGCAATTCTTTCCCAGCTTGTTGGTTCTATTTTAATAGGGATCTTCGGCGGGAGATGGTTAGATGGAATATGGAGCACCACACCACTTTTCTTAATTATTGGACTACTCCTTGGGCTCGCAACAGGAATCTACACCATGCTCCGTACAGTCCAACATTTCAATTCGGGAGATTAATGTATGCCAGAACTTCAGCAATTGTTTAACAGGCATCGTAAGTACATATTTTTCCTCCTTTCCTTTTACGTCCTCGGTTGGGGTTTTACTTCCTATCAGTCTATTTTCCTTGGGCTTATTTTGGGGACAGGCATCAGTCTGTTTAGTCACTGGCTGATCATGAGGAGAACCGTGCGATTCGGTGATGCAGTAGAATCTGGTCAAAAGGTTCGATCTTTAGGAACCTTCTCAAGGATGGCAGGTGCGGCCTTTGCAGTCATTATTGCAACGGAATACCCTGGGCACTTTCATCTCCTGAGCGTCATTATGGGATTAATGACAATTTACCTTGTCATTATGATAGATTATTTTATTCAGCAGCTTTTAGCTCATAAATAGCGGGGAAGAGAGGTGAATTTCATTGCATCATGAAAATCCTACAGCCGAGTTTCTAGGGTTAACTTTTAACCTGGCGAACGTTCTGATGATCACAGTGGCTAGTGCCGTTGTTTTCCTAATCGCCGTTCTGTCAACTCGTAGACTGGCCATGAAACCGACCGGAGTGCAAAACTTTATGGAATGGGTCATGGACTTTGTCAAAAATATCGTGAAAAGTAATATGGATTGGAAAACAGGTGGTCGTTTCCATCTCCTTGGACTTACTTTACTCATGTACGTTTTCGTATCAAACATGTTAGGACTTCCGTTCTCGGTAGTCATTGACCACGAATTATGGTGGAAGTCACCAACAGCGGATCCAGTTATCACTATGACCCTGGCGGTTATGGTCGTTGTGTTAACGCACTATTATGCAATCAAGATGAAAGGCTTCGGTGAATACGGTAAAGACTTCTTCAGACCTATGTCGTTCTTATTCCCGCTGAAGATCATTGAAGAATTTGCCAACACACTAACGCTTGGTCTTCGTCTTTACGGTAACATCTACGCTGGGGAAATCCTGCTTACATTACTGGTAGGAAGCCTCGCACACATGGGAGCAGCCGGATTACTGGGTGCCATCATCCCAACGATTGTATGGCAAGGTTTCTCAATCTTTGTCGGCGCAATCCAATCATTTATTTTCGTTATGTTAACGATGGTTTATATGGCTCACAAAGTCAGCCTGGACCATTAATATATACCCTGTTCAAAATTGAACAAAACTACTCAAAACATTTTTTCATACATTTAAAGGAGGAAATTCAGAATGGGTCTTTTAGCAGCAGCAATTGCAATCGGTTTAGCAGCACTAGGTGCAGGTATTGGTAACGGTCTTATTGTTTCACGTACAGTAGAAGGTATGGCTCGTCAACCGGAAGCTCGTGGAATGCTTCAAACTACAATGTTCATCGGGGTTGCGTTAGTAGAGGCGATTCCTATCATCGCAGTAGTTATCGCATTCATCGTAATGGGTCAATAATAGCAGTTTGAAGTTCAAGATGGCGAAGATCATTCGATAAGAACCTTCGCCATTCCTTTATGTTTAGTACTTAAGAACATGTGACTATGAATGGTACGGCATATGCCGTTATTGTACAGCTTTCTTTATAGAAGGCATTGACTCTTGAAGGGAGTGAAACCGCGTGCTTACAAACGCATTTGTCCTTGGAGCTGGTGGCGGCTTTACAGGTGGAGATATCGTATTCCAGCTTGCTATGTTCCTTATCCTTCTTGCGTTATTGAAGAAGTTTGCTTGGGGTCCTTTAATGGGCATCATGCAAGAGCGTGAGAATCACATTGCAGGCGAAATCGAAGCGGCTGAACAAAGCCGTCAAGAAGCAAATAGGAACTTAGAAGAACAGCGTCAACTTTTAAAAGAGGCTCGTCAAGAAGCGCAAGCGATGATCGAGAACTCTAAGAAGCAAGGCGTTGAGCAACGTGAACAAATCATCATTGCCGCTCGTCAAGAATCTGAGCGCTTGAAAGAGTCTGCGAAACGTGAAATCGAGACGCAGAAAGAACAAGCAATGGCAGCATTACGCGAGCAGGTTGCTTCACTATCTGTTCTGATTGCATCGAAAGTGATTGAAAAAGAACTTTCTGTTCAAGATCAACAGAAGCTGATCAACGATTATATTAAAGAGGCAGGAGAAGAGCGATGAGCTACTCTACAGTCGCAAAACGCTATGCGTTAGCTCTTTTCGATATTGCCAAAGAACACAATCAATTAGAAGCGATTGAACAAGAGCTTCGTGCAGTGAAATCCGTTTTTATCCAAAATAAAGAATTAAGTATTCTTTTGGAAAATCCGAAGTTTTCGACGGATAGGAAGAAAGACATGTTGAAAGAAGCGTTCTCTACTGTTTCAGTACCAGTATTGAATACACTGCTTCTTATGACTGATCGTCATCGTGAAGATCAGGTAGTGGGCGTTGTCGATGCATTCATCGAGCTTTCTAATGAAGCTAGAGGAATCGCAGAAGCAAAGGTGTACTCCGTACGTGCTTTAACAGAAGATGAGAAGACAGCAATCTCAGCTTCTTTTGCTAAGAAAATTGGGAAACAATCATTAAGAATTGAGAATGTGATAGACGAGAGTATACTTGGCGGGATTAAGCTCCGTATCGGCAACCGTATTTATGACGGAACACTTGCCGGCAAGTTGGATCGTCTTGAGCGTGAACTAGTTCGTTAACTTTCGTATAAATGAGGGGTGAAATTCATGAGCATCAAGGCGGAAGAAATCAGCGCGCTGATAAAAAAGCAAATTGAAAACTATCAGTCTGAGATGAAAGTAAGCGATGTAGGTACAGTTATCCAAATCGGTGACGGTATCGCTCGTGCTCATGGCCTCGACAATGTCATGGCTGGAGAGCTTGTTGAATTTTCTAACGGTGTCATGGGTATGGCGCAAAACTTAGAGGAAAACAACGTAGGTATCATCATTCTCGGACCATTTAAAGACATTCGTGAAGGCGATGAGGTTCGTCGTACTGGACGTATCATGGAAGTTCCAGTAGGACAAGAATTGGTAGGTCGTGTTGTAAACTCACTTGGACAACCAGTTGATGGATTAGGTCCAATTGCGACAACGAAAACACGTCCAATCGAAGGTGGAGCACCTGGTGTTATGGATCGTAAATCCGTACACGAGCCACTTCAAACTGGTATCAAAGCGATCGACGCTCTTGTTCCAATCGGTCGTGGTCAACGTGAGTTAATCATCGGAGACCGTCAAACAGGTAAAACATCTGTTGCAATCGATTCGATCTTAAATCAAAAAGATCAAGACATGATCTGTATCTATGTTGCGATCGGACAAAAAGAATCAACTGTACGTAATGCAGTTGAAACGCTTCGTAAGCACGGTGCCCTTGATTACACAATCGTTGTAACGGCATCAGCTGCTTCACCAGCTCCAATGCTATTCTTAGCACCATACGCTGGTATCACAATGGGTGAAGAATTCATGCATAGCGGCAAGCACGTTCTTGTTGTATATGATGATCTTTCTAAGCAAGCATCTGCTTACCGTGAGCTTTCATTATTATTACGTCGTCCTCCAGGCCGTGAAGCATTCCCTGGTGACGTAT
Organism: Rossellomorea sp. NPDC071047; assembly: GCF_050270195.1. Lineage (NCBI taxonomy): Bacteria > Bacillati > Bacillota > Bacilli > Caryophanales > Bacillaceae > Rossellomorea > Rossellomorea sp. NPDC071047. Next base: position 258,052 of record NZ_JBNNJT010000004.1, on the reverse strand, counting down.
TCTACTTGCACTCTCGTTTACTCGAGCGTGCTGCGAAATTAAGTGATGCAAAAGGTGGAGGTTCCATCACAGCATTACCATTCGTTGAAACACAAGCAGGAGATATCTCCGCTTACATTCCAACAAACGTTATCTCCATCACTGACGGACAGATTTTCTTACAATCTGACCTATTCTTCTCCGGTGTTCGTCCGGCGATCAATGCAGGTCTTTCCGTATCACGTGTTGGTGGATCCGCACAAATCAAAGCGATGAAGAAGGTTTCCGGTACACTGCGTCTTGACTTAGCGGCATACCGTGAACTTGAAGCATTTGCTCAGTTCGGATCAGATCTTGACAAAGCGACACAAGCGAAACTGAACCGTGGAGCACGTACTGTTGAAGTACTTAAGCAGGATCTTAACAAACCACTTAATGTTGAAAAACAAGTTATGATCTTCTATTCATTAACAAAAGGTCATTTAGATGATATTCCAGTAACAGATATTCGTCGTTTCGAAGGTGAATTCCTAAGCTGGTTAGATCACAACCATACAGAACTGTTAGACCATATCCGCACAACAAAAGGTCTTCCTGAAGACGATGCAATGGTCGCTGCGATCAACGAATTCAAGAAGACATTTGTAAAGTCTGAGTAATTGCATATGACGTCGGTGTTCATTCTGATGACACCGGCTGATTATTCTATTATTTAGTTGGTTCTAGTGAATATGACTAACATTTTAAAAGGGTGGTGAGAACCAGTGGCATCGTTACGCGACATAAAAACTCGTATTACATCTACGAAGAAAACCAGTCAAATTACGAAAGCAATGGAAATGGTCTCTGCCTCTAAATTGAACCGTGCTGAATCGAATGCGAAAGCCTTCGTCCCATACATGGAGAAAATTCAGGAAGTCGTTGCTTCCATTTCCCTTGGTAGCACAGATGTAACGCATCCGATGCTAGTCTCCCGCCCCGTAAAAAAAACCGGCTACTTGGTCATTACATCTGACCGCGGTTTGGCGGGGGCTTATAACTCGAGCGTCATTCGTGCTGTAAGTAATGCGATTAAAGAGCGTCACAGCTCAAAAGATGAATACGCCATTATTGCGTTAGGTCGTATTGGAAGGGACTTCTTCCAAAAACGAGGCGATAATGTAGTGGAAGGTATTGTAGGGCTACCAGATCAACCAAACTTTGCAGACATTAAAGACATTGCCAACAAGGCAGTCAGCATGTTCTCTGATGGTGCTTATGATGAGCTTTACATGTACTACAACCACTATGTCAGTGCCATTCAACAAGATGTTACCGAGAAGAAGGTTCTTCCTTTAACGGAGCTCGATTCTTCTTCATCGAACTTAACTTCTTATGAGTTTGAGCCTAATGCTGAAGAAATTTTGGAAGTGTTGCTTCCTCAATATGCTGAAAGCTTGATTTACGGAGCGTTACTTGATGGTAAAGCCAGCGAGCACGCGGCTCGTATGACAGCAATGAGAAGCGCAACAGACAATGCGAAAGAAATCATTAACAGCCTTACACTTTCTTATAACCGTGCGCGTCAAGCAGCGATTACCCAAGAAATTACGGAAATCGTCGGCGGGGCAGCAGCACTCGAATAGAAATGACATTCCGGCTTGAGTGCCGGATTACAACATAGTTTTGTCGTCAAAAGCTAGTTAGGAGGGAAAGAGATGAACAAAGGACACGTTCTTCAAGTAATGGGTCCAGTTGTCGATGTCAAGTTCGCTAATGGCCAACTTCCTGATATCTACAACTCATTAAAGGTCCAAATTGCAGATAGAGCTGAACTTACATTAGAGGTTGCCCTTCACCTAGGTGATGATTCTGTACGTACAATCGCGATGGCTTCCACAGATGGTTTACAACGTGGAGCTGACGTGCTTGATACAGGAGCACCAATCTCTGTACCAGTAGGGGATATCACATTAGGTCGTGTATTCAACGTTCTAGGTGAATCAATCGATTTAGACGAGCCTCTTGCAGCAGGTATCCGTCGTGATCCAATTCATAGACAAGCACCTACATTTGATCAGCTTTCTACAGAAGTTGAGATTCTGGAAACAGGTATTAAAGTAGTAGACTTACTTGCTCCTTACATCAAGGGTGGTAAGATCGGTCTATTCGGTGGTGCCGGTGTTGGTAAAACCGTATTAATCCAGGAGCTTATCAACAACATCGCTCAAGAGCACGGTGGTATCTCTGTATTCGCCGGTGTTGGAGAGCGTACTCGTGAAGGAAATGACCTTTACCACGAGATGAGCGACTCTGGCGTTATCAAGAAAACAGCGATGGTATTCGGACAAATGAACGAGCCGCCAGGTGCGCGTATGCGTGTTGCCTTGACGGGTCTTACAATGGCTGAATACTTCCGTGATGAGCAAGGTCAAGACGTACTTCTGTTCATCGATAACATCTTCCGTTTCACGCAAGCAGGTTCAGAGGTTTCTGCCCTACTAGGCCGTATGCCATCTGCCGTTGGTTACCAGCCGACACTTGCTACTGAAATGGGTCAATTGCAAGAGCGTATCACGTCAACTAACGTAGGTTCTGTAACATCGATCCAAGCGATCTATGTACCTGCCGATGACTACACGGATCCGGCTCCTGCTACAACTTTCGCTCACTTGGATGCAACAACGAACCTTGAGCGTAAGCTTTCTGAAATGGGTATCTATCCTGCGGTAGATCCATTGGCATCAACTTCCCGTGCTCTTTCTCCGGAAATCGTAGGAGAAGAACACTACAGCATCGCTCGTAATGTTCAACAAACATTACAGCGTTATAAAGAACTTCAAGATATCATTGCGATCCTTGGTATGGATGAGCTTTCTGATGATGATAAGCTGACGGTACACCGCGCTCGTCGTGTACAATTCTTCTTATCTCAAAACTTCCACGTTGCAGAACAGTTCACTGGACAAAAAGGTTCTTACGTTGAAGTGAAAGACACTGTTAAAGGATTCAAAGATATCCTTGACGGTAAATACGATCACATTCCTGAAGATGCGTTCCGTCTAGTAGGTCCGATTGAGGATGTATTAGCAGCAGCTAAAGAAATGGGCGTAGAGGTATAATTAGGGACCAGGAGGGAAGAAAATGAAGACATTAAAAGTCAATATTGTCACTCCCGATGGCCCAGTGTACGATTCAGAAGTGGAAATGGTGAGCACGAAAGCTCAAAGCGGTGAGCTTGGAATCTTACCTGGACACATTCCGATGGTTGCTCCACTACAAATCGGTGCGGTTCGCCTGAAAAAAGGTGGCAACACTGAGCTTGTAGCTGTCAGTGGCGGATTCTTAGAAGTACGTCCTGAACAAGTGACAATTCTAGCACAGTCTGCTGAAACAGCAGAAGCTATCGATGTACAACGCGCGAAAGAAGCAAAAGGCCGCGCAGAAGACCGCATGCAGGCACAACGCGACGACGTAGACTTCCGTCGTGCCGAACTCGCTCTAAAGCGTGCCATGAACAGAATTAACGTTTCCGAACGTAACTTCTAATCAAACATCAAAATCACCCTTTCCTTTTGGAAGGGTGGTTTTTTTGAATAGAGGGACGGACCTCTATTAGAAAGTTTAAAACAGTTACCAAATCAACTTTGTCCTATTGTAAGTCCTATAAAGAACGGGCTGAATTTCCATATCCCAACTCAACTAAAAATTTTGTGAATTTCCATATGTCGTTACAGAATTATGTGGTAAAATGGACTTTGTGCGTCGAAATGATTAGTAGGAGTGAGAAGAGTGATAGAAAGCTTTGGCCAGCAGGCCCTTATCAGCATGCTCGTGCATCTATTTATATTCGGGATCACATTTTGGTCTTTGCAATCCATCCAGTTAGACAAGCTCCTCAAGAAAAATCGAGTCGCTCAAGGGAGACTATTGTATATCCTACTAACGATCGCGATCGGCTCGGCCGTAAGCCGATTTTTACTGGATTATTACCTGTGGTCTCAAAGCTTGCCCGTTTTCTTTGAATAAGTAGAGCTTCTGACAAAAAATAGGTCTTCCTGCATGTTTTCAACAGGGCCTGTTTTAAGTAAGATTAATTTTGTGCTCGTTCCTTTGTGAAAAAGTTTCAAAGTGAAACGCTTTCATGTAACAGCCTGCCGACAACTCAATATTTGTAAAAAGATGACGACAATTTTCAAGTATGTTCTTCTCCTATTCGGACAGACTTTTAGGTAAGGGGAGGAATGGAAAATGACTCGGTATCTTTACATTATTTTAATCTTTTTTGTTGGATTAGGTTTTCTTCCTGTTATTAATGGGAACAACACTATCGAAGCCAATCATTTATTAGACATTGAAAAGCTTGACCAAGCCATAGTTCATTCTCAAGGTCGGATAACTGAATGGTCTCTATATGCAAGAGAAAACAAAAAAAGCTTCACGAATAAAGGGTTTGCCAAATATAGTACTACTATGCAAGAAAGATTTTCTGATTTTGAGTGGGTGACGAAAAAGTCAGCTGAAGAGATAATGGTTGTGGGACAACGTCAGACGTCTCACGGGGAAGAAACCATTAAGTTGCAGCACACCCTCACAAACAAGCAGTCCGTTTCGTATAGTATGTATGAAATGCGCGGAGATCAGAAAGTGTTGGGAGAAAAGACGAAGCATTATATCAAGACTGAGTTTATCCCAAATATGGAAATCATTTTTACTACTAAACCTATGATTTTCTCTTGTATAAAAGGCGAATTCAATGATAAGCTTGAGAAAGTTTTGTCGAATCAGGCTGTCGAACTAATGTCGAAATTAGACGCAAAAGAACTGGAATCACTTAAAGAAGAAGACTTTTATTCCATTTCAGCTTACTCGGAACAAATGTCACGGACTATACCAACAAAAAATGATGATATGAATATACAACTAGGTCTACGGAAAAGCGGAATGGGCGCTAAGACAACCTTTGTGATTGGCACACCCATCCTAATTATTGAATATTAATATAGAGAAATTGGACGCGGAGGGGAATACTCTTGGAAAAAATTATCGTCCGCGGCGGTCAGCGTTTAAGCGGTACAGTGCAAGTTGAAGGAGCAAAGAATGCCGTTTTACCAGTCATCGCTGCTACATTATTAGCAAGTGAAGGAAAAAGTGTCATTAAAAACGTACCACCACTCTCCGATGTATATACGATTAATGAAGTATTACGTCATTTAAATACAGATGTAGAGTTTAACCAAGGTGAAGTCATCGTGAATGCATCAAGAGAGTTGTTTGTGGAAGCACCGTTCGAATATGTTCGAAAAATGCGTGCATCCGTTCTTGTAATGGGATCATTACTTGGACGTACAGGTAAAGCACGTGTTGCACTTCCTGGTGGATGTGCGATTGGATCAAGACCGATTGACCAACACTTAAAAGGTTTCGAAGCAATGGGAGCAAAAGTGAAGGTAGGAAATGGTTTCATCGAAGCTGAAGTAGACGGAAGACTGAAAGGTGCCAAGGTTTATCTGGATTTCCCAAGCGTTGGGGCGACAGAAAACATCATGATGGCTGCAGTCCTTGCAGAAGGAACAACAATCCTTGAAAACGTCGCAAAAGAGCCTGAAATAGTCGACTTAGCCAACTTCCTGAACAAAATGGGAGGAAGCGTAGTGGGTGCAGGTACTGGAACGATCCGTATCGAAGGTGTAGACCGTCTATACGGTGTCGAGCACAGCATCATTCCTGACCGTATCGAAGCGGGAACTTTCATGGTTGCTGCTGCCATCACTCAAGGTGATGTCCTTGTAAAAGGTGCGATTCCAGAACATTTATCTTCATTAGTTGCCAAGATGGAAGAAATGGGTGTTACGATCATCGATGAAGAAGAAGGTCTTCGTGTCATTGGACCGGAGAAATTAAAATCTGTCGATATCAAAACAATGCCTCATCCTGGTTTCCCAACAGACATGCAATCTCAAATGATGGCATTACTTCTAGCAGCTGACGGCACAAGCGTCATCACTGAAACAGTTTTCGAAAATCGTTTCATGCATGCTGAAGAATTCCGTCGTATGGGAGCAGACATTAAGATTGAAGGCCGCTCTGTAATTATGAACGGACCAACGCCTCTTCAAGGAGCAGAAGTGGCTGCAACGGACTTACGTGCAGCAGCAGCTCTTTCGATCGCAGGTCTGGTAGCAGACGGTTACACTCGAGTGACAGAACTGAAGCATCTAGATCGTGGATATGTGAACTTCCATCAGAAGCTTGCAGGCTTAGGTGCCGATATCGAGCGTGTGAAAGAAGTAGAAGAAACACCTGTTTCTGAGCAAGACATGATTAAAGATGCGTAAGCATTAGATAGAAAGGTGAGCTTTTCTTTTATAGAAGAGCTCGCCTTTTTGTTTGGGCTGAGAATCGGGCTGGGCGTTATTGTTCGGTAATTTTTGGTAAAATAAGTATAACTGCTGGATTATTGTCAGAAACGGCTGAATTTTTCGTGAAAATGGCCGGATTTTAATCCAAAACGGCTGGATTTTCAGCAAAAACCGCTGGATTTGCAATGGGCCATCTTGAAATATCGTCAAAATCAGTAGAGAAATAGCTTGAGACGTTTGAAAATGAGATGAAAACATCGTTTATTTTCAATTATGGAGTATTTGTTTTCAAATTTTCACTTTTATTTTCAATTCTGACACATTTATTTTCAAAATTCAGATTTTATTTTCAAAAATGTATCGGCTCATCAACACACTTCATTCCTTATTCCAAATTCACCATTCCAAAACGTCAAAATCACTCTTAAAAGATTCATAATTGCTTGTCCACTACCATACATATGAAAGAGAGTGGAGAAGTGTGCTAGGACATTCTCCTATTTAATCTTTCATTGGAGGCCGCGAACATGAAGCATTTGAAACCAGTACTGATCATCTTCTCAATCTTTATCAGCATCATCTTTATTGTCCCTACTCTTCTCGTGCTCCCATTTTCATCAGAAAAGGAAACGGCAAACTTAGACGAAAAACTGAAAAATCCGCCATCCGTCGAAGAGCTGGCGAACTCGGTTGAGGTAGCGGTTTATCGCTCCAACCAGGACCTGATCGAGAAACTTCCTTTGGAGCAGTATGTAGTAGGGGTAGTAGCTGGTGAAATGCCTGCAGACTTTGAAAAGGAGGCTTTAAAAGCTCAAGCCCTTGCAGCAAGGACGTATATTGTGAATCAGCTTTTACTTGAGGACTCCACTGTTCCGAAGGGGGCCGATGTGACAGATACGGTCTCTCATCAGGTATATAAGAACCAGAAGGAGCTTGCTGGCCTCTGGGGTGCCGACTATGACTGGAAGGTCAAGAAAATATCCGAAGCGGTGCTTGAAACGATGGGGCAGGTGCTGACCTATGATGGTAAGCCCATTACGGCAGCCTTCTTCTCAACGAGTAATGGTTACACAGAAAACTCAGAGGCTTACTGGCCGAATGAATATCCATATTTAAGAAGTGTCGAAAGCCCTTGGGACTCGGCGTCACCCAAATACGAAGATCAAAAGGTTATCCCGATCAAAGAGTTTGAGCAGAAACTGGGCGTAACCCTGCCAAAGGATGGCTCGGTAGGAACGATCACATCAAGAACAGAAGGCAAAAGGGTAGCGAGTGTTGAAATAAACGGCAAAGGATTCTCCGGCCGTGATATAAGAGAAAAGTTAGAACTGAGATCTTCAGACTTCACCTGGTACCTGAAGGATGATCATATCGTCATTGCTACAAAAGGATATGGCCACGGAGTCGGTATGAGCCAATACGGAGCAAACGGAATGGCGAAGGAAGGCAAGGATTATCAAGACATTGTTACGCATTACTATAAAGACGTCAAAATAACAGAGTCAGATAAACTGCTGCAGAAAGTGACAGCACAAAGATAATAAAAAGGATTGAGTCTATAAGGTCAAGGTGACCAGACTCAATCCTTTTTTAAATAGGCTTCAAGCTTCTTCATCTTTCTCGTTAATGGATGATCAGGGTTTTTAAAGTAAGTCCGGTTCACAATCCAAAAAAGGACAGTGACTCCGATCAAATCCTTGGCAGCATCAATCATCGTTGCCGACCGATACGGAACGAAGGATTGATGAATCTCATCCACAAAGCCATAAAAGATCGCAATCAACGCAACGGTGAAATTCAAAGTGAATCGAAGCTTTCCATGGGCCAACAGAGCGACTACAAATAATCCATATAAAATACCGAATTCGATTAAATGAAGAGATTCTTTAATAAAACGATCCAACTGATTATCAGGGAAACGAATGACGGCATCATCCGGATTACTCGACATAATCCAAATAAGTATCATATAGAGAAAAGGCGCAGCTGTCAGCACATATTTCAGTAACTTCTTCATATGCAGCTCGTCCTTTCTGTTTTTTAATATTGTATCATGCAGGACAGTGATTTCTTTATCATAAATAAATCATTTGGTCAGATCTTTAGATTGTTATTTTAATGGCTGTGTAAAAAATCGAATCTCAGAAAGTTGATTGTAGCGGAAGGCCCTCGACTCCTGCGGGAATAGTGGGAAAGTTGAGACCCCACAGGGCAAAGCCCGAGGAGGCTCAACTCACGCCCCGCGGAAAGCGAGCGCCTGTAGCGGAAATCTCTGTGAAAATACGAAAAGCGCTTTATTAAAAAAAAGTTTCATCTTATTTTTAAAATCATACATATTTTCCATCCCTTTGTCGAAAGATAAGAATTAAAAATTTTTTTTGCGAATGTGTATATATTTTCTGAATTCTGTTCAGAATGATTGCTGAGGTGATGAAAATGAGAGAGGAAGAAAAGAAACAACCTTCTCAAAACTTTTTGAAAAGACGTTGGGCATACCCAGCAATCTATTTAGCAAGTGCAGCAATCATTATCACGGGGATTCTGTGGTACCAGGCAGGAAATGATGTAAACGAGAAAGCCAAGGATTACAGCTATGATGGAGTTCCTACTGACAATGAGTTCAACCAGCCTGCAGAAGAAGTCAATCGTTCATTGGAAAACTTTGTAATGCCTGTTGCGAGCCCTGAGGACACAGTCATCGAAAAACAATTCTACGATACTGAAGCATCAGCGGAAGAACAGGAAGCTGCCCTAGTCGTTTATGGTAACATGTATTATCCGAACCAAGGAGTCGACATCTCTAAAGATGGAAAAGAATTCGATGTTCTGGCTGCCATGAGCGGTACAGTCACAAAGGTTCAAGAAGATTCCCTACTTGGAAACACGATTGAAATCGAGCACAGCAAAGGAATCGTTACTCGTTATCAATCAGTGAAAGACTTTGAAGTCGCGGTTGGAGATGTAGTAGATCAAGGACAAGCTATCGCTAAAGCAGGTAAGAGCTTATTCAATGAAGAAGCTGGCGTTCACGTACATTTTGAAATTCGTAAAGCAAATGTAGCAGTGAATCCACTGGAGTACTTCAATAAGTCCCTTGCAACACTTCAAGAAGCGCAATTAGAAGACAAGAAGGTTTCAGGTGAACAGCCGGATGCTGAAGCTGCACAGGAAAACGCAGCTGAAGATCAAGCTAGCGAAGACAAAGCCACTAAAGACAAAGCAACAGAAGACAAAGCAACTGAAGAAAACGGTGCTGACGATGCAGCTGAAGAAAAACCGGAAGCTGAGCAAAAGCCGAAACAAGAAAATGCTGATCAAAAAGACGACGCAGCCGATAATGGCTCTGACGTAAAAGACGAAGAATAATCATATAGATGAAGAAAGACTGACCGGTGATTTACGGTCAGTTTTTTTGTTTTCAGATCTATTCCAATTGTGGCCACATTCATATAAAAAAATTTCCTCGGAAATTCGACAAAGGGATTATTTTACTGGGAAAGTATTTCCATACCGTTCCGTTCTACTAATGCAATACCATTTTTCAATATCTTTATTTTAGTAAAATGATTTATTTATAAAGAGAAAGATCTAATACAGATTTGTCGTTTTTTCTTTATTGACCAGGCTTTTTCCAAAAAAGATAATGAGGGCATGAATGAAATTTCAGAAAATTTAATCTTTATTAATGGGAGGACGTGTGATTAAGGAGACACCTACAAAATCAGGAGGTGAAAAGTTGCTTTACTTCATTGCGATTTTACTCATAACAGGAGGAAGTATTTTTCTTGCACTGAGAAAGAAGCGGGCTTTCTTCTTAACCATTCCATTCTTGTCTTTATTCATTTACTTTATTTTTCAAATCGCCATGGTCCCGATTCCGTTTTTAGATACCGTGAAATTTATTTTCAGTTTAAAATAATGAGCTTGAAAAGGGGTTACATAAATGAAGAAGATCGATAGAGCAAAAGCGGACCAGTATTTTAAAGAAAAAAACCGTTATATGGCAATGTATTTAGTGATTTGGCTCGTCTCTTCCTTTGGGGTCGTGCTGTTTGCTGAAAGCCTGTCAACGATCACACTCAATGGCTTTCCGTTTCACTACTTTATGGGTGCTCAGGGGTCCATTGTCATTTTCATCATCTTACTCTACGTAAATGCGAAGGTAAGCGATGGAATCGATAAAAAGTATGGAATCGATGAAAGTAAAAATGAACAGATCAGTTACGGAAAAACACTGGATCATTAAAAGGCTTCAACCAAATATAGAGCATAGCAGGGGGAAACGATAAATGGATACTCAGTTTTTAGTATCAACGTCGATTATTCTGTTGACGTTTGCGTTATATATCGGAATTGCTGTTTATAACAAAGCGAAAGCAACATCGGACTTCTATGTAGCAGGACGTGGCGTACCGCCGATCTTCAATGGGATGGCTATCGGGGCCGATTGGATGAGCGCTGCATCATTCATTGGACTGGCTGGTACCGTCATGATCCTCGGGTATGATGGACTTGCCTACATAATGGGGTGGACGGGAGGATATTTGCTGTTAACCTTCTTACTTGCCCCACAGCTTAGGAAATATGGGCGCTATACGGTACCGGAATTCATCGGGGATCGTTATAACAGCCACACGGCCAGGGTCATTGCCGCGATCTGTACGATCATTATCAGTTTCACGTATAGCATCGGTCAGCTATCGGGTTCAGGCGTCGTAATCGGACGTTTATTCGAAATCGATGCCAAAGTCGGTACGATGATCGGGGTTGTCCTCATCGCGTTCTACGCAGCTTTCGGGGGGATGAAGGGGATCACGTGGACGCAGGTTGCTCAGTATGTTGTTCTTATAATCGCTTATTTAATTCCTGTTATATTTATGTCCCTTCAAATTACCGGAAACCCCGCACCATGGATTTCCTATGGGGAACTGGTAGGGAAAATCGGGGAGCTCGATCGGGAGCTTGGGGTCTCGGAATACTTTGCTCCTTTTACAAACGGTACGAAGTGGCAGTTCATGGCTCTCATGTTTACGTTGATGGCAGGGACCGCAGGACTTCCACACGTAATCGTTCGGTTCTATACGGTTTCTACGATGAAGGCGGCTCGATGGTCAGGAGCATGGGCCCTTCTTTTCATCGGTCTTCTCTATTTATCTGCACCTGCCTATGCAGCATTCTCCCGCTTCATTTTAATGACAAAGGTAGCGGGAAGCCAAATCAGTGACTTGCCTTCCTGGACGAAATCCTGGGTGGATACGGGGAAATTACAGGTCGCAGACGCAAATGGGGATGGAATCCTTCAGTGGAAGGAAATTATCATCTCCAATGATATCGTGGTCATGGCCACACCGGAAATTGCGAATTTAGGCGTATTCGTCATCGGTCTCGTTGCTGCTGGTGCCATGGCAGCGGCGTTATCGACAGCAGGCGGACTGATGATTGCAATATCGTCTTCCTTTGCTCATGATATTTACTACCGTGTATTCAAGCCGAACGCGACGGAGAAGAATCGTCTGGCTGTTGCCCGTTGGTCGATCGTCATCGCGACGGTGCTCGCCGGGATCGTGGCTCTTAATCCTCCAGGGGTTATCACCCAGATCGTCGCCTGGGCCTTCGCACTGGCGTCCGGAACGTTCTTCCCGGCTCTCTTACTCGGAGTATGGTGGAAACGCTCGAATGCCCAAGGGGTCATTGCAGGGATGCTCGTAGGGTTAGGAGTAACCCTTACGTATATCTTCCTGGCAAGATCGGGAGTCACCCTATTTGGCATCATTGATACGGGGGCAGGAGTATTTGGCGCAACGGCAGCCACCATTGCCAATATCGTCGTGTCACTTATAACGAAAGCACCTTCTCAAAAGATTCAGGAAGAGGTAATGGATCTCCGTTACCCGGAACAAATGACCTTCAAGGACGGAGAAGTTTGGGTGAACGACGATGTCGACTTCAAAGCCTGACGGATCATTTCAAGAAGCTGTACTCCTTCATCCCTTCTTCAAGGGGATGGAGCGGAGTACGGCTCTTTCCCTTTTTACTGAGTGTAAGCGGCTTGAGGTGGGAAAGCTTTCTACCATTCTTAAAAGCTTTGAACATCGTCTGGGACTCTATCTTGTTGTGAAGGGAGAAGCAGAAGTTGTTGTGACAAAGGAAAAAGAAGAGATTCTCGAGATCATTTCGAAGGACGGGATTGTTGGTTTATCGAGTCTGTACTCTGTATTGAAAACAGATGTGGAGGAGAGTGTGTATTCCTCGGTTGAGGTCAAGGCGAAGGAGGACTGCCTGCTCTGTCTCGTTCCGTATACTAGTTTGCAAAACTATTGGAATGAACCTTATTTGAAGAATTTTTTATTGGAGGAAACATCGAAACGACTTCAGGATGTTTATTTTTCTTTGTCGCAGCAAGTGGGAGTGGCGCACGGGCTTGAAGAGCGGACGACGATTCTTAAGCGGGTAAGTGATGTCATGACGAATGCAGTCGTAACGGTCAGGAGTGATGATTCCCTGGAGGATGCAGCTCGGGCCATGGGAGAAAAACGGGTCAGCTCTGTCATCATTCTGGAAAACAACCGCATTGCAGGAATCCTGACAGAAAGAGACCTCGTCTCCAGATGCCTTGCAAGGTCCGTCCCTCTCACTAAACCGGTAAACATGGCCATGACCCCCAACCCAACCGTCATTACCCGTGACGCCTACCTGTATGAAGCCCTCGCCGCCATGATCGACCACTCCATCAAACACCTGCCCGTTGCCGGGGACAAGGAGAGGGACGGACCTATCGTCGGCATCATCACCCTCCACGATGTAATGAAAGCGAACCATATAGGAACGCTAACGAGCGCAAGAAAGCTTGAGAATAAAGATTTCCCCCTGGAAAAGGTTAAACCTACGGTAGAATCGATGCTTACGAGCCTTTGGCAAGCACAAGCTCCTGTGCTTCACATACTCGATTTCATGTCGGGACTATTCGATCGTATTTATCAGCGTATCTTAAGGCAGGTTGAGGAAGAATTGCTTCAGGAAGGACGGGAAAGCCCATGCTCGTATGCTTTTTACGTCATGGGCTCAGCAGGAAGGAAAGAGCAGTTTATGCTGACCGACCAAGATCATTTCCTGGTTTATGAAAAATATAGTAAGGAAGCGTTGGAATATTTCTGTGATTTTGCTGATAGAGTCGTCATGGCATTAGAAAAGGCAGGACTGCGTCTTTGTGACGGAGGAATGATGGCGAACCAGAAAACGTGGACAGGGAGTATGGGTTCCTGGCAGGAAAGACTGAGAGAATGGTCTGTCCATTCGTCCGAAGAAACCCTGTTGAAGGTACAAAACTTCTTATCTTACCGTTTTTCATTTGGGGATATAGCACTCCATTCAACATTTGAAGACGTGATAAAAGAGCAGCTCCGCAGTGCGAAAATATTACTGGTACGGCTGGCTCAAGTCGAAAAAGCCAAGCCGGTTCCAGTCCTTCACTCCTCCATCCGTTCGATATTAGGTATGGATCGAAAAACAGTATCCATCAAGAAAGACATTCTGTTTCCTTTTCATCATGCTTTGCAGATCTTGAACGCTGCTCATGGGAATACCTCCGGGTCGACAAAAGAGAAGCTGGACTTCTTGAAAGAAAAACGTTCAATTTCGTCGGAGTTTGCAGAAGATTTATCCGAAGCATTCCAGGAAATCATGAAGCTCTATATAGAGTTAAAGCGGAAAGCTCAGGGGGATACGGTACACCTTTCCTCACTCACCACCCGCAAAAAAGAAAACCTATACAAGAGTGTGAAAACGATTCGTGAATTTCAACAAATGATGCTGTCTCATTACTCTTTAACATAGAAGGGATGTGAAGATCTTCATTTTTTCAAAGAAAAAGATCGAATGTCCGCTGAACTATGATTCAGTCCCCTTAAACAGAAAAATCGAAGACCTGAAGTTTGTTGTCTTTGATACGGAAACGACAGGATTCCGCGTTGGAGCGGAGGACCGCCTGCTGGAAATCGGAGCGGTTATAGTAGAAGGGTATGAGGTAAAGGAAAACATCACATTTCAGACATTTTCCAATCCTCATCGACTCATTTCTCAGGAAATAATCCAGCTGACGGGAATTCAATCAAAAGATGTCGAACAAGCGCCGGAAGCAAGGGATGCCATCCATGACTTCTTCGCTTTTTTAGAAGAGAATGCCGTGAATAGTCTGGTTGGGCACTATGTAAGCTTTGATGAACTCGTGCTGAAGAGTGAACTGAAGCGGGCCGGACTTCATCTGCAAATGGCACCGAGCCTGGACACGCTTAATTTAATCGGATATCTTTCGCCCTCATATGATATGAGAGATCTTGAGCGGTATGCCCAGTTATTCGGAACCAGGTTGTACCCGAGACATCGTGCGTTAAACGATGCCCTTATGACGGCTTATTTGTTTGTGGAATTATTGGAGCTGTTGAGAGATCGAAAGGTGGAAACCTGGGGGGAATTGGTCCGGGTCAGCCGGGGTAATGGGTGAAGGGTGATGCATATCGGATACATTCCCGTGGACGATTTAACTCCGGAAACCAAGTGAAGGTACGTCCCTAAGAGTGATTTTTCAGAAAATTAACCTCGAACCTTGTCCTTATTGTGTTTTTTGTGCATATATGTGGGCACAAGCTAATAAAATGATACAAACCTATCAAAATAGAGAGTGTTTGAGGTGAGGAATCGTCGTTATATCATTGATCATTAGCTGAATATTTGTTTATATGTTGTAACATCAGAAAGCTGCTGTGGTTTAAATAAGGCTTTCTGCCGCTTGCACATGGGTATTTGTATGAGAGCGGTCTATACTATTTCATTGATGCGAAAGCGAGTCTCATTTCACACTTCTCACATCCAATTTAGGGAGGTCGAGTGGTGTGCACGATTACATCAAAGAGAGAACAATCAAGATTGGTAAGTATATCGTGGAGACGAAAAAAACTGTTCGTGTAATTGCGAAGGAGTTTGGCGTATCCAAAAGTACTGTCCATAAAGATCTAACAGAACGACTGCCAGAAATTAATCCAGAACTCGCAAATGAAGTCAAAACAATACTTGATTATCATAAATCTATCCGGCATCTACGAGGTGGAGAAGCGACGAAGCAAAAATACAAAAAAGAAGAGCTCCACAGCTAACCAAAATACGCCAAGCCCCAGAAAGATGGGTCATGCTTGGTGTGTTTTTGTTTTTGGGGGAAATGAAGCGAAGCAATTTTGCCTGTTGAATTTTCGTCTTTTTTTAACAGTTAAATATTGATTGGAATTCACCTGTCAATAATCTTCCAAAGATCAACAGTCTAATAAGTACGGTATTTTAACAGGTGAAAGAAAATATATATTGTACCAGGTACAATTCTGCTCCGATGTACCAGGTACAAAACCACCCCATCCCGCCCAACTTCACCAAACCTTAACGCTCCTGTAACAATCCACACCAATACTCCTATACTTTTCCAATTAAATAACAAACTCAATACATTTTTTTGACAAATAATAGCTCCCTTCGACATATTTATGGTAAAATAATTAATTAGGTGAAAGTTTTGACTTAACGTTTTTACGTAATGACATTAAGATGAAACCATAGATGAAATATGATGATGAATTTGTAAAAGAAGAAGGGAGAAACACAAGATGTTCGCGAAAGATATTGGGATTGATCTTGGTACGGCTAATGTTTTAATTCATGTTAAAGGAAAAGGGATTGTCCTGAATGAGCCTTCGGTTGTGGCTTTGGACAAAAATACAGGCAAGGTATTAGCGGTAGGAGAGGAAGCTCGTCGAATGGTTGGGCGTACTCCTGGAAACATTGTGGCGACTCGTCCGTTAAAAGACGGGGTCATCGCTGACTTTGATGTAACAGAAGCAATGCTGAAGCATTTTATCAATAAATTGAATGTAAAAGGGTTTCTTTCTAAACCAAGAATCTTGATTTGCTGCCCAACGAACATCACAAGTGTTGAGCAAAAGGCGATCAGGGAAGCGGCTGAAAAGAGCGGTGGTAAGAAGATTTATTTAGAAGAAGAGCCTAAGGTCGCTGCGATCGGAGCAGGGATGGATATTTTCAATCCAACAGGAAACATGGTCGTGGACATCGGTGGAGGAACAACGGATGTTGCGGTTCTTTCCATGGGTGACATCGTGACGAGTCAGTCCATCAAGATGGCCGGTGATAAATTTGACCATGAAATCCTGAACTATATTAAAAAAGAGTACAAGCTTCTGATCGGGGAGCGTACAGCGGAAGATATCAAGGTGAACATCGGGACGGTATTCTCAGAAACATTAGATGAAGATCGAAAAGAAATGAGCATCCGTGGCCGTGACATGGTTTCTGGTCTGCCACGCACGATTACGGTGACATCAACGGAAATCGAAGGGGCCCTTCGTGAATCAGTGGCAGTGATCGTACAAGCTGCCAAGAATGTTCTTGAAAAGACTCCACCGGAATTATCAGCGGACATCATTGACCGCGGTGTTATTTTAACAGGAGGGGGAGCACTTCTTCACGGAATGGATACCCTTCTTGCAGAAGAACTGAAAGTACCGGTTCTCATTGCAGAAAACCCGATGGATTGCGTAGCGATTGGGACAGGGTTAATGCTTGAGAATATCGATAAAATTTCCAGAAGAAGCATTATATAATTTTTTTATAAAAATATTGCACCAGTCATCCGATATAAAAACGGCAAAGTTATGAGGTGAAAAATATGTTTCGCGGATTTTATACAGTGGCATCAGGAATGCTTTCGCAGCAGCGCAAGACTGAAATGTTAACGAATAATATGTCGAATGCGAATACACCGGGTTTTAAAGCAGATCAGGCATCGATGCGGGCGTTTCCGGAAATGCTCATGGAGCGGATGGATTCCACGTCGATTCCGACAGAGAACAAATTATCCCTTCCATTCAATCAAAAAGTGGGAGCCCTCAATACGGGCGTGTATATGCAGGAAACAATCCCTTCCTTTTTACAGGGTGATCTTCAGGAGACTGGAAGAAGCCTGGACATTGCGCTACTGGATGTATCGATGCCGGCCAATGAAGAAGCGGGATCGGTGTTTCTGGCGGTTGAAGGTGCGGATGGAAATCCCCGCTATACACGAAATGGGAACCTGACTGTGAATGGAAACGGATTTCTCACGACGAACAGTGGTTTTTATATTCTGGATGAAAATGGCGAGCGTATTCAATTGGACAGTGACCGGTTCACTGTTGGGGAAAAAGGTCAGATTCTTGTCGATGAAAATATTGTGGCTACTTTGGGTGTCGGCTATTCAGAAGATCCGAACCGACTTGTGAAACAGGGAGACGGGCTTTTTGCAACGGAAGGAAATGTGCCTCTTCCTGATGCCTATGAAGAAGCCGATGTTTCTTTTACCACCAAGCAGGGATTCCTTGAAAGGTCCAATGTCGATGCATCCCGTACGATGACGGAGATGTTATCTGCGTACAGAGCCTTTGAAGCGAATCAGAAGGTCCTCCAGGCGTATGATCGAAGTATGGAAAAAGCAGCCAACGAAATCGGTCGTGTCAACTGATAGTTAAAGATTGTAAATGAATTTCGTCACTATATACCTTATAATAGGGGGGAACACGTCATGAATCGAACGATGATTACAGCAACCAACACATTAGGTCAATTGCAGAAACAGATGGACATGATTGGTCATAATCTGTCGAACGCAGATACAAATGGATACAAGCGCCGGGAAGCGACATTCTCAGAGTTACTTGTGCAGCAGGTGAACAATCAGCGGGTGGAAGAGTTTGAAACAGGCAGACTTACCCCTCTTGGAGTACGGGAGGGCAGTGGCGCGAAGCTTTCACAATCTCAACTGATCCTGAACCAGGGTTCCTTGAAATCAACGGGTCGCTCGCTGGATTTTGCTTTAACCAGTGGGGGTCAGTTCTTTAAAGTCCTTGCTCAAGATGACAATTCAAGTGCCGTGCGCTATACGAGAGACGGAGCATTCTTTGTCAGTCCAACCGGGAATGGGGAAGCGACGCTCGTGAACGGAAGCGGATTACCGGTCCTGGATGAGAACGATAATTATATTACATTTTCAGAAGATGCGTCTTCTTTCCAGTTAGGGGATAATGGGATCCTTACGGTTACGGGTGCAGGCGGCGTAGAAGAGAAATTCAACCTGGGGATTGTCACGGTTGAAAAGTCTCAATTTCTACAGCAGTTTGGCGGTAATCTGTTAGGGTTTGCAGAGAACCTGGACGAACTCGGGGTTACGGAAGATGAAGTCGTAACGAATGTCGTTGGAGGAGCACGCTCTGATATTTCAATGGTTCAGAATTCATTGGAGGCCTCGAACGTTGATATCAGCAAAGAAATGACGGACATGCTGAATGTCCAACGATCATATCAATTTCAAGCCCGCTCGATCTCCCTTGCAGATCAAATGATGGGCCTTGTAAATGGGATACGCTAAAAGGAGTTAAATGCTATGAGTGAAAAAGAGCTACTACAAGAAGAAAAAACGACAAGAGAATCAGTAAAAGCAGAAAAGAAAGCCAAGCATAAGGACGAATCCAAACCTGCGCGCTGGGTACGTGTCCGCATGCTGCCAATATGGCTCAGAATCCTTCTGTTCATCCTCCTTCTTGCAGGAAGTCTCGTACTGGGTGCCATCATCGGCTTCGCAGGCATCGGAGACGGCAAAGCAGCCGACGTCTTCAAAGCAGAAACCTGGCAGCATATCATTGACATCGTGATGAAAAAATAACTTCTTTTTACTTTTTGAGGGACGGACCTCGATATATTTAGCTTTTGGCAATGAATCCTGATATAGTAGGGTTTCGTTGCGGATGGAGCTTTGTATTCGAGGTCCGTCCCTCTTTTCGTAACAGAAAAATTTCCAGCCGGTTATCATCAAATATAACTAAAATCAAAGCAGGATTGCTCTCTTAGTAAAGGGACGATCCTTTTTTAATGGAATCTAGAGAGGGACGGACCTCGAGTTTGTTCTCTTTTGGATAACAAACCTTGATATACAAGGATTTGCAAAGCAAAGGGAGTTGTTTTCGAGGTCCGTCCCTCTCCTGTTGCTATTACCCGCCCAATTTCTGTACAATAAGGTGTACATACATATTGGTAGGAGGAATTTTGAATGCTTGATATTAATGGAATTAAAGAGATCATTCCCCATCGTTATCCGTTTTTGTTGGTGGATAGAATCCTTGAGGTGGAAGAAGGTAAGAAAGCGGTTGGGATTAAGAATGTGACGGCGAATGAGGAATTCTTCAATGGGCATTTCCCTGATTACCCTGTAATGCCTGGTGTATTAATTGTTGAAGCACTGGCTCAGGTCGGAGCCGTGGCGATGTTGAAAGTGGAGGATAACCGCGGACGATTGGCTTTCTTCACTGGTATTGATAAATGCCGTTTCAAGCGTCAAGTAAAGCCGGGGGACCAGCTGAAACTTGAAGTCGAAATGATCCGTTTTAAAGGGCCGATCGGTAAAGGAAAAGGCGTGGCGACGGTTGATGGAGAAGTCGCTTGTGAATTAGAAATGATGTTCGCTTTAGGAGACAAACAATAAAAATTGAGCAAACTGGGTTTGTTGTGATTCGTTCACTTCAAGCCCATTTTTTGGTTATACCTCTTCACATGCTCAAAATCAATTTCGCCTAAAAAATTTCACTCAATATGCAAGTAAATTCATTTTCAGGGAATGCTAACGAAAGACCAAAGTATCGGTCTTACATTAACTAACATACACGTTAGAAAGGAGTAATACATCATGAGCAAAAAATTATTATCCATTCTTGGTGGATCAGCACTTGCTGCCATGCTTCTTGTAGGATGTAACGCAAATCAGGAGCCACCTCCGGAAGATGAGGCACCAACAGAAGAAGAAGTGCCGGAAGATGATGGCATGAACGAAGATAACGGGGACATGGGTGAAGAAAACCTCCCTGAGACAGAGGACAAAAACGAGCAAGGCGACAAAGATGCAGCGAAGGATAATAACACACCTGAAGAAGACGCTGTAGAAGATGATAAGGATATGCAGGATCAGGATAAGAAGGACGAGTAGTCATTTCAACGTACAGAGGCAGCTTAGTGTTGTCTCTGTTTTAATTTTTGAATCATACTCCCACAAAAAAAGAGAAGATGTAATTCCTAATGGGTTTCTTTAAGGAGATTAGAAGACAAAATGATTGATCTTCACACCAAAGGTTAACTTTTTAGTGAATTCTTATAGCCTCAATAATATATCGTTCGGATGAAGCACCAATAAAGGTAAAAGGATAGCAAGTAGAAAGAGTCAGAATTTCCTTGGGACGGGTTGCCCGAATAACCGACGTGTCACTTTCATCTACAATATAAGTTTTAAAAATTTCATAGGAGAAGGTTCCCATGGGCATAACTATGGAAAGTATATCTCCGTGCTCGAGTTCACCAATATTTCTGAATACCGTATCCCTATGCCCGGCCAAAAATATTTGATCCTTCTGTTCCGGTAGTGACGTTGATGAATAATGACCTACCCCTTTCTTTAGTTCCTCCCCATCGGTTCCTTCAATGATTGCTACATCCCTTTCCAGTCTTGGAATATGTAAAACCCCAATGACATCCCCTTTTTCAAAGTGGTAATCAATTGAAGTTTGAGAGGATGTGATTGGTTCTGAACTCTTATGTACTGAAGAATTTTCCATAATACTTGCTTTTGCTTTCTCCAGAGCTTCATTTTCCGCTGCATCGTTACTTTTCATCTGAAGGAATGAATATATGACAAAAGAGAGCCCGCTAGATAAAATAAGTATCCCCAACATTAGAAAAACCTTTCTACTCATGATGTTTCCTCCTTTTATACTGAAAAAAAGAAAGAAATTCGTGGAATTCCTCTTTCGTTAAGCCCTGGTGAATGGCCTTCTCTAGTGGTTCAACCCATTCCTCATCTAAAAAAATTTTACTCTTATCAGATGAAAGAATATTTTCTAAAGAAGTATCTAAAGTAAGAGCGATTTTTTTGAGAACCTTAATGGAAGGATTCTTTTGAATTCCTCTTTCAATAGAACTTATATATGATTTAGAAACATTTGAATGATGAGCAAGCTCGTTTATCGTTAACCCTTTTAGTTCACGAAGATCTTTAATCTTATCACCTACCATATCGATAACTCCTTCACAATTCATTTAATTCATTATATAGAACAATTTTTATTTTATAAAGTACGAAATAAAGTGAATTCTAAAGGAATAAAGAGGAAAGTATCGATAACTACATTTTTTGAGGGGTATTTCAATATTTTTGAAGATTTTCATTTTACAAGTGAAATCTTATAATGAGTTAAGGTGTTCTTTAAAAAGAACAAATTTGTGGGTTCTGGGAGATGAAAAAAATGAATCAAAAAAGAATCGTCGTAATGTTATTAATCTTATTTTTTATCTCTGGAATAATGAATCATAAAACGTATGCAAATGAAGTAGATATCATATTAATACCTAACGAAAATTTCTTATTTAATATTTCGAACATGAAGCCGGGTGATTGGGCAGAGAGGGAATTGAAGATTAAAAATGGCGGGGAGAAAAATTTTAACTACTCCATTCGCGTCGATAATAAACAATCTGACAGGAAACTATTTAACGAATTGGAATTGAAGGTGTTTGAAGGAGATAAATCCAATTTAATCTATGATAATCAATTAAAGAATTTCAATGGGTTTAAGCCAAAGCAATTAAAAAAAGGTGCGACTGACAGTTTATTTTTCCGGGTTGAAATGCCATATGAATTAGGGAATGAATTTCAGCAAACATCAGCATATTTTGAAATCGTGATTGTAGCATCTGAAACTACAACGACTACGCCTCCAGAGGATTCTAATGATCCGGTAAAGCAACCAGACAGTAATGATAAGCCCACCCCGATAAACACGGGAACAAATGAAACCCAATCTTCGCCAATATCATCACAAGGCCCAAAACTACCTAACACTGCAACCAACCTTTACCTGCTATTAACGGTAGGTTTTATATTAACTACAACAGGATTAGCACTAATATATGTAAATAGACGTTTATCTAAGAATAAAGAAACATAACCTGAATGAAGAGGTGACCCCATGTACAAAAAAATATGTAGACGATGTACAAGACCATCTTATAGTAGCACTGAAACGGGAGAATGGGTTTGTCCTACCTGTAAATTTGACTTATCCGATCAGCCATTCTATGATTCTAGTAATTACCAAAATATTAATGATAAAGTCCTTCCTCTTAAAAGGAAGTTAGAGGCATATAAAAATAGCATGAATTCGTAGTTTTTCGACAAAGATCAACATGCTTTTACACGATTTATTAATCGCAACATAGTTATATTTTTGTAAATGTCAGATTATAGTCGAATGTGTAGGAAAAAAGTGTAAATTAAATTAACAGAATTGACAAAAAACAACAAATACCCTGAAAGTTTATTAGTATAATCGAATTAGTTCGAAGGGAAGAGTCAGATAAAGGCAAACTTATTGAAAAATAAGGACGCAAAGTCACAGATCTAAGGTGGGAAAGTAGGCATATCTTCATAAATATCATGAATATAATGAAAAGAAAATATTGATGAAGAAGGTGTGTTTATTTGATAACTATGATGGCTGGATTGCCTGGAATACATACATGTATTTTGGGAGGGTATTTATATTGACAAATCGTGAACTTGATCTTGAATGGATGGAACTAATTAAACAAGCCTTAGACGCCGGAATTTCTAAATCAGAAATCAGAGAATTTCTTCAAAACCATCCCCAGGAAGTGAAATCAGAGTATAAAGTGATTTAATTAAATAAAGTCTTGCGAATCCCTCGCAAGACTTTATTTATTGCCTAATTTCCACTTATTAAACTCAATGAACTCACGGAACTGCTCTTTTGTAATACCGGAATCCATAGCTTCTTCTGCAATCTTAAGCCACTCATGATCGATATTTTGATCATCTGGTAGATCGTGTAAAAGAGCATCCATCGGAATCCCTAAAGCAGCTGAAACTTTCTCAAGGAATTGAATAGAAGGGTTTTGTTGAAGGTTACGCTCTATTGAACTCAAATAAGACTTTGCAACACCGGCTTTATCAGCAAGCTCTGTCATGGACATGCGTTTTTCTTGTCTGTATTTCTTTACTCTTTCTCCAATCACAAGAGAACACCTACCTAAGAACTTCAATTAAGAAGTCACAATATTAAATACAATTATATCATAATGACTCATACGGATATTACATAATTTCGCACAATTAGACGCTCGGTTTTGCCGTTGCTGGAATCCTTGGCTTCGATACCATTTTCTCACGGAATTCCCGGATGAGTTCTTCCCCCGAATATCCTTTTTGCACTAAGTCATCAAGGAGTAATTCTGCATATTCATTCCGCTGTTTCTTCAATTTACCCTCAAACATAATACTGATATGCTCATCCATCTCTTTAATACAACGGATTGTAGTCATGAAAGCAGCAGGATCATTGGCTTTATGGGAAATCACGACCTGGATTTCCAAATCTTCCTTGCTTTGCTGAGCCTCTTGAAAGAACTCGATATATTCATTGGACAAATATGTTTCGACAAGCCACGTACTCTGTCCATCCTCTTTATTAATAATCAGACCGTCCACTATCTCAAAGTCATGCAGTTCATCGTTCTCCACTACTTGCAGTGAAATAACTTTAAAGGTTTTCATGAACGAACATCTCCCATTTAAAGGTTTTATAAAATTATATCATAGTAGGAATTGTTTCCCTAACAAATTCCCCGATGAAAAAAAAGGACGAAAGATGCAATTTTGTGATTTTGAACCTGATTTTGAGAGAAAAGTTGAAAATCTCCCTAGGCGAATTTCCGAAATTCAAGCCATTTTTGCCTCGAATTTCGGAAATTCACGATTTTACAGGATGAGACAGAAGATTGTAAGATGAAAGCAGCTTAAGAGAAAGGAGGAAAGAATTCATTGATCAACCAAGTGACCCTCGTTGGAAGGCTTACCAAGGATCCTGAAACAAGAAAAACATTGGAAGGGAAATCGATACTTAACGCTACGATAGCTGTGAATCGTAACTACAAGAATCAAAAAGGCCAAATTGATACAGACTTTGTGCTCTGCACCGTATGGAACCGGGCTGCAGACAATATGGAGAAATACTGCCGGAAGGGATCTGTCGTTGGAGTGACCGGTCGCATTCAAACCCGCTATTATGATAATGATCAGGGAAAACGGACGTATGTAACCGAAGTCGTCGCTGAAAATGTCCGGTTCATGGACAGCAGAAGGGAAACTGCGGCGGATGGCCCCGAGCCAAGCAAGAAAGAGCCAATCGAATTACCATTTTAATATTTTTTAAAGGGAGATGGAGTTGTGGCCACACTGCAAGATCTTGAACAAAAAATTGACAGAATGGAAAAATTAACAGAAGACCTCATCAAAAAAGTAGCAAGAGCGAACGTGGAAAATTTCTATTTATCTCAACGGGTGACAGCCCTAGAGCAAGGATACGAATACCCCAATCCAGTCTTGAAGACCTCGTCATAAGTAATAAAACCTCACCCAGAATTCTTTCCATACGAACAATCCAACCAATCTTATAAGCAGCTGTCTCAAAATCCAATGGTCATCGCAACACGCCTCAAACATACCTCATTAGAAATAAACAAGTGTAGCAGTGAATCAAGTAAGCAGTCGTTCCCCTTATTGTCTTCATATAGAGTCGGTTTCCTTTTGGGAGGCCGGCGTTTTTTTTGATTTTCAAGAGTACGATTGGAATAGCCCCAACAGGAATAAAGAAGCCTCCTACCATCATGAGGTAAGAGGCAAATATAACGATTAAAATCAATACAACTATTCCAACACCAACAACGACTCCAATTCCTGATCTGACAATTCCGTAACCCATTGATCACTGCGGATGATTTCGTCATTCAATGCCTGCTTTTTCGTCAGCATGGCATCTATTTTTTCCTCCAGTGTACCTGAAGAGACAAGCTTATGAACATGGACGAATCGCTGTTGTCCGATCCGATAAGCCCGGTCGGTCGCCTGATTTTCTACCGCAGGGTTCCACCAGCGATCGTAGTGGACGACGTGGTTGGCTGCGGTCAGGTTCAATCCGGTTCCGCCTGCTTTCAGTGACAATAGGAATACTGGGAAATCACCATTCTGGAATTTTTCCACGAGCTCATCGCGTTTTCCTTTTGCCATGCTACCGTTCAGGAATGGGACATCGACGTTGAATTCTTCTTTCATCACTTCCTGGATCATTTCACCCATTGAAATATATTGAGTGAATATCAGGCATGCTTCGCCAGACTCGAGAGCGGTTTCCACGATGTCCTTCAGCTTCTGCATTTTCTCAGAGCGGGAGAGGATCGATTTTGGATCCGGTTCTTTTAAATAAAGAGCAGGGTGGTTACATAGCTGCTTCAGTTGATTGAGCATTTGCAGGATTAATCCTTTTCGCTCAAATCCACTCAGTGTTTCAATTTTAGCTAGAGTATCTTTCACCAGCTGCTCATATAATGCCGCCTGCTCAGTGGTCAGGTGACAATACTCTTTCTGCTCCAGCTTTTCAGGCAGATTCAATTCCACTTCTGGATCTTTCTTCGTTCGACGCAATAGGAACGGCTTGATTTTTGCCTGAAGCTCTTTGACCTTTTCTTCGGATTCATCCTTTTCAATCGGCGCAATATAGTTTTTCTGATACTGCGTGAATCCACCAAGGTACCCGTGGTTAAGGAAATCAAAGATCGACCATAGTTCGGACAACCGATTCTCCATCGGGGTCCCGGTCAGCGCAATATGATGCTTCCCGCTGAGTTTACGGATCGCACGTGATTGTTTCGTATTGGCATTCTTGATATTTTGCGCCTCATCAAGGGAAATCGAAGTCCAGACGACTTCAGATAATTCTTCAAAGTCGATGTGGGACAAGCCGTAAGAGGTGAGGACCACATCTACGCCTTTGATCTCCTTGGCAAATTGTTCGCCTTTCGTCCGGGTCGGTCCATAATGAAGGTGAACCAACAAGTCCGGAGCAAATTTCTCCAACTCACGCTGCCAGTTTCCGAGAACGGAGGTAGGGGCAACGATCAGGGAAGGTGTTTTCGGTTTCTCGGTTTCTTTTACATGCTGCAGGTACGTAATCAGCTGTACCGTTTTTCCAAGTCCCATATCATCAGCAAGACAAGCGCCAAAGCCGAATTTTCGTAAAAAGAGCATCCAGCTCATCCCCAGCTGCTGATAAGGACGGAGCTCGCCGATAAACGCGTCAGGTGTTTCCGTTAATGGAATCGAGGACACATTTGTCAGCTGATGGATCATCTTTTTCATCGATCGATTGAGTTCAAGCTGGATCTTGGCATATTTATAAGGATCATGCTCGTCGTCATCAGGCTCAATATCCGATTCATCGGAATCGCGGGGAACAAGTTCCTGCTCCAGCATATCCTGGATCGAGATCCCTTCCTGCTTCGCTTTCGTCATCATTTGCTGAATACGGCGAATCATGGCAGGATCAAGCTTCATCCACTGACCGCGGATCTTTACCAAGCGGCGCTGATTATCGACGAGCTGATTAAAGTCATCCTCTGACAGATTGACGCCGTTCATGGATAGTCTCCAGTCGAAATCAAGCATGGCATTCAAGCCTACGAATGAAGGGCGATAGCTTGTGTCCGTGTTTTTAAGCTTGGCTTTGACCAGCACCTGGGCATCCTTCATCGCTTCCCACCAGGACGGGAGGAGGATTTCAATATCCAAGTCGATGAGCTTCTCACTTAATACGGATAGGAAATCCCAGGCATCGTGCTCACCAAGGGCTGTACGGAGGGAACCGTCCACATCGCGCAGGATCGGCATCATCTTCATCCACCGTTCCTGTTCTTCAGATACATCAGGCAGATGCTTTTTCCAGGAAGGGGGGACTGTATCTTCAGCCAGTGAAATGACGCGATTCGTTTTCTTACGGTCTCTGAGGATCGTCTCAAGCTCCCACGACTCATCCTCATCAAGCGGCTCAGAGATCCTCAGACCGATCGAAAACGGAAGTTCCTCATCCTCACCGGCAATCCACTCACTCCAACGCTTTTCATCGAAGTACGCATCCAGCTCTTCAGACGTAAGCGTACTTTCCTTCAGCTTCTGAATTCTCTTCATCGCACTCGAGCCACCCGAAGCCATCACCTCATTCAACGCACCCTGAAACCAATTTTCCGTTAATGATTTGAGGGACGGACCTCCATCAGGAAGCTCTTCTTCCCAAAACTCGTCGTTGAAATTAGACCATACTTCTTCAGGGATATGGAACTGCAACCCTTTTTCCTGCCATTCCTCGAAACGGGGCAGCCAGCGACCGGCTTCCATCGCTTCGTAGATCACAGGGGCAATCGCAATACATGCCTGCCCGGTTTCGTCCCAATCCCATTGGATCATGCTGCTGAAATGCTCACCGGCTAATAATGTAAGCAGTTGCCACTGAGTCACCGCAATCCCGATTGTGGAATCCTCAAGGAGGGTCCCGTAGTAACTCTCTTCATGCCAAAGAAACAACTGACTCTTCCATTCTTTTGGAGGCAGAAGTTTGCCTTCGTCGTTTTCCGCAGTGATGAAGAAACGGTCTTCATATTCAGTTGTATTGACGTTGATTTTTACGGAAGACAGTTTAAGCATCGATTAACTTACCCTTTCTGCACTCTTCTTGGAACGCACGTAATCGCTTGTATTTATCTAAAATGTAGGGGAGATACACATCCCATTTGTCTGTTTTCTTCGTCTTTTTATAAATCGTCCGGATCTTTTTCATGTAACGAACCGCAAGCTTATAGCTGTCCCGATTCTTCTGATCGATCGCATCCATCACCCCGGCGTAATAGATCGGAAGGGCAAGCTCAGGTGCTTCCTTCGTCACGTCCCGGAGGCCCATGCCTTCCATTTCCTGAATACTGTAGCTCATGTACTTTTGCAGCTCAACCCATTCACGATAGGCCTTCGCGCTGATCAGATACTCATTGTACGAGAAGAAGCTGTACGGAAGCATGGATAGAAGAAGTTCATTCACAAGGGAGCTGTCCTTTTCCATCAGCCAATCCATAGGCAGGATCCGCACAAACCATCGTACGAATCGGGTAGCTTCATAATAATCGAGGGTCTCAAGGTGATCCGGCATTCTCGATAAAATATTGCGGACCAGGAAGAAGCCGACTTCGTAACGCTTCCCTACGAAAAATTTGCGCAGCCAGAATTCACTGAACGCGACGAGCTCCGTACCGAGTTCATCCACCACTTCACTTGCCTTGTTCAGGTCTTCAAGGAGTAAATATTGATGGAGGATGGCGACGTTGTAAAAAGTAGAATCCTGCGCGCTGCTTTCTTCTAAACGCGCAACCTCTTCACGTCGCCACGACTTGTGTTTGAACAAGTAATACCATAGGAAGCGGTATACTTCGGCTTTCATCATCGTACTATTTTCGGTGGAATCACTCATCTCGATCGTCTGCTTTTTCAAAAAGGCGATGTACGGATCGAAGCTGAACGGCATGGCGTGAACCGACAGTTTCTCAACCGCGTCTTCCATTTCCCCTAACAGAAAATCATACATGCTGTACTGCTCTCGGCTCAGCTCTACATTCCTCTTTTGTAAATAAAGATCGATGTGAATCGACAAAAAGAAGGTAGCAAAGAGCTGGTATAGAGGCTTCCATTCCCGTTCGAATGGAGCTTCCTTCATGAATCGTTTTGTTATATTTTGAACGAGGACATCCATCAAATAGGGCTGTCTTTCAAGTAACTCCAAGTCTTCCTGCTTGAGGATAGAGTTAAAGAATTGCCACCATTCATCCGGCGTGTTTCCCCGTGTTTTCCGTTCATTTAATAGATCGCTTGCTTTCTTTAGAGCACCGGTACTGCTGTGCTTTTTCAATAAATCGTCCAAAGACTGTGATTCCTGAGTAGCAGGCTGGGACTGATTCCGCCAATTCTGGATCCACTCACTGACCCGTCCAACTTTGTTATATAGCATAAAAAAGGTTGCCATTTGATGCCGGCACCAACTACCTTGAGGACACGAGCACTTACTTAAAAGGGGAAACGAAAAATTCAGCTCGAGGGTGACAGGCGTCACATCCTGCACCTCGGCCGTCACTTCTTCATCACGGACCTTTACGTTCGAAACCAGATTTTGACGGAACAAAAGAAGGCCCTTCGAAACGACATTCTTGCTCTCGTCCTGATTCGGGTCCAATTCACCCTGTATCGACTGACTCATGGGAAGTAACTTATCCTTCAACTCCTGAATACGAATCGACATCAACCAACCTCTCCAATCTATAAAATCGCATTCTTTTATTATAACGCAAAAGGAGGGGGAAAAGGAACATGGTGCGGGGGAAGTGGTGGAAGAGTGTGAGGTGAGGGTGGGGGAGTTTGTCGAATTGTGTAGTGGGCGGTGTGGTTCGTTGGGAGGCAGAGTGGGATTGGAGCGTTTGGGACTTGAGAGGGGGAGTTGATAATATATTGGACGAAGTCGATAATATAACGTGAAAGTCGATAATAAAATAGGCAAAGTCGATAATATATGGTACCAACTCGATAATAAAACCCTTAAAGTCGATAATAAAATTTGAAACTGAGTAAAAAATGTTGTCTGGCTCCGGTCGTTGGGATGGTTTTGAAAATAAAATGTGCGATTTTGAAAATAAATCCTGAAAGTTGAAAATAAAATGCTCAAAGTTGAAAATAAAACCCGAAAGTTGAAAATAAAACCTCAAAACTTGAAAATAAACAGTCCAGATCCCATTCAAAACCTACCCAATCCCCGACTTACTCCTCCACATGTACATAAAAAGTCTCCCCATCATACACATTCACACTCTTCAACCTCACTTTCCCCCCATTTTCCCAATAAAAATCCTTATTTTCAGGAAAACGAAGCTCAACGCCCCCGCGCTTCACCACCATTTCAGGATTTTTCGAGGTCCGTCCCTCGATCTTCACCTGAAAACCTCTCTCACGATAATATTCCGAACCATCTACATACCAGGAGGCAAGTTCGCCGGAAGTTAATGAAAATCCCAGGTGCTTAGAAATCACTCTCGGTATATCGGTGTTTTCGATAAGACCCACAGGCTTCTCTGGGCCATATGCATATAAAAAGACATCCTCACCTGTGTGTCCATGTGTGGTAAAGCCCAGATTGGCCCGCTTCGCCAACAGCTTCACCATTTCATCCTCTAAATCCTCTGCTTTTTTTGAAGCATCCTCCATCGCACAGAATTCTTTTTTACTCAAAGTCCCTAACCCATAGCTTGAAAGGACCTCTTTTAAATTTGAACGATCCTCCTTAAGTTGAGAAACGGCACCTTTAACCGTGAGCTCAGCTTTTCGCAAAGGCTCCACAAACTTCTCAACAGGCTGATTTTTATAATCCCCGTTTGTACCCTGATTCCCAAGTGTAAGCCCGCTATTCCCGTGATCGGTCACGGCAACCACCATCGTATTACCGTCCTCGCGAGCGAATGCCAAGGCCTCTCCAACGGCGTCATCAAAGCTCAATACCTCACTGATCATTCCTACTGGATCATTTTTATGAGCGGCCCAATCCACTTTACTGCCTTCGACCATCAAGAAGAATCCCTTATCACTTTGAGAAAGGCGCTGGATGGCCGCACGAGTCATCTCTGCAAGTGAAGGTTCATCAGGCTTTAACGACTTCCTGTCCATTTCATAGGCAATGTCCTCTTCAGCAAACTGACCCCATAATTTAGAAGAGCCTTTTCTTTTTAGAAGTCCGTCCCTCGTCCGAACCAAATCATAACCCTCTGAGCCGATGACCTCGACGAGATTTTCTCCGTCCTCGCGACTGACTTCTTTCGTTTTAAGCATGCCGTCATCGTTTTTCACGTGGTCTTTTGATTTCGGTTTCAGCCAGGCGGCACCTCCACCTAAGATAACATCCAGACCCTGGTACACCTGTTGTTCGCCGATATCTCCAAATTCTTCACGGTTCAAGACATGGGAAGTGAATGCAGCCGGGGTGGCATGCTGGACAGGGGAGGTAGCTACGATACCAGTCTTGTAACCGGCCAACTTTGCACCTTCAAGGACGGTCAAAACGGGACGTCCATCCGGGTTCATTCCTATGTAATCAGGTTTTGTCTTCATACCGGTGGCCATGGCCGACCCGGCTGCGGCGGAATCGGTAATCGCGGACTGAGCTGAATACGTCCGGGCGCCGCCTACCAGAATCTTATCCAATTGAAGGTCCGTCCCTCGATACCATCGTGCCAATGTGACGATGTCGGAGTTGGTGCCGTCCATGATCATGAGGATGACGTTTTTTTTGGGTGGGGTTGGGGCTGCGAATAGGCAGGTGGATGGGAAGGAGAAGGCCAGGAGGGAGAGGAGAATGGTTAGGATGATGAGACGTTTTAGTGTATTCATGGTGAGCGCTCCTTTTCTGAAGTGGTTAACCGATAGTATTTGTTGGTTGAGAAGGAGTATGTATAGAAAATGAAGTGCCTTCATTAACACATGTAGTCGAAAAAAAGTCGCATCTAAACCTATCTGGCTTTAGATGCGACTAATCCCATTATTTTCGTTCTAATATTCCAATTAGCAGGTTTTCTAAAACCGTCGGACGATCTACTTTCTTCAACTCACGCAATTTGATTTTATTCCAATCAATGCCCGTTACGAAAGGAGTACCGTTCTCTAAAGCAGGAATGTCCCCTGGATAGACAATGTAGTATTCCCCAGCCTTCACGCCTGACTTGATTTGTTGCTGTCCATTTACCTGGAGTCCTGTTTCAACTTTCCGCTTTTCAACGGTTCCTTTATCAGTGAGAATCCAGATAAACTTAGAAGAGCCTTCTTTTTCAATGGCAGTCACGGGCAAGACAAATGCACCTTTTACTTCTTCCGTAATGATCGATAGGAAAACATGGTGACCGGGTAGAAGCTTATTTTCAGTGTCCTGAATCTTCACTTCCACAGGATACATGCTATCCATTTGCAAGTGCGGATCGTTTTTTGGAAGGGTGGCAACACTGGTCACGATTCCTTTTTGAGTCTTTTTTTCGCTATCCGATTGGACATTCGCGCTCATATTTTCCTCTACCGTCATAATTTCTTTTTCCGTTAGATCAGTCGTTACAATCGTCGCCTGGGAGGCAATCGTAATCAATGGATTATCTATCGCATGAGAAAGATTTTTGATGGTCCCGTCCACACTGCTTTGCACCGTTAACGTTGTTTCATACGATTCGATATCAGAAATTTGGCGCTCAAGATTATCGATTTGATTTTCCAAACGGTCAATTTCTAATTCTTTAGCGGCGATTTCTTTTTTTATATTGTACTCCGACTGAAGCGCACTGGCGTCAATCGGAATTTCTTTATCTTCAGTTGAAGTCGAAGGAAGGGACGATTCAAGACTTTCCAAATCATCGATATTGTCTTCAATACTCTCAATTTCATCTTCCAATTGCTCTACTTCTGATTCCAGAACACTTTTTTGCTGTGTTTGATCGGTTACTTCATATTCATAGAGTGGAGTCCCGGATGTCACTTGATCTCCCTCTTTAACCAGGAATTTCTTGAAGGAGCCAAATTCGTCGTTGAAATAAATGTAGCTTTCCTCTTCAGATACAACGACCCCCGGTTTCGGGAGTTCTTTAACCAAATCGTCTTTACCGCTGATCTCCCAGTTGGCTACCCGGACTTCGCGGTCGACCTTGCTGTTCGCTTTTTCAATTAGATATGTATTTGCACCAACAAACAAAAGAGAGAGTGTTAAAGTACTATAAAAAATGGTTCTTCTTTTCATCATGTTCACAGCCTTTAGAAAGTTAAATTAAGGTTGATATGTTTAAGAAAGCGAGTAGTGCGTTAAGAGACCACAAGAATAAATTAGTTAAAAGAATGACTAACCAGATGATCCAGTTTTTTTGGTTGGTTAATTGTTTGATACCTTTGTATTGAATGTAGAAAACCCAAACTTTAAAAAGGGAGAAACTTCCCATTAAATAGATGACATACGACTTTGATGTTATATATTGGGTAATTACCCCTAAAGAGAGTGGTGAAGAGTACCATTCGAGTGAAAAGAATAGGGATAATGGTATATAGGTGAGTTTTTCAAGTAATAAAATGATTAAGACCAGACCTTGAGTGATAACCAGTTTACGGTATTCACCTTCATTGGATATTGTCCAGAAGATTAATGATGAAAAAAAGAGAATGATAGCTGCATAAAGCATTCCAGCTAACAGCCTGCCTAAGAAAAATAAAAATTTCTCCAACTCGAATACAGTTGGGGATAGCTTCGTCATTTCTTTAGACAAAGGGTCCATTCCGATCCCGAAAGACGAGATCAATCCAAATATAACAATGGATAATAGGAAGAGAAATGAGACTCGTTTCTTAAAACCTTTTAATGCCTCCATCTCATTGAGTTGATAAAAGAAGATTGATGGTTGTTTCAAACCACTGAAAAGTCTGACTTCTCTATGCATAAAATGTTGTCCTCCAACTTGAATAGATTCCACCTCTCATTCTATCGAAAATCATCGAACTTTTCCATAAATTGTAGAACGAATTAAGAAATAAAATAAAAAAGCGTCGAATGGACGCTTTTTGTCAGCTTATGCTTGATAGGTTAGGTAGGTAGTCCCTGCTATTAGTAGAATCGTAATAATAACGAAACTTACATATGTAACTACTTTCTGCGTTTTCTTCTTTCTCATTGCCTCTTCCGGTGTTAAAAATGCCATTATAAAAATCCCCCTTTTCCCGACTTGAAGCTGCTAGACAATAACGAACGTTAATTTTTCCCCATACCAACATTTTATCGGAAATATATGCTAATAATTAATAGGTCTTTAAGCCTATTTAAATTGATGGATGTCGAAAAATATTTGTAGAATTTTGTATATATATGGTAATATAACTAGTAATTGATGTTTGAACTTTCGTATAATAGTGTAATAAAGTGATAGAAACTGTTTTATATTGTAGGAGGTTGTCTTTTTTGAAAGGAAACGTAAGCAAGGAACAATATGTTCTCTCTGTTATCCAGAAAGCGTATGACAAGGGTCAGCAAGGTGACATGGATACAGATAAAATGATCGATTGGTTAAAACAAGAATTACAGACTGGATATGCATTAAAACAAAAAGCGCTGTAGAGTCCTTGATGGGAATCTCAGCGCTTTTGGTTTATATATGGAAGTATTTGTTTCTATAATCTGAATGACAATAATTCTTTCCGCTTATGATTTAAAGATTGAACGGTGTTATCCAGCTCCTTTATTTGAAGGGAGAGTGTTTTGTTCCTGATTCGAATCATTCTTGAAACCTCATCCGGGTTGGGACCTCCCTGGATATTTCTTATTTTAATAAAATATTCCGGGGAGATGATTTTCTTCCATTCTTCATCGGACAATGAAATATTGGTATATTCTTGAATCATTTTATTGATCTCTTCAATGTTCCAGTCGTAAAGTTCTTTTTGATGCTGAATCGTTTTTTTGGAAATGAAACTGGCGATGGAATGTGCTTTCCGAAATGGAATTTGGTAATCCCTTGAAAGGGTATCAGCGAGCTCGGTAATCGTAATGCTGGATTTTTTAGACATTTCTTTTGCATGATCCTTGTTTACTTTTAAAGTGGCGATGACCGCATACATAAGCTTTAAGACACGGTTTGCGTTGTTGAAAGCACGATAGAGGTGTGGCTGCAGGTCATCCTCTGTATCAACGATGTCACCGAACGGAGTGTTATGCACCATGTTCATTGCGGCAAGGGCATCCCCATAGGCACTGCTTGCAATGGAGCGGGAATGTTCGATGGACACCGGGTTTCTTTTTTGAGGCATGATACTGCTGACTTGCACATATGGATCTGCCACAAGAAACGTCCCGAACTCCCTCGTGACATGTTGAAGGAAGTCCTGGATCCACCTGCCTGTATTGACCATACAAGTCATAAGGGCTGTAGCAGTTTCTAATAAATAATCAGCTCCTCCAATCGAATCGTATGAGTTTTCAATGATTTGATCAAAACCCAACAATTCACGTGTGCGTTCACGGCAGATGGGAAATCCGGTAGTCGTGAGGGCAGCCGCTCCCAATGGAGACTGGTTCACGGTTATATAGGCCGCTTGCAGGCGTTTAATATCTCTTTGTAACACATCGTATATGGCTAAGAAATAATGCCCCAGTGTGGTAGGCTGTGCCGGCTGGGTATGTGTGTATCCCGTCATATACGTTTCTGTGTGCTGTTCTGCTTGAGACAGCAGCACTTCACTTAATTGATTGGACGTTCTTAGAAGGTGCAGGAGGTGCTCCCTTAATACTAGGCGGTACATGGCCACACCCATATCATTCCGGCTTCTTCCGATGTGGATCTTCCCTGCCAGTTCCTCGCCGATTTCCTCGCCGATTTTGGCTTCCATCATAAAGAACAGGTCTTCAAATTGGGGCTGATAGCAGACTCCTGCGACCTCTGTTTCTGCGACACGATTAATTCCCTCCAGCATCTTTTTCGCCTCGTCCTGTGAAATGATATCCTGCTCGGAAAGCATGATGACATGTGCCCGATGGATATCAAACATGACATGAAACAGATAATCCCTCTGGTCGTTAAATACAGGCATCAACAGCTCTTCCACATACGTTTTACCTGGAAAAGAGCTGCCTTCATTTTTAATGAAATCTTCTAAATTGATCATTCTTTCAACTCCGATTCTAGGATAATGATTTTTCAGCTTTCACACCGAAAAACTTATTTGAAATGAACAGAATGACAGCGATGATGGCGATTTGAATCATTCCGTAAGCAGCAGCCTGCCCCATATTAAACATGCGAAGCTGATTCATGATTTCAATGGAAATAGGGCGGTTGGATATGGTGTAAAGCAATACGGATGTTGGAAATTCTCCGACGGATTCTACGAAAGCGAGGAGTGTCCCGGCTAGGACTCCTGGCATGATGATAGGCAAAATCACTTTTCTAAACGTATAAAACCATTTCGCCCCTAAGCTTCTGGCAGCTTCTTCAATCGAGTCATCGAGCTGTTCCAGGACGGCATTGGTTGAACGGACGACCAATGGGATATGCCTGATGAAATAGGCTAACGGCAGGATCCAGAACGTGCCGACAAGAATGTTTCCGAAAGAAAAAATAGTCGGCTCGTTAAAGGCGAAAATCAAGTTCATCCCGATAACGGTGGCAGGAAGTGCCCAAGGGATCATCACTAATATATCGACAAAGCTCTTACCGACAAATTTCCGCTTCACTAATAAGTAAGAGGTCAATACCCCGAAAACAAGGTTCCCTGCTGTTGCAATGAACGAAAGGATCAAACTATTTTTGAGCGGCTTAAATATATTCGGGTCCTCAAAGAGTAACCGGTAATTTTCGAAATTAAAAACACTTGGATATGTCTGCCATGTCCATGTACCATCGGGAACAAGAGAGAGAAGCAGTATGGTGAAGTGAGGCAGGAGAAGAATAACGACTCCGACAACACCTGCAGCGACCAATGTCCACTTCATAAATGGATTCTTTACTTCACTGCGATGAGCACCGATCCCCTTTGAAGCCATACGATAATCTTTCCGATTCTGATACCATCTCATGAAAAGTAAGAAACTGATGGATACAATCGACAGGATGACAGATTGTGTAGCGGCGACTTCCATATCGCCGTTTATCTTGGAAAAATAAATTTGTAAACTTAACACGCGGAATCCGCCTGCCAATAGAAACGGAGCACTGAAGGATGCCATTGAAATCATAAATACCAGCAATGAGGCAGCAACAATCGCTGGAGTCAATAATGGAAAGGTCACCTTCCAAAAGACTTTAAATCGATTGGCCCCCAGGTTAAAGGCAGCTTCCTCTAAGGATGGATCAATTTTATTGATAGCCGAAGAGACAGTCATATAGAAATACACATACATGGTGTATGCGTGTACGATCAAGATTCCGGAAACACCACCGATCTTAAAGGGAACGTCCTTCAATCCGAACAAATCTTTGATGGCGTTCGGGATTAATCCCGTTTCACCGTATAAAAACATAAAGGCCATGACCCCGACCAGGGAAGGGAGGACGATGGGCATAATGGCGGCGGTTGAAAAGAAATTGCGACCAGGAAAATCATAGCGATTAAATATAAAGGCCAGTGGAATTCCGATCAGGGCAGCGACTAAAACACTTAAAACTGAAATATAGACAGAGTTCCATAAGGCTTCCAAATTTGTTTTCGATTCCTGAGTGAAAAAGTCTGTATAGTTTTCAAATCCTATGCTGCCGTTTTTGTTCAAGCTTTCCAGGAACGTCCGCAATGAAGGATAAAGCACATAAGCAATCAACACCAGGAGTACAGGCAGCAGCAGCCATAGAGTTAAGCGGGTGTCCCGATTTTTGATCATGGGGCATCACCGCTGATCACTGGTATGAGGCGCATATGCTCTTTAGGTAATTCAACCTGGATTTCATCACCTGGTTGAAGTTTATTAGAAAGAAGAGTATTCAATGTATGAACCTGTAGGAGCTGCTGTTCTACTTCAATCTGGACGTTAATGACTGACCCGAAGAAGTGAACTTCCTTAACGATTGCTCTGAACACATTTTCACTTTCACTATATTGCTCCACAAGCTTTATCGCTTCAGGACGGATTGAGAGGGCGATGTCTCCTTGTGCATTCATTTCTTCAATGGCGGGATTGTTATGTACTGCAATCTCTTTGGTGATCGTGCCGCTTTTTGCTGAGACATAAGCATTATCTTCCTCGACACGATTAAGAGTAACAGGCAATAGATTAATCTCCCCGATAAAACTGGCGACAAAGTCGTTGGCAGGTTCATTATAGATTTCAGTGGGCGTCCCTACCTGATGGCATACACCAAAGTTGAAAACAGCAATCCGGTCACTCATGGAGAGGGCTTCTGCCTGATCATGGGTCACGTAAATAGTGGTAATGTTGTATTCTTTCTGTAACCTGAGGATCTCACTTCTCATTTCGTCACGAAGCTTGGCATCCAGATTACTGAGTGGCTCATCTAACAGAAGGATTTCCGGTTCAATCACCAATGCACGAGCTAACGCGACACGCTGCTGTTGACCTCCGCTTAATTGACTCACTTGACGTTCGGAATATTGTTCAAGTCTGACTTTATTTAAAACATCTTTAACCCGGGCCTTTACTTCTTTAACAGCCAGCTTTCTGACTCTTAACCCGAAAGCAACATTTTCAAATACCGTCATGTGAGGAAAGAGGGCATAGTTTTGGAATACCATGCCCGTATTTCTTTTTTCAGGAGGTACACGCGTCATGTCCTTTTCACCAAAACGGACGACACCTTTAGTAGGATAGTAGAATCCGGCAATCATCCTGAGGGTAGTTGTCTTACCACAACCGCTTGGACCAAGGAAGGTAAAGAATTCCCCGTCCTTGATATCCAAGTTTAATTGATCAACTGCTACAACCTTTCCAAAGGCTTTTTGGACATTATCTATTTTTATCGACGCCATACCGGTTACACTTCCTATTCTTTGATTTCTTTCTCTCCGTTTTTGATGTTTTCATCCCAATGCTTCATCCACTCATCACTCTGCTCCTGGAATACTTTCCAGTCGATGTCCATACTCTTGATTTCAGTTTCTGTAATCCACTCAGGAAGTCCCTCGATATCGTTTCTCGTAGGAATGCGATAGAATTCTTCTGCCAGGATCTTAGCTGCTTCAGGTGTATTAACAAACTCATAAAATGCTTCTGCAGCTTTTGGATGAGGAGCGCCTTCAACAAGTGCAATCCCCTCTGTCAGAACAGGTGTCCCACTTTCAGGGATGATAAATTCGAATGGATAGTTCTTGTTTTCTTTTAACATAACGACATCCGGCATTGCCCAGACAGAAAGGGCGCCTTCGCCTTTAGCGACCTTGTTGTACATCATTTCCGGGTTAGCTGAATATTCCTTTGTGTTTGCGTCTAATTTCTCGAGCCACTCATATCCTTTAGCCGGATCATTGGAATCTTTATAATCACGATAAATCATCGCCGAGAAGATCGTTCTCATCGTTCCGGAAGCAAGAGGATAACGAATGATGATTTCGTCTTTCCACTTAGGATCCAATAATTCATCCCAGTCTTTCGGTGCTTCTTCTTTAGAGATTTCTTTGCTGTTATACATGATCACTTCCGGAGTCTGGCTCGTACCGGACCAGTTCCATTCAGGATCATGAAAGCCTTCATCTAAGCTTGACGCATAGGATGGTTCATAAGGTTTCAGTAATCCTTCGTCTTTCGCTTGATCAAAGTTTGTGGAAGGAGCCCCCCACCAGACATCTGCTTGAGGGTTATTCTTTTCGGAACGGATCCTGTCCAGGATTTCTTGTGACCCCATATCGAGCCATTCAACGTCTACATTGTATTTTGCCTCGAATTTCTGTTCGAATTTTGAGAGGATGTCTTTTCCATGAGGAGAGTACACAACAATCTTTTCTTCAAGCTTGTTTTCTTTTTCATCCGAGCTGCTTGAACTTGAGCCTTGTTCTGATCCGCCACAAGCTGAAAGCAATAAAGCAGCTGATAGAGAAACCGTTGTCATCATCGATAATTTCTTGTTCAATTTCATGAAAAATCCCCCTTGTTATCAAAAATTAATCATACCCTCGTGCTCGCGTAAAAACAGTGAAACTGCACCTAATACACCAACATTTCCCCCTAATTGTGAAACCTTCAATTCTACTGAACTTGGAAGATACTGATCTACCATTTTCCGTAATCTTGGAAGGATAAAATCGGATGACTTTAAAACACCACCTCCTAAAATGATGACCTCTGGATTTAGTAAGCTTGCTGCGTTGATGATTCCGTAGCCAAGGTGGTCAATCGCATCATTGACGACGGAAAGGGCTGTCGGGTCCCCGGACTTTGCCAGATTAAAAGCCGTTTCCCCGGATAACTCTGTTTGTTTGGCTTCTTCATAAGCCGGATGATCAGGTTTCTCCAATACCAGGGTTGTAAGTTTATGTCCAATGGACTTGCCGCCGGCTACACTTTCCAGATAACCATACCGATGAAACATCGGTTTAAAGTCATTCTGAAGGTCATCTTTATCTGTCACCATATAACCGATCTCCCCTGCGGCGTTGGAGTGTCCCCTGTAAAGCTGGTTATTGATGATGATGCCGCTTCCGATCCCAGTCCCCACGGCCATGAATAGAACGTGGCGATTGTTTTTTGCGCTTCCGACCCACTGCTCCCCAAGTGCAGCAACATTCACATCGTTGTCCACGTGGATGGGGAAGGAGAAGTGTTTTTCAGCTTCTGAAAGAATCGGGTATCGAATCCAATTGAGGCTGGGAGCTTCAAGTACTACCCCGTTTTGTGTGATTCCCGGTACACCGATGCCCATTCCTAATACGTCGTTGGTTTGGATTTGTAGATGATCAAGCATTCGGAAGACATCTTTTGCGATTTGCTCCAAAAGGCCTGTCTGCAAATAGTGTGATGTAGAAAAACTCTTTGAATGAATGATATTTCCACTTAAATCAGAAATGATCGTTTTCACTTTTGTACCGCCAATATCGGTTCCAATCACATAGGCGGCTTTTTCATTGAAAAATAGCTGAATCGGCTTTCTTCCTCCTTGAGAAGAAGAGGGACCTATTCCTTTTTCATAGATCCATTTTTCTTTTATCAATTCATCCACAATTAATGAGATGGTCGGCTTACTCAAGTTCATTTGTGCAGCAATTTCCGCCCTGGAAATAGGGGAGTTTTCTTGAATGCACTGAAGTACTCTTTTTTTATTCAACGATTTCATCTGCATAGGTGCACCTCTTAAACTCATTGCATCACGGCCTTCTTTATTTTGGTTAGTAAAGTTTACTAATTAACAAGAAATATACCTTATTATGGAATAAGTTACAACAGTTATTTTAATTTTATGATAATTTAAAATACTAATATGACAACAGTTTGAATTTTCTGTAAAATAGTTATTTACATTATTATCCTTGTGTGATACTAATTAGGAGAGGTTACTAGGTTTAGTTGGTTAGGTAATTTAACTAACATACTAAAGACCTATGTCGAAAGGGGTGGGAGTTGCAGTTATACGTTTGACCAAAATTCCTGAAAATGAAAGGGGTTACATGAATGAGGTTTTTGAGCTATTTACTCTCACTATTGCTGGTGCTTTCTTTTTTACCTCTTAGTGGTGTCGTTCATTCAGAAGAGCATGATGTTGAGTTATGGAATGCCGTCAAACCTTTGAATACGACAGTTACGTTTTTAAACACAGGGGCTCACCCTGATGACGAACGAAGTGATTTCCTTGCATATTTATCCAGAGGTCTTGGTGTGAAAACCTCAAGCTTAATTGCGAATAGAGGAGAGGGCGGCCAAAATGAAATTGGTCAGGAGCTCGGGAATGCCCTTGGAATCATTCGCTCCAGGGAAATGATCGAAGCCGCCAAGATTACTGGAGTAAAAGCCTACCACCTCAGTGAAACCACCTCAGATCCGATTTACGACTTTGGGTTTTCTAAAACCCCAGAAGAAACGTTGGAAAAATGGGGTGAAGAGCTCACATATGAAAGACTCATCCGATTCATCCGGACCTACCAGCCAGATATTTTAATGCCATCCTTCAGAGACTCCGACTCCCAACATGGACATCATCGCTCCATCACCATACTTAGTCAACGGGCGTTTGAGGACGCTGCAAATCCAGACATATTTCCAGAACAACTAAAAGAAGGCTTGTCTGTTTGGCAGGTGAAAAAGTTTTATTTGCCTGCTGAATCAAAAGAAACAGCCACTACATCCATAGAAATCGGGGATTACGATCCCATTTATGAGATGTCTTATCCGCAAATAGGGGAAGAATCCCGCTATATGCATAAAAGCCAGGGAATGGGGAATGAGATCGGTGTGGCCCCGAGACAGACTCACTTGGAATTAGAGAAAAGTTCTGTAGAAACCACAGGCACTGATGAATTGTTTGAAGGAATTCCCTACGATTTTAAAGAGTGGGCAGAAGAAATGCCTAAAGGTGAGAAATCTCTCAAGGTTCACTACGCTAAGTTTCAAAAGAGCTTAGAAGGGATCATTTCAAGCTATCCTGATCGAGATGAAACGTTCGGAAAAGCGCAGAAAGCATTGAAAGAAGTAGAGAAAATTGAGAAGAAAACCGAGAAATCCAAGCTTGATGAACAACTGAAGAAAGACTTGCTTCATAAAATTTCCTTGAAGAAAGAGCAGCTGAATACGGTAAGTTTTGTTGCTTCGGAATTAAGTATCGACGCCTCTGCGGAAACGACCGTATTGACAAGGGGGCAAGAGGTGCAGGTGAAAGTTCAATTAGCCAACCAGGGAGAAGAGAAGCTGAAAAAAGCGGAAGTCGAGCTCGTTACACCGGAAGATTGGGTTGTTGAGAGCGGTGGAAAAGCGGTTGACCTCAAGCCTGGTGAGGAACGTGAAGTGGTATTTAACGTTGAAGTTCCGGGTGATGCCGAGTATTATCATGCATACGAAGAACCGGCAATTCAGGCTAAAGTAAGCTTTGAAGCAGCAGGATCAAAAACGACCCACGTTCAAAATCTGAACGGGACCATTGCTGTCTTACCTGACGTAAGCATCACCCTTAACCCGGAAGATATCGTGGTCAATAGAGCTGATGTACAAGATGAAATTCCTGTGGTCGCGAAGGTGAAGAACTATCGTGATGGAGCCACTTCTTCACAGGTATCGTTAACGGTTCCAGAGGGTTGGAAGGTATCCCCCAAAGAGGTGACGGTTCAATTCGATGAGTCACAGGAAGAGAAAGACGTATCCTTTACACTAAGTCCGCCGGAAGGCATCGGTGAAGGGAATTTCGAGGTAGATGCACAAGCCGTCGTGGGCGGTCAAACCTTCTCCTCAACGGTTCAGGAAATAAGCTATGACCATATAGGGACATTTTATTACCTGTACGATTCCAAAGTGAACGGAGTTGCGTTTGAATTGCTGACTCCTGAAAATCTGAAAGTTGGTTACATCGAAAGTGGCTTTGATAAAGTGGCAGACTATCTTCGCAATGTGGGAATGGACATCACATCACTTACAGAAGATGATTTAGCTTCAGGAGATCTTAGTCAATACGATACGATCGTGACAGGGATCCGTGCTTATTTATCGAGGGAAGACCTGGCGGCGAATAATCCGCGTCTGAAAGAGTATGTAGAAAACGGTGGGCATCTGGTTGTTCAGTATCATAAACCGAACGACGGATGGGATGAAAATACTACAGCACCATATCCATTAACCATTGGAAACCCGTCGATCCGCTGGAGAGTAACCGATGAAAACGCGGCAGTCACGGTATTGCAGCCTGAATCACCATTATTTAACTACCCTAATACCATTACCGGATCGGATTGGGATAACTGGGTACAAGAAAGAGGCTTGTACTACCCGATGGCCTGGGATGACCGCTACGAGACCTTTGTCCGTATGGCAGACCCGAATGAAGAACCATTCGACGGAGGAATCCTCATGACCGAATACGGAGAAGGAACCTACCTATACACCAATCTCGTATTCTACCGCCAAATCCAAGGCGGAGTCCCCGGAGGCTACCGAATCTTCACCAACCTCCTAAGCTACGGCCAAAACTAAGAGAGGGACGGACCTTCGTTTTTTTCGTACTGTGGTGGAGAAGTGTGGTAACTCAGCGTTAACGTGATTTGATGTGCAGAGAAGGACTGTGCAAGGAGTACTTGTAGTGCTTGTAGGGACGGACCTATAGCAAGGGGGTGTTTCTTTAGAAACCCCGATTTCAAAAGGTATATCAATCCATTTGAGGTGATTGGAGGTCCGTCCCTCTAATCACCACTAACTACCAATCTTTCATCATCTGGT
The DNA here is from genome assembly GCF_050270195.1 of Rossellomorea sp. NPDC071047. Lineage (NCBI taxonomy): Bacteria > Bacillati > Bacillota > Bacilli > Caryophanales > Bacillaceae > Rossellomorea > Rossellomorea sp. NPDC071047. The sequence continues at coordinate 213,810 of NZ_JBNNJT010000004.1, read as the reverse complement.
AGAGATGGTTGACTTGGGTGATGAATTTATCTTTGCGTTTTTCTGTGAAGTAGGTAAGGGAGGATAGGGTTCGTTTGAATTTAGGGTGATCTTGAAGGATCTTCAGGATTTCCCTATTTTCTTCGTATTCGAAGTTTTCTCTTAGAATCATAGGATTGTGACTATTACGAGGACTGACACTTTCCTCGCCGTACATAATTCGGTTCATCTCATGGGTAGGGATTTTATAGACTTCTTTAAAGGTAAGGAGCATTTTATACGGGATGTCCCTTGTACCATTTTCATAGTTTGATAACGTACTCTGATTGATATTTAAACGAATGGCGGCTTCTCTTTGAGTAAGCTCCAATATATCATTCCGATAATGCTTTAACTCTATATGTAAGTCCATTCTTATCACCGACTATCCCTTTTTTCTTCAAGATAAAGGTTTTAAGTGTTTTTAACGGCAAATTACACGATATGAAATACTAATATTGATTACAAATATAAATAATTTGGAAAAGGTATACAAAATTACAATAAAACGTATTAAAATGTAAATATAATTGTAATTTTGTCGAATTGGGGGTAAAGGTGGAAGATAGAATGGGAGATCAGAACAAAGGGAGAAAGATTAGCGTTATAGGCGTCACAAAACCCGATTTAACGGGAAAGGTCAAATGGGTACCTTTGAGGCAAGAATCAAATCTGGTATTCAGTACTAAAAATAACGGCAAACAGCGTGTGATCTACTACTCTCAAAATAGCTTTACCGGCGAGGGAACGAACAGGAAAGATTTCCTACTAATAGATAGAAGAGAAGAGTAAAGATGAGGGAGGGACCTCTAAAGTAGAACTTGACAACAAGCAGCCTCATTTAACGCCTTTTGTAAAATTCAAGAGGTCCGTCCCTTAAAAAAAGAGGATTTTGAGGAGTTGTGTCGAATAGGTAGTTGTACGAAATTTAGCTGTATCAAGTGAAGGAGTGATGTTATGGTTCGAACGCCTCGGGATTGGTGTCCGGGAGTCACTTATCATGTGACAGCGAGAGGGAACCGGAAGCAAGACTTGTTTCATGACATTGAAGATCGAAAGAAGTATTTATCCTACTTGCAGGACACGAAAGACAAGTATCCTTTTACCATCCACGCTTACTGTTTGATGTCCAACCACATTCATCTTCTGATCGAAACCCATGACGTTCCACTCCAGCAGATCTTCAGAATTATTCATACCCGTTATGCCATCTATTTCAACAAAAAATATGATTATGTCGGACATGTCTTTCAAGGCAGATATGGCTCAACCAAGATTGATACCCCTGCCTATTTTATTAAGGTCAGCAGATATATTCACCAAAATCCTGTCAAAGCCAAACTCACCGTCGTCCCCGAGTATTACCCCTGGAGCAGCTACCCCTCATATGTTCATTCCATCGACAACCCGCTCCTTTCAAAGGAGAGGACCTTGGTATATTTCCCGGACTCAGAAGTGAAGCTTTATAAAGAATATGTAGACGACAAAGAAGAAGAGAAGGAGGACCTAAACAAGGAATTTGACGAAAATACAATTAAAATTGTAAAAAAATAAAATATTTTTGTAAAAATTTAAAGGATATTAGTTGTTTATGTCGAAAATCATGTTTGTAGGACCAAATTCCTATAACGAGGAGGAGGAAAAATGAAAAAAGACTTTATATTGGTGTTTGAGGATTTCCATGTTTCAAAGAGGAGTATCAAAAAATCGAAAAAACATTTAGTGGTCTTTCAAGGCCAGCATTATTACAATAAGTTAGTCGTTGTGAATCAGCCGCCGGGATTTTCCCATGCACTCGAAAGCATTATGTACTCCGATAAGATACTTGAAACAGTTGGTTTTACCACCTTGTTTGCCGTTCCAATCGATCGTAATCATACCATCCCATTTAAGTTTGTCCGTATTGGTGACAACACACCAAAGGATTGTAAGGTTGTACTCGAAAAGCGGGTTGGAGTGGAGCAACTGAATATACGACCTTTATATCCTATGGATGACCGTCTCTCTAATGAAGACAAACAGGATATTCTGTCTTACCTGAGCCTGAAGTCCGATGATGGAACCGTCACCTATCTCATGAACAACCCCCAAGTGTTCAAAGGAAAAGGCAAAAAACAAGAAGAGTAAAGGAGGAATGAGGCGAACCTAAATTGAATAGGTACGTCTTTTTTTATTGAGGGACGGACCTCCAAGCGTTTAAGCTAGTCAACACTTCCTAAGTCCTGCCTGAGAGGCTCTCCAAAACCCTTTACCACGCTACCAAACTACCTCTCTAAGTTTCTAAAATCACCACTTTTTTCGTTGACCTCTTTTGAATCAGACCATACAATATAAGTAGTTATTAGTATTTTTAGAATTTTCATGTAAGGTGCGAATGCCACTTGGATAAGACAGATCATACTCGTATCGGTAAGAACGCCATGCTTCTTCTCCTCGTAGACAAAGAGGAAGAAGAATGGAATCGTCATTTCAATGAACTGAATTGGAGTTACTGCACCGGGAAGATCGGCTCCATGGACAGTCAGAAAATCGTGGCTGCGATTGAAACGGCAGCAAAACGAAGTGATCTTGTCCGTGAAGATTTGTACCGTGAAATGCATGCCCTATATCACGCAATTATGGAGGCTTTAACGGGTGTGACCCGGGGCCATACGCAATTAGGTGAGGTTCTGCGCACAGTGGGATTGCGCTTCTCTGTTGTACGGGGGACTCCATATGCAAGTAAAGATGAAGGCGAATGGATCGCAGTAGCGTTATATGGAACGATTGGTGCGCCAATTAAGGGGTTGGAGCACGAGACAATCGGACTTGGAATTAATCATATTTAAATAATCTAGAGCCTAGAGATATTAGTTGAAAGGAGGCTCGACCAACGGCAGAAGTCTGTCTTTGGTCGAGCCTCTTTTTGTATGGAATTTTGGGGTCAGGTTATTAGGGAGTGGACTGTGCTGTTTTGAAGGTCCGTCCCAGAGTGGTTTAAAGCGTTAAAGAATGAAACAACAAACATAGCGATTTAGAGGGGTTTAGCCATACTGAGGTTGTGAAGAGGCAACTTATGGAGGTCCGTCCCTAAAAATATGAAGAGGTGATTGTAATGGTGGAGTTGACGGGTTGTAGTTTGAGTTTGGATGAGGCGAAGAGGGTTATTTATGGGAACGAGCAGGTGGAGCTTTCGCCGGTTAGTATGGAGCGGGTGCGGAAGAGTCGTGAGGCGGTTGAGCGGATTGTGAAGGAGAAGCGTGTGGTGTATGGGATCAATACGGGCTTTGGGAAGTTCAGTGATGTGTTGATTGATGCTGATGATGTGGAGGAGCTTCAGCTGAATTTGATTCATTCACATGCTTGTGGAGTGGGTGATCCATTTCCGGAAAACGTTTCACGTGCCATGCTTTTACTGAGATGCAACGCTCTTTTAAAAGGGTATTCAGGTGTTAGGCCAGTGATCGTCGAAAGACTAGCGGAGTTCTTGAATAAAGGAATCCATCCTGTGGTCCCGCAGCAGGGTTCATTGGGAGCAAGCGGAGACTTAGCGCCACTTTCCCATTTAGCTCTCGCGCTGATGGGAGAAGGCGAAGTCCACTATCAAGGTGAGGTACATCAAACCCTTCCTGTCCTTTCAAAAGAAAACATCTTCCCGATCCAGCTTCAGGCTAAAGAAGGGTTGGCACTCATCAATGGAACTCAGGCAATGACGGCAATGGGCGTCATCGGGTACCTGGAAGCTGAAGAACTTGCTTTCCAAAGTGAGATGATTGCGAGTCTGACTATGGAAGGGCTTAGAGGAATCATGGATGCCTTTGACGAAGATATTCATTTAGTAAGGGGCTATCCTCAGCAGGTCGCAACGGCCAAAAGAATCCGGGATTACCTGGAAGACAGCAAGCTGACAACGAAACAAGGAGAGCTCAGAGTCCAGGACGCATACTCGTTACGTTGCATCCCGCAGGTTCACGGAGCATCATGGCAGGCGCTTGATTATGTAAAAGAAAAGCTGGAAATCGAAATGAACGCCGCAACCGATAATCCTCTCATTTTCGATGACGGGGAAAAGGTCATTTCAGGGGGGAACTTCCACGGACAGCCAATCGCCTTCGCCATGGATTTCATGAAGATTGCTGTAGCTGAGCTTGCCAACATTTCAGAAAGACGGATCGAACGACTCGTGAATCCGCAGCTGAATGATCTGCCGCCGTTCCTGAGTCCGCAACCAGGACTCCAATCCGGTGCCATGATCATGCAATACTGTGCGGCATCACTAGTATCCGAAAACAAAACACTCGCCCATCCAGCGAGCGTCGATTCCATCCCGTCATCCGCCAACCAGGAAGACCACGTCAGCATGGGAACCATCGGATCGCGACATGCCTACCAAATCTTACAGAACACAAGAAGAGTCCTGGCCGTCGAACTGATCTGCAACCTGCAGGCAGCAGAACATCGAGGGACGGACCTCATGGCAAGCAAGACACGACAATTTTATGAAGCAGCGAGAAAGGTCATCCCTTCCATCACTAAGGACCGGATCTTCTCGAAAGATATAGAAAAAGCCAACCAGTGGCTGCAACAAACAACGTTAAGCACACTCATCAAACCAACCAAAACAAAGGAGGAAACAACAAATGGTTAAGGCAAACAAACGCATCGTACAAATTAAAACAGGGACGGACCTTGAATGTAAAGGATGGGAGCAGGAAGCGGTCCTGCGCATGCTCTATAACAATCTCGATCCAGAGGTAGCTGAGATTCCGGAAGATTTGGTCGTTTACGGTGGTATCGGGAAAGCGGCCCGTAACTGGGAGTCCTTCGACGCAATCGTTCACACGCTCAGAAACCTGGAAAACGATGAAACCATGCTTGTTCAATCCGGTAAGCCGGTTGGTGTGTTCAAAACCCATAAAGCAGCTCCAAGAGTTTTACTATCCAACTCGGTCCTTGTACCAAAATGGGCAAACTGGGAGCATTTCCATGAGCTTGATCAAAAAGGCCTCATGATGTATGGCCAAATGACGGCTGGAAGCTGGATCTATATCGGGACACAAGGAATCCTGCAAGGGACGTATGAAACGTTCGCAGCACTTGCGAAGAAACATTTCAACAACTCCCTTAAAGGTACGATCACTCTAACTGCGGGTCTAGGGGGAATGGGTGGAGCACAGCCACTAGCCGTCACCATGAACGGTGGAGTCGTGATTGCAGTAGACGTTGATGCAGAACGTATCCAAAAGCGCCTCGACACGAAATACTGTGATGTGAAGACAGATTCCATCGATGAAGCGTTAATGATGGCCTATGAAGCACGCGATCAAGGCAAGCCACTTTCCATCGCATTACTTGGAAACGCGGCAGAGTTTCATCATGAACTTTTAAAGAGGAATGTCCAAATTGATATCGTTACTGACCAAACATCAGCCCATGATCCTTTAAATGGCTATGTACCAGAGGGGTACTCGCTCACAGAAGCGGCAGAGCTTCGCAAACAGGATTCGAAAGCCTACACGACGCTTTCACAAAAGAGCATGGCCAAACATGTGGAGGCAATGCTTGAGTTCCAGAATAGAGGATCGATTGTATTCGACTACGGTAACAACATCCGTCAGGTAGCGAAGGATGAAGGGGTCGACAATGCCTTTGATTTCCCTGGCTTCGTTCCAGCCTACATCCGTCCATTATTCTGTGAAGGAAAAGGACCATTCCGATGGGCGGCTCTGTCAGGAGACCCAGAGGATATCTATAGAACAGATCGCTTGATCAAAGAGCTTTTCCCTGAAAACGAAGCACTGAATCGCTGGATCGATATGGCCCAGGAGCAGGTTGCTTTCCAAGGGCTGCCTTCACGAATCTGCTGGCTTGGATACGGTGAGCGTGTGAAGATGGGTCTTGCCATCAACGAGCTCGTCAAAAACGGAGAATTGAAAGCGCCAATCGTCATCGGACGTGACCACCTGGACTGCGGATCCGTTGCTTCACCGAACCGTGAAACCGAAAGCATGAAAGACGGCAGTGACGCAGTAGGAGACTGGGCGATCCTTAATGCCCTCATCAACACAGCAGCAGGCGGCTCCTGGATCTCCTTCCACCACGGTGGCGGAGTAGGAATGGGCTACTCACTGCACGCTGGAATGGTGGTTGTAGCAGACGGGACGGACCTTGCGCAGGAAAGACTAGAACGCGTGCTCACAACAGACCCTGGAATGGGCGTCATCCGCCACGTGGACGCAGGCTATGACATCGCAGAAAAAACAGCTGAAAAACACAACATCCACATCCCAATGAACAAAGGAGGAGAATAATATGACCGCAGAAAAACACTTCGACACCATCATCGACAACATCGGACAACTCCTGACAATGGATCACGGGGACGGACCTCTCAAAGGGGGGGAAATGAGTAAACTCAAGGTTTCAGAGCATGCGGCCCTTGCCATCAGGGACGGACTTGTCGCATGGATCGGAACCCACGAAGAAGCGCAATCCCTCAAAGCAACGGAACGAATCGATGCAGAAGGTAAGCTTGTGACACCAGGTCTTGTTGACCCGCACACGCACCTGGTCTTTGGCGGCTCACGTGAACACGAAATGGCCCTCAAACAGCAGGGTGTACCATACTTAGAAATCCTGAAACGCGGGGGAGGCATCCTATCAACCGTGGGTGCTACCCGTGAAGCATCAGAGGAAGAGCTGCTCACTAAGGCGCGCTTCCACTTAAACAGAATGATTTCATACGGAGTCACAACGGTCGAAGCGAAAAGCGGCTACGGCCTTGACCGCCCAACCGAACTAAAACAGCTGAGAGTAGCCAAACAACTGAACGAATCGCACCCGGCAGACATCGTCTCCACATTTCTTGGGGCACACGCGATCCCACCGGAATTCAAAGGCCGCTCCGATGAATTTTTAACGGAAATGCTCGAGCTACTGAACGATATCGAAAAAGGACAGCTGGCTGAATTCGTCGATATCTTCTGCGAAACAGGGGTATTCACTGTCGAACAGTCCCGCGAGTTCCTGAAAAAAGCAAAAGAAAAAGGCTTCTCCGTCAAAATTCATGCCGACGAAATCGATCCACTCGGCGGAACGGAAATGGCAACCGAAATCGGGGCAACAAGCGGAGACCACTTAGTTGGCGCATCCGAAAAAGGTATCCAGGCACTGGGCGAGACGGACACCATTGCGGTCCTCCTGCCAGGCACGTCCTTCTATCTGAACAAAGGCAAGTTCGCCAACGCAAGAGGCATGATGGAAGCGGGAGCGGCAGTCGCCTTGTCAACAGACTTCAACCCGGGAAGCTCACCAACAGAGAATCTGCAGTTCATTATGAACCTTGCTTCCCTGCAATTGAAAATGACCCCGGAAGAAATCTGGAATGCCGTCACCGTCAACGCAGCACATGCCATCAACAGGGGTGACTCAGCAGGAAAGCTTGCAACAGGCCGAAAAGCCGATATCGTCCTATGGGATGTACCAAACTATCATTACGTACCGTATCACTACGGGGTGAACCACACCCACACCGTCATGAAAAACGGCCGGATTATCTACCGCAAGGAGAAACTTCATGAGCACATTTCAGCACATTAAGCAGGCGGGGAAAGCTCAATTCAAAGACCGCTACACAACCAAAGTAGCAGAGCTCCTGACACCTTGGGAAGAGGGGAAGAAAGGGGACATCGCCATCATCGGTGCTCCCCTCTCCAAACCTTCCATCTCCCACTCAGGGGCAAGCTTTGCACCTGACGCAATCAGAAGATGCCTGAACTCGTTTACGACGTACAACATCGAAAGAGGAACGGACCTCCAAGAAGACAAGAAAACCATCATAGACTTCGGCGACATCACCATGCACCCGACATCGATAGAAGAGTCCCATCAACGAATCTATGAATCAGTCAAAGATGCTACCAACACTAACGCAGCACCCTTCACCATCATCCTTGGAGGCGACCATTCCATCACCACATCAACGGTGAAAGCCATCAAGGAAACGAAGGGGACAGTGGGTATCATTCAATTCGATGCCCATCATGACCTGCGTAACACAGAGGACGGAGGTCCGACCAACGGCACACCGTTTAGGAGATTAATAGAAGAGGGACATATCAAAGGTGAACACCTGATCCAAATTGGCATCCGAAACTATGCAAACGCGAAAGCCTATTATGACTATGCTATCGAGCAGAGTGTGACGGTGTATACGATGAAGGACGTCAGACAACAACCGATCGCAGAACTTATCCAAGGCGCCTTAGCCCAACTAGAACCCAAAGTCGACACCATCTACCTCTCCGTAGACATGGATGTCCTCGACCAGGCATATGCCCCAGGCTGCCCGGCGATTGGTCCAGGAGGGATGCACCCGGACACCTTAACGGATGCGATTCGAACTGCACTCCAACACCCAAAAGTCACGACCATGGACATCGTAGAAATCGATCCAACCCTCGACATTAGAGACATGACGAGTAGAATCGCAAGCCTTCTAATCATAAATTCACTTATTTAACTAATACGAAGGTCCGTCCCTCACCACTTTAAAGCGGTGAGGGACGGACCTTTAATGTTCTGGTAAGGCTAACTTCTTTGTGTTTAGTTATCATCTATTATTCATTCTTATGTTGATCCCGAGAACATACATCATCTTGAATGAATTGTTAAGAAGCAATAGACGGATACATTATTTATTTGTGCCATCGGAATTTTCAAAAACATCCCCAAAAATGAGACACCTTAATTCCGACAAGCGTCTAATTCAAGAATAACTTACAAAAATGTAAAAAAATTCATTAAACTATAGCGGATGGGGAACGGACCTAGGTATAATGAGGGCTTGGAAATAGCGTCCATCCAGCCTAATCAAGGGGGATATAAAATGGGAGAAGTGTTACAGCATGAGAAGAGGGGAGTGATGCAGATGGAAGTAAGTGGGGAAAGGTTGATTGAGAATTTGATTGACGAGTATGAAGCACAGGTCACAAAATTGGTGTATTTATATGTGAAAGACTGGTCAGCTGCTCAGGATATTACACAGGAGGTATTCATTAAAGCATTTCATGCTCTCCATCAGTTCAACCAAAAATCCTCGTACAAAACGTGGATTTACAGAATAGCCATTAACCAGTGTAAAGATTATAAACGCTCAGCTTATTTCAGGAAAAATATGATCGTGAATAAATTCCATAGCATTCTTAATAAAGAGACGGGAGTCACCCCGGAACAAGAAATCATACAAAACGAAGAAAATGATTCTGTCGCATCTCATATATACTCCTTGCCCATGAAATATAGAGAAATCATTTTATTATACTACTACGAGGAATTATCGACCCAGGAAATCGCTGATATGCTGGGGATTAACCCTTCAACGGTCCGGACGAGGTTAGATCGCGGAAGAGAAAAGCTGAAGAAAACAATGGAAGGGAGGTTTCCCAATGAATAAGGACCCTTTGCACAATTTGAAGAATGAAATAGAACGGGAAGTATTCAAGAACACCGACCCTGTCAGTCAAAAAAGAGCCATTATGACGAAGATAAGGAGTGAAAAACAAAAGAAGTCATCGCCAAAATCTATCTTCATCAATCTAGGTGTTTCTATATGTATCATCATGATTCTTTCTATTCTAAGTTCCAGTTTTCTGTTTAAGGATAACCTGGTGAAGGAAAACGATAAAGAGGAGTCTAGAGATCAATTCACGTTTATACCTAATGACAATGCAGATGAACAAATAAAAGATGAAAAAGCTATAATCAGGAAATCCGCAAAACCAGTTGATCGCGTAAATGAGAATGAAGGACAAGAAGAAGGGATAGAAAAGTCAGAAGAAGGGCCATCTGTTAAAAATGAACAGGAAAACAAGCCTGAAAAGGTGGATGTACCACCTTTAAATCCCTTTGACCTGTCTATCATCCTAAGTCACCCGGATGAATTTAAGCGTGAAGCGAAGAATGGAACTTTCATAGGGACTTCTTTTACCATAGGAGATTCTGTTGACGAGATACAGGAGTTATACAAGGATACGTATGAAGATATCAACATTATGAAAGGTCATAAAGATTATGATCGGATTAACAATTATCTACTCCATTTTCTTCAAGATGAAAAGAAGCTGTTACAGATTCGCTCTAATATCAGCCCTGTATACAAACTGGATCAAGTTATCGAGACGCTTGGTGAACCGTATTATTTTTATAATGTGATGGAAGGCGTTTATACTGCGGATTTTCACTACGGCGAATATATTGTTGAAATGCAGTTAGACGGTCTTAACAAACTTAAACCAAATACGGCTGGCGAGATTCAAACCATTGATCGCGGATCGTATATTACATCAGTGGCACTTCTTAAGAACAAAGGAGGTGCGGATTATTTAAGTAAGGATATTCAGTACCTTGGCGAGGAAGAAGTGGTAGATTTTCGAAAGGAATGGTTCAACGAAGCGAGAGACTATATCGTGCAAAATACAGTATCTCACGCAGTCATCCAACACTCTCAACAGGACCCGTTGGAATTTAACATCGTAGTCCCGCAGGAGACACCAGAGGACGAAATGAGAGCGATAGCAAATCAATTCCTGAAGAGATTGACGGAAGTTTCGAACGAAGCAATCGAAGAAGGAACAATATGGAATGATTATACCTATGTTATCCATATTGAGAATAGTATAGACGGTTATTACGATACGGGATTGAGCAATTCGAAAAGTACTCATGAAGGGGGTTATCCAGACATCAATTGGACCGGTGATTTAAGCTCCATTGAGTAAGGTCCGTCCCTCACATAAGAACTTTGGCATATGCCAAAGTTCTTTACGTATGTATGAGAAGCGTGAAACATATATGCAGTTCAAACTTCATTAAAAAAAGATAGTGGCAGGAGTTTTGTTAAGAAAAGGTGAAATGAATCGTAGGTAAGATTTTATGAAAATGAGGAATCATTATGATTGAAGCACTTATAGGCTTATTATGTGCCATGCTCTTCCTGCTCCTATCATCCATAATCGTTGCAGTAACTCCGGCATATTTGATTAAAAAGAAATTAACCTATGAAAAGAGGGTAGTAGTGGAGGCAGTGTTATGGGGCTTATGCTCAATGGTGGTATTCATACTCAATCTACCATACTTTTTAATCAATTCATTTGCCTGCGCAGCCCTTACAATCAACGCATTGAAATTATTTGCCCTTCCAGTATTGCGCATGTTGAAACGCACGAATAAAAGAAGGTATATCGTTTTGAGACGATTTATGAGGAAATGTTAGAATGGCAGATGCAAAAAGAGGCAGCCCAGATGGGATAGCCTCTTCAATCTAAACAACATTTAATTACTAATTCTTTCCTGCGTCATGTCATAACCAGAATGAATTTCTTTCATCCCGATCACTTTCAGAAAGTGGCGGAGCTTGTTCATGCAGGATTCCCCAAGGTCACCTGCGATTTCGAACTGATCAATGACGGCACACTTCTCAACTTTAGAAGTTGTTACGCTTTGAGTTTTACGATACTCCACATGGTTGTTAATGGCGTACGTGGATACCATGGCTTGCCCGACCTTACAATCACCTTTGGAAAATTCGAATTGGAATTGGATCGACATATCCAAGTCCGAGTATAGAGGATTTACTTTCATGCTTATGCTTTTCATCATGAAGCCCCCTTTCTTTTATTGTACTTTTATCCTACCAAAATTCATTAGAGAAGGTATTTGGCACCACAAAGCAATACAGGGGATATTGGTTTTGAAATCTCCTCAATAGATCACTTTTTCTCCATTTATATAACTCCGGGCATATTCTTAAAAGAATATTTATGATGGAGAATCGCCATGCGAAAGAAGGCTAGTTCCAAAATCACATTCCTGCCAAAGTTCTCTTTAAATGAAGGAAATGGACACAAAAGAATAGAATATCATATATCAGAAGGAAGCGAATTTCAAGAACATCAGGTTTGATGAAAGTTTGAAACGGTATAGTCAGTGAGGAGTCTTACGTTTATACTGGTAAAGTTGTCCTATTAAAATGCACTATATAAAAATATCGTTAAGTAATGAGAGGGAATGGGGAAAAGAAAACGAAGCCGCTAGAGGGTCATGGTTACGTTTCTTTCTAGTGTTATGAATGTATAGACGGATGGTTACATAGTGTCAAAAATACCAGTTTTGAAAAAGCAATGGTGTAAAAGTCAGGGAGGCTATATAAGATCGTTCTCCCTTTCGACAATACCTTGATTATCAAGCAACAAAAGTGAAAAATCCCTCGCTTTTTGATTAATGGTAGGGAAAACTTTCTAGACATATGCTTAAAAGAATATAGTGCGAGTGTAAATTCATATTATAATGAAAAAAAAGCCTCCTGCGTTTGAAGGCTTGTCATCTCTCTAAGTTGGGGTATTAGTAAACAGATGGAAGTTCTTTAGAGTAAACAGAAGGTAATTCAGCCGCATTCTCAGTAGGGGCTTTGTACACAGATGGAAGCTCTGCTACAACTTTAGAGTAAACAGAAGGTAGTTCGGCCACTACATTTGGAGTCGAGTATACAGAAGGTAGTTCAGCTACATCATTAGATGGTGCTTTAACTGCTGCGAAAGCTCCAAGAAGTAAGACAGAAGCAGTGACAATTGTAAGAAAACGTTTTTTCATAGGTATTTCCTCCCTTTTTCAAAGTGAAAGTTTTTGGGTATGATTGATTAAAAGATTGTTAACTATATTAAAGCATATTTAACAAATGCATACATCCCGATTCTAGGGGCTTATTCACCAATTTAAGTGATGAAAGATAAGCCATACGGCTGATTATAATGAAAAATATAATTATAGGAATATTTTTTCTTAGGGGAGATTCACATGGACTTTAGTATCGTAGGTCAAAAAATAAAAGAACTACGTAAGAATATAGGTCTTTCACAGGAAGAGCTGGCAGAAGGGATTTGTACCCAGGCTCAGATAAGTAAAATCGAAAAAGGAGATGTCTTTCCTTACGCATCGACGTTGTTTCTAATATCCAGGAAGCTTGGAGTAGACGTTAACTACTTTTTTGATATAGGAATGACTCCTCGACTTGATTATGTTCTAGAGGTTGGAAGACAGCTGCAAATCGCGAGAAGAAATATGGACTACAAAGAAATGAAAGAAGTGGTCACAGCTGAAGAAGAAAATCCTTTATTCTTTAATAATAACAGAAATTTGCAACTTCTGAAGTGGCATAAAGGAATTTATCAATTTGAACTTGATAAGGATCTCGAGAAAGCAGAAGAAACACTTCGCAAATCCATTTCTTTAACCCACACCACGGATAAAATTTGGACAGAAAGAGAAATTGAAATTCTGTTAACGATAGGAGTCATGTATTTCGAAGAAGGAATCTTTGAACGGGCATCAGAGATCTATCAGGAAGTGAAGTCGCATATTGAAGCACTGCCTCACTTAACGGACTATACGATCAAAACGAGGCTCTACTATAATATTGCCAGAGTATTAACGAGACTGGAAGATATTGATCAATCCACGAAGTACTGTAAAGATGCCATCGACTGGTGCATCCTAAAGGACAATATGTACCTCCTGGGAGAACTTCATTATCACATCGGCTACAACTATGAACTGCAAGGGAAAGTCTCAGCAGCCGAGAAATACATGCAAAAAGCACTCATCGTCTTCGAACTTCAGGGAGACGACAAATTCATCCAATACATCCGTCGGAAAATAGAAAAATTAACGATTTAGGGACGGACCTCCATTCATTCTTTTAAATAAACAGGATTTGAGTGACGGATTATGAACAAAAGACAAAAGTTGTGGCTTAAAATAAGCGGATCTTTCTTCATTATCGGACTTGTCATCATGGTGATCGCAGCGTATTTTCTTATCCAATCCGTAAGAGAGAACTTCTACCAAAAAGCATTTGATAAGAGATATGATTTCACTTCATTGGAAGAGGATGGGATGATCGATGCAGTCCAAGTCTTTCATGGGGTGAAAATCAATACCTTTGGACAAAATGAAAGCGATCCTCCAACAATCATCCTGGAAATCAATGATGAAGAGGAAGCAGAGCTGAAAGGCTATAAGGTAAATCCTGATGAAGAAGGCATGAAACCTTATTCCGACGCGATTCTATATAAGCAGATGACAGATAAACAAACAGGAAAAGAAGAGTTCATAGTCAGCTTACAAACAACTCCTGCAAATGAGAACGATTCAACCACCAAGTACAGAACGTACACAATCAATGAAAATGGAATCATAAAGAAGAGTGATTTTACGTCAGATACCAAATCAAAGCTTGAGACCCAGTGGATTAGAGGCATATCGAAAGAAACACAGGGATATTATACAGACTTACCTTACCAGGACGGTGGAGCATCGTCCTTACTGTTTCTCTCTCTGATCGGCGCCCTGTTTATGGCAGGTGGCTTCTGGGTGGGGAGATCCATAATAATTAAGGATAAAGGAGCAGCCGCTTAAACATGGGCTGTTCTTTTTATTTTCCGTGGATGAGAGTACCGATAAAAAAACCAGCCCCGCAAACCAGGGCTGGCATCATCATCATTCATTCAAATCCAAATGATCCTTCAAATCACTCTGAACTTTTTGTTTCTCTTCTTCAGGAACGATGTAGTAGTAAATACCGCCCAGTTTGGTTCCCTCACCGGCGATTTGACTTTGAGAAATATCCGCAGTCGCACTCTTGTAGTTTTTCTGGATATCAACCATTTCATCAAGTGTTAAATTGGTCTTTACGTTTTCACCAATGGCTCCGAAGATATCGCCGTAATTCCATAGAGAAGATACACTCGCACCTTCTTTAATGACCGCCTCGATGACTTGTCGCTGTCTTGCCTGGCGGCCGAAGTCCCCGCGGGGATCTTCGTAGCGCATACGGGAATAGGCAAGAGCTTCTTTACCGCTAAGTTTTAATGCACCTTCTTTAAACGTATACCCCTCGTAGTTGAAAGTAAAATCATTCTGAACGGTTACCCCGCCGACAGCGTCAACAATATCTCTGAATCCTTCCATATTGATCTTTGCATAGTAATCTATCGGTATATCCAGGAATTCTTCAACTGTATCCATCGTCATTTCTACTCCACCAAAAGCATAGGCATGGTTGATTTTGTCTTCCATTCCTTTACCTACGATATCGACGCGAGTGTCACGAGGGATGCTCATCATTTTAGTCGTTTTCTCATGAGGGTTCACAGTCACAACGATCATAGAGTCAGATCGGCCTCTATCACCGTCTCTTTCATCCACACCTAATAGTAATACGGAGAATGGGTGCTTCTCATTGAACTTTACTTCCTCTGTCCGCTTCTCAGACTTCGGTCTGTCAATTTTCTCGTTCATCGTTTCAGCCGTTTTATTCAGTGAATGATAAATGGAATATGCATATCCTCCACCAGCTAACAATAATAGGATAAAGACAATCCCAACGACTTTCGGCCACTTGCGTTTTCTTTTTTTGTTATGTTTATCTGCTCTCAATATATATCCCACCTATAAATAATGAATTTTACACATATGAAAAATATACTAGAAATAAAGGCAAAAGGGAATACATTAGTAAAATTTTGTCTCTTTTTGTCAGAAGCATCAGAAAACGGGATTGAATTGTCAGGTGACCCTCAACAGGTTGGGTTTATTTGGTATTATTAGAGTAGAGAAAACATAAGGAGGGAATCAATTGATCAAAAAAACCGCCATAACCATTTTACTTATCATCCTTGCATTCAGCCTGGTAAGACTGGACACAGCTAAGGCAAATGTAAACCGGATCAGTGGAGAAAATCGCTTCGATACAGCTGTGGAGATTTCATTTCGGGGATGGGTTAAATCCGACACTGTTGTGCTGGCAAACGGACAAACGTTTCCCGATGCTCTTGCAGGGGGACCGCTGGCTTATAAAATGAGCGCACCGATTCTACTAACCTACAAAAATCGTCTGCCTTCTGAAACAAAAGAAGAAATTGAGCGTTTACAGGCAAAGCATATATACATATTAGGTGGAACCGGCGCAATCGATGCAACCATTGAAAACGAATTGAAAAAGAATAATATCAAGATTACAAGAATCGGAGGAGCCGACCGCTTCCAAACGGCTGCCAAAATCGCCGGATACTTACCTTCCAAGAAGGCAATCGTAGCAAACGGACGAAACTTCCCGGATGCATTGGCAGTGGCTCCATTTGCCGCCAAGAATGGTATTCCGATCGTACTGACGGAATCCAGTACTCTGCCTTCATCCACCAAAAAGATAACAGATCAAAAGGCAGAAACCATAATAGTCGGAGGTAACGGAGTGATCTCTGCGAATGTCGAATCAAAGCTCCCAAGCACAACCAGATATGGCGGAATCGACCGCTATGATACCGCCAGGAACATCATAGAAGGGCTTCCAATGGAAAAGGAAAGAGCTTATGTAGCAACGGGGACAAACTTCGCAGATGCCTTATCGGGGTCAGTACTGGCAGCGAAAGAAAACTCACCTATAATATTAGTGAGAAAAGAAGCTATTCCTTCACCAATAAAAAAACTGCTAAACTCTTATGACTCATTCCGCATTCTTGGAGGGGGCAACGCCGTTTCATCAGTTGTCGAGGAGAAACTGACAGGAAGCTTGGAAGAGTTCCGTTTCCAAGGAGTTCATGTCAATGCTACCGAAGAATTGCTTCGCTCTTCCTTGGGTGATCCCCGGCGAATCGATGAAAGCAGATTCAGCTTTGATTGGTATGTTTATAATCAGGATCCCAAGAAGTACATCCAATACGGCATATTCAAAGGGGTCGTTGTGGCTGTCTATTCAAATTCGGATAGCTGGTTATCCCAATCAGGACTTAAGCTTGGTCTGAGCAAAACAGAAGTAGAAGCCAAAATGAACCAAATAGGCGCCAGTCATAATCAGGCCAACGATTATGATTACGATGAAATGCTTATACGTACCTACTATGATAAAAATGATGGGAATACCCTTTCCGGCATCTTACTCATGAGAGAAGATTTCACGATAACCAATCCGGACGTGAACGAAACAGAATTAAGAAACAGCATGGAGAAGCAGATTCTCGACCAGGCAAATGCATTACGGGCAAGACATCTAGTGGCTCCTCTTCAGGCAGATGTAAAGGTTCAAGAAGTAGCAAGAGCCCATAGCAAAGACATGGCCATTAGAAACTTCTTCAGTCATAATAACCCCGATGGTCTATCATCCTTTGAAAGAATGGACCGGGCGGGAATCTCTTACTCATCAGCGGGGGAAAACATCGCCGCGGGTCAATTCAATGCCATTGATGTCCATGATGCCTGGGTAAACTCATCCGGTCACCGTAAGAACATCCTGAGTCCCCTCTTCAAACAACTGGGTACAGGAGTATACTTCGGCGGTGAGTACGGGGTTTACTATACACAAAATTTCTATACACCATAAAAAGAACCCGGTGACATTTGAGTCATCGGGTTCTGCTATTCTACAATTCATAAAATCTCTTAAATCCATCAAACTTCGATTTCCAATAAGAGTTACTTAAGCTTGTAACCTGGACACCATTGTCCCCGGCATGAATGAATTCATTATTTCCGATATAAATGCCTAAGTGAGAAATGCCTTTTTTATATGTATTTTCGAAGAATACAAGGTCACCCGGCTGAGGTGAATTCACGTAATAGGAGCGACTGTAGTATCCTTCACTGGATAGACGCTTTACACTTTTAGCACCGGCTTCTTTAAAGACGTAATAGATGAAGCCGCTGCAATCAAAGCCGCCGACCGATGAGCCTCCCCATACATAAGGGGTTCCCATATGAGACGTTGCCTCACTTAATAATTTATCAACGGAAAAGGACGAAGATTGATTTGGGGACGAAGCTGGCGGCTTGACTGCCTGAGACGTACCCTTCACTTTCAGAACCTGTCCGATACGCAGGAAATCACTTGAAAGATTATTCCAATTTCTTAAGTCACTTACACTCACACCGAATGCTGCACCAATATGAGACAGAGTATCCCCCGACTTAACGGTATAGCTTGTCATTGAGCTGTCCGGTTTAGTAGGAGCTGGTTGCGTCGGTGCCGGACTGACAGGCTGAGCGCCTGATTTCGACACTTTCAGTACTTGTCCAATCGATAAGAAATCGCTCGAAAGTCCATTCCAACTTTTTAATTGGGCTACCGTTACACCAAACTTCATCCCGATATGGGACAATGTATCTCCCGACTGTACCGAATAGCTCGTCATGGCGCCATCCTGTTTAGGTGGAGCAGGAGCTGGTGCCGGACTGCTCGGTGCAGGCGTAGCACCGGATTTGGATACTTTCAACACCTGTCCGGGATAGATCAGATGATTACTCAAACCATTCCAGCTCATTAAATCAGCAAGGGAAATCGAATGCTTTCCGGCAATCTGTCCTAATGTATCTCCGGACTTGATTGTGTACGTTTTAGCAGATGATTGACCTGAGTTCTGCTTTGGTGGCGCTTGTGGAGCCTGTGCACCGCTCGCGGCAACCTTCAATACCTGATTAGGGAAAATCATCTCCGACTGCAGTTTGTTCCAACTCTTTAAGTTGGCAACGCTTGTGTCATATTTGTTTGCGATCAGCCAAAGGGAGTCGCCTGACTCCACCTTGTGAGTGCTTGCCGAGGCATAGCTAACAAACGAAGACGAGAGAACAGCCGTAGCTGCTACAGAAACCAATGTCTTTTTCACGTACACTTCTCCTTTATTGTCATAGTTTGATAGATAATACCGTCATTTTATCACATAATTTGGCGGAAAAAACTAAAATATTCCTTAAATAGTAAAAATTTATTTCTTTTCTACTAGGAAGTCGATGATTCCTTTGGCCCAGACAGTGTGTCCCTGCTCATTGGGACTGCTTACATCATCCAGATACGTTTTGATTTCTTCATCTTCTACATCGGGCCAGTTAGACCAGTGGTCGATAAACGGAATATCATTCTCTTCAGCGTACTCTTGAATCTCGGTAACCTGTGCTGCATAATTCGCCGGCTGATAGATAGGCTGAGGAGGGGTAAGGACGAATGCGGATCCTGGTGATGACTCTTTTACTTCATCTATAATTGTTCCGATGCTTTGAAGAGTGTCCTCAATCGTAACATTTCCATTATCTATGAACACAAACGGCTCAAAAATGACGAGCCCGGGCTGTAATTCCCCAACTTCTTCATATCTTTCCTCTCGAACGAACTCAAGTGTAGTGGTTTCAAAGGAAAGACTTTCGATTGAAACAGTGTCCCCGTATTCTTCTTCTAAAGCTTCCGCTACCTTGTCATTCCATCCCTCTTCAATGGAATCCATTTCGGTTGACCCCATTAAAACAATATTGAAGGGTTCTCCAGCTTCCAGCTTTTCTTTATAAAGAGAACGGGCATCTTCCGGCCAATTGACTGTAGTAGATAGATACTCCCCTTCCTCTGTTCCAAGGGATGTTGGTTCACTCTTATCAGATTCACCTTGTTCCTCTGAACTTGAAGACGAATCCGCAGACGTTGAGTCCGACGTCATCGACTTCCAGTGAAGATTCCCGTACACGATAACCCCACCACATAATATAAGTAGGAAAAAAATAAAGACTTTTTTCATTACGAACCTCCTATGAATATTGAACTTGGAAAATGGAACCAAATCCGGATAGCCCCTTCCAATAATAAACAATCTATTGTTTAATAGATATGTAACAAAAGATTTCAATTCTATTAAAATTATGACAAGATTCCCTAAAAATAACAAGAACTTATGATATAATATGACGAGATTTTTATTTTTGAAGAAATTTAGGAGGCTATCATGGAAGAAACCATCAGTTTAAAGGAGCTCATTCAGACGTTGAAGAAACGCATGAGTCTCATCATCATACTGACCCTTATGGCAGTATTGGTAAGTGCGGCCATCAGCTATTTTGTCCTCACACCAATCTATCAATCGTCCACTCAATTGCTCGTGAATAAATCGAAAGACGACCAACAGTCATTTAATGTAGGGGAAGTGCAAACAAACCTGCAGTTAATCAATACGTATAATGTCATTATGAAGAGCCCGGCTATTCTGGATATTGTTATTGATGATCTTAAGTTAGATATGACCACTGGGGCACTAAATGAAAAAGTAACGGTTCAAAGTGAAAAGGATTCCCAAGTCGTGAACATCTCCGTTCAGGATGAAGATCCTAAACAGGCAGCAGCCATCGCGAATAAGATTGCCGAAGTATTTCAAACAGAAATTGTGAAGATCATGAATGTCGATAATGTAAGCATTCTTGCAAAGGCAGAACTTGGAGAAAACCCATCTCCGATTAAACCTCAACCACTATTAAATATCGCGATTGCACTGGTAGTCGGATTAATGGCAGGTGTAGGACTTGCTTTCTTATTAGAATTCTTGGATAACACAGTGAAAACAGAGCAGGACATCGAGAAAGGTCTCGAGCTCCCTGTACTAGGGGTAATCCCGACGATTACCGACAGTGAATTTCAAAAGGTAGCTCATCGCCAGGAAAGAACGTCAAGACGCAGAGGTGAAAGTGTCGGTGTTTAATAAACAGAAGAAATCAATGAACGCAAATACACGTAAGCTAATAGCGAAAGTCAATCCGAAGTCACCTGTATCGGAGCAATTTCGTACGATACGTACGAATATTCAATTCTCATCCGTCGATCAGGAATACCGATCGATTATGGTATCATCTGCAGGTCCCGGAGAAGGGAAGTCCACAACGGCTGCGAACTTAGCCGTAGTCTTTGCCCAGCAGGGGAAGACCGTCCTCCTGGTCGATGCTGATATGAGAAAGCCAACCGTTCACTATACGTTTAACTTCCCGAACACGACGGGATTAACGAATATTCTATCGAGACAAGTGACCCTAAAGGAAGCTGTTAAAGACAGCGGCGTGGATAAGCTTCATATTCTTTCAAGCGGTCCGGTGCCTCCTAATCCGGCAGAGCTTCTAAGTTCAAGAGCAATGGAGAACTTCTTTGAAGAAGCATATAAAGAATACGACTTGATCATATTTGATACGCCACCAGTACTGGTAGTTACAGATGCACAAATTATGGCTAACCAGTGCCATGGAAGCATCCTAGTCGTTTCAAGCGGGAAAACAGAAATGGATCCGGCAAAGAAAGCGAAGGAGCTTCTTCAATCGACAAAAGGAAAGCTGTTAGGATGCGTGCTTAATAATAAGAAAGCTTCAGAAACAGACTATTATTACTATTACGGAAATTAAATAGAATTCGACAAAATTCACCTCTTTACAAATATACCTAGTGGTGTAAAATGGTAGTCGTTGTAATAATAAGTCGAAAGAACTAGAAAAAGGGGGAGTTAGTAATGATTGACATTCATAGCCATATCCTGCCCGGGGTTGATGACGGAGCCAATACGATCTACGACAGTATCGATATGGCGAAACAGGCTGTCTCAGAAGGGATCCATACAATCATTGCGACTCCTCATCACCGTAATGGGAAATACGACAACGTGAAGTCTGACATCCTTCCACTTGTGAAAGAAGTGAATGATCGTTTTAAAGAAGAGCAAATCAACCTTGAAGTTCTACCCGGTCAAGAGTCCCGCATTTATGGTGAAATTTTAGAAGATTACCAAAAAGGTGACATCTTGCCATTAAACCAAGTATCCCAATATCTTTTCATAGAATTTCCGTCTAGCTCAGTTCCAAGGTATGCTGAAAAGCTTCTCTATGATATTCAGGTAACGGGTCTGACGCCGGTCATTGTTCATCCCGAACGAAATGCAGAACTGATCGAGCGACCTGAAAAGCTATATAAGCTTGTACAAGGGGGAGCCGCTACGCAACTGACAGCCTCCAGCCTTACAGGATACTTCGGCAAGAACATCCAGAAGTTCTCACAACAAATGATCCAAGCCAACCTGACCCACTTCATCGCATCAGACGCACACAATATACATAATCGCACCTTTAAAATGGAAGAAGCAATGGATTATATAGAGAAGAAGTATGGAATAGACATGGTCTATTACTTTACCGAAAATGCAGAGATATTAGTAGATGGGAAAACAATCTATAAAGAGATTCCTGAAGAGATTAAAAAGAAAAAATTCTTGGGGATTTTCTAATGGAATCAATCATGAAATAGAATCCTAAGGTACTATTGTCGTTGGTAAATTGGAGAAATAAGTTGCACACAGACAACAGTAGAATTTTGGGAATGTCTCCTTACCGTTATCATTGGAGGCACTCGGTCACGCCGTGGGTGAAGAGGAAACTTTGCCTTAGACGCTTGTCGTCAATGGTGGGATGTGAGGAAGGGTTAGATGCCCACATTTACTATTTTATTAGAAAGAAGTAAAGAAAAACAATGAAAACGCTTTATTTATCAGTTAGTTAAGGTTCCAATTGGATACCTAATGAAAAAACATTTGGAAATTGTGTTTTTTCATTAGGTATTTATTATGTCGTAAATAAGAATTCAAGAGAAAAAGGAGAAGGTTATGAATATAGCAGTAGTTGGTACAGGATATGTTGGGTTAGTAACTGGTACTTGTTTATCAGAGATTGGTCACCACGTGACATGCATAGATATAGATGAAGCAAAGGTCAATTCAATGAGAAAAGGGATTTCCCCGATCTATGAACCAGGCCTGGACGAATTGATGAAGAAGAATATTGAAAACAAACGTTTAGCCTTCACGACCAAACATTCTGAAGCGTTTCAATCAGCTGATGTTATATACATAGCAGTGGGAACTCCTGAAAAAGAGGATGGATCGGCTAATCTTGCTTTTGTTGAGCAGGTAGCGATCGACATCGCAACCGGAATCACACATGATGTAGTTGTCGTCACGAAAAGCACCGTGCCGGTTGGAACGAACCATTGGATCAAAGAAACGATTCAAAAGCACCTAGTTCATCCGGTGAAAGTAGAAATCGTCTCGAATCCAGAATTTCTACGGGAAGGTGCAGCCATCTATGATTCTTTCCACGGTGACCGAATCGTTGTAGGAGCAGACAATCCTATTGCAGCGGATGTCATTGAAGAAATTAACAAACCATATGGTATCCCAGTATTCAAGACTGATATTCGCAGTGCTGAAATGATCAAATACGCTGCCAATGCATTCTTAGCAACAAAGATCAGTTTTATCAATGAGATCTCGAACATATGTGAAAGAGTAGAAGCAAACGTTGAAGATGTAGCAGTTGGGATGGGATTAGATAACCGTATCGGCTCACAATTCCTAAACGCTGGAATTGGGTATGGAGGTTCATGTTTCCCAAAAGATACTAAAGCACTTGTACAAATCGCCGGAAACGTAGAATACGAGTTCGAATTATTAAAAGGTGTCATCGAAGTTAATAAAAAGCAGCAAAGCATCCTATTAACGAAACTGCAAGATCGTTTTGGTAGCTTAGAAGGGAAAAAGATTGCTGTCCTAGGCTTAGCATTCAAACCTAACACGGATGATATGCGAGAAGCAGCCTCCATCCCAGTGACAAGCCATTTAATCGAGCAAGGAGCTAACGTCATAGCTTACGATCCGGTAGCGATGGAACAAGCCAAGAAATTCATTCATCCAAACGTATCCTTTGCGTCATCAACCGAAGAAGCCTTAAAAGATGCCGACGCAACACTCATCCTAACAGAATGGTCCGAATTCAAAGATCTTAATTTAAACACATTCAAATTAACCATGAAACAGCCAATTATCTTCGATGGGCGTAATTGCTATGACATCGAAGTGATGCATAATAAAGGGATCGAGTATTACTCAATGGGGAGACCAGCTGTAAATACTAGAGAAAAAGCTGGCGTATAAAAATTAGAGGGGGACTAGAATATGAAAAAAGTAAGAAAAGCCATCATTCCAGCGGCAGGATTAGGAACTCGCTTCCTGCCGGCTACAAAAGCAATGCCGAAAGAAATGCTTCCAATCGTAGACAAACCAACGATCCAATACATAGTAGAGGAAGCCATCGCATCGGGTATTGAAGACATCATCATTGTAACGGGTAAAGGAAAGCGTGCAATTGAAGATCACTTCGACCTAGCTCCTGAACTAGAAAGAAACCTAGCAGAAAAAGGAAAACTGGAATTACTAGAAAAAGTTCAACACTCAAGCAACCTAGTAAACATTCATTATATTCGCCAAAAAGAACCTAAAGGATTAGGACATGCAGTTTGGTGTGCACGTAACTTTATTGGAGACGAGCCTTTCGCAGTTCTACTTGGGGATGACATTGTCGTAAGTGAAACTCCTTGCGTCAAACAACTCATCAATCAATATGAAGAAACTGGATCTTCCGTCATAGGTGTACAAACGGTTGAACACAACCAAACAAACCGCTATGGAATTATTGATCCAGCTACAAAAGAAGATAGAAGATATCAGGTTAATAACTTCGTAGAAAAACCAGCATTAGGAACAGCTCCGTCAAACCTAGCAATCATGGGACGTTACTTACTTACACCAGAAATCTTCGGCTTACTAGAAAATCAAGAAACTGGAGCTGGCGGAGAGATTCAATTAACAGATGCCATCCAAAAATTAAATGAAACTCAAAAAGTGTATGCATATGATTTCGAAGGCAAACGTTACGACGTTGGTGAAAAACTTGGTTTCGTAAAAACAACCATTGATTTTGCACTAGAACATGAAGAAATCCGCGATTCAATCCTAGAGTATATGAGTTCCTTAGTAGAGGAAAACAAAAAAGTAGAAATGAAGTAAAGGCAGGTAAAATAGATGGCAAACCTAGCTGAACAAGATTTTTTATATACTCAATCTGGCACAAAAGTGAAAATGAAGGATTCAAGATTCTATCTAACTCAGAAAAGAATCATAGATATCATTGGGGCTTCAATCGGTGTGTGTTTACTTAGTGGACTATTTTTAATTGTAGCTATTCTTATCAAAATAGAAGATCCCAAAGGTCCAATATTTTTTAGCCAAAAACGAGTTGGGAAAAATGGCAGAGAGTTTAATATGTATAAGTTTCGTTCAATGGTGGCCGATGCAGAAGAACGGTTATTTGAACTTCTAAAGCTCAACGAGACGACAGGAGCCATGTTCAAGATGAAAAATGATCCTCGAGTCACAAAAATAGGAAGGTTCATTCGCAAGACGAGCATTGATGAACTTCCTCAATTGTTTAATGTGCTAAAAGGTGAAATGAGCCTGGTAGGTCCTCGTCCACCACTAATTAGAGAAGTGGCGGAGTATACAAGTTATGACAAACAGCGTCTACTAGTTACACCAGGCTGTACTGGACTATGGCAAGTAAGTGGTCGGAGTAATATTGGCTTCAATGAAATGGTTGAATTGGATTTGAATTATATTAAAAAAAGAAATACATGGTTTGATATAAAGATAATCTTCAAAACAGTGTTATTATTATTTGGTTCGAAAAATGCATACTAAGGGTGGAGGTTAACAATGAGAAAAGATTCGAAGATTTATGTTGCAGGACACAGAGGATTAGTTGGTTCTGCTATTCTAAGAAAATTACAATCGGAAGGTTATACGAATCTACTATATAGAACGAGTAAAGAGCTGGATTTAAGAGACAAAGGTAAAGTGGATCAGTTTTTTCAAGAGGAAAAACCTGAATACGTATTCCTGGCGGCTGCGAAAGTTGGTGGAATTGTTGCAAACAATGAATACCCTGCAGATTTCATTAGAGACAACCTGTTAATACAAACGAATGTCATTGATGCTTCTTATCGAAATAATGTAGAAAAACTATTATTTCTAGGAAGTACTTGTATCTATCCTAAAATGGCTCCTCAACCTCTAAAAGAAGAATATCTTCTTACTGGAGAATTAGAACCCACAAACGAACCATATGCTATTGCGAAAATAGCAGGAATTAAAATGTGTGAATCATACAATCGTCAATATGGTACGAAGTACATCTCTGCCATGCCAACCAACTTATACGGGGAAAATGATAATTTTGATTTACAAACTTCTCACGTATTACCAGCACTACTTCGTAAATTCCATGAAGCGAAAGAGACAAATGCTCCTTTTGTTGAAATGTGGGGAACAGGTACCCCTAAACGTGAGTTTCTGTACTCAGACGATTTAGCAGATGCATGCCTATTCCTTATGGAAAACTATGAAGGTAATCAAATTGTGAACATTGGTGTCGGTGAAGACATCGCCATTAAAGAATTAGGCGGAAAAATTAAAGCTGTAGTGGGATATGAAGGAGACATTCAATTCGATACCACAAAGCCAGATGGAACACCACGTAAGTTAGTGGATGTTACAAAAATAAATTCCATAGGGTGGAAAGCATCTACATCCCTAGAAGATGGATTACAAAAAGCATACCAATGGTTTCTAGAAAACGAACTAACAACTACAAAATAATTGTCGAAATAGATGGAGGACTAACATGAAAAAAGCATTAATTACTGGAGTAACAGGACAAGACGGATCTTATTTGGCGGAATTTTTATTAGAAAAAGGGTATGAGGTACACGGTGTTATCCGACGTTCTTCTTCTTATAACCAAGAGCGCTTAGAAGATATTATGTCCGCAGAGGAAGCAGATGCGTTAGTAAATAATCAAAATTTCCATCTTCATTATGGGGATGTAACGGATGCTTTAAATGTTACCAGATTAGTTGGGGATATCAAACCCGATGAGATTTATAACTTAGCAGCTCAATCACATGTTCGAGTTTCCTTTGATATGCCTGGCTATACTCTAGATGTTGATGCCAAGGGTACTTTGAATATTTTAGAAGCAGTACGTATTCTAGGATTAACTGATAAAACCCGAGTTTATCAAGCATCAACTTCTGAACTATACGGAAAAGTTCAAGAGGTACCACAAAAAGAAACAACTCCTTTCTATCCAAGGTCTCCGTACGGAGTGGCTAAAATTTATGGATTCTGGATTACTAAAAATTATCGTGAATCTTACAATATGTTTGCGGTAAACGGTATTTTATTTAATCATGAATCTGAGAGACGTGGAGAAACATTCGTTACCCGTAAAATTACATTAGCTGCTGCACGTATAGCACAAGGAAAGCAAGAGAAACTGACGTTGGGTAATTTAGATTCGTTGCGTGACTGGGGTTACGCTAAAGATTATGTTGAATGTATGTGGTTAATCCTTCAACATGACAAACCGGAGGATTTTGTTATTGCAACAGGAGAAATGCATACAGTTCGTGAGTTTGTAGAGTTAGCTTTTAAACATACAAATATAGAAATTGAATGGGCAGGAAATGGACTTGAAGAAAAAGGAATTAATAAGGCGACTGGTAAAGTGGTTGTTGATATTGATCCAAAGTTCTTCAGACCAGCGGAGGTTGATCAACTATTGGGGGATCCAACAAAAGCAAAAACTTTACTTAAATGGAATCCTACAAAGACTTCCTTTGAGGAGTTAGTTCAAATCATGGCTGAAGAAGATCTGAAGAAAGTAGAAAAAGAAGAGAAGAAAAAAATAATGTTCGATTAAAAAAGATATAGCCTAGCTGAAAAAAGCTAGGCTATAGACTTTTGGTATCTTTTCCACAGGAGGGAAGAGCAACTTGAGAAAAATAGCTAGGCTAAACAATACTCTAGCTAATACAGGCTGGCTTTTTGTTGACAAAATTTTAAGGATGTCAGTCAATTTAATTATTAGTGTGTGGATTGCAAAATATTTAGGGCCTAAGAACTTTGGACTGCTAAATTATGCCTTATCAATAATAATGATTGTTTCAGCGGTAACCCCATTAGGGCTAGTTGGAATAGTGGTAAGAGATTTAGTAAAACAACCTAATAAGAAAAACGTAATCTTAGGGACATCATTCAGCTTAAGATTAATAAGTAGTATTATTGGTTTCTGCCTATTAATGATTTTGGTATGGTTCAATAATGATGATACAACTACAAATTACGTTTTACTAATATTGGCTTTTTCTGTTTTATTTCAACCTTTAGAAATTATTGCTATTTGGTTCGAATCCGAAGTTAAAAGTAAATATACGGTAATCTCAAAGGGCATTGTTTTTGCTATTATTTCAGCTTTAAAACTTTTGAGTATTATACTGAATTTAAATCTAATTATTATTGCCTGGATTTTTTCCTTAGAATTAATATTGGGATCGATATCCTTATTAATAATATTTCTTTATAAAAAGAATTCAATGCGAGTATGGAGTTTTAACAAAAGTATTGCAATAGATATGTTAAAACAATCATGGCCATTAATCTTTTCAAGTATGGCAGCTATTATATATATGAAAGTTGACCAGATAATGTTGAAACACCTAGTTGATGAAGTCGCAGTAGGTATTTATTCTGTAGCAGTTAGGTTAACAGAAGCGTGGTATTTTATTCCTATTGCTATAGTTTCTTCATATTTTCCTAAACTGGTAAAAGATAAAATTGAATCAAAAGATAAGTACTTTAAAAACTTACAGAAATTGCTCGATTTACTCTTCGTAATGTCATTTACACTGGCTATTGTGACATCTTTTTTATCAGGTTATGTGATAGACTTTTTATTTGGTGAAGAATACATAGAATCGGCAAATGTACTATCAATACAAATCTGGACTGGTGTATTTGTGTTTTTAAGGACATTATTGAGCAAATGGTTAATAAATGAAGGGTTATTGATTTATTCCTTAGTTAGCCATGGTTTAGGTGCGGTAAGTAATATATTGTTAAATCTAATACTTATTCCAAACTATGGAGCTACAGGAGCATCAATTGCCACTTTAATATCTTATAGTGTGTCAACCTATTTGTTTTTATTTTTATCTAGAAAAACCTTTCCACTGGCAAAGTTAATGACAAAATCACTTTTAATTTTTATTAGAATTATCAAGCTATCTAGGAAGTGAAACAGTGACAAAAACAATCTCATATAAAGAAAAAATTAGAGATCAGAAACAGCAATTTAAATTCTTTCTATTAAAAACAATTTCAAAGTATCCTCTTCTATGCTCCTTTTATTATGTTGTTAATAGTAGTTTTAGAAGAGAACATCACTCAGTGATTAATGGGAAATATAGATACCACTCTAATCAAGAAGGAGCTGTGTACAAACTTAGACGTAATATCCACAGAATTGAAAAAGGTCTAATTATGATACCAAGAAGAGATAATTTTGCTACCTCCTATATTGAAGAAACGATTGAAGCTTTTGAGATTTTATCAAAAGAGAAGTCCATGGTAGACGATTCTACTTTTAACTGGTTCAATGATGTATTAGAAGAATACTTTAAAGTTACAGGTAACCATCCAAATATTATTAAAATGAGGGAGAAATATAGCTTAATAATTTCAAACTTAGAATCTGATGAAAGAGTGAATAGATCAATACCTTACTTAAGAAATTTAGGTGAAAAACCAAAAGTTACAATTAATGAATTTATTGATTTATCTATTTTAAGGAGATCAGTAAGGTTTTTTGAAGATAAAAAAGTTCCTCGAGAAATGATTGATAAAGCAATTTATGCTGCTGGATTATCACCAAGTGCTTGTAATAGACAACCATATAAGTTTAGGGTGTTTGATGACCCTAAACTGGTTTCGGAGATTGCTGAATTACCAGGTGGCACAGCTGGATATAGAGATAATATACCTGTAATTGTTGCAGTAACAGGTGAATTAGGAGCTTACCCATTTGAAAGAGATAGGCATGTTATTTACATCGATTCATCCCTTGCAGCAATGTCGTTCTTATATGGGTTAGAAGTTCAAGGGATAAGTTCATGTATAATTAATTGGCCAGATGTAGAGCATAGGGAAGCTAAAATTGCTGAGTTTCTAAATTTAGAAAAAGACGAGAGAGTAATTATGTTAATTGCACTGGGGTTTCCTAATAAAGACGCGAAAGTACCATTTTCATCAAAGAAAAATTTAAATACTATCAGGAGGTATAACTAAATTGAAGATTGAATTAAAAGGTGTGAACTTTATTAATAAAGGCGCCGAACTTATGTTGTTATCAGTTTTAGATAGGTATTCTGAAACGAAAGAGATAAACTTTACTGTTTCGCATTTGACCGGGATGTATCATAAGAGGGCGAAATTAGGTTTATATCAAAAGTTTTGGATTAATAAGATTAATAACCAAGGCAATATATTAATAAACAATCTGATTCCTAAGAAATTCGAGCAGGTTTTTGGTATTACTCCAATAAATACTATTGATGCTGTATTTGATGTTTCAGGATTTGCTTATAGTGATCAATGGGGAACAGCTCCTATAAAGGAAATGGCACAATACTATAAAAACATGAAAAAACTTGGCAAAACAATTATTTTGTTACCGCAAGCATTTGGACCTTTTGAATTAAAAAATAATAAAAAGTATATGAAGGAAATTATAGATAATGTAGATCTTATTTTTGCAAGAGATGAAGTTTCATATAAATATTTGAGACAAATTTCCGAATCGGATAAAATTCAGATGGCTCCTGATTTTACTAATTTAATCAGGCCAAAGTTACCTAATGATGTAGATAAATTCAAAGGGAAAACTTGCATCATTCCAAATTATCGTATGATTGATAAGGGTGACGATCCAAATAAGTATATTGATTCGTTATGTTTAATTGTAAAAAACTTACAAAAAAACAACGCTCCTTTTTTCTTTTTAATACATGACACCGGTAAAGATTTAGAACTTGCACAACAGGTAATGAGAAAAACAGGTTCTAAATTTCCTATATATACTGAAGATGACGCGTTAGTGATAAAAGGTATAATCTCCTGTTGTAATTTAGTCATTAGTTCAAGGTTCCATGGATTAGTAAGTTCTTTATCACAAGCAATTCCGTCTATAGCAATCGGTTGGAGCCATAAATATGAAATGCTCTTTAATGACTATAACTGTAACGAGATGATCTACTCAACTGATGAAGATCTAAGTGAATTAGAATTAAAAATTAATGATAGTCTTAATAATAGCTTTGCAAAAAGTATTAATGTAAAGCTAGAAGAGGCATCTATTGTCCAAAAAGAAAAATCTTTAAAAATGTGGAATCAAGTTGAAGATTTGTTAAATATAAAAACAGTTAAAGAGATGGTTAAATGAAAATTTTGCATATTGCAAGTGGAGATTTAGATTCAGGTGCCGGAAAAGGCACCTATTGGCTTCATAAAGGGCTAATAAAAAATGGCATACAATCTTCAGTTCTAGTACAAAAAGGGAAGTATGAAGAAAAAGAAATTTTAGTATCTAGAAAAAGCAAAATTGATAAAGTAAAGCATAGATTACGATATGAAATTGATAAATTACCTACTAAATTTTATAGGAACAGAGATAAATATATATTTAGTACAGGTGTAATTGGTGAGGATATAACGAAATATAAAGAATATAAGGAGGCAGATATTGTTCATTTTCACTGGATAAATAGTGGTTTTATTGATATGAAAACTTTTTCAAAAATTAAAAAGCCAATTGTTTGGACACTTAGGGACATGTGGCCATTTACTGGTGGATGCCATTACTCTAATAACTGTATGGGCTACACAACAGGATGTGGTAATTGTACTCATTTAAGCAGTGGTAATGAAAATGATTTATCTAGATATATTTTAAATAGAAAAGAAAAATTTTTTCAGCAAAACTTATATTTAGTGGGCATAAGTAAATGGATAAGCGATTGTGCACAAGAAAGTAAATTATTCAGTAATCATAGTGTTCAATTTATTCCGAATTGTATTGACGAAGATATGTTTTTTCCTGAAGATAAAGTCTCCGCGAGAAAGGAATTAGGGTTTAGTGAAAATAAAAATCTTATATTATTTGGAGCCATTAGCGCTGGGGATGTTAGAAAAGGAGGGCACCTTCTAAAAAAAGCACTTGAAAAGCTTCCGAATAAAAAGGAGTGCGAATTAATTATATTTGGTAATAGATCTGAAGAATATAATAATTTAGGTATTGTTACAAAGCAATTTGGGTTTGTTAAAGACGCTAATACTTTAAGAAAGTTATATTCTGCAGCGGATGTTTTTGTTGCACCATCTTTACAAGAAGCGTTTGGAAAAACAATTGCAGAATCTATTGCATGTGGGACGCCTGCTATCTCAATTATTGGGAGCGGACCAGATGATATTATAATCAATGGTCAGAATGGGTATCTAATAAAACCCGAAAGTGCAGAAATTTTATTAGCACTAGAACGATTGTTAAAAAATAAAGGTATATTTAATGGTAAACAGATGTATTTAGATATGAAAAATAGATTTGGAAAAAAAAATGTTTCAAATCAATATGCGAATTTATACTCTGAAATTTTAAGGGATAAAAAGTAGTTAGAGAGAATCAATTCTTCTTATATTTTCTAAAATAAACGTTAGGTTGGTTGTGAAATGGAAAAAGTATTTCTAGCTGATAATATATTTACTGGACACCATAAGATTTATTTAGACACATTAAAAAGTATCTATTACACTGAAAATGTTTCTAAAGAACTGAGTTTTTCTAATAATAAATTTAGTTTTGATTATTATTTTTGTCGAAGGGACTTTATAAATTTAGTTTATGAAAGATCCCAAAAAAAGAGTAATTCAAATGAAGATATAATACATTTTTTATACTTGGACAACCTTTATACCAACCCTTCAAGTTTAAAGAAAATAAAAGATTTTAAGATAGTAGGAACATTACATCATTATCCTCAAAATAAAATTAAAATGAAATTATTTAAACATTTCTCTGAAAAGCTAGACAAAATTGTAGTCCATTCCGAATATATAAAACAAATATTAAGTAAAGAAAACATACTTAATGTAGAGGTAATTGACTATCCAAGTTTTTATGACTATAGATCTTTACCTAATAAAGTAAAATTAAAAGAAGAGATGATGATACCTAAAGATAAAATAATAATATCTGCATTAGGTGGTACTCGCTATGACAAAGGATTAGATCTTTTACTAGAAAGCTTTAAGTTGATACCAACTAAAATGAAAAACAGGATTCTTTTAAATATTGTAGGAAAAGAAGAGGATTTTTCAAAAGAATATATTAGGGAGAGAGCTATTAAGTACAATATTGAGTACAGAACTGATTTGGGATATGTTAACGATAAAGATTTCATGTCTAATGTAGTAGTAAGCGATTTAATAATTTTACCTTATCGTAGTATTTTCACAGGAAATAGTGGACCTATGACAGAAGCAATAGTAAACCATATTAAAGTTTTAGGCCCAAGTTCTGGTAACATTGGATATTTAATAGACAAATATAATTTAGGTATAACATTTATTCAAGAAGATATAGTATCACTAGCTAAAGCTTTGATATACTTTCTTGAAAATAATTCTGAAGTCAATAGTGATTTTCACCAAAGGGTTACTATAGAATCCTTTGTAAGGAGTTACAAAGATGTCTATGAAAATTTATAATATTAAATTACTTGGGAGTTACAATGCTACTTAGAAAATATGAAAATCAAATAATAATAGTCTTAGCAATATCTTTAATATTTAGTTATGCAATTGAAGCAATAATATCTCCAAATTTAGATTTAACATTGCCTATTCTGATTTTCACTACTTTATTTGTTATTCTTGGAATCCTTATAACAAGTAGAATAAAAAAATTTCATGTTGAAGATGGAATACTTTTTATTTTTATAATTTATATTTTACTGCACTCCATTTTTATTACTAATATCATTTCAACAATGCATATTATTTTAGGTTCCTTAATTGCTTATTATATTGGACGTATTATTAACATTAAAGATACAAATGATTTTTTGTTTTTTAGAAAAATAACAAATATATACGGCTATATTTTAATTTGTTTTATAGTTTTTAATTATTTTAATAGTATTTCTCAATACCGTGTGACTGTAGGTTCAACACACCCAGTAGCAATTGGTGAGTTATTAGGTCTTTTTGTAATAATTAATTTTCTTAGTCCTAATGGAGTAAATAAACACCTTATCGGAAGATTAAATGCTTTTATTGGATTAGCTACTATGCTTTTTATTGTTGGAAGTAGAGGAGCGTTTTTTTCTGTTATATTATGTATATTTGTTATATTAATGATGTTGGCTTCTAGTAAGGGAAAATTATTCATTTTAGTTTCAGCTATTTTATCACTGTTTTTTTACAATTTTGTTACTACGAGCATGTACGTAATAAGTAAGTTTCCAACAATTTCTAGGTTTTCTTTTAAGAATATACTTAATGATCCGTCTGTAACTGGTTCAAGCCAATACGTAGGACGATTTGATGTATATAAAGAAAGCTTACAGTTATTTGAAGGGAACTTTTTATTTGGAGCTGGATTAAAATCAGTATATTCTCATAATATATTTTTAGAGCTTCTAGCTACAACAGGTTTATTGGGTTTTCTAATTTTATTTTTATTTTTTCTATTAATAATAATTAAAAGCTTTAAAATCACCAATAACCAAACAGCTTATTGGTTAGTAGCATTATTCTTTTTTGTCTTTATTTACAGACAAACTAGCTTTGCATTAGATACCTCGAAGAGTGTGTTTCTCTTTGCAGGGATTTTAATAACTTTATACTATGATAGGTTAAAAGTAAGAAGAGAATATGAGTAAATATGGAGGAATAGGTATTGAAAACAGCAGTAATACTTTTTGTGTTCAATAGACCATTACACACTTCTAAAGTTCTTGCTGGATTAAAGAAAAATTCAGTAGAGAAATTATATGTCTTCTGTGATGGACCAAGAAATAGTATTGATTTTGAAAAAGTAGAAGAAGTAAAAGAGTTAGTTAATAGTATAAATTGGTGTCATGTAGAATTAACTGCACATAACAAAAATAAAGGTCTGGCTCAATCTGTAATTGATGGTATAACAGAGGTAGTTAATTTAGGATATGATAGTGTTATTGTTCTAGAAGATGATTGTGTACCTAAAGAGGGTTTTATTAATTATATGAAAAATGCACTGAATTTTTATGAAAATGATGACGAAGTCATGCATGTTTCAGGGTTTGGCTTACCAATTAATAAACATACCAAAGCTGATACTTACTTTACACCTTACCCCTGCTCATGGGGATGGGGAACATGGGCAAAATATTGGAATAACTGTGATTTTAATAATACACAGCGCTATAAAAATCTATTGGCTGATAAGAGAATGATAGAAAAATTCAACTATTCAGGGGAAGCTTTTTCTGAGTTTTTACAAATGCAACTTGATGGACATGTGAATTCATGGTTAATTCGTTGGTATTTTTATATTTTTGAGAACTCGGGAAGATGTGTGTGGAGATATGAATCTTTAATTGAAAATAAAGGTTTTGACGGTAGTGGAGTTCATAAAAATAAACTTGATAGATTTAATCAGAAAGCTAAAAATACTGTGTTATCAAATTCGAACTATAAATTTGAAGTTAATAAAACTTATAATAAAGGGTTGATTAAAGAATTCAGAAGACATTTTATGGGGAAGAAACTAATTGAAAAAATTAAAACTACAATATATTTAATTACTGGAAAAATAGTAGGGAAATAGAGGTGTAAACAAATGAACATTCCTTTTAGGACTTTTAGTATTAAGAATAAACAAAGGATTTCATTGTTTTCATTTGTTAGCCGCAATTCAATGCTTGAAAAGAATATTGCAATTAAGCGGTTTTGTAAATTGAAAAATATTACTATTGGAAAATATAGTTACATTGCAAATAACACACATATAATAAATTGTAAAATAGGCAATTATTGTTCCATTGGCCCCTCTGTTAAAATAGGGTTAGGGAAACATCCTACAAATAGATTCTCCACTTCACCTCTTTTTTATAGTCTTAATAATCCATTTAGAATAAAGTTAGTTGACAAAGAAGACTTTGAAGAGTTTGAGGAAATAATAATTGGTCACGATGTTTGGATAGGGGCGAATGCAATTATTTTAGACGGGGTAAAAATAGGAAATGGAGCAATTATAGCTGCAGGAGCAATTGTAACTAAAGACGTTTCTGCATATTCTATAGTTGGAGGAACACCTGCAAAAGTTTTAAAATATAGATTTTCTAACGAAGTCGTGGAAAGAATTATTCAAAGTAATTGGTGGGAAAAAGATATTAAGGATCTATCCAAGTATAAAGATTCATTTTCAAACATAAATTTGTTCTTGGAAAAATCAAATAATTTAAATGAGGAAATTTTTAATGATTAACAATAGAAAAAAGATTGTTTTCGTAATAAATTATTTTTACCCTGATTACGCTTCAACAGGTCAATTAATGACAGAATTATGCCGAAATTTACAAAAAGACTTTGACATTACAGTCATAGCAGCACAACCAGGATATGCAGGGGAATATACTAAGAAAACAAAAGTAATTGAAGAAGATTATTTGGAGAATATAAAAATAATACGTCTTAGTTTACCAGAGGTTGACAAGACTTCTAAGCTTAGTCGAGTAAAATATATATTTTCTTATTTTTTCTTAGCAAATATTACTCTTGTGAAAGAGAAGAATATCGATGCAATTTATACAATATCGCAACCACCTGTCTTAGGAGGTTTGATAGGAACAATCGGAAAATTTTTTAAGCGTTCCAAACATATCTATAACATTCAAGACTTTAACCCTGAGCAAGCAATGGCAGTAAGTTATACAAATAAGCAAATTATTTTTAACTGGGCTAAAAAGATAGATAAATTGAACTGCAGTTATTCTGATTGTGTAATTGTTGTAGGAAATGACATGAAGCAGACACTTGAAAAACGCTTTGAAGATAAGAGTGTTCCCAATCATGTAGTTATTAATAATTGGACAGATGAAGATGAGATTAAACCAATTTTCAAAAAAGACCCTATTATAAATAAATTCCTACTAGAAAATGGTTTAGGGAATAAGTTTATTGTCATGTATTCTGGAAATATTGGACTTTATTATGATCTTGAAAACATAATAAAAATATCTCAACACTTTAAAGAATACGAAGATCTTGCCTTTGTTTTTATAGGTGAAGGCGCAGTGAAGTCAGAAATGCAGTCATACATTGAAGAAAATACTATTAAAAATGTTCATTTCTTACCGTATCAACCAAAGGAATTTATTAAATATTCTTTGAATGCAGCAGATGTTCATTTAGTAGTAAATCAAAAAGGTATTAAAGGTGTTTCTGTACCAAGTAAAATATATGGTGTTATGGCAGCAGGTAAACCGATTCTTGGAGTACTGGAAAAAGATAGTGAGGCTGAAATTCTTATCTCCGAAAGTAATTCTGGTCATGTTGTAGAGCCTCAAGATTATGAAGGAATAATTAATAAAGTAGAACACTTTTACCAAATGGATAAGGAAGAATTAAATAATTTAGGTAATAACGGTAGAAATTATTTAGATAAATACTTAAAGAGAGATATCTCTATTAATAAATATCGAGAAACATTATATGAAGTTCTAAACTCATAGTGAGATATCTTGTGAAAAACAGACCGATTTTCAGGTCTGTTTTTTTGTGTGAAAGGAGAAAAAATATGAAATTAGTATTGTTATCAGGAGGATCAGGGAAGCGATTATGGCCACTTTCAAATGATACTCGTTCAAAACAATTCTTAAAAGTATTAGAGGGTCAAGAATCAAATAATCAATCCATGGTTCAAAGAGTCTGGGGACAACTTGAAACGGTAGGGTTAAGTGATTCAGCTGTTATTGCAACTTCCAAGATGCAGCGAGATATGATTCATAGTCAGTTAGGAACAAATGTCCCTTTAATTATTGAGCCAGAACGTCGCGATACATTTCCTGCAATTGCTCTTGCTGCATCATACCTTTACTCAGTTGAAAATACATCTTTAGATGAAGTAGTTTCAGTACTTCCTGTCGATCCGTATGTAGATGATATTTTTTTTGATAGAGTTAGAGAGTTAGAATCAGTTCTAGAAGAGTCCGATGCTGACCTTGCTCTAATGGGTGTTACCCCTACTTATCCATCTTCAAAGTACGGTTATATTGTCCCTCAAGAAAAAAGTAACAAAGAGTATTTTAAGGTAGGTAGATTTACAGAAAAGCCTAGTGAAGAGAAAGCACAGTCATTAATTGAAATGGATGCACTTTGGAATTGTGGTGTATTTGCGTTCAGGTTAAGTTATATTTTAGATATTTTAAAAGAAAAAGGTCTTTCAACAAACTATGAAGAGCTAAGTCTAAGTTATAATCAACTCCCGAAAATCAGCTTTGATTACGAAGTGGTAGAAAATGCGAATCATATTGTTGCTCTACCTTACAAGGGGTACTGGAAAGACCTTGGTACTTGGAATACATTGACCGAAGAAATGGCAACGAATCAAATTGGAAAAGGAATACTTTCGGAAGACAATGTGAACACACATTTAGTAAACGAACTGGATATCCCCGTGACTGTCATAGGAGCTAAGGATCTTGTTGTAGCTGCTAGTCCGGATGGGATACTTGTAGCGGACAAGGCCTCTAGCCCCAGAATAAAGGAATACATCGGTGGAATCACACAGCCCCCAATGTACGAAGAACGTATCTGGGGTTGGTCACGGGTCCTAGATTACGCCAAGTATGAAGATGGTCCAGAAATGGTTACAAAGCGAATTTGTATTCATGCTGGTAAAAACTCAAGTTATCATTATCATAATTTAAGAGACGAAGTGTGGACCATTGTAAAAGGTGAAGGTGAGCTAGCTTTAGATGATCATCTTACACGAGTAAAAGCAGGGGATACCATTCATTTACCTGCGGGTAGGAAACATGGAATAAAGGCTCTTACAGATATGGAATTTATTGAAGTGCAATCAGGTGTAACGATTACGGAAGAGGACTTTACCCGTTTGTATTTTACTTGGGAAGAAGTACTTGAAAACTTCCAAGCTTCAAAATCAAAAATGATTTCTTATTAAGAAAAATACTAAGTTAAGAGCCGGGTGAGAATATGGATTCGAAAAATAATTACTCAAGATGGATTAGTTATCCTGATTTAGATATAGAATTAAAGAATCAATTATTAGATATAGAAAATAATGAGCAAGCAATCGAAGAACTCTTTTATAAGTACCTTGAATTCGGTACTGGAGGAATTCGAGGAGAATTAGGTCCTGGAACCAACCGTCTCAACATCTATATGATTCGTAAAGCAACAGAAGGGTTAGCTAGATTTATAGAAGTGAAAGGAACTGGTGCGAAAAATCAAGGCGTTGCTATTGCCTATGATTCCCGTCACAAATCTCCCGAGTTTGCTTTGGAAGTGGCAAAAACTCTCGGAAAGCATGGGATTAAGTCATACTTGTTTGACGAATTGCGTCCAACTCCGGTTCTTTCATTTGCGGTCAGGCATCTAAAGGCTTTTGCAGGTATTGTGATAACAGCTAGTCATAACCCATCTGAATATAATGGATTTAAAGTATATGGACCAGATGGAGGACAAATTCCACCTGAGACGGCTGACCAATTAATTCAATATGTAAATGGTGTCGAAAATGAACTTAAAGTCGAAGTTGTGGATGAATCAGAGTTAATAAGAGATGGAACTCTGACGTATATAAGTGAAGAAGTAGATAAGGCTTATCAAAAAGAATTACTAACGATTCGCCAAAATGCAATTGTTATAGAAGAAGCTTCTGACTCTCTTAAAATTGTTTTCACTCCTCTTCATGGTACGGCTAATATTTCAGTAAGAGAAGGTTTAAGTAATTTTGGATTCAAGAATATCACTGTTGTAAAAGAACAAGAATTACCGGATCCTAATTTCTCAACAGTAACGTCTCCGAACCCGGAAGAGCATGCAGCTTTTGAATTGGCCATTCAGTATGGTGAGAGAGAAAATGCTGATATCTTGATGGGAACGGACCCTGATACAGATCGATTGGGCGTTGCCGTAAAGAATGCTGAAGGTAAATATGAAGTGCTAACAGGTAATCAACTGGGAGCAATGATGCTCCATTATCTATTGACTCAGCAAGAGGTAAATGGAACATTACCTGAGAATGGAATTGTGATTAAAACAATTGTTACCTCTGAAATTGGAAGAGTTATTGCAGAAAGCTTTGGCATTCCAACTCTTGACACTCTAACGGGCTTTAAATTTATTGGAGAGAAAATTCAACAGTTTGAAAAATCTGGAGAGCATAAATTCTTGTTTGGTTATGAAGAAAGCTATGGTTACCTTATTGGAGATTTCGTACGTGATAAAGATGCTGTACAGGCGGCTATTTTTGCTGCAGAAGTTGCAGCATATTATAAGTCCCAAGAGAAGTCTTTGTATGATGGACTAATGGAGATATTTGAAGAGTATGGATACTTTAAAGAATCTCTTCAGTCTTTAACGCTTAAAGGGAAAGCGGGAGCAGAACAAATCGCTGAAATTCTTGCAGACTTCAGAAGTACTCCTCCTGCAGAGATTGCTGGTATAAAGGTGAAGGCAATAGAAGATTATAAGACTTCTAAGAGAATGTATCCTGAAAGCGGTAATAAGGAAACAATCGATCTTCCAAAATCGAATGTCATCAAGTATTTCTTACAAGATGGTTCTTGGTTCTGTTTACGCCCGTCAGGAACGGAGCCGAAAGCTAAGTTTTATTTTGGTGTTCAAGGGGTTTCGCAAAAGGATAGTCAAGTGAAACTTCAAAAGATAGAACAAGATGTAATGGAAAGAGTAAACAAAATCATTACTGTAAATAGTTAATGAAGCAGTACTTATCCGCTTGATCTTAAGTAAAAGACCTTAAAGAATGAATTTTCATTTCTTTAAGGTCTTTTTAGTAATTTATATCATATTATTTTCACTAAGGGACTTGAGGTGGAATCTCTTGTAATCAATTCGGACGAAATCAATATCTCCTGAAAAGGCTCCCCTTTATTATCCATTCTCCAACACAGCTGTTCCACCGCTTTCTTTCCATACAACTCCAAGTCGATATCCATCGTGGTAATCTTTGGATTGGCTAATTGAGAGAGTTGACCGTTGTCATAACTGCATACAGAAGCATCTTGGGGGACTTTTAACCCCTGCTGCTGAAGGCATGAGCTCACGAGAAACCCCAGACCGTCGTTTACACAGAACCAAGCTGTCGGCTTATTCTTCAGGTTCTGAATATAATCGTAAATGATGCTTTCTTCTTCTACTGCATCGGTGAACATATATGGTTCAGCGGGTGTCAGCCCATGATCCCTCAATGCATGGATATATCCCTCATATCTCTCCTGGTAACTAGGGGAGTACTCGACATTTCCTACATACGCAATGTCTTTGTGTCCCAGTTTTATCAAATGGTTGACGGCAGTATAAGCACCGAATCGATTATTGGTAATGATCACATCCGACTGATTCATTGGATGGTGGTGATCAATCATCACAGTTGGTATTCCCGTAGCAATGACTTTATTGATGTACTCGTTGCTGATATGTGAAAGAATGATAATGCCGTCCACCGATTGATTCTCTATGAAAGAAGGGAGAATCAGTTGTTTCGTCGATGTTTTGTTGATCGACTGAATCTGCAAGGTCATCCCTCTCTGGACAACTTCTTTTTCAATGCTTAAGAATATCTCACCAAAGAAGCTTTTCAGAGAGAAGGCCAAGTCCGATGCGATGAGCGCTATTCTTCCTTTTTTCTTCCCATTTGATAATTGACGTGCTTTAGGGTAATCGTAACCCAGCTCGCTTGCTACATTCTTTACCAGATCCCTAGTTTCTTCACTGACCCCCGGCTTTCCTGTCAGGGCTTGTGAAACAGAGTTCTTGGATATATTTAAACGATCGGCAATGTCTTGCATCGTTACTTTCTTCTTCATAGTATTCACTCGCAATCTGCTAAACGATTAATTTCTTCTCTAGTTCTAGTGTAATATCCTTCATGATCCACATGATCCCATAACCAAATGGTCCGATGATGAAGAATAATGAAATAATTGGAATGATATATACTAGTATACCAGTTCCGGCTACCATACTAATAAGGATAAGGGTCGTTTTAATATTGAATAATGCGTACCCATAAGCAAGCTTAAACAGTCCTCCAAGTGGAACTTCTAAACGTGACAGGATGGGGTAGAGATATAATGCCGCGATCCCGTTTATAATCAGGATCAAATAACATAGTGGAGTGATGTAAGAGCCGATTTCATGGCCAGCAAGAAACAAGATATCGCCAATGACGATGGACGTTATCACCAATTGGATGGTCCACGGAAGCAGGGCTTGACGAAAGTTCGCTTTCACTGCCGAGAAATAGTCTTTTGTGACGGAAATGGTCTTCTCTCGATGCAGTTTCCCCATTATACTGAACATCGCTGTTAATGCAGGACCGACAGGCAGCAAGCTGATAAGAAGGAGACCCCAGCTGAATAGATTGGCAGGGTCCCAGAAGAGCTGCAAGACCATCCAAAAAGGAACGGTAAAAAGGAAGAAATAGATATTGGTCAATAAGAACCAATAAGTGAAATTAAGAATGCGATAAAAGATATTTTCGTTCAAGTCTTTTGAGAGATTCATACGCGTCATCTCCATTGTAATAGAATAAAAGCAGGGATAAAGAGAGCGATCCTCTTCACCCCCGGGTGGTCACCCTTTGATTCCGGTTACGGTAATCCCTTCGACAAAGTGCTTCTGCATCGAGAAGAAAATCACGATGGTCGGAAGGAGTACGAGTAAGGAAGCGGCCATTAATGGACCCCATTCTACCTTCGTCATCCCGTTAAACATGGCTAAACCAAGCTGCAGGGTAAACTTACTGGAGTCATTTAAGTACATTAATGGACCTAATAGATCGTTCCATGATCCCTGGAAAGAAAATAAACCAATCGTGATCAGAGCGGGTTTGGACAATGGCAGGAAAATTTTATAGAAAATCTGAAGCCTGTTGGCTCCGTCCATGACAGCTGATTCTTCCAGCTCTTTCGGAATGGACATGAAGAATTGACGCAGTAAAAAGATAAACACGGCTTGCCCACCAAAGAAAGAAGGGACGATAAGCGGCTTGAATGTGTTAATCCAGCCGATTTCACTAAACATGATAAAAACGGGAATCATCGTGATTTCTCCAGGTAACATAATGGTAGAAAGCAGGATCACAAACCAAAAGTTCTTTCCCGGAAAGTTAAATCGTGCGAATCCATAAGCGACGAGTGCGGATACGAATACCTCGGCGAACATTCTGAACCCAGTAATGATGACTGTGTTCTTAAAGTAAAGGAAGAAAGGGATGTCCGTTACAGCCCGCTTATAGTTCTCCCATTCA
The DNA here is from genome assembly GCF_050270195.1 of Rossellomorea sp. NPDC071047. Classification (NCBI taxonomy): domain Bacteria; kingdom Bacillati; phylum Bacillota; class Bacilli; order Caryophanales; family Bacillaceae; genus Rossellomorea; species Rossellomorea sp. NPDC071047. The sequence continues at coordinate 170,637 of NZ_JBNNJT010000004.1, read as the reverse complement.
AAGGTTTCCGGAATCCATTTCGGGGGGATTTCAAAGATGATGTCTCCTGACTTCAATGAAGTAGAAATCATCCAGAACAAAGGCAGGATGGTCGCGATGGATGCAAGGATTAAGAATAGATAGACGAATAACGATTCGACTTTTTTACGTTGCTGATTCGTCATTGTTGTAGCTGACAAGTTCTTTCACCTCCTGTATCTACGATCTTTTCTTAAATAATGTGAATTTCCGTTTTTTCTTCTGGGATGGTTCGACTTCTCCTGCATAGAACACCCATAGGGATGAAGATTTAAAGACAAACAGTGTCAGGAGAAGAATAATGAGAAACAGGATCCAGGCCATGGCCGTTGCGTATCCCATTTTATAATAGCTAAAGGCATTTTCGTAAAGGTAGACCATATAGAATTGACCCTGGTTCCCGGCTCCTCCAATGATATAAGCATCGTTGAACTTTCGAAATGAGCCGACGATTCCCATGACAAGGTTGTAGAAGATGACAGGGCTTAGCATCGGAATGGTGATCTTCGTAAATTTCGTCCACCAATTTGCCCCGTCTATTTCCGCCGATTCATAGAGGCTGCGGGGGATGTCCTGAAGCCCGGCAAGGTAAGTAAGCATTCCTCCGCCTGCTCCCCAAATGGCCATCATAATATAGGAAGGGAGAACCCAATTAGGGTCACCGAGCCAGTTCGGACCGTCAATCCCTATGTAAGAGAGTAGTAGATTAATAAGACCGTATTCCGGGTCAAGGATCCAGCGCCATAACAGGGCGATTGAAACACCTGATACGACTGCCGGCATGTAGAGAGCCGTCCGGAAGAAATAGACGCCTTTAACCTTAATATTCACTATGGCCGCAATCGTCAGGGAAGACATGATACCCAAAGGAATGGCGAATAGAGCATAAATACAGGTTACTTTAAGTGAATTTAAGAAGTTGGGATCGTTAAATAAGTCTACATAGTTTTGAAGTCCGATGAACGTTGGATCCGTAAACGAGTTCCAATCGGTAAATCCGATATAGAACGCGAAGGAAATCGGGAATAAGGTGAAAATGAGAAACCCGAAAATATAGGGTGATATAAATAATAGTCCTTCATATTTCTTTAACTTATTCATGTTTATCAACACCTTTTGAAAAAGAATAAGCTGATTTGCACCAGCTTATCCTCTTGAATTATGTTATTGGCCAAGAATTTTTCGTAGAGCTTCCGCTGTTTCTTTCGCAGCATCTTCAGGAGATTTGTCTCCCAGTAAGATTGGTTCGTAAAGGTATTGCCAGATAGCTGTATCGATTTCAGCTTGTTTGCTTTGGTTATGATATCCTCTGGAGTATTCTGACGCTTTTTTCATGACATCGAGTGCGTATTCCTTTTCCGGTCGGATGTCTGCTACATTTTCTAAATCTGATTTAGTAGGAGGGAGGATCTTCCACTCGTGCATGGCATTTGTTAAATCGATTAGTGCTTCTGCCGCAACGTCTTTATTCTTTGTATTGCTCGACATAACGGTATCTGCAATCCAACTAAATGTCGCCTGCTCAGTAGCGTGAGGAACCTCGGTCATGCCAACTTCAAATGTTTCACCAATTTGCTTCTCGAAATCGTCCCCGGCGCCGCCAAAGAACATTCCGATCTTACCAGTTTTGAACATTTCAGGCCCGCCAGTGTTTTGGGACTGGGTCTTGTCTGGAGCGACCTTGTCTTTATTGATCAGCTGGTCAAACTTTTTGATGCCTTCAATGGCTTCGGGTTCATCAATTTTTACGTTTCCGTCTTTATCAATGATTTCTCCGCCATACGTCCATACCCAGGTGGAAATCGGTGGCCATCCATCAATGTTTGTTCCGTATTGATCCGTTTTGCCATCACCATCTGTATCCTTTGTGATGGCTTTCGCTGCTTTCGAGAAGTCTTCCCAAGTCCAGTCTGCTTGAGGAACTTCTACGCCTTCTTTTTCAAAAAGAGATTTATTGTAATACAACATGATCGGTTGATTGATCCAAGGAAGTCCGTACAGCTTCTCGTTCATTTGGCCAATGGCTAATGGTCCATCAAAATAATCGTCCATGTCGACTTCTTTATGATCTTTGACATATTCATCAAGTGAGGAGATCACACCCAGCTCAGCATACATTGGTATGTATTCTTGTGAAAGCCAGAAGAGATCAGGTGCTTGTTTGGCTGACGCCATCGTCTGGATTTTCTTGTAATAGTCAGCAGGAATACTTTGAATCGTTAAATTGTATTCATCTGTTTCTTCGTTCAGTTGGTCCACAATCTCCTGGAACTCTTTCAATTCTGTTGCTCCAGCCCACGTCCCGACTTTTAATTCAACCGGACCGCCTTTTTCACCGGTGCTGCCTTCCTCAGAGTTTGAACAACCTGCAACCAGTAAAGAAGACACTAATAGTCCTGCAGTAAGCTTTGAAAACCATTTTCCCTTCATCTCTTAACCCCCATTGTTAATAGTTTGGTAGCGTTATCATTTTTCTGCATTACAACAAAAGCTGAGTTGTTATAATGTAACGTTACTTCTTGACATGATTATGCCATGTTAAATTCTAGTAGTCAATTGGAATTTTATAATAGAAAAAATTTTCAAATTATATTAGTGCTAAGAAAAGTACTGTTTATATAGGATTAATAATAGTTTTTCTGTTTAAATGGTAGATATCAATCGTAAAAGGTTATTGACTAACCAGATTTTGTAATGTAAAAATGTCCTATAATGTAATTTTGTAATGTATAAATAATTAAAATTCCAAAGCAAATGGACATTAACAAATTTTTGGTGAAGCAATTAGTATTAGTCTTCTAAGAAATGTATACGCCGATCCTTACTGTTCGGCATTTTAGTAAGCGTTATCAAATGATAAAGGGGTATGGGCGGATGAAATTACATAAAGGAAAAGTGAAAACGTGCCAGGAACTAGTGAACGAGTTTCAACATAAAAAAGGGCCGGAACATGCAGAGAAATTGGTCTTTAAAGGAGTTGAGGGTCATGATGTTTATAATATCACCGCCCCATTTCTTGACAGCGGGGAATATGTTATTGCAGGACGCGTTGAAAGAAGGGACACCGAACACTCTGAAGTCGTTTTCTTCGTGGAGAGGGATGGTGTCTGGGTTCCAAGAGAAGATGCACCCGTATTTGAACTTCAAGATCCTTTCTACACGATCATTCGTGAGGAACTCCTGATTGGAGGGGTTCAAATCTTCCCTCACCCGACTATAGAGAATGCATTAGGGTGGAGAACGGTTTTTTACAAAGGAAATTCAATTGCCGAGTTAACGGAATTTACAAAAGGACCGGATGGGATGAAAGATATTCGGTTGGTTGAGCTGAAGGATGGCTCGATCGGTGTATTGACAAGACCTCAAGGAGATAAGGGAGGACGGGGCAAAATTGGGTTTATGAAGATTGCTTCCTTAGAAGAATTAACGACTGAGGTAATAGAAAGCGCTCCACTATTAGAAGGTCAATTTATCGAAGAAGAATGGGGAGGCGCAAATGAGGCCCATCTTCTTTTGAATGGACTGGTCGGCGTTCTCGGTCATATTGCTTCTTTTGATGGAGAAGGAAACCGTCATTATTATCCGATGGTCTTTATCTTGAACCCTGATACTGGTGAATATTCAGATATTCAATTGATCGGAACCCGTTCGGATTTCCTTGAAGGAGAAGCGAAACGTCCGGATTTAGTGGACGTCGTATTTAGTGGTGGGTTAGTCAGAAAGAGTGATGGAACCGCTCATTTCTATGCAGGAATCAGCGATGCAGAAGCCCAAAAGATCGTGATGGAAGATCCATTTTTACAATTTGAGAAGTGAGGAGCAAAGCAGATGAATGTATACAGATATGAAGAAAATCCATTAATTACCCCCATGGATGTTAAACCTTTTCATGAAGGATTTGAAGTGATCGGTGCTTTCAATGCGGGAGTGACTACATTTAATGGTGAAACGATTCTGCTTCTTCGTGTGGCAGAAAGACCTCTATCAGAAAATAATACAATAGTGAAGGCTCCCATTTTAAATGATCAGACAGGGGAGTTGGACATTCTTGAATTGGATGTCAACGACCCGGCCTATGATTTTTCTGATCCAAGAGTCATTCGATATAGTGGAAGTAGCAAATTTGCTTATTTAACCTCCTTATCCTATTTTCGAATTGCGAGAAGCAAAGATGGAAGGTCCTTTTCCATCGATGATAAACCATTTATCTATCCATCTACCAAACTGGAAACGTTCGGAATCGAGGACCCTCGTATTACGAAAATAGAAGACACCTATTATATTTATTATAGCGCTGTATCCCCGGTGGGAGTCGGTGAATCCATGGTTTCAACAAAGGATTTCCAAGAGGTTACGTATCATGGGATGATCTTTGCTCCGGAGAACAAAGACGTCCTGATCTTTCCTGAGAAGATCAATGGCAAGTATTATGCTCTTCATCGCCCTGTTCCCAACAGTAACGGCCATCCTGAAATCTGGATTGCTGAATCAGATAACTTATTGTACTGGGGGAACCACAAACATCTAATCGGTTTGAGAGAGGGCATGTGGGATAACGGACGAATCGGTGGAGGTGCAGTACCAATTAAGACAGATAAAGGCTGGCTTGAGCTGTATCACGGGGCATCTGATGATCATCGTTATTGTATGGGCGGGGTATTACTTGATTTGAAAGATCCTTCAAAGGTGATTGCTCGCTCAGAAACCCCTTTAGTAGAGCCTGAAGCTGACTATGAGGTGAACGGCTTCTTTGGAAATGTTGTCTTTTCGTGCGGTGTCATTGTCGAGGGAGATGTCGTGAAAATGTATTATGGGGTAGCGGATACTTCCATGGCATGTGCTGAGTTAAGCTTGAAGGAGATTCTTGAATCCCTTACGTATGTTGAATAATCTACTGCCAAAATCGTTTGTCGATTTTGGCCTTTTTTATTAGGTCAGATACATTCTATTGAAATTGAATGATAGTATAATATGAGAAATCTTTCTGGGTTATTGAAGGGATGGGTAGATATGAACATTGGAGCAATTGAAGCAGGTGGAACAAAGTTTGTATGTGGAATCGGTAATGAAAAGGGAGCAATCCTGGAGCGAATGACGATTCCTACGACCACTCCAAGTGAGACATTAAAACGGGTAGTGGAGTTTTTCGAGGGCAAGAATATAGAAAGAATGGGAGTGGGTTCTTTTGGTCCCATAGACCTTGATCCCCAAAGCATGACATATGGATCGATCACAAGGACTCCAAAACCTTATTGGAGTCATTTCAATCTTATCGGTGAGTTGAAGAAACATTTTTCAATTCCAGTTGCATTTGATACAGATGTCAACGCTGCGGCCTTAGGTGAAAGCGTTTGGGGAGCGGCTAAGGGATTGGACAGCTGTCTCTATATCACGGTCGGAACAGGGATTGGTGTAGGATCTCTAACGGAAGGGAAACTCGTTCATGGTCTGACTCACCCTGAAATGGGTCACATCATGGTTCGCCGACACCCTGAAGACACATACACTGGTCATTGTCCTTACCATGGTGATTGTTTAGAAGGATTGGCATCCGGCCCTGCGATTGAGGCAAGGTGGGGAAAGAAAGCCGTTGAATTGGTAGACAAGGCTCAGGTATGGGAAATGGAAGCCTACTATCTCGCTCAGGCGATTGCTAATTACATTCTTATTTTATCACCGAAGAAAGTCATTCTTGGTGGCGGGGTGATGAACCAAAAACAATTATTTCCGCTCATAAGAGAACAGGTCGTTAACCTATTGGGTGGTTATGTCCATCATAAGCAAATCCTTGAAGAAATCGACTCTTACATTGTGCCGCCTGGATTAGGAGATAATGCGGGACTGGTGGGGGCACTTGGGTTAGCTTTAAAAGAATGAATGAAGGGAGGAGAGAGATTGCTTAGAATCGCTTATTACATCTCTGATTATGGGTTTGGGCATGCGACGAGAAGTTCCGCTATCATTCAAGGTCTCATAGAAACATTACCCAGGGTTGAAATTGTAGTTTGTAACTCTTTTGCTATGCCTTTTCTGGAACAATACTTTCTTGATGAGCGGGTCAAGTTCCGTCACGTTTCCACAGATTTAGGTTATTTTCTTAAAGAGGATTCTTTAGAGCCGGATGTTGATCGCTTAAATAGAGAATTTGATAGTTATATTGAAAAATGGGACAAGAAGGTAGGGGAAGAGGTCCGATTTATTCAAAATGAGAAAGTTGATATGATCATATCGGATATCGTTCCAACTGCCTTTGAAGCTGGAAAACTGGCAGGTGTTCATTCAATCGGGATTTCGAACTTTACATGGTATACGGCTTATGAAGGACTGATAAGTGAAGAAAAGCTTGCACCATTAAAGAAAGCATATGACGAGATGGATACCTTCTTAGCTTTAGCTGGTGAGAATGAACCACTTTGGGGTGGTGAAAAATATTGTTTTGATTTCTTTTCTCGTGAAATAAACGATCAGGAAGTCAAAAGAATTCGTGAGATGCTTAATCCTGATGGTGAGAAAACACTCATTTACTTTGGGTTGGGGATGAAAATTACTCACGATGATCTTGATCAGTTTGCGTTTTGGGATGATCGGGAGGTACTCTTTATTGTATCTTCAAATACACATATCGAAAAAGAGAATGTGTATCGAATCCCACCTGACTACCTTGACACCCATCACTTCATCGCCGCAGCTGATCTAGCCATTTCAAAGGCTGGATGGGGTTCAGTAAGTGAGGCGGTAATCGGAAATACCCCTTTGTTGATTATAGACCGTCAATCAATGAAAGAAGACCGAAATACCATTTCCTTCTTGAAAGAACGTAACTTATGTAAGACAATCAGTTGGGAAGAGTTAAAGGGCTTAAGGGTTGAAGAAATGTTTATCAATGAGATAAAACATCAATTATGTGGAGTTCAAAAGAATCAACTGAATGAAATCATTGATAAGATAAATGAACTCGTACAACTACATACTATAGCGAACATTAGGAGGCAACCATGAACCAACCACTATTTCTACAACCCGTATTCCAGGAAAGAATCTGGGGAGGTACGGCGTTAAAAGAGCAATTCAATTACGACATTCCATCCGACATCACAGGAGAATGCTGGGCAATCTCGGGCCATCCGAATGGACAGAGCAAAGTAGTCAACGGTGAATTTGCCGGAAAGACGATTGGCGGACTTTGGAATGATCATCGTGAGCTATTCGGTCAGCATACTTCTCCTGTGTTTCCGTTACTGACGAAAATATTAGACGCAAATGCGGACCTTTCTGTACAGGTGCACCCGAATGATGCCTATGCTAAAGAACATGAAAACGGTGAACTGGGTAAAACCGAATGCTGGTACATCATTGACTGTGACAAAGATGCCGAAATGATTTTTGGACATACGGCTCAAACGAAAGAAGAGTTCGTCTCCATGATTGAAAAAGGGGAGTGGAATGAACTGCTACGCCGCATCCCGGTTAAGCCTGGTGACTTCTTCTATGTCCCAAGTGGCACGATCCATGCTCTTTGTAAAGGAACATTGGTGTTAGAAACGCAGCAAAGTTCGGATACGACGTATCGTGTGTATGATTATGACCGTAAGGACGCAGAAGGGAATACCCGTGAGCTGCATATCGACAAGTCGATCGAGGTGACGACGATTCCACACAAGGCTGAGTCAGTTGAACCGGTTGTGGAAAAGCGTGATGGAGTAGAGTCCACGAAGTTTGTGGAAGCAGAGTATTTCACGGTATACAAATGGAAAGTTGATGGACATGCCGCTTTTGTGCAAGACCAGCCATTCCAGCTGGCAAGTGTATTAGACGGAAGTGGGGTATTGAAGGTTCAAGGAGAAGAGTACACTCTTACAAAAGGAGATCATTTCATACTACCAGCGGATGTTGAGACATTTGAGATTGAGGGACAGGTTGAGTTGATTGTTTCTCATGTATAAAAAGGTTTAATAAAAGCGCTAAGCTCCCTAATGAAAGGTAGCTTAGCGCTTTTTATTTCGTGGCATTTAAACAAACGTTTAATTAGTCATTCTAAACCCCGCAGGCAAAGGGAGTATCGAGTTAAACACTTGTTTAATCATCACTTCATCACTTTCTTCAAATAAAACTCAAAAATCAAATCAATCAAGATCACCATCGTAGAACGTGGAGTCAAATCATACCCCGCAAACTGTACTTTTTGTACATCGGCGCTGATGGCGTTCCGAGTGAGTTTGGCCAGCGTGCTGTCTGCTGAATTGGTGATCGCCAGAGAGTCAGCGTTCTTATAACGAATCTTCTCAGCTGCCCCTACAATGGTTTTCGTCTCTCCACTGGATGAGATGAATACGATGAGGTCGTCCTGTTGCACCATATTTGGGAGCAGGTCGATGATATGTGATTCATACACGTATGACGTTGGCTTGTTCACCTGCATAAACAGTTTGCTGAAGTACTCTCCCGCCATCTTCGTTAACCCCACAGCTACAATCATCACTCGATTAGCCTGCAAAAGCTGTTGGCTGATTCTTTCTAACTCTTCCACTCGTAAAGACTCCAGTGTTCGATTCGTATCCTGGCGATAGCGATCGAGCATGTTTTCAGCGGGCCCCACGTTTTCATCGATGCTCTTTAGGTTAAACTTAAATTCAGAGAAGCCACCGAGTCCGAGCTTATGGCACATACGAACGATGGTAGTGGTGCTGACGCTATTGCTTTCAGCCATGGCGGTTAGCGACTGATTCTTCGCTGTCTCCAAATTCTCCTCCACATAATAAAGGACATGTTTTTCTGAGTATGTAAGCTCCCCGATATGGGAAGAAAATCGATCCAATACTTTCCCCATAGAATACTCCTTTGTAAACCGTTTCATTGTTTATCATTCATTATATCACTAATTGTTATACTCTTTTACCTCCTCTCACGAATGATAAGGCTTTCATTCTGTACAATTGTACGCTGGATGTACAAAAGACCTGATGGTTTCTGTGTTATAACTACATTGTAAGGGATTTCACAGGAAATGATATTTACTAATAGAGAGGTGAACCTCATGGAATTAAGAAAAATGACAGATGAACAATTGGTCATATTTGATATTGAATCAAACTCTAAACAAGAGATTCTTGAGACGCTTGTAGATGCGTTATATAAACAGGATGTTTTAACGTCTAAAGAAGATTTTTTACAAGCTGTACTGGAGAGGGAGAAGATCTCTCCCACAGGGTTAGAAGCGGGGCTTGCGATCCCCCACGGGAAAAGCTCAGCTGTAAAGAAAGCGAAATTTGCCGTCGCCAGACTTCGAAACGGCATCGATACATGGGAAAGCATTGATCCGACGAACAAAGTCAAGCTTGTATTCCTACTTGCCATACCGGATGCGGAAGCCGGATCAACCCACTTAAGTGTCCTTTCTGAACTGAGTACACGACTGATGGACAAGGGCTATATCAATAACTTGATGAACGCTTCTTCACCTTCAGAGTTTCTATCATTATTAGATCAGAAGGAAGAGGTAGTCGAGGCTCCTCAAGAATATACCAAAACGGTACTGGCCATCACTGCCTGTGCAGCGGGTATCGCCCACACGTATATGTCTGCAGAGGCATTGGAGAAAGCAGGACGTGAGATGGGTGTCCGTGTTCTTACAGAGAAACAGGGTGCGAACGGGATTGAAGATGAGCACCGGGGGGCGATTTTGAAAGAAGCGGATGCCGTTGTTTTTGCTACCGATATTGCTCCTAAGAATAAGGAACGTTTCGCTGGGAAGCCATACGTTCAAACACGTGTAGCAGAACCGTTGAAGCATGCCAAGGAGATCATTAACCGGGCGTTGACGAACCCGGATGGAACCGTTTCAGGGGACAGTGGTGAAGAAGAGGTTTCCACTGGAGGTAATAAGCAGGGCCTTCTGTCTGAGATCACCCAGGCGGTCATGACCGGGATTTCTTATATGATTCCTGTCCTTGTCGCAGCCGGTCTGATGATGGGGATTGCGAAGCTCTCTGCCATGCCGATGGGTCTCGTAGATCAAATTCATGATATTAAGTATGCGACTCACTCAAATGAACTATTGGTGATCCTTCATCACCTTGATAAATTCGGCGGCATGATCTTTAAGTTCATGTATCCAATCTTCGGGGCTTTCGTGGCTTATTCAATTGCCGACAGAGTTGGACTCGTTTCCGGGTTTATTGGAGGGGTATTTGCAGCAGGACTTCACTATACGTTCTGGGGAATCGAAGGTGGAATTCCATCAGGTTTCCTAGGGGCACTGATCCTTGGATTAACGGCTGGATATGTCTCTAAATTCTTAAATGAAAGAATTAAGCTAAATAAAAATTTAATCGCAATGAAACCGATGTTAATCATTCCTGCGATTTCTGTATTAACGATTTTCTTCCTTAATTTCTACATTGTTGATCCCGTTTTCGGTGGACTTAATGCACTTCTAAGTGAGTGGATCACAGCGGCTCAAGGGGCAGGGAATGTAGTGCTCGCAAGTATCATCGCTGCTGCCACTGCCTTTGACTTAGGTGGACCGATCAACAAAGCAGCCGGAGCTATTGCCATCGGACTTGCAGCTGATCAGATCTATCCGTTGACAGCACGTGTATTGGCAATCGTTATCCCGCCGATCGGTTTGGGACTTGCGACGGTTATCGATAAGTATGTAGTAGGTCGCCGTGTGTTCGATGCGAACCTGCGAGTGGCAGGGAATACGTCTTTATTACTTGGATTTATCGCCATCAGTGAGGGAGCGATTCCATTCATGCTCCGTAACCCGCTGATCACGATACCGATCAATATCATCGGGGCTATTTTAGGATCCGTAACGGCAGTCGTACTTGGGGCCGTTCAGTGGTATCCACTTCCGGCTGTCTGGGGATGGCCGCTCGTTGAAAATATTTGGGCTTACCTCATTGGACTTCTGGTAGGGGTATTGTTCATCGCTTTCGCAAACATTTTCATCCGCTTTGCAATCTTGAAAAAGAACGAAAAATAATCACAAAAAGGGGGCTGGGTCTTTATGGACCCGGAACCCTTTACCTATTATTTGGAGGGAACATCCATGAAAAAGCGCGTTTATGTCGTACCTCATTCCCACTGGGATCGTGAATGGTATTTTACAATAGAAGATTCGAATGTATTACTTGCAGAAAACCTGGACCATCTCTTAGATGTTCTTGAAACAAATCAAGACTATACGGGCTATGTATTCGATGCCCAGGCAAGCATTGTGGAGGAGTATTTGAAGGTCCGTCCTGAAAACAGGGACCGATTGAAGCAGCTTGTGGAAATGAAGCAGCTGTTTATCGGACCTTGGTATACGCAGACCGATTCCCTGCTTGTGAATAAAGAATCCATCATCCGTAACCTGTTATACGGAACCAAGATATCGAAGAGTTTCGGTCACAGTATGAATTGTGGTTACCTGCCTGATATTTTTGGACAGAATCAGTATCTTCCTTCAATCTTCAAAGGATTCGGTATCGATAACAGCGTCCTTCAGCGGGGAATTTACACCGATCAATTGAAAGGTGATTTGAATTTCAAGTGGAAATCTCCTGACGGTGAAACCGTGCATGCCAACAACATTTATTTCGGATATGGACCGGGGAAATTCCTTGAAGCTACAGAGGAGTATAAGGAAGAACGACTGTTTCCGATTCTGGAGAAACTGGCTGATATGAATCAGAATAGTGACCATCTCCTTCTCCCGGCAGGCGGGGATCAGGTGCTTGTGCGTGAGCATTTCCCTGAGACCATTAAGCAGCTGAATGAAAGCTCAGGGGACTATGAGTTTGTCCTTTCCGACTATGAGACCTTTATGAAGGATGCATGGGAGAACGAGGCGGATTTTACAAATGTGATTGAAGGCGAATTGACGGCGACCCAGAAGTCCCGTATTCATAACACAATCCGTTCCCAGCGCTATGATATTAAGAAAGCAAATTATGAAGTCGAACATAAGATTTTGAATGTATTGGAGCCATTGGCGGTCATCGGTCAATCCTTGGGCCTTCGTTATCCCCAGGCATGGCTGGACGGAATGTGGAAGGAACTCTTCGATGTCCATGCCCACGACAGTATCGGCGGGTGTAACTCCGATGATACCAATCGTGATATCGTGCAGCGCCTGGAAAAGGTGAACCGTATTGCAGAAGGGCTCCTGAATATCTTGAAGAAACAAATGACTGAAGCGATCAGCAAGAAGCTCGGTGATGACTCTATTTTTGTATTCTTCAATACGAATGCGTCTGTATTTTCCGGAACGGTTGAGGCTGTCCTGTTTACAAAGTCTGATCAATTCAACGTAAAGGACCTTAATGGAGAACTTGTTGATATGGAAGCCATTGACCAGGAATATATAAGCGGCGGTAAGAAAATCGTCGTGACAGCTGAAGGCGAAAAGCAGGTAGAGGTTCCGGGTTATTATCGCACCGTCGTAATGGTAGATTTGAAAGATGTTGCCGGGTTAGGGTACGAGACATATATGGTTGAAGAACTCAGCGAAGGAATGAAAAAGCTTGAAGACAGCGAAATTCAGGCGATTGAAAATGAACATGTAAAAGTGGAATTCGTGGAAGGTAATCTGACCCTGACTGAGAAAGGTAAGGGAAAAGTGATTACCAACCTGGTTCGATTTGAAAATGTCGGTGATGCAGGAGACTCCTATGATTTCTCACCCATGGAAGATGATCAGCCTCTTTGGTTAGAAAATGGAGAGCTTCTTTCTGTAGAAACAGGTGAGCTTTCACAGAAAATCATGGTGAAACATGAGGCCCTTGTACCAGGGAATCTGGAGGACCGCCAGGCGGAAATCAACAGAGAACCATTGGTGGTCATCTCGACTCTTGAGCTTCGAAAAAATGAAAAGTTCGTCCGGGTTCAGCATACAATCGAGAATGCTGTTGAGGATCACCGTGTACGCGTTCTATTGAATACAGGGACAAACAAACCTCAGACTTCCTTTGCCGATCAAGGCTTTGGGCTGATTGAGCGAAGTGTGGACAATCCGTATATGAAGGATTGGAAAGAGAATGGTTTTGCGGAAGCACCGGTACCGATTTATTCCCTTGAAAACTTTGCAGGGGTATCGACTGATTCCCATACTTTTGCGGCCGTAACAAGAGGGATCAAGGAATATCAAGTGCTTGAAAACTCAGGTGAACTCGCTCTTACTCTATTTAGAAGCGTCGGGTTGTTAGGGAAAGATGATCTCATGTGGCGTCCGGGAAGAGCATCGGGCATTAACAATAAAGTCGTTTATACCCCTGATGCGCAGATGAAGCAGAAGATGGTGTTTGAGTACGGGATTTATGTAGGGGATGCAGAGCTTGTGGAGATGTTCGGGCTGACGAATCATTATGTTGCTCGACATGCTTCTTATCAGAAACAAAGCTTGAATACGTTTGAAGAGCGGTTGGAGCGTTTTGAGATTCCTTATCCGGTTAAGGAGATGGATGACAAGGTTTCATTGTTGGAAATGGACAATCCTTCTGTTGTGATGAGCAGCTGCAAGCGTGCCTATGATGACAAGTCGATTGTTGTTCGCTTGTTCAACCCGACTGAATCCGTTCAGACCGTGAAAGTAGACCATGAATTCAGCAACGTTTCCATCACAAATCTGGCGGAGGAATTCCAGGAAGAGGCTGGTACGGCGATCACAGTCAATCCGAAGAGCCACCTCACATTAAAACTATCTTAAGAAGGTGAAATCATGACAAAGCAAGAACTAGTACGGAATGTGGAAGAGAGATTAAAGACGATTTACGGGGAAGATTTCAAAGAGGAGTTCCTGACTTCTTTTACAGGGCTAGTGGATAAATGGAGTCGTCATTCCTGGGAAAGCGCAGCACCTGTGTCTGAAGAAAACGTTTATCTGATCACGTATGGTGACAGCATTTACGAAGAGGGCAAGCCCACACTTGCTTCTCTTCGCACCTTCTTAAATGAAAAGGTGAAGGGTTCGATTACGGACGTTCACTTGCTCCCGATGTTTCCTTATACATCCGATGATGGTTTCTCAGTCGTGGACTACCGTCAAGTGGACCCGAAACTCGGGGATTGGACGAACATTGAAGAACTGGCTCAGGATTATCGCTTGATGTTTGATTTTGTTGCCAATCATATTTCGAAATCCAGTGCGTGGTTTCAAGGTTATATCAATGGTGAAGAGAGATACAAGGAATATTTCGTTCCGAAGGATCCTTCTTTTGATCCAAGTGTCGTCGTTCGTCCCCGCACATCGCCTTTGTATCATGAATACGAAGGACGTGACGGCGTGAAAACGGCTTGGACGACCTTTAGTGAAGACCAGGTTGATTTGAACTTCCGCCATTTTCCGGTATTAAAGGAAACGACGGATATTTTACTTGAGTATGCAAGCAAGGGCGGAACAAGCATCCGATTGGATGCCATCGGGTTCATTTGGAAGGAATCAGGCACAACCTCCATCCATCTGCCCCAGGCACATGAAATCATCAAGCTGTGGAGAGAGGTCATGGACTTCTTTAAGCCGAATACCCAGATCATTACGGAAACGAATGTACCGCATAAAGAAAACATCAGCTATTTCGGTGATGGGACCGATGAAGCCAATATGGTCTATCAATTCTCCCTGCCTCCATTGGTGCTGTTTTCACTGACGACTCACAATGGTGAAAAGCTGACGGAATGGGCGAAAACGATTGATACCGTTTCGGATACTGCGACCTATTTCAACTTCCTTGCGAGTCATGACGGAATTGGGATGCGTCCGACTGAAGGGATCTTGACCGAGGACGAGAAACAACTGCTTGTGAATAAAGTGAAAGAAAACGGCGGTCGTGTTTCATATAAAGCAAATAGTGACGGCAGTCAGTCTGTTTATGAGTTGAACATCAACTATTCAGCAGCGTTGGTCAACCAAGGTGAGGATACGACAGAAGAACTGGAAGTGAAAAAGATGTTGGCCGCACATTCCATCCTGTTATCGTTTGTGGGAGTTCCGGCCATTTATTATCATTCCTTACTGGGCTCTCATAACGATGAAGCGGGTGTAGAGTCTTCAGGCATCAACCGCAGGATCAATCGTGAGAAGCTGGAGCTTTCAAGTATCCTTGGAGAATTAGAGACAAGCTCCCGTCGCAAAGGGATTTTCGAAGGCTTACAGGAAATGATTTCGATCCGACAAAAGGAATCTGCTTTTTCTCCGTATGCAGGGCAGGAAGTGCTGGAACTGGGTGCCAATCTATTCGGACTGAAGCGTTTCAACCAGGAAACAGGAGAGAGCATCACGTTTGTCGTCAACCTGGATGCTGCTCCAGCAGCTGTAACGCTTCCTCATTCAGGCTTCGATTTACAGAGTGGAAAAGAAGTAAGTGGAGAAGTTAAATTAAACTCGTATGAATTCATGTGGGTAAAACAATAGATCAATATAGGTGCCAGTGGCTTTTACAGGCTTCTGGCACCTTTTCATAGGAGCGTGTGTGATATGAATTTTTTAATAGCTTCTGATTCCTATAAGGATTCATTATCAGCTTTTGAAGTGGGAGAAGCGGCTCGTAAAGGGATCCTTTCTGTTATTCCATCAGCTCATGTTGAGAACTCTCCCATGGCGGATGGTGGAGAGGGGACCCTGGATGCCCTGCTCACGTGCCTGGATGGAGAAGAGAAGGAAATACGGGTCAATGATCCGTTAATGAACCCTGTTCTTGCGAGTTATGTTGTTTTTAATGGAGATACTGCCTTTATTGAGAGTGCACGCAGCAGCGGACTTCCCCTTGTACCGTTTGAGAAGCGGGATCCGATGAAGGCGAATACGTATGGCTTGGGTGAACAGATAAAGGATGCCGTCCTGAATGGATTTCGCAACATCGTCATTTCCCTTGGCGGGAGTGCTACGAACGACGGGGGAGTCGGGATGCTGCAGGCGTTGGGATGGACGTTTTATGATGAGGACGGAGTAGAGGTTGAAGTGAAAGGGAATCCATTGCTTAAGGCAGCTTCGTTTTCTGATCATGAGCGGATACCCCAACTGGAGCAATGCTCGTTCACGATTGCGAGCGATGTCACGAACCCTTTTTATGGAGAGAAAGGTGCTGCCCATATTTTTGGCAGACAGAAGGGTGCCACTTCTGCAGGGATCCTGGAACTTGATGCCGGTTTGGTGAAGCTCTCTTCCCTATTTAGTGAAGTGTATGAGATCGACGTCCAAGATGTCCCTGGATCAGGTGCTGCCGGAGGGCTTGGTGGAAGTATCGTTGCCGCTTTGAACGGGGTTCTTCAATCGGGGGTGGATACGATTATTGAACTTACCAAGTTAGAAGAGAAAGTGATGAAAGCAGACATTATCTTCACCGGAGAAGGAAGCTTGGATAAGCAATCACTGATGGGGAAAGTGCCGGTTGGGGTTGCAAAGCTTGCGAAGAAGCACGGTAAGAAAGTCATTGGGATCGCGGGTCGGATTGATACGGATTTGGCAGAGGTGAATCAGTACCTTGATGCTGTGTTTTCGATACAGACGGAGTGCCGGTCGCTGGAGGAAGCATTGAGGAGTGAGGTGACTGAACAGCAGATCCGGGTGACGGTGGATCAGGTTGTTCGATTGTTACAGGTATAAGCGGATGGGGGCAGTCGCCTTTTGTCCTTTCACCTATCTGTTGGGAAAGAGAATAAAGATGTCCAGCCCGAAGTTCCGGGTCAAATTAAAAGGTCCGTCCCTCATCGCTTTAAAGCGATGAGGGACGGACCTTTATCTAAAGTGAGTTATTACTCTTCAGTTGATAGATGGTATAGGTACAGGTTAGTTCTTTATCCGTAAACAGTTTGATTCCGGTTGATTTGTTCATTGGGAAGACCCTAGTTGTAAAGACTACCTCCCCGTCATTTATAAAAATCTCGGCGATGCTCCGATCAACGAAGGCGTGTACTTTAACGGTGTCCCCTATGCTGAGTTCAGCACTTCGTACAAATCCATGTTCATCTCCAAATAAGGCAGGGAAATTCTCGCGATTCAACGTAACGGTTTGGGTGGAACGATCAAATTCTAAGACAAGACCCTCTGTTTCCGATGAGAAGAGTTCCAGCCCGAAAGAGTCTGATTCACGGGATTCAATGGACGTTTCCAGCTCAAATGAATGGTAACCTGAATGGAGATCGGTGGAGCCTTTATCCAGCGTCAGGACCCCTGATTGGGACTTGCTTCGAAGCTGCTTCAATTCAATAGCCGGCTTTTGAACAAGAAGGCCGTTCACGATATCAAGCTCCCTGGGAAGTGTCAGACAGTGTGCCCAATCCTCCTGGTCGGTGGGGTATTCAACTTCAGCCATACCGGCCCAGCCAAACATTAACCGTTCTTTGTTTCTTCCTTCGAATGTTTGGGGAGCATAGAAGTCAAAGCCCTTGTCCAATTCCTGATAATCCGTCACGTCAAATGTCAGGTTCTCCATGTCCAGTTTACCCAGTGCATATATCACATTGTAAAGATTTTGATAGTGGTGTTGTTTCGCTTCCAGCCCTTGAGGGGAGATCACAAGAACCTCTTGTCCCTTGATTTCAAAATAATCAGGGCACTCAAGCATATAGCAGGATTCCGGTAAATCCAGGTTCAATCTCAATTCTCCCTTAAAAGACCAGTCCAGGGCATCCTTCGATTCATATACAATGATCTCCCCGGTTTTATCTTCGCGTTGAGCACCGAGAAGCATGTAATACATGCTTCCTTTTCTAAACACTTTGGGATCACGGACATGACCGGTATATCCAGTCGGGACACCCTCGATGATCGGATTCTTATCATACTTCAGGACTTCGCCATCCTTTCCCATAATGGCAAGACATTGGTTGGCGGACCGTTCTTCTGCGCTGAATTTTATATTACCGGTATAGTAAAGGTACAACTTCCCGTCCACTTCCATAGAAGCTCCGGAATAGGCACCGTGTGACTCATAATCCTCAGTCGGTACCAGGGCAGTGGGCAGCCGTTCCCAATCCACCAGGTTATTGGACTTCACATGGGCCCAGTGTTTCATCCCGTGAAATGCTCCGAACGGAAACCATTGGTAGAAGACGTGAAACTCACCATTGAAGTAGGCAAGGCCATTGGGATCATTTAAGAGACCGTGCTCGGGATGGACATGGAAAGCTGGCTTCCACATGGATGCTGCAACTTTTTCTTTAAGGACTTCCAACTCGTTTCCTTCTGCTTCGTGGATAGATCTATATTTCGGTTCGGTATATTTTGTCATAATGGAATAAATCCTTTCGTATAAGATTCTAGACGTATTGAAGAAAAGCAGGTAACCTCCACCTGCTTTTCTTCCTGTCGGATTATTTTCCGGAGTCAAGATTTTTCTTATCCGAATAACCGAACATCCAGGTAAGGGTGAAGGCTACTCCGATTGCAACAACGTTGATGAAAAGGTATTGAAGAATTTGTCCATTTAAATATAGCAACATACCAGGGATAACGGTAATGGCCATCCCTGTTGCTTTCAACCCCATGAGGGAAGCAAGGAATCCTCCGGCAGCACCGCCTACGAGCCCCATGATGAACGGTTTTCCATATCGGAGGTTCACCCCGAAAATAGCTGGCTCCGTGATCCCTAAGAATGCAGAGAGGGAAGAAGGAAGAGCCAATGCCTTCAGTTTTTTGGACTTGGTCTTTAATCCAACCGCCAAGGCGGCACCGCCCTGTGCTGCAATCGAGCAGGTGATGATCGCGTTATACGGGTTGTTTCCATATTTGGACAAGAGCTGGATTTCCAGGAGATTAAAGATGTGATGGATTCCCGTTACAACGATAATTTGGTTGATACCACCGATAATAAGTCCGCTTATGCCAAAAGGCCATTCCAGAACAGTAACTGTTCCATCCAGAATAACTTTCTCAAGACTATGGAATATAGGTCCGATCACGAATAATGCTAGAGTGATCATAATCAACAAGGTAAGAAACGGGGTAATAATCAAATCCAGTGCTTCCGGGGTCCGCTTCCGTATCTGCCTCTCAAGCTTTGCTCCAAGAATACCGGCAATGAAAGCTGGCAGTACGGAACCCTGATATCCTACTACAGGAATGAACCCGAGAAACTCTAGTGGCTGTACATCCCCACCGGCAACACCCCAGGCATTTGGAAGCGCTGGACTCACAAGCATCAGGCCAAGGACCATCCCGACAATCGGTGTCCCGCCAAAAACTCTGAAGGTCGACCACGCGACCAGGGCAGGCAAGAAGATAAATGCTGTGTCCGTAAGGATCTGGGTGAATAAAATGAAATTCTGTGATATATCATCTGGTGTCATGCCAAAGAATGCTAAAATCTGTTCTTGTAGTACGAGTCCCCGTAATCCCATGAACAGACCGGTTGCGACAAGGACGGGAATAATCGGTACAAACACATCTCCGAATGTACGAATGGCACGTTGGAAACCGTTTCCGCTTTTTACGGCTTCTTTCGATTGTTCAGCCTTTGTGGATCCTGTTACTCCTAATTGCCTCACTTCTTCATAAATGCGATTAACGGTTCCGGTTCCTAATATAATCTGATATTGACCGGAGTTGAAAAATGCCCCCTTTACTTTTTCCGTATTTTCAATGGCAGCTTGGTCGATTTTCTCTTTATCTTTTACCATGATTCGTAAACGGGTGGCGCAATGGGCAACGGAAAGGATGTTTTCTTCACCGCCGACACCTGATAGAATGTCTTCTGCTATCTTTCTGTTATCAGACATTATTTCTCCTCCTTTTTAATGTGTAATCGATTACATATTTCAGAAAAATAGTAGTATCAGCTGATTTTATGCCGATACCACGAAAATGAATGAACATGTTGTGTAATCGATTACACACGCGAAAAAACGTTGTGTAATCGATTACATAAAATTATACACTATCCTTTTTTACTAGTCTATAGTCTAGTACCATTTTATCGTTCGGTATGTCCTCCTGATTGATCTGAGCCAGAATCATATTTGCTGCTTCCTGTCCGGCTTTATGGTAGTGGAAATCAACGGTGGTGAGAGAGGGAGTAACATATTGAGAGAGCTCGGAAGCTCCTACTCCAGCCAATGCAATGTCCTCAGGTATCCGCAAACCCGCCTGTTTTATGTAGTTCATGGCGCCGATGGCAAGACGGTCCGTCACGGCAAATACCGCTGTTGGAGGGTGTACGGAATTTTCCATAATGTTCTTCATCGCCTGATAACCGGACTCCACATCGAAAACAGCCGTTTGAATCCAATGATCCTCAATCCGCAGTCCATGCTCTGCCATTGCTGACAGATAGCCTTGTTTTCTTAACAATCCTACAGCCCTGTCCGATTCGCTAACTCCGATAAAAGCAATTTTCTCATGATTCTTTTCGATGAAGTAATCAATCATGTCCTTCGAAGCCATCATCTCATTAAATGCAACGGAAGGCGTATCGGGAAGGTCCTGACCAACGACCACTACGGGAATATTCAACCTTTGAACTTCATCCATCAATGGTCCACTCGTATTCGTAGCCGAAAGGATGATGCCTTCAACATCCCTGCTTTTTAGCAGTCTGATAAACTCAATCTCCTTTGTAGCATTTAGATTTGTGTTGGCGAGTAAAATCTGGTAACCCTTCTCGGCAAGGATCTGGTCCAGTCCATTCACCATCCGGCTCGTCGTTTCTGAACCGAGCTTCGGCAGGATGACACCAATCACCTTCGTTTTTTTCGTCCGAAGCGATTTCGCATTCTCACTTGGAACATATCCTGTTTCTTCTATAACTTTCAGAATTCGATCTCGTGCCTCTTCACTTACATACCCGGAATTGTTCAACATTCTGGATACTGTTGCACTGGATACTTGAGCTCTCCTGGCCACTTCCTTGATTGTGATCAATCAAAATCCTCCTTGTTCGTTCTTGATCATGTCATTATTTTACCTTATGGAAGGTGATTTTAGAAGGTTCTTGGTGAGGTCCGTCCCTGGTTTACATTTCAATATGCAAAAAGTATCATAAAATAGACAAATGGCCAGTTGTTTCTAACATAAAGAAGGTGAAATCATGAATGAGAGACAAAACGAAATCTTGCGGATGCTTATAGGTCAATCCAATCATTACATACTAGTGAGGAACATTACCGATCAAGTACAGTGCTCTGAAAAGACGGTACGAAACGATTTGAAAGCGATCCAACATTATTTAGAAGGTATTTCTTCTGCTGAACTCATTCGAAAACCTGGGCTGGGTGTCTGTTTGGAAGTGAATGAAGAGGATGAAAAAAAGCTGTTTGGTCTCCTTCACTCCACTGATGCGACATCGAGTGACCAGGAGGATGAAAGAAGGGTTATTCAAATAGCCTATCATCTACTGATGGATACTACCCCGGTCACATCCCAGGACTTTATGAGCCGATTTTACGTGAGTAAGGCTATTATAAAAAGAGATATAGAAAAAATTGAAACATGGTTAAAGCGCTTTGATATTACATTAGGTACCAGGCAAAAGGTAGGCTTAACATTAGAGGGCACAGAAAAGAATAAGCGCTCAGCACTTTCCCGTTTATCGGAAATGGTCAATCATCCAGCGCTTATTCATGATTTCATGAAGGATCAATTTTCATCTGCAGAATTCAATGTTGTAAATACGGAGCTAAAAGAAGTGCAACGGAAATATGCACTGCGTTTTACCGACGAAAGCTTTGAACGGATTGTCCTTCATACTCTTCTGATGATCAAGAGGACCAAACTGGGACAAATCATTTCTATATCAGAGGAAGAGCGTCTTTTTCTACTAAAGAAAACCGAGTATCGTTGGGCTGTTGATTTCTCAGAGAAGCTTGAACCTTTCTTCTCCATTCGTTTTCCAGATAAAGAAAAGGCATACCTGACCCTTCATTTCCTTGGAGGGAAATATCGATCTCAGAAGGACACCTTAAACCAAAGCTTTCAAGATGACAATCCTATTCTTTTGAAGGTGATGAGTATGCTAGTGGATCGGGTATCCCAATCTACGAACATCGATTTTAAGAAAGACCTGGAATTATGGGAAGGACTAAACGTTCATTTGCATTCTACACTTAATCGTTTGGAACATGGACTGCCTGTCTCGAATGTCATGTTACACGAAATCAAGAAAATGTATCCTTATATGTTCGATCAAATGATGCTTTCGTTAGGGGATATTAATCAATCATTAGCCCTGGATATTCCTGAAGAAGAAGCAGCTTATTTAACCTTACACTTTCAATCTTCACTGGAAAGAATCAAAAATCAACATATAGCCACAACAAAAGTTGTACTCGTATGTCATATGGGTATCGGTATGTCTCAATTATTACGTACGAAAATGGAACGGAAATTCTATTCTGTGCACATTTTAGGAAGTATTGCTAAGTCTGAATTACATGATTTCCTTTGTATGCAAGAAGTGGACTTGGTGGTCAGCACCATTTCGTTGCCGGAAATCAAAGTCCCTCACATCGTCGTTTCGCCTTTATTGGAAAATAGTGATGAAGAACGTCTGGAGCAGTGGCTAAAGCAGGATAAACGCTCCCTAAAACGATCACCTGAGGAATCTATCTTATTGAAATATACCAATCCATTTGTGGTGCTTCTTCAACAAGGTGAAACGAACAAATATGAGGTCATAAAGAAGCTCGCTGCCTCTCTCTACTCTAAAGGGTATGTGGAGAAGGGATATATCGAGAGCACTATGATAAGGGAGAGAATGTCAGCTACCGCCATTGGTGCAGGGATTGCGATACCCCACGGACACCCGGACTTGATTAAGCAATCGGCGATTGGGATTGCGACCTTAAAGGAACCTATTGAATGGGGAGTGGAAAAAGTATCATTAGTCTTTCTATTGGCAGTGAAAAATGAAGAGCAGAAAGAAGTGAAACAGCTATTTAGCGAAATTTCATCTTTGAGTGAAGATCCCAAGATGATTCAAACGCTGATTGCACAGCAGGATATCATGAATTTTCTATCTGTGTTCAAGAATGAATGAAGTAAAGCGAATCGGCTTTACTTCTTATTTTTATGCTTTTTACCGGAGCTCCGGTAAAAGACTGGCCATTTCGTCCGGGCTTTTCATTGTATAGTGATTGTAAGCGATTACGAAAAAGGAGAATGAGAGATGAAACTACTAGCCATTACATCTTGTCCTAATGGTATTGCCCATACTTATATGGCTGCTGAAAATCTGGAAAAAGCAGCGAAACAGTTAGGGGTCCAGTTAAAAGTAGAGACACAGGGTTCTATCGGGGTAGAAAATGAGTTCACTGAAAAAGATATACAAGAAGCGGACGGTATTATCATTGCTGCTGATAAAACCGTCAACAAAGAGCGGTTCAATGGAAAGAAGGTATTAGTAGCAGGAGTACAGGATGGCATTCGTAAACCGGAGCAATTGCTTAAGAAAGTAATAAGTGGCGATGTTTCTGTCTATCACTCTACTTCCGGAGAAAAGAAACAGGCGGAAAAGAAAGAAAACCCGATCTACCGCCACTTAATGAATGGCGTATCGTATATGATCCCGTTCATTGTGATTGGTGGATTATTGATTGCCGTTGCCTTGACGATGGGTGGTGTGAAAACGCCGGGTGGTCTTGTCGTACCGGAAGATTCATTCTGGAAAAGCATCGAAGCGATCGGCGGAGCATCATTCACGTTCATGGTCCCTATCCTGGCAGGGTTCATCGCGTATAGTATTGCAGACAGGCCAGGACTTGCACCAGGTATCGTCGGTGGATACATTGCAGCGAATGGGAGTTTCTATGGAAGTGAAGCCGGTGCAGGGTTCATCGGTGGTATCATAGCTGGTTTCCTGGCGGGGTACGTTGCCCTTTATATTAAAAAGATTAAAGTTCCTAAAGCCATTCAACCAATCATGCCGATTATCATTATACCGGTGTTGGCATCCTTAATTGTCGGATTGGCATTTGTATTTATAATTGGTGCACCAGTTGCTCAAACATTTGAAGTACTAACAGGCTGGCTGGCAGGTATGCAAGGGACAAGTTCTATCTTACTTGCCCTCATACTGGGTGCCATGATCTCCTTCGATATGGGAGGTCCGGTGAACAAAGTTGCCTTCCTCTTCGGTTCTGCCATGATTGCAGAAGGAAACTATGAAATTATGGGACCGATAGCCGTTGCCATCTGTATTCCGCCAATCGGAATGGGACTGGCCACTTTCATCGGCAAAGAGAAATTCCAGGCATCTGAAAGAGAAACAGGAAAAGCAGCCTTTACAATGGGCTTGTTCGGTATTACAGAAGGGGCAATCCCATTTGCGGCACAAGATCCACTCCGAGTCATTCCTAGTATCATGGTGGGTTCCATGACAGGATCCGTCATCGCGATGCTTGGTCATGTAGGAGACCGGGTGGCTCATGGAGGTCCGATTGTTGCCGTTCTTGGTGCTGTGGATAACGTATTGATGTTCTTTGTTGCTGTTATTGCTGGTGCAGTTGTCACTGCGTTAGTGGTCAACCTTTTAAAGAGGGATGTTGTGACGTATGAAGAGGCATTAGCAGAGGGTGAAATGACGAACTCAGCAGAAATTGCTGAAGAGCAACCTCAAATGGAGTCAATTGAAATCAACAAGCTAACGGATATAACCAATTTAGAGATGATTGATGTTGACTTGCAAGGTTCTACACGTGACGATGTCATTGATGAAATGATTCAAAAATTAGATAGAGCGGGAACGATCACTTCACCCACCGATTTCAAACAAGCTATCATAGACCGGGAAGAAGAAAGTACCACGGGTATCGGTATGAATATTGCCATTCCTCATGGGAAGTCCACTTCCGTTATAAAACCAAGTGTTGTGTTTGGAATCAAGAAAGACGGTGTGGATTGGAACAGTTTGGACGGATCAGATGCTAAGTTGATATTTATGATTGCCGTTCCTAAAGAAAGTGAAGGGAATGAGCATTTGAAGATATTACAACTGTTATCCCGTCAGCTGATGGATGAGGAGTATCGGAATCAGTTGTTGAATGCAAAGACTAGGGAAGAAGCTTATGAGTTATTAGAGGAGATAGAGTAATTTTTAGGACGAGGAGGTTTA
This sequence comes from Rossellomorea sp. NPDC071047, assembly GCF_050270195.1. Lineage (NCBI taxonomy): Bacteria > Bacillati > Bacillota > Bacilli > Caryophanales > Bacillaceae > Rossellomorea > Rossellomorea sp. NPDC071047. The sequence goes on along the minus strand of NZ_JBNNJT010000004.1, from coordinate 145,591 downwards.
ATAGGCCAACTCGTCCTTATTTTTTGTGGTTAAAATTTGTGCGTTTTTGATTGATTGTAAGAATTGTAAGAAATGAATCTTTCATTCTTTGATTTGGAGCAATACTCCACCAAAAAAATAAAAAATGGAGAACATATTCACAAAAGCGCTTTCATATGCTAGGATAGAAACTAATAGGGGAACCTATTCACGGAAAGGGGGAGACTACGCTCGTTGAATTCCAGATTGAAAGAATGCGTGATGACGAGTCATTATTTACGGAGAGATCAACTTTACTACACCTATGAATACAAGAGGGGTCAAAGCAATGTAGTAGATTTATTGTTTGTTCAGGATGGGATGGACTATGTAGAAATTGGACATATCGAGCTAGCTCTGGGATCAATTCTAGAAAACTCGGAACCCATTCATCTATTCATGGTTCTTGTGCCGCCGCCAAGCTCTGAAGAACGCTATCATCTTTATCATCCACAGGGAGAGCGGCTCGAGTCGTACATTCGATTTTTCCAGGATGAGCTTCTGATGACTGTTCGACGCCGTTTTGAAAATGAATATAAGGAGATTCGTAAAGTTGGTTTGTTAGGAGATTCTCTTGGAGCTGCCGTTAGTGTGAGTATTGCTTCTGAATTTCCGGAATCATGGTCTCACTTACTTTTGCAATCCGGTGCTTTTACGGCTAATCACGTCGTTAAAATTCAAAATCTTCAAAAAGTTGATTGGCAAGTGTACCAGGTTGTCGGTCTGCAAGAAGAAGCGGTTACCTATCCACTAACAGGAGAAAACCTTCAAATCCTATCTTACAACCGAAGTCTTCACAAACAACTTCAATCCATCACAGATATCATTACATACTACGAAGAAGACGAGCACCATCTCTGGGATTTTTGGCGCAGGGACTTACCACGTGCGATCAGCTTTTTTGTTGAAACAAATATAAAAGGGGAAAGGGATGAACGCAATGTTTAAAAATGGAAAGTTTTTATTAACGCTTATGTTGATGTTTGCTATGCTATTTACAGCTGCTTGTAACAGCAGCAGCTCAAGCTCTTCTAAAGGACAGAAAGAGGGAACGGAAGAGGAACCAGTGGAAATTGAATTCTGGACCATGCAGTTATCTCCAACATTTGATGATTATTTAAATGGGGTCATCGCCGATTTTGAAAAGGAAAACCCAAATGTGAAAGTGAAATGGGTCGACATTCCTTGGGGGGATATGGAAACAAAGATTCTTTCAGCGGTCGCTTCCAAGACGGCTCCTGATGTAGCGAACCTGAATCCTCAATTCGCTGCGAAATTAGCAGAGCTTGATGCGTTAGTGAACATGGATGAAATGGTTCCAGAAGATGTGAAGAATGAATACTTCGAGAACATCTGGGCTTCCAACACGTTTGACGGAAAAACATTCGGTATCCCTTGGTACCTTTCTTCTCAAGTAACGATGTACAACTCAGAGATCTTCAAGGAAGCAGGATTGGATCCCGAGAAAGCTCCAGCCACTTTTGAAGAGCTGAAAGAAGTATCTAAAACAATCAAAGACAAAACGGGTAAATACGCATTCTTCCCGGCCCTTGATGGAAGTCATCTTCTAGAAACAATGGTCATGATGGGTGTAGACTTAACAAATGAAGATATGACGAAAGCAACGTTCAACACAGCTGAAGGAAAAGAGTCTTTCAATTTCTTTGTGGACCTTTATAAGGATGGTTTAATTCCTCGTGAAGTCTTGACAGAAGGTCACTCAAAAGCCGTTGACTTATACCAAGCGGGTGAAATCGCGATCTTGGCATCCGGTCCGCAATTCCTGACGATTGTAGAAGAAAATGCCCCTGATATTTTAAAAGCAACGAAAACAGCCCCGATCATCACTGGTGAAACGAATAAGAAAAACGTGGCAGCGATGAACGTGGTTGTCCCGAAACAATCCGAGCATCAAAAAGCAGCAGTAGACTTCTCGATTTTCTTAACAAATGCTGAAAACCAAGTGGAGTTCGATAAACAAACGGCGATTCTTCCATCCATTGAAACAGCTTTAGATGATCCTTACTTTAGTGAAGAGCCGGCAGATGCTACTCCAATTGATAAAGCACGTATCGTATCAGCTGGTCAATTGAAGGACAGTGAAGTGTTAATTCCGCCAATGAGCAATTTCGAAGAGCTACGCACAGCTATGAACGAAGCCCTGCATGCTGCGATGCTTGGAGATATGACAGTGGATGAAGCTTTAGAGCAAGCAGAGATGAAATGGAACGAAACACTATCTAAATAAGGGAAATGAAGGAAAGGGAGTTTATCTCCCTTTCTCTCATTTCAATGAAAGCACGGTGATGAAAAAAATGATCAGTAAGGAAATCGTATTCAATCAACTGAAAGGGAAGCTCGTGGTTTCCTGCCAGGCACTACAGGATGAACCATTGCACGGCTCGGATGTAATGGGGAAAATGGCAAAAGCAGCTTACGTTGGAGGCGCGTCCGGGATAAGAGCAAACAGTGCAGTCGACATTGAAGCCATCAAGGGCTATGTGGACCTACCCATTATTGGCTTGGTGAAGAGAGACTACCCACAAAGTGATGTCTACATAACAGCCACCAGAAAAGAAGTTGATGAACTGATTGGAGCAGGGGTGGATATCATTGCCATTGATGCAACTGACAGACCTCGTCCAAACGGTGAGTCCTTGGAAAGTTTGATCGCTTATTTAAAGGCCAAAGGACAAACCATTATGGCGGACGTTTCTACATTTGATGAGGCGTTGAAGGCTGTGAAGCTTGGTGTGGATTGTGTCAGCACGACGATGTCGGGATACACCCCATACTCTCCTCAACAATGCTGTCCGGATTTTATTTTATTAAAGAGATTGGTTGATACCCTGCAAATTCCTGTATTTGCTGAAGGAAGAATCTCTACGCCGGAGGATGTGAAGCGGGCGATGGATATAGGAGCTCACGCAGTTGTAGTGGGATCAGCAATTACAAGACCTCAGGAAATCACGAAGAAGTTTGTTCAATCAATTCAGAGTAGAGGAGAGAAACAAGATGAACACACAAACGGCGTCCAAGAGCAAGTTAGGCGGATTAATTAATAGTTACTTTCCTTCGTTAACGAAATCAGAGCAAAAAGTGGCTGCAGTCGTGCTGGAACAGATGGAAAAGGCCCTTTATTATTCCGTCACCGACCTTGCCGATGTGGCGGAAGTGGGAGAGACGACGGTTTTACGGTTTTGCCGGAAGATCGGAATGAAAGGGTATCAGGAATTCAAGTTGGCGATTGCCAAGGATTTATCCTCCCTTTCACAAGAAGAGGAAGCGGATCCCAGCAAGCCTTCAGGTTTCATTCAATCGATTGCTTCCTACACAAAGAATGCCATTGATGAAACCGTTAATAAACTGGATGATGAAACATTAGATCGAGCGATTCAGCTATTATCAGGCGCAAAGTCCATCCACTTCTTTGGAGTTGGAACATCTGGACTGACGGCACTAGATGCGAAGAATCGTTTTTTACGGATCGGCTACCGGTCCGATGCAGTGATCGACCCTCACATTCAGTCGATGACGGCTGCCACAGTTGGGGCGGGGGATGTTGTCATTGGATTGAGTATTTCAGGGAGTACAAAGGACACCATTGATTCTCTGACGTTAGCGAAAGAAAATGGAGCAAATGTGATTGCAATTACGTATTACGCCAGGTCCCCGATTACCAAGCTTGCCGATGCTGTCCTCTTAAGCGGAGGGAAAGAATCACCTCTTGAAGGCGGATCCATGATTGCGAAGATCTCACAGCTGTTTGTCATTGATATGCTATGTACAGGCCTTGCCCTTCATAATAAAGAGTACTCTCTTGGAATGAAAGAAAAAACAGCAAGAGCCGTAGTGGAGAAAATCTACTAATCTCTTAATAGAGAAAGCGGGTGATGGGATGAAGGTCATCGGAATAGATGTTGGGGGAACGGGAGTCAAAGGCTCCGTTGTGAATGAAGATGGGGACATTTTATTTGAAGAAAAGATTCCAACCGATATTTCAAAAGGAAGAGATGGAATACTGGAATCAATTCACACTGTGATTGATTCTTTAATGAGGAAAGACAGTGCCATCTTGGGAATCGGCATTGGCACGGCAGGTCGGGTGAATGTTCATAGTGGTGAAATCGTCTTCGCTACAGCGAATTTACCATCCTGGCAGGGAACCAATGTGAAAGAAGAAATCGAATCGAGGTACAGCTTACTTTGCGTTGTTGAAAATGATGCCAACACTGCTCTCATAGGAGAGCTATGGAAGTCACAGAGAAAACCTCAATCGGCGGTCATGATCACACTCGGTACCGGGGTTGGAGGAGCAAATGCTATAAATGGCGAGGTCTTAAATGGCTATCATCATCAAAGTGGAGAATGGGGACATATGGTTCTCGTTCCAAATGGAAAGCTATGCAATTGCGGGAAGAAAGGGTGCATCGAGCAATACCTTTCGGGTACTGCGTTAGTGCAAGCCGTTTTCACCGAAACGGAGCTCTCTTTCAGGCATGGCTCAGAGATTTTCGAGGAATATTCAAAGGGAAATCAACAGGTCAAACAGGTGATTGACCGATACTTAGATTATTTAGCGATTACGATGTATAACATTTCGGTGTCCATCGACCCGGAAATGATTTTCATAGGAGGCGGGGTCATTGATTCCAAGCGTCATTGGTGGACCTCCTTTCAAGAGAAATTGAAAGAATATTGCGTTAATACAAGTGTTTATCCTGCTTCTTTGGGTAATCAAGCAGGCATGCTCGGAGCAGCGAAGCTCATATTTCAAGTGATAGAGAAAAGAGGGGAGCCCATTGAAAAGTAATCCTTTAACACCGTTTCTGTTTCTGATACCGGGAGTCATCATTCTTGGTGCCTTCATCTTCTACCCCATGCTTAACGCGATTTGGCTGAGCTTTACAGACTACAATATCGTTGCTGACGCAGAGTTTATTGGTTTGGAGAATTATAAAGAACTATTTGCCGATGCATTGTTCTGGAAAGTGCTGGGTCAGACCTTATTATACTTAATCATTGTTGTACCGGCACTCGTCATACTGCCGATCTTCCTTGCGATTCTTGTGAACCAACAGGTGAAGGGAATTGGATTCTTCCGTTCTGCTTATTATGTACCTGTAGTCACATCGATGGTTGTTGTGGGGATTGCCTGGAAATGGGTGTATGCAGACCGCGGTATATTAAATTACATACTGGAATCGTTCGGGTTGATAGATGACCCGATCAATTGGTTGACTTCAACATCAACGTCGATCTTTGCCGTCATGGTTGTCACCATTTGGAAAGGGTTGGGGTATTACATGGTCATTTACCTCGCGGGCTTACAATCCATACCGGATGATTTATATGAAGCAGCCGATATTGATGGTGCGACCAAATGGAAACAAATCTGGCATATTACTGTTCCTTTATTAATGCCTTCGATCATGATTGTGACGATCATGTCTTCGATTTCAGCCATGAAAGTGTTTGAAGAAATCTACGTCATGACGGGTGGAGGACCACTCAACAGTTCGAAGACATTGGTATTCTATATTTATGAAGAAGCCTTTGACAAGCTGCAGATGGGCTATGCCAGTGCAGCGGGAGTTGTCTTGTTCGTTATTACACTGATCTTCTCCGTCATAAACATCAAATTTATGAGCAAAAAAGAATCTGATATAAAGGGGTGATTCTCCATGAGTTCTCCTTCTCTTGGAACCAGCAAAGAAAATCCAACCGTACTACCTTCAAAAAGACCTATTAATGTGAAAAAAATAGCCAAACGCGCTCTTCAATACGGAACGCTCTTATTTGTCACATTCATCATGGTCGGACCATTCTTATGGCTCTTGGCGACGTCATTGAAATCAGGGAGCGAGAATATCTTCGCGTACCCGCCTCAATTTATTCCAGAAAAAATAACCTTCGGAAACTATGTAGAAGTCATGGAATTCTTTCCATTTTGGCGTTACTTATTCAACAGTGTCGTGGTATCTGTCGTGACCGTTCTATTGAATATCGTTTTCTGTTCATTGGCGGCTTATCCTTTAGCCCGGATGAACTTCCGTGGTAAGAACATTGTATTCGTTCTTATCCTTAGTACGATGATGGTTCCGTTTCAGCTGTTGATGATTCCCATCTATTTATTAGCGCTGGATTTAGGGCTTCAAAACACGTATGCAGGATTGATACTTCCTCATGCAACGACAGCCTTTGGAATCTTCCTGATGCGTCAGGCATTCTTGACGATTCCATATGAACTGGATGAATCAGCCCGCATGGACGGAGCGAACGCCTTTCAGATCTGGTGGAGGGTACTTATGCCTTTAGTGAAGCCTTCACTCGTCACACTTGCGATTTTCACGTTCATGATGGCGTGGGGGGATTTCCTCTGGCCGCTGATTATCCTGAATGACACAAGCATGTACACGTTACCTCTCGGCGTCAATACTCTTGCCGGTTCGTTCTCGGCCAACTGGCGCTATATCGCTGCCGGATCAATCATTTCGATCCTTCCGATCATCATCATCTTCGCCATCCTGCAACGACACTTCATCGCAGGTGCCATGAAAGGGGCTGTGAAAGGATGACGGGCAAAAAAGTCACATGTCATATCGTCTTTCAAACCCACTGGGACCGGGAATGGTATTTGCCTTTTGAAGTATTCAGGCACCGATTGGCACAGGTGATGGATCGGATCGTTTCCGGTCTTGAAACCGGGGAGCTGAAGCAATTCGTCCTGGATGGTCAAATGGCCGCACTGGAGGATTACTTTGACGTTTGTGAAGACGAGATGAAAGAAAAAGTGCTCCATCTAATAGAAGAAAAGAAAATCATCATTGGCCCATGGTATGTTCTCGCGGATGAGTTCCTGGTAAGCGGAGAGTCCCTGATCAGGAATCTTGAAGTGGGGATGAAGCTAGCCGGTCAGTATGGGGAATCCCAGAAGGTCGGTTACTTACCGGATACATTTGGTCATGTGAGCCAGATGCCTCAGCTATTAAAAGGCTTCGGGATTGATAACTCGATTTTATGGCGTGGTATTAAATCCGAGACGTCTGAATTTACCTGGGAGGCACCAAATGGCTCCCGGGTCTTTACGGCCTTTTTGCCGGAAGGGTACTATCAGCCATTATTGAATGAAAAAAATGTAGAAGAGCAATTGAAGACATATGTGGAGAAGGTCAGGCCTTATGCGACGACTTCTCATGTTCTGTTAACCAACGGCGGCGACCACTTGATGCCGAAGCATGGAAATCTGATGGGACAAATCAATGATCTTCAAGGTGAAGTGGAGTATGTATCGAGTACGTATGAAGAATTCTTAACCAATGTTCAGGCCGAGTCTTCAACTGACCTCCCCGTGTATGTAGGAGAAATGAGAAGTAATGAACATATCTATGTTCTTCCGAATGTACTTTCTACGAGAAGCTATCTAAAGCAGCAAAATCAGGAGATGGAAGACGAGCTTGCAGGATACACCGAACCGCTTGCCTCTCTTTGCAGCAAAGAGAAATATCCGGAACGATATTTAGAGGAATCTTGGAAACTGTTACTGCAGAATCATCCCCATGACAGTATATGCGGCTGCAGTATAGATGAGGTCCATAGGGAAATGGAGACGAGGACGATGATGCTGAAGCAGAGACTGGAGTCCATCCAATTGGGGTCCCTTTCTCATGCCGCAGTCCAGGATCCGATGTTTTCAGGAAACGGATTGAGAAAACCATTTGAAGATAATAGCGTTTTTACAGTCTTCAATCCTCATCCAAGATCGTTCACCGGTTGGGTTTCGGGAGAAATCTGGCTTAAAGAAGATAGGTTGTTCCGATTGAAAGATCGCAATGGAAAGCTGTATATCCCGGTCATCAGGAAGAAACGGAGCGGAAGACATTTTGCTTCGCCTCTTGATGCGTTTCCCGATTTTAAAGAAGGTACCTTTTACGACATTGAGTTTTATGTTGAGAATCTTCCCGGGACCTCCCTTTCGAGCTTCAGCGTAGCAGAGGGGGATTACGGGGAATTTGTGGAAACAAATCTCGAGACCGTTGAAAATGAGTTTTACTCTATTGAATTGAGTGGGGAAGGAACCATTGTGGTAGTAGATAAAGAGACAGGCAGGAAGCATGCTGGATTACAACGCTTCTATAGTTCGCTGGACGCAGGGGATGAGTACAACTACTCCCCACCGGTTCACGATGTGAAGACGTGCGCTGAGCTATTTTCTTTACCAACCGTGAGGAAGTCCTTCGGCGTTCAAGAAATGACCTATGTGCTGAAGCTTGAAACACCTGAGGGACTGGATCAGGAAAGAACTGGTCCATCTGAAAAAAACGTTCTAACCACGATACATATCACTATTACCTTACACGCTGGTGATCGAAAGATGTATGTGGACTACACCATCGATAATCACTCGAAGGATCAACGTCTTCGCGTTCAATATCCTCTAGGAGATTCCGCCCGGTACACGTATAGCGATACAGCATTTGATGTGGTGAAGCGAAAAGCGAAGACAGAGGAAGAATTGGATGCTCCAAAGCAAAAAGAAGTTCCAGTGGTAGTCGAACCTTCTCTTTCTTTCATTCGGGCTGAAAATGGGTTCACTTTCTATCATCGTGGGTTACAGGAATACCAGGTTACAAGTCTAGGAGAAGAAGATGCGTTGGACGTTACGTTGATCAGGAGTGTCGGCTGGCTGTCCCGGGATGATCTCAGAACCCGCGGCGGAGGGGCTGGTCCGAATATGGAAACGCCAGAAGCTCAATGTATCGGACAATATACGTTTCATGCTACATTTGAATTTACCCCTGATAAAAGTCTGGGCCAGGTAGTAACGGATGCTCACATCTATCGTGTCCCGCCCAGGATTTATCCCGGGGAAACAAGAGAAAATGAGTTAACGGGTTTGATCGAATTCGATAATGGAGAAGTGCAGTGGAGCTCACTTAGACGAGTGCCTGATGGAGTGGAGCTGCGTTTATGGAATCCGACAGATCGAGTGCAGGCTGTAACGTTCAAATCTGGAGCTGAGAGAATAGAACGGGTGGATTTTCTTCATGCACGAGTGAAAACAGTGGAAAACCTTACGGACCACCTGAACCCGAAAGAAATTAGTACTTACCTATTAAAAGGAGGAAGGTATGCATGAATAGAAAGATTGCCCTCCTGCCTGTTGATGGTAGACCTGTGACAAGAGAGCTTCCAAAGCAGATTGCATCGATCGGAAATTGGGAGGTGCTTATCCCTCATAAAGACTTACTAGGTTTTTTGAAAGAGCCGGGGGATATGGCTGCACTGGAAAAGTGGATGTGGAAAGTGGCGCCTGAAGTAGATGGATTTGTCCTTTCAATTGATATGCTCGGCTACGGCGGCCTTGTTCCGTCCCGTGTGTGCATGGATGGGAAAGAAACGATCATACAACGAATCAGCATCCTCCGTGCATTAAAAGAGAAATATCCTGATAAAGCATTCATGGCATTTAGCTCGACTATGAGAATTTCCAATAACTATGTAAACGAAGAAGAGAAGGAATACTGGTGTGACTATGGAGTCGAGCTTTGGGAGTATTCCTATCACTTTCATCGCTTTGAAAAAACGGGGCATGATGACTCCAATCTAAGGGTTCGGGATTTACAGAATAAAATACCTTCAGACATCCTGGAAGACTATTTATCAACCAGACTGAAAAATTATCAGGTGAATGAATCCCTGCTAGATATGGTAGAAGACAAAACCATTGATGTCCTTGTCTTTCCGCAAGATGATACCTCTGAATATGGGCTGAATATTGGTGAGCAGGAAGAGCTCTCAGATAAGGTGGCACACCGGGAATTATTCCAGAACGTATTCATCTATCCCGGAGCCGATGAGGTCGCCAATACGCTTGTGGCAAAGATGATTTATCAACTGGAACAAGTGGAGTTTCCAACCTTTTATCCTATTTATAGTGGAGAAACCGGGGCATTGTCGACTGCAATGTATGAAGACCGTCCGATCTGTGAGTCCGTGAAGGGTCAGATTCATGCTTTTGGCGGCTATACAGTTGACCAAGCGGGAGAAGCTGATATCGTGTTTGCTGTCAATGTTCCAGGAAAACGCCAAGGAGATCTTGCTCTGCAAAAATTCCTTGGGGAAGTGGATACGCCTCATCGGAATATCGGTGAGTGGATCAAGCGCATCGCTCATTATCTTCGCCGGTATAAACTGGTAGCGGTAGCCGATACGGCCTATGCCAACGGAGTGGACCCGAGAATGCTCCCTAGACTGCTGGGAGAGATAGAGGTTTCCCAATTGGCGGGATTTGGTGGCTGGAATACAGCGGGGAACACATTGGGCACGGTCGTTGCACAGGTAGCCATGGTCCATTTGCAGGGAAAGAAGCCCTCTCTTCCTCAAGAAGAGGTAAAAGCAAGAGTACTTGAAGAAATGACATTGCGATTATTAGATGACTACGTCTATCAGTCGATTGTCCGACAGCAAGTGCGTGCCGGGACAGATGAGTCAGCAGTGAGTCATGAAGAGCTTCTGAATCGAGTGAAAGAATTGTTCTTAAAAGAGTCCGTGACGTTTCTTACGAAGTATGGTCTTGATTTCCCCCTTAAAGAAATCTATCTGCCCTGGAAGCGAACCTTTGAGATTGGCTTAGGCAGGAGGGATGAATCATGACGTTAAGGATCGGTGTCGATTTAGGCGGGACCAATATTAGAGCAGCTCTTCTCGACGATAAGGGAACGATTCTCAGAGAAGTTAGTGAGAAAACAGAGGCACATTTGGGACCAGGCAGGATCATTTCGAAATTGATTTCATTAGTGGAGCGTGTCAAAAGAGAGGAGAAGGTGAGGGGGATCGGGATAGGGTGTCCGGGCCCTCTGGATGCGAAAACGGGCATCATCCTTTCTCCTCCGAATCTCCCGGGGTGGGACATGATTCCATTGGCATCGATGGTAGAAAAGCATTTTCAATTACCCGTGAAGGTGGATAATGATGCGAATGTGGCAGCAGTGGCAGAATCGGTACTTGGAGCAGGTGCCGGTTGTGAAAGTGTGTATTATTTGACCGTGAGCACAGGAGTCGGCGGAGGATTTGTCATCAATGGAAAGGTATTTCAGGGGGCAAATGGATACGCCGGAGAGATCGGGAATATGATTGTCGTTCCAAACGGAGTCAAGCATCCGGCTTTAAATGCAGGGGCACTCGAAACCCTTGCAAGCGGCACTGCTATTGGAGTGACTGGGAAAGCTAAGGGAATTCACGGGGGAGCGGAGGCAGTATTCCGGGAAGCCAGAGCTTTAAATAAGGTTGCTCAGAAAATTGTTGATGAGGCCATTGAATATCTGGCTATAGCCATTGCCAACCTGACCCATGCGATTAATCCTGAAGTATTCGTAGTGGGTGGTGGAGTGATGAATTCCGAAGAGCAGGTCTTGCTTCCTTTACGAGAGAAGGTAAAAGAATATGTATATCCAGGTTTGAAGGAGTCCGTCAACATCATCCCGGCGAAGCTTGGATCGAATTCAGGTGTGATTGGAGCAGGATTTATCATATAATCAAACGTTTGCTTAATGTTTTTACCAAAGGAAGTAGCTTACTTTTTCAAAAAGAGGTGAAAAGATGTCAGAGATTTTAAAAACAGATATTGTCATCATTGGTGGAGGAATCGGCGGTTGTACCGCCGCTTTAGCTGCCTCAAAACGCGGGCATAGAGTCATTATGACAGAGGAAACGGATTGGATTGGCGGACAGTTGACCAGCCAAGCGGTCCCGCCGGATGAACATCAGTGGATTGAACAATTCGGCTGTACCAAAACGTATCGTCAATTTCGAAATCGGGTCAGAGACTATTACCGGTCGCACTACCCTTTAAAAGAAGAAGCTCGTCAACATGACCGGCTGAATCCCGGGAATGGCTGGGTCAGCAGGCTATGTCATGAGCCGAAAGTGGCCCTTACCGTTCTTCAGGAGATGCTCGTTCCATATACGAGTAGTGGGAGGTTACAGATCTACACCAACTACAAAGCCATTCAGGCATCCGTTGAAGGAGATGATGTTTTCTCTGTAACCGTTCAACATATCGAAAACGAGAAGAGAGTGAAACTGGAGGGAAAATATTATCTGGATGCAACAGAAGTAGGAGATTTACTTCCTTTAGCTGGTGTTGAATATGTGACAGGTGCCGAATCCAAACGGGATACAGGTGAGCTCCACGCACCAGAAGAGGCAAGACCACAGGATATACAGTCGTTTACCTATGTGTTTGCCGTGGATTATGTAGAGGGTGGGAATTTCGTAATCGAAAAACCGGAGAAGTATGATTTCTGGAAAGATTACCAGGCACCATTCCTGCAACACAAGCAGCTAAGCTGGTTCGCACCAGATGCCCATACGGGAGGTTCGAAGGAATTCGCCATGTTTCATCATGAAGACATTTGGGGACTGTGGGATTACCGTCGTATCATAGACCCGTCTTTATTTCAGGAGGGAACGTATGATGGTGATATTTCGTTAATCAACTGGCCACAGAACGATTATTGGTCAGGCTCGATCATTGACGTCAATGAAGAAGAGTATGAAACACATATTCATGAATCTAAACAATTAAGTCTATCACTTCTTTATTGGCTACAAACCGAAGCGCCTAGACCGGATGGCGGAAAAGGGTATCCGGGCGTGCGTCTGAGAGGGGATATCTTAGGAACAGAGGATGGTCTGGCCAAGTACCCTTATATTCGTGAATCAAGGAGGATCAAGGCCGTCACGACTGTTGTGGAAGAGCATATCAATGCCAATGTCAGAGGCGATCGAGGCATCGAGCACTTTGAAGACTCCGTGGGGATCGGCTGCTACCGGATCGACCTTCATCCGACGACAGAATCCAATACTTTTTTCTATGCAGAAAGCTATCCGTTTGAAATCCCATTAGGTGCCCTGCTGCCGGTAAGAGTGAACAATGTATTACCTGCGTGTAAGAATATCGGTTCTACTCATATTACGAACGGCTGCTTCCGAGTTCATCCTGTGGAATGGAATATCGGTGAATCAGCGGGGTATCTGGCCGCTTTTGCCATTGAAAAAGGGGTTCTCCCTCGCAAGGTGAGAGAGGATAAAGTGTTGTTGGAAGAATTTCAAGAGATGCTTGTAGTGGGAGGTATTGAATTGCGCTGGCCAGAGCTAGGGCCAATTTGATTCGAACTTATGAAGTTGATGACATCCGGTAGGATCATTTCTAGAATGGTTTCTACCAGAGGGGTGTTCCCTGGAACATATAATGTGTAGATGGATCTATATTCTCTTATATCTTTTTGACTATTTATGAAGAATTAATCCAACTAAACTATCTTTTATGAAGAATTATTCCTTTTATTCTGAAAATTATGATAGTATTTAATTGCCACATCATGATAGCGCATACATACAAAAAACGACTATTTGGAGGTATTGTATGAAAAAGTGGTTGGTAGGAAAGAAAATGGCTGTACCTGCTATGGCCATGGCATTGGTCGTACCTGCATTTCAAGCCCCGGCACTACAAGTGGAAGCAGATGAAAGTGAAGCAACGAAGGTAGTCGATGAGGATGGCATCAGCATCACTGTGGATGCAGAAAACAATCGCAATAACACGAACAAGCTGGTGTTATTTGATCCTACGTTCAGTTATTTCACGGAAACCAATGGATCATCTTATGAGGTGATCTTGGAGCATGAAGAAGGCTCAAGCTATCACGTGGTGGAGTCAGGTAAAGGAGACAGTGCGATTCCGGAAGATGGTGTCGTCCTATCCACGGGTCCAGAGACGACAGATGAAATTATGACGTTTTTAAAGAGCCTTGATGAAGGAGAAACGGTTTGGATTAATGAGCCAGTTGAAAGGACCTACTCGGCTGTCCTAGATGACGTTGATCCAACAGATGAATCCAATCCAGATGGTGCGCCGTTCCCGGGTAACCGTGGAGCGAATCAACTTCTTGTCTATACACCGGCATTCGGGGCCAGTACCGGTACCAATCCTTACGGGTATGAAATCACGGTAACCGGTGGAGTGGTCACGAAAGTCGGTGGAGGAGACAGTGCGATTCCGGCTGATGGGTTTGTCGTGAGTGGTCACGGAACAGAAGCCGAATACTTGAAAAAAGCTGAAATCGGTATGAAGGTTGAGTATGATGCTGAAGGGAATATCGAGTTGATCCGCGATGCGTCCACTTATATATTCAAGAGCGAACAGAATTTACAGGAAGCGAAGCAAAGTATCTCTCATGCGGAAGAGAACTTCATCGATGCAGCCTTTGAAGAGGCGAATGCTTCTGTCGAGCTGGCAGAAGAGCTCCTTCAAAAAGCGAATGACATTCAAAATGATGATCCGCAAAAGGCCTTGGAATATACAGAGCAAGCCACTCAATCTGCTTACGACGCATATTATTATTCCCTGCCATCTGAAGTAGGCGAACAAAGAGCCATCTGGTATCGCCCTGAAGAGAAGGATCTGGACGATGTCATCACGACATTGGACCGCATGGAGGAAGCGGGATTCAATTCCCTTTATCTTGAAACAACATTCTGGGGATATACAATCTTCCCGAGTGATAAAATGGAAGACTACGGTTTGCCAAAGCAACATCCGAATTTCGCTGACCAAGACTATGGAAAGTACGGATCAGATATCCTGAAAGCCTTTATTGAAGAAGGAAAAGAACGGGGCATTACGGTTCAATCATGGACAGATGGTTTCATGATCGGTCACAGCAGCCTTGGACTTCCATCTCAGTTCAAAAAGTATCCTGAGTGGAGCGCGGTTCAACGGAATGATGAGCCGGGAAAACCCGGAAGCGATTCAGGCAGTAATTATTATTGGTTAGATATTGCCAATCCAGAGGTACAAGAATTCATGCTGGAAATCTATAAAGAACAGCAGGAGGACTACAAAATCACTGGTGTCAATATAGACTATATGCGCTATCCGCACCATTCTTTTGATAAGAGTTATGGATTTAGTGCATCGAACCGCGAACGTTTTGAAGAAGAATTCGGTGTAGACCCTATGAATCTAGAAGAATCTGATGAACTATGGGAAGAATGGGAGCTTTGGTTACGTGAACAAGAGAATGCTTTCGTGGAGAAGCTTCATGATCAGAGTAAAGGAATCGACCCTGCATTTATGATGACGGCTACCCCTGAGCCAGGACCTGAAGCCGTATTGATCAGCGACTGGGTTGAGGATATCGATGGTGTTATCCCGCAAGCCTATGGCCATGACTTTAATAGTATTCAGTCTACCGTTGTAGCAAGTAAAAAGCTGACACCACCTTCTATGATGTATTACACAGGAATCTATTCCTTCTATCACCATCTGGGGGAAAAAGCAGCCGTGAACGATGTACTGGCTGCCGCCTACGGTACATCAGGAGTAAACATGTTTGCCTTTGGTCAAGCAAGTGCACCTTCTGTGGATGCCTTGGGGAAAGGACCATGGAGAAACACCGCCGTCAATCCTGGAGAAACGCCGAAAGAAGCTGTACTGGCTACAGTAAAACAATTGAAGGAACAGACAGCATCCATCTATATTCCTAAAGGCGCAGTGGACAAGAGAGAAGGTAAAAAGCTTGAGAACAACCTTCGTAAGTGGGAGAAGATGATGGAGCGTCCTGATCATTCGTTAAAGAAAGACAAAGTAGAAAAAGAGTTTGAGAAGACGGTTGAACTGATCCAATCAATGGATAGCTTGAATGAAGTAGTAAAAGAACGTATGTTAGAAAAGATGAACAAAGTGCATAAGTGGTTAAATTATTATTATGAGAAACAGCAATAAGCAGATAAATATTTAACTAAAAAGGTTTTGGGAGATTAATTTTCCCAAAACCTTTTACTTATTTACCAATTAGGCAGATTATTTTCTCTCTAGGGCTCACCAAATGAGAGATTCTATTTCATCATCGTACTCCTTTATTTATAAATCATGGGAAAAGCATACATCCCTGGGAACAAAACCGTCCTTTACTCACCTTCATTATCCATGAGAGAATTAATTTCTATAATTACATAGACCGCTTAGTTAATAAGAGAAATAGTTTATATCGTTGGCTAAACGGGAAATTAGTTTTAACTGGAGTATTAATTTCGATTAATTCTGATAAAAGATCTCATTAAACTTATTTCTATTCCGACAATCTTTTTAACTACCATTACTTATAATGAGTTTACATAGTTCAGTTCAATAGCTCCAATTGATTAAAAACTGTTAGGGGTGCTTGAATGATGAAGAAGGAAGGCAACTTTATAGTAGGTATGTATTGGGGAACGCTGCTAAGTATTCCACTCTGGGTTTCATTTTTTGGATGGGTGAAGTTAGTGAAAGGTTTTTTCTATTAATATATTTTTTGAATATATATTGAATATAAAGACCTCCATTATACAATTAATTTTGTATAGTGGAGGTCTTTAATTATTTGTTCATAAGGGTTTATTTGAAAGTTTACCTGGATACCTTAGAAACTGTTAAAATCAATCTATATGACCCAAGACATCATCCAATTTCTTCATAACTTTACCCGAACATCACCCGGTATTCCCTATACTTTATAGTGCTTAAATCGAGTTATAAAAACTTAGTAGGAACCTGAATTGATTTGGAGTAACCAACAGTATAGGTGTATTATTTATTGCTGCCGGTAGAGTAGTGCTAGATAGAACCTCCGGGAATTTAGTTCCTGTAGCTACAAATCGCTCTCTTATCCTATTGCAGGTTTTCGCTAATTTTTCCCTGTTTCAACCGCCATTTCGAACAGGACTTGGAAGCTGCTTTTTCACCCAGTCGGAAACCACAAATGCTCATAATGATTGAACATATCACCCTTGTTAGTGCTGCCTTTATTGCAGAAGGGAGAGTGTCCTTTGGTGATAGCTGGATATGGGAATTGGGTTCTTGATAGGGGATCCCTTGCTATTTTTGTTACAGTACCATAGAGGCCTTTCCTGCCAATTTCTGAATAGGAAACCCTCCGGATTTTCGCAACTTATCTTCAACTGCCTTTGAAGTCGCCCTTTCACTATCAAGAAAGATGACTTTTTTAGCTTTTAATCTGGTAATCTCTTTTTTCTTGGACTTCATTCAGACGGAGAACCTATATTGGAAAGATGTTTAATAAGTCTAAGGTTTCTTATTCCCATTCAAAACCTAATTTATCACCTATGCCAACGACTCTCCCCATACTTCCCAGCCTCCACAAAATAAGACTCCACCGAAGTATATCCAATACGATAAAAACCTTCATCAGGCTCCCAGATCCGATAAGCATCCAAACTCTTAGTATATTCATCAGAGAAATCGTCAGGTACGGGATACGTGTCGTCGTACTCCAAATGCTCAAACTCTTGAACTGGGAGGTAATAGAGTGCCGATTGAATGGTCCCGTCTTCAACCAGCTTTTTCAAGGCTTTCCCCGAAGTGGCATGGTCTTTGTGTGGATCGTTGTAGGTTAATGCATGGTGTCTGGCTTCAGGAAATCGTTCATTCATTTCTTTCATGATATCGATGACATCATCTTCCTTGATTTCGCCATCGGGTAGGTCATATACGAACACATTCTCTGACTTGACTCCCAATTCTTCAACGGATTTCTTAAATTCCATCACCCGTGAGTCACCGAACTCTTCTTTGGAAATAGGTGGAAAATTTTTTTCTCGTAAGTTTTCGTTGACTTTATTAATAGATTGGCTGGCTTCACCATGTGATAGCAGCACCACGGCTACTTCATTTTCCTTGTCGATTTGACGAAGGATGGAAGGCCCTAAACTGAGAGTTTCGTCGTCTGCATGTGGAGCGTAGAAGACAGAGGTATCAGGTTCTTTTTCAAAAAGAGTGCAACCGCTAAGGAAAGCGGATAATAATAAAATGAGAGATAGATAGACAACTCGCATGTGGACCTCCAGGTGAGAAAAATAGTTAAATCTTTACTAATTGATTCTATCAAAGTTTTGGGGGCTGGTGTATACTTTCATAGTAGGAAAGTATAGAACGTGAAGTGAAAGGAACGGAGTATGGAACAAGTTCAACCAACAGAGAAACAGGTACAAGTAAAAAAGAAAAAAAGAGTCTATTCCCTTGATATGCTGAGAGGGATTATTGTAGCATTATCCGTATTTTTAAGTACGATTCCTTATGGTAAAGTGGACTATCCTTATTTCCGTCATGCGGATTGGTATGGGGTCACTTTGATTGATATCATTTTACCGACGTTCATTACCATTTTTGGTGTGAGTATGGCGATTGCGTATCAGCGAGGGGTGAAATGGGAGAAGATTTTAAAGCGGACCGTTCGATTGATCGTGTACGGTATCATTTTTACAATCATTGTGGAATGGACGTTGGATTTCCCGACTATTCGCCTGACCGGTGTATTACAGATGTTCGCCCTTCTGGGAATTGTTACGGTAGCGATCACCAAGTTTGTACAGTCTCCTTTGAAGTTGATGATGATTGCGTTGTTGGTTTCATCTGTATATGGGGGGCTCATTCTCTATACAGGTCAATCCTGTGAAGGCGGATTGCCTCAGCCCGAATGTAATCCTTCACACGTGATTGATAGTGCTGTGTTTGGGGAAAGTCATTTATACCATCATGGCGAGCGGGGGTATGACCCTGAAGGCCTGGTCACCAGTTTGTCGGCTTTATCGAATGTCCTTTTCGGATATGCGTTTGGACGATTAATATTGACCCGTAAAGAGACGGGGGCATGGCGGGAGTTATTAGGGATAGGTGTCCTTTTGATTACCCTGTCTCTTGCTTGGGATCATTTCCTTCCATATAACAAACGCTTATGGACGCCTGCGTTTGCTTTATTGGCAGCTGGATTTGCAGCTAGTATGCTGTCGATTCTGTATCTAATATTCGATAAGCGAAAAGGAGACGCCAAAGAGACGGCGCTGAAGCCGGTTGTTTGGTTTCTGGAAGCGTATGGACGGAATAGCTTCTTGATCTATTTCGGTAAATTTATGCTCGGTTCCGTATTGATCCATCTATCAGTCACGGATGACGGTATAGAAAAATCGCTCTCCAGAGTGATCAATGAATGGGTGGCAACGTTTGCCCCTCATCCCCAGCTGGCTTATGGCTTATTGAACCTGATTTTCTGGACAGTCGTTGCCTTTGTCTGTCATAAGAAGAAATGGTATTTGAAAGTATAGAAGAAAGAGGCTGTGACAAAAGTGTTTTAGGCTAAGTAAAACCCGAACAAATCTGCTTTTTAGTAGACAGATTTGTTCGGGTTTATTATTTATTTCGGTACATTTGATTTTAGCAATTTCCAGCGGTTGATTGGAGTGCAAGACGAAGACTCCTGCGGGAAAAGTAGCTTATGTGAGACCCCGCAGGCTTGCCGAGGAGGCTCACGGGCTACCCGCGGAAAGCGTAGTCTTGTACGGAAATCATTAGCGGTATTAAGAACCTACACTTCTATTGTTCGTCTTTATATCGTGGCATTTTAGTTTTGTCCCAGCCTCTTCTATTTCTGATTTAAAGTCTTTTCAAATATAAGGCTGGCATAGGTTCTTGTGTATTTCAGAATGGTCTCTCCAACCTCTTCAGCTGGAAAATGAAATAAAGGTTGGAACAGCTCTTTATTGCTCTCTGTACCGAATGCGTCGACAAAACGGTACGTTAATCGAAGTTCTGTGAAGGTCGTCGTAAAGTATATTTCCAATTGTGTAACGAGATCATTATTGGATTCTTCACTCTCGATCTGCTCTTGATAAAGGGGGATTAGTTCATCCATTCCATTTTCAATGCGTACTTGTGCTCGATTCATAAGCTGTGAAACACCGTCTAGGTTAGGATATTTTTCATTTAACAGAAGTGGCTGCAGAATTCCATGAAGAGCTTTGGTTGATTCAACATGAAATACAATTGCCTTCACTAAATTTTTTGTGTATTCTTCCTCTGCTGATGAGCTTTTCATCGTTAGAAGTAATTGATTATTTACCTCTTCACGAAGCTCGTCCTTATCAAGGTGGATGACTAGTTTTTTATAGATGGTAGCAACTGATTGTGTGAGGGACTCCATGGGTAATGTGCCTTCTTTCTTATGTATGGTTTGAAATATGATACTATTTTACCATTAAAATACAGAAAATTCTATACATTATTCCGGGTAAAAAAACGCGCTCTAAATAGACCGCGCTTCGTACAGCTTATTGGTTGCCTTCCAGGACTGCCCAAATGTCCTTCTCTACATTAGGTTGAATGGCTTTGATTCCGCCAAGGATCTTAACATCATAAGTGTAATCAATCATCAGGTCTTTGATTGCTGGATGTAATCTGTCCGGGGGAGTCAATAATAAAGGCTCACCGATATGCGCTGCAAGGGAGGAACCTGTTAACGCATCAGCAAATTGAGTACCGGTTGCAAAGAACACAGAACCAGTATGGATGTTGAAATTTTGAATGATGCTGGCGTTCGTTTCATAGCGATTCATACCGAAAATTCTTGTTGGATGGTTTAATTTAGTCATGACGGACTGACTGATGACACCTGTTCCCCCAATGACGTAGTTTTTCTTATACGTGTTCGCTTGAGCAAGGGTGGAAGCAGGGATTATGTCCTTCTCAGATAACAGAATCGGATAGCCCTCTTGTGCAGCGATGGAAGCGATGGAAAGGGCATCAGGGTAGTTCTTTCCACTTACGACAAACGCTGCATCATGATTGGGAAGAGACTTAGAAATGGCAACGGCTGTCTCATAACGATTGTTTCCGCTGATACGGGTAACAGAAACCCCCAAATCTTTAATCTCCTCCACTACGTTATCAGATATCACGCCTGCGCCCCCAAGGATAGTTACCTTTTGTACACCCAATTCTTCAATTCCTTTTTTGGCTGAAGAATGCAGAGTTTGCTTGGAGGTTAATAGAATGGGAGCACCCTTATGGTAAGCAAGCGGTGCTCCGGCCAGGGCATCAGGATAATTGGACCCGGTAGCTAAAATCATTTCATCACTACCGGAATCCCAACCCTTTAATGCAACTTGTAGAGCCGTTTCATATCGATCCGTCCCGTAGATCCGTTCTACATTAGGCTCGAGATAGAATTGGAAGACCAACAAGACATATTCTTTATCCACTCCTAAATCACTTTTATTCTTAACAGAAACATAATAAGTTCCTGAAGAGGATGGGTAAAGGGCAGCATACCCTTTTTCATCATTAACAAAGAATTCATGTGGTTCAACGGCAACTTTGTTTTCATCATATAAAATGATGTCCAATGGGATATTTGCCGTCTCCTGCAAAAACGAACCGTATAAATACAATGGAATGTCGGAATCTAACTCTACTTTATACATATCGACATCATCTACTGGAAGTGTTCCTTTTACATAGGTCGGTTCGACAATATCACCAGCCATGATGTTGTTTGCCGCGTCGAACGTATTATTTGGTTCTTCTTCTGATAATAATTCTTCCTCTTCATCACCTAAAAGCTCCACTTTTTGTTGTAGTGTAGCTGCCGGATTCTCTGCAAATGCAGACGCACTAAATAAGCTGGATGCCAGCAAGGCGGATCCAACCGAAATAATAAACCTTTTCTTCATCTTTTTCCCCCATTTTGTTATTCTATCTATTTTTGTGAAATCTTGTATAATACCATTTTATCACAATGATATTTACTATTTTAGGAGGACATAAAAAACGCGCTCCTCTAGTGAGCGCGTTCGATATTATTCTATCCCTTCGATAATGGACCAAATCTCGTCTTCAACATTAGGCTGAATTGCTTTCTCTCCACCAAGGATCGTCGCCCCGAATGTATAATCCACCATCAAGTCCCTGATGTCAGGATGTAACTCATATGGTGTGGTTAGTAACAATGGCTCTCCCCAATTAGCTGCAAGAACAGAACCTGTTAACGCATCCGCGAATTGAGTACCGGTAGCAACGAAGACGAAGGTGGTAGGAACGTAGAAATCGCGAATGATATTTGCATTCGTTTCATAGCGATTCTCACCTGCAATCCTCGTCGGATCGTTCAGCTTTCTGGAAACTGTATTACTGATGACACCTGTCCCTCCAATAACATAGTTCATTTCATATGTCTTCGCCTGTGTCAGCGTTGCGGCAGGAATGCTATCTTTATCAGATAAAAGTATAGGATATCCGTTTTGTGCTGCGATGGACGCAATGGATAGTGCATCCGGATAATTCTTTCCGCTGACGACTACGGCTGCGTCATTATTTGGCAGCTTTTTAGAGATGGCTACGGCCGTCTCATAACGATCTTTCCCATTGATGCGTGTAACAGAGACATCCAAAGCTCTTAATTCCTTCACTACTTGATCCGAAATGACGCCCGCCCCACCAAGGATCGTCACCTTATTGACGCCTAATTCAAAAATGGCTTCCTTCACTGATGGGTGAAGAGAACCCTTCGTTGTTAATAGAATAGGAGCATCTTTATGGTAAGCAAGCGGTGCGCCGGCCAATGCATCAGGGAAATTGCTTCCTGTAGCTAAAATGATTTCATCTGTTCCGTATCCCCAGCCCTGTAAAGCAATTTCGAGGGCGGTCTCATACCGGTCTTTACCAAATATCCGGTCTACGTAAGACTCAAATAAGAATTGTGACGCAACGACTACATACTCTTCCCCAGTCGCCGAATTCGTCTTATCCTTTACAGACATATAATAAGTACCAGGAGTAACAGTGTAATCGGCTATTAATCCATCTGTCAGATTTGTGCTCATTTCATTTGGTTCAATCACATTATTGTTCTCATCATAAAGAGTGACATCTAATAGAATCCCAGGGTTTTCATCCCATGATCCCCCGTATATAATCAACGGATCTTCAGTGTCGACTTGAAACTTATACATATCTACATCATCTAGAGGGAAGGTCCCTTTTATGGCATCCTCAAGAAGAATTTCATTGGAACTGGCAAACGAATTGTTTGGCTCTTCCTCAACGAAGAAACCTTCACGATCGTACCCTAAAAGCTCCATCTTTTGTTGGGAAGGGCTTTCCGCTAGGACAGATGTGCTGAATAAACTTGAAGCAAGTAACGCTGAACCCACTGAAGCAATGAACCATTTTTTCATCTTTCTTTCCCCCGATAATAATCTTGTTTTTAAGCTGATGTCTATGGCAATCCCGTACCAATATTTCATAACATCTAGAATAGTATAATTCCGTTTAGAACGTTTGACTAGATAGTTCCAGATAAATAATTTTCGCCTTTTTTTGACATTAATGAAAGGGGTATTAGAATGGAGGAATAGGGAGAAAATTAAGGGTGTTTTACATTTTCATGACCGAATAGAATTCGTTTAGGATTTTTGCTATACTTACATGAGTGAAAAAGTAAAGAATAACTCTCCATTCTGAAAGGGGAACAACATACATGAGCAAGATCCTTGTCACAGGCGGGGCCGGATTTATCGGCTCTCATATTGTAGAAGAATTGTTAAACAAAAATGAACAAGTGGTAGTGATAGATAATTTCTCAATGGGTTCAATGGATAACCTACCAAAGGACGATAGGTTAACAGTGGTAGAGGGAGATATCTCTTCAAAAGAGACTATTGAAAAGCTATTTCAAGAACATCAATTTAAGAAAATCTTTCATTTAGGTGCGATTGCCAGTGTGGCGGCTTCAGTAGAAGATCCACTTCATACCCATCAAACCAATTTGGAAGCGACTTTATACTTATTGGAGGAAACACGCAAACAAGGCGGATTGGAGCGGTTTGTATTTGCTTCTTCTGCAGCGGTGTACGGAGATGAGCCAACGCTTCCTAAGAAAGAAACATCGACGATCAGACCATTGACGCCATATGCCATCGATAAATTTGCCTCTGAGCAATACGTACTGGCATTCAGCCGCTTGTATGATATTCCAACAACGGCGGTTCGATTCTTCAACGTCTTTGGAAACAGACAAAATCCATCTTCACCATACTCTGGTGTCGTATCGATCTTAACAGACAAATTCAAGCAGTTAGTAAACAATGAAGAAACCAACTTCACTTTATATGGAGATGGAGAACAAACGAGAGACTTCATTTATGTAAAAGATGTTGTTCAAGCAAACCTTCTCGTTTCAGAATCAAGAGAGGCAATCGGCAAGGTATTCAACGTTGGCACAGGGGAATCGATAAGCTTAAACAACTTGATTGGGATGTATGAAGAGATTACGAATACAAAACTCCCTATCGAACAACTGGAAGAGCGTTCAGGAGATATTAAAGAATCCTACTCTGATATTTCTGAGCTTAAATCTTTAGGATTCTATCCAAAGTTCACTATGGGAGAAGGACTTTTGGAGTATTGGAACAAAGAAAACGATTAACGAAAAATGCCCGTTTCTACATCAGAAACGGGCATTTTTGTGTCGTTTGAAGGAAGGGATATTACAGAAAAGGGGTAAATATGACGAATTTTGTTACATAACTGTAAAATTATTTTGAAAATTTTAATGATAAGATAGTTTTTGTAGATTTATAGAGAAGGGGAATTGAGAAATGTCTAATTATCGCAAACCTGTATCTATTACTTTCGTCACGGTAGTAAGCTTCATGTTCCTATTATTTTTCCAGAACCCTGCCTCAGCTGCAGGTACACAGATAGATCGAGTGAGCGGTGTTGACCGGTATGAAACGGCAGTGAAAGTTTCCAGGCAAGGGTGGAGCAGTGGTGCAAAAACCGTCGTCATTGCAGTGGGAAATAACTTTCCAGATGCGTTAGCAGGTGCACCGTTAGCGGACAAATATAATGCGCCTATCTTATTAGTAACAAAAGATAGCGTTCCTTATAGTGTGAAACAAGAATTAAAACGATTAAAGCCAAGTAAAGCATACATATTAGGTGGAAGTTCTGTCATTTCATCCTCAGTCGAATCTCAGCTTAAGAGTTTAGGGATTACCAGTACAAGAGTGGCAGGGGAAAACAGATACGAGACAGCGGCAAAAATCGCTGCACTAGTTGGTGGCTCCCAAGCCATTGTTACATATGGAAGGGATTTCCCGGACAGTCTGGCCATTGCACCTGTTGCTGCCAGTAAATCTATGCCGATTCTTTTAACGGAAAAGAACCATGTCCCTGAAGAGACAAAGAAAGCGTTAAATAAATATAGTTCTTCTATTCTTATAGGAGGTAAAGGCGTGGTAAGTGACGGAGTTAAGAATCAATTACCAAGAGCCACACGTATTTCCGGGAAAGACCGATATGATACGGCAACAAAAGTCGCCGAGAAATATTACTCAGCTTCAAATAGTACAGTCATTGCAACAGGCGAAAGCTATGCAGATGCGTTGACGGGATCTGTCCTTGCAGCAAAAAAAGGCTCTCCTGTTATGCTGATTCAATCAAATAATGTCCCGACTTCTGTGAAGTCGACAGTCAATAAATTAGGTATTAATCAGTTTACGATTATTGGTGGAACGTCCGTGATTTCTGAGAAAGCCCAAAGTCTTTTTGGTTTCGATACAGATGGTTTAATCAAGACGGCGAAACAGTATATAGGAACACCTTATAAATGGGGTGGAACGACTCCAAGTGGTTTTGATTGCAGTGGCTATTTAAATTATGTTTATGATAAATATGATATTGATTTGCCTAGAACGACATCAGACATCTGGAATTTTGGAAGCCGGTCAAGCTCTCCTGCAGTTGGGGATATTGTCATGTTTGAAACGTACAAGCCGGGCCCTTCACATGGTGGAATCTATATAGGGAATAATCAGTTCATTCATGCCGGTGATCGTGGAGTAGAGGTAACGAGTATGAGCAATGTATATTGGAAGCCCCGTTATTTAGGCGCAGTGAAGGTTGTAAATTAATAGATTGATAGAGAAACTGTTTGCCCTTGGCAAGCGGTTTTTTTTGTTTACCCGATAATATTGTGATTAAACATTTAGAGTTTTGTTTTCAAGAAAGACTGTTAATTTAACTAGTAAAAGTGAATGACGATCATGATGTTGATTGGTGCGGAAGTCAACCACGCTCACTTACCATCAGTGTTTATGAAAACATTTCTAAATAAATTAACGAGGGTGAAAATACAATAGTAAAAATATATTATTTTTTCTGAAAATAACGTCTCCTTTTATTGACTAAAGAACTAACTGAGATTAAAATGGAAAATAGAGTTCGAATTTTTCCATAATTATATTTTTTTGGAAGATACGGAGTATTTCGGACCACTACTATTAATCTATCAAGGGGGAAAAGGGATTGACGTTTAAGAAAAAGGTATTTTCGGTTATGGCAAGTGCTGCTTTGGTAACTTCCTCATTCGCTGGAATCACAGCTTTCAATCCTGATAAAGCAGAAGCTGCTTTACAGGAAACGAAAAAGTTCAAAGTTTCGAATTTCTCAGAGGTTGTGGCACTTTCTATGAGTGAGCAGGCTGTTCAAGAGCTTGTCATCGTAGGTAACGGTAAAGTAGATGCGACTAGTCAATTAGAGAAGCTTGGCGTTAAGGTAAAACAGAATTATAAGAACTATGTTTACTTAGCGGATGTACCTACACGCAAAGTGATGGAAGTCCTTGACCTTAAGAGTGTTCGTACAGTGGGTAAAAATGCTGAAATCGAATTAGGTGAGGTCAAGGATCCTGAATTAGCAGTGAAGGATCAAAATAAGGTCGATGAAGATGCGGTTGTAAAACCAAATCAGGCAGAAACTCATGCTCCGACCGGAGTAGATGATTTCCACGATAAGTTTGATGGCAGTGGTACACGTATCGGAATCATTGACTCAGGTCCCGATCCGGGTCATGAATCCTTCACAGAGGGTCTTGAAGAAGGAACACGTAAATATGGTGATTCTAAGATTGTCGCTGTAAGAGACTACACCATTTCGAATCGTCAACTTGCTTATGGCATTGAAGAGCGCTATAAAAAATACTTAGGTGACGGTGTCAATTATCTTTCCGAGGGAGACGTGCTATTCGATAAAGGACATGCTGAAGGTGACTCCATAACAGTAGGGGAAACTACATATAATACAGCAGGGATTGACGCTTCCGATGATAAATTACACTACGGAAAAACGGCATTTGAAACAAATCCTTATCCTCAGGGGAATGCTAACTGGACGAATCAGGATTTAAATGCCGATGGGACAAATGGAAATTCTGATAACTTCTCTGTTTTATTGGCAGGGGACAAAGTCTATATCGATACAGATATGGATAATGACTTCACTGACGAAACAGCCTATGCGAATAACGAAACAGGTACATTCGATGTGAATGTAGAAGATGAGAAGCTTGGAGCGAACTTCCGTGTCAATGATATGGAATTGAACTGGTTCGGTGCAGGTCTGAAGAAAATCAATCTATTCACTGACTTCAACGGGCACGGTTCACACGTTTCAGGTATTTCTGCCGCAAACGGTCCGGCAAAAGCGAATGCCTTCGGTGCCGTTGCTGGTGAAGGGGTTGCCCCTGGAGCCGAGCTTGTCGGTATGCGTGTGTTCAAAGCAGCTGGCGGAGCCCCTACATTCAGTATCCAAAAGGCTATGGTCGATGCTGCGCTTCCTGAATCCGAAGGCGGATTTGGCGTCGATGTTGCTAACTTAAGCTTAGGTTCTTCACCGGATTTAAATGATGGTCTGGGATCCTATGGAGAATTAATGACAGTCCTAAGTGAAGATACAGATATCGTATTTGTTACATCTGCTGGAAATGCCGGGCCTGGTGCAGACACAGTTGGATCACCTGGTGACGTAGCTCCTATCATTTCTGTTGGTGCACATATCACGGCTGACATGTGGGCAAAAGAATACAATTCTTATCCATATGGGAAAAACGAAGACGGCACTCCGAAAGAAGGACAGGGATTATGGTACTTCTCTTCTGTAGGACCGAACGAAGCAGGGAATCAAAAGCCTGATATCGTAGGACCTGGATCTGCTTTTGCCGCTCATCCGGTACAAAATGGACCGTACGTTGTAATGCAGGGCACAAGTATGTCTTCACCATATGTGGCTGGTGCTGTAGCATTGCTTAAATCTGCAGCTGAGAAAGATCGTATTCCATTTAATTATGAAATTGCCCGTGAAGCATTGATTGAAACGGCTAATCATTTAGATGGATACAACCGTGCTCAAGAAGGTGGCGGACTGATTGATGTTCCGGCAGCTTACGAGTATCTGCGCAAGAACTTCATCACAGATATTAAAGATGTAGACGTAACGGTCTATCACGGAGAGAAAGTGTCCGGCGGTCCCGGTCTATATGTAAGAAATAAAGAAATTCCTGAAACCGTTGAAGTATTAGTAGAGAACAAGACGGATGAAGATAAGAGCCTGGATGTATCTCCTACTGGCGATTGGATCAAGCCATCTGTATCGAAAGTAGATCTTAAAGCTGGAGAAAGCAAAACGATTACAGTTGACTACGATGCGTCGAAATTAGAGACAGGCGTAAATGCTGAGACATTAGTCTTTGATGATGCGTCTACTCCTTATGTAGAAGCTAGATCAGCTCAAACAATTGTTACCGGTCATGAGTTTAACCAGGAAAATCGTTTCCGCTTCCGCGAAGAAGGTGAAGTACAATCTTCTCAAACAAAAGGTTATACATTTGACGTAAAACCAGGTGTAAGTGAAGTTCGTTTCTCACTGAATGCAATCAGTGAAAATGATGATTATAAAGGCCGCGTACGCGCGATCGTCTTCAATCCTGACGGAGTGGAAGTAAGTGAGTTCCAAGGGTATGCTGGATACGGTGCCGGTGGATTGGGTGTTGAAGATCATGTATTCAAGTCTCCTAAACCAGGGGTATGGGAAGTACATGTATATGGGACTTCCGGACCAGAAGCAGGTAAAGAAGTAAATAAATATCAATTAGAGGCTGTTGTTCAAGATGTGGTTGCTGAACCAGGTGAAATCGATTTAGGTAATGTTTCTTCTGACACTGAAATGACGAAATCTGTAACATTCTCAAACTACTTATCTGAAGCGAGAGAAGTGAAGGTTGTCGGTGCACCATTCAGCACGCCTAAGCTTTCTTCAGAGAAGGTAGAAGTACCAGGTAACAATGCATTTTACTACAAAGATGTCAAAGTGAAGAACAACGTATCTTTAGAAGTTCAAACTTCAAACCCATCACATTCTACTGATGACGTAGATCTATATATCTTTGATTCTAAAGGTAACCAGGTAGCTTACTCTGCAGGTGCGACATCTGATGAAAAAGTTTCATTGACTTCTTTACCGGATGATACGTACACAATTGCCATTGAAGGCTATGCAACAATGGATCCGACGACGACTCTTGATCTATCAGTCAATGAGTTTGGCGTACTGTCCCCTGGTGAAAAAGGGAAAGGGAAAGTAGAAGCCAATGCTTCACAAAACCTTAAAGTTGGAAAATCTTTAACGACAGATGTAAAGATTACAACTCCATCTGAGTCAGTTGGATCAATCGGAGCAGTATATTTACTTGATGCAAAAACGGATGAAGTATTATCACTGCTTCCAATCAAGGTAGACGGTGACATCATCAATGAAGTATCAGGTCAAGACCGTGTCGGAACTGCGATCGAAGTTTCCAAAAAGCTTCACATGGATGGCTTTGCCGATGACCATGAATACAAAACAGTTATCCTTTCAACTGGATACAACTTCCCTGATTCATTATCTGCAGGTCCATTGGCATCCGCAATCGATGCGCCAATCTTACCTGTAGGCAGCGATGGGAAACTTTCTAAGGAAGTATTAGATGAAATTGAACGTCTTGGTGCTGAAAATGTGTATATCCTTGGTGGAGAAGGTGTCGTATCCAAAGATGTATTCACACAATTGAACAGCATCTCAATCGACTCTTCTGATATCGAACGCTTAGAAACAGATGGAATGCCAAACCGTTACGGTACAAACCTTGCCATCGTTTCGAAGCTTCAAGAGCTTGGATTCAAAGGAAACGGTGTATTCGTTGCAACTGGTAAGAACTTTGCAGATGCACTAAGTGCTGCGGCAATTGCCGGTGCGAATGATATGCCAATCGTATTAACGGATGGAAAAGATTTATCTGCTGAAGCGAAAGCCATTCTTGAAGACGAGAAAGTCTATGTGCTCGGTGGTAAGTCTGCTGTCCCAGAAAATGTAGTAGCTCAAGCTAAAAAAGTAGCTGTCGATGTTAAAGTACTTTCTGGTGTGAACCGTTATGGTACACTGGCTGCAATCCTAGGAGAGTTCGCCAATAGCACAGATAAGTTATATGTTGCCAGCGGTAAGAACTTCCCGGATGCATTATCTGCTGCTCCACTTGTAACAGATAACGCAGGTTTACTATTACTGACAGATCCTAATGGATTACCGAAAGAAGTAGATGCTTTCTTAACGAAGTATCTGTACCAGAACAAAATCACTTCTGTCACTGTACTTGGTGGTAAAGGTGCAGTTGGTGAAGGAGCAAGGGAAGACCTTCAAGGAAAAGTATCAAACTAATAGAATATGTGTGAATTGGCTGCCTGCTTTTAATAGCGGGCGGTCTTTTTTTTAATGACTTTCGGATTATCATTCTGAAAACTCCTTGAATTCATGGACATGCCTTCCACCTTCTTATATACTTTTTACAGATGATGTAAATGATATTCAACCGAGAGGGGAGTGGCTAGATGAATATTAGAGTAATCGCTTCTATTATTTTCTTATTAGGTTGCATCCTGCTTCCAAACGGACTTGCGCAGGCGGACGACGAGAAGAAGGTTCAACTTTTGGTAGTTTACAAGGATCAACAGGGTGAAATATCGACACAGTCTTTTGAAAAGGGTGAAGGGAAATTTGAAGTAGTGGAAGTACCTGCTAAAAACGTTCCTGACACTCTGTCCAAATTAAATAATAAAGAAACAGTAGAATATGCAGAGATCGATCAGCTCGTACATACACAAGCTGCTCCGCCAAATGATACATATTTTAATAATCAATACCAAGATTTTCAGGTAATGAAGGTATTGGAAGCCTGGGAAAGCTACAATCCCATTGAAGAAGTTACCGTGGCGATTGTCGATTCAGGTGTTGATCTGAAACATCCTGAGTTGCGCAGTAGATTAATAGAAGGAAAGAATTTTATGAATGAAGGGGAGCCCCC
This sequence comes from Rossellomorea sp. NPDC071047, assembly GCF_050270195.1. Lineage (NCBI taxonomy): Bacteria > Bacillati > Bacillota > Bacilli > Caryophanales > Bacillaceae > Rossellomorea > Rossellomorea sp. NPDC071047. The sequence goes on along the minus strand of NZ_JBNNJT010000004.1, from coordinate 114,503 downwards.
TGTCGATACGTCAGGACATGGGACCCATGTTGCGGGTCTTGTAGGGGCTGTGACCAATAACAAAATGGGTATTGCTTCTGCTGCTGAAAAGGTGAAAATTATGCCTGTCAAAGTGTTTGAGGGTAAGACCACCTATATGTCAACGGTTATTAAAGGCATTCGTTATGCAGCGGACAACGGAGCAGATATCATCAATTTGAGTCTTGGCAGCTATAGCAATATGCAAGCCCTGGAGGATGCAATTGACTACGCTGTGGACAAAGGTGCTCTCGTGGTAGGTGCTGCAGGTAACGATGATGAGCACGCAGTTCTTTACCCGGCAACTTATCCGGATGTCCTGGCAGTAGGAAGCGTGGATTCTGCGACTTTGGCTAAATCGACGTTCTCAAACTATGGGGATACAGTAAATGTATCTGCCCCTGGAACGAACATTTTCAGCACATGGATGGGTGGCTATGAGACATTGGATGGCACCAGTATGTCAACAGCCATTGTAAGTTCGATTTCCGCCATGGTTAAACAGCAATACCCTTTTCTAAAAGGTATGCAGGTAAAGGATGTTCTTGAGAACTCCACTACCCCATTACCTGAAGTCGATAGGCTTGGAACGGGTTTGATCAATGCAGAAGAAGCGTTAAACTATGTCCAAACGAAGAATCGCCTCTACGGACTGACTTCGGTAGAAACAGCTGTCGAAATATCCAATAAAGGATGGCCATCATTAGAGGAAAAAGAATTGACGATAGGTGGCAACAAATTGAATGGGTCGTTTGTTATCTTAGCGAACGGTGATTCCTTCCCGGATAGTTTAGCGGCTTCCCCATTGGCATCTCATTTGGATAGTCCGATCCTATTGGTCAAGAACAATCGATTGAGTGACTCCGTCAAGGAAGAGCTGAAAAGGTTGAACCCTTCTCATGCTTTGATGATCGGAGGGAAAAATGCCATCTCTCATGAGGTTGAAAATGAGATTAAGAATCTATCAATAGAGACCAATCGATTATATGGCGTGGACCGTTATGAAACAGCCGTAGCAATCAATAACGTGATTCCCTACACAACCAACAAGGCCTTTGTCGTTTCAGGTCAAAACTATCCTGATGCCTTGTCTGTCGCTTCCTATAGTGGCAGTATGCAATATCCTGTACTCTTTGTTCAAAAAGACAAGGTTCCACAGTCGGTTCGTACGTATATGAAAGAGAATGAAATTTCCAAGACGTACGTGATCGGCGGTCAGGGCATCCTTACAAATAAGATGGTTGATCAATTGCCGGGACATTTTCGAATTTACGGTCTGGATCGTTATGAAACCAATTATAAGGTTCATCAGACATTTGCTTCTGAAGATTCGGATTCAGTTTATTTTGCCACAGGAGGGAAATTCCCCGATGCCCTTAGCATAAGCCCGCTGGCTGCAAGGACCGATAGCCCGGTTGTATTGGTGGATAAGCAAGCTAACCCTTACTTACAGAAATCGATAAATGTATTTTCCGATAGGAACGGTTATCATATTTTAGGTGGACCGGGTGCTTTATCCATAGAAAAAGCATGGGAAATTGATCATTATATGATGAACGAGTGAGATAGAGAGGATTCCTCTCTATCTTTTTTTGCCAATGAAGGGTTATAGTTTACTAGATACTATGATAAGATGGAATAAAATAACATCAAAAGGGGAACACAATGAATCCAAAAATGAAGAAACTTGTATCCGGAATAGCAGCGGTGGCACTTACGGCGACACTGGCGAGTCCGATCCATTCGAAGGCAGCGGGTTATGAAAACCCATCAAAATATGAAATTAATAAACTGTTGACGGAAGCAGCAATGAAGTACGACGTTCCGGCAGAAATCGTGAAGGCAGTAGCTGCAGAAGAGAGCGGTTGGAAGCAGTTCACGGCTCAAGGGGAACCGAATATCTCTGACGATGGCGGAATCGGAATCATGCAGGTGACCGATACAGCCGGCTATAATGAGGAACGTTTGAAAAGTGACATCGCCTTCAATATTGAAGCAGGTATCAAAATCCTGAACGAAAAGTGGAAGCTTGGTGAGAAGGGTCTAACCGATTGGAATCGTTCCACCAGTATCCCTACCGTTGGAGACAATGAGCGTGACATCATCGAGAACTGGTATTTTGCCCTTTTAGCATACAATGGACAGGCGCAGGAAAATAGTCCTATTTATAAGAAAGATGGTAGTAGAAACTTCGGAAGCTACCAGGAACGGGTATATGCGGAGCTTTCAAGTGGAAACCCGGGCATCTTCAAGAATGATAGAGTCGAGTTTTCTTTCGCTAAAGAGGATTTCACCTATACAGGAGAGCCGAACTATTATTTATTATTCAATAAGAAACAGTATGAGGTGGATGGGCTGGCCCATACGACAAAACATTCGTATCAACCAGGGGATTTAGTGATTTCTGCGGATGGATCACGTTTTAGAGAACAGCCAACTTCTGAGTCCAAGGAAGTGTCTGCGAAACTTCCAAGCGGTGAAACGGAAGTACTTGAAATCCTTAAAGGATTTGAATACGATCAATCCAAGAATCCGAATCACTTCGTCTGGTACAACGTTGAACGTGAAGACAATAAACAAGAGGCATACGTTGCTTCAAGCGAACTAAACAAAATCGGTGAGCGACTATCTGGTACAGATCGAATCAAGACGGCCGTTGATATTTCCCAGTCTGGCTGGGATCAGGCGGATACGGTCGTTGTGGCACAAGCTTATAACTTCCCGGATGCCTTAACGGGTGGCCCGCTTGCTTATAAAAATGATGCGCCACTTCTATTAACGGATAAAAATAAACTGACTGAATCAACGAAGGATGAGATCAAGCGATTAAAGGCTTCGAACATCATCATTTTAGGTGGAAAAGGGGCAGTCAGCGAGGGAGTCAGTGATGCTATTGAAGGAATGGGATTGCAAGTTGACCGAATTGGTGGCGTCGATCGTTATGAAACAGCCCAACTCATTTCGGAGCAAGTAAATCCGAATCCGGACAAAGCGATCATTGCTTCAGGAAAGAACTTCCCGGATGCTCTTTCAGTGGCACCATATGCTTCTGTCAAAGGATACCCGATTTTATTAACAGCCAAGGATGCCGTTTCTTCTTATACGAGTCAGGCTCTTACTGGAGTGGATAGCACGATCGTTGTTGGCGGTGCAGGGGTCATCAGTGATGGAGTCATGAAAAAGGTGAAAGCTGAGCAGCGGGTAAGCGGATTGGATCGTTTCGAAACGTCTCTTCAAATCGCGAAGAAGCTTCCACTTGCTAATCCCGATGAAAAAGCCCTGATCGCAAGCGGTAAAAACTATCCGGATGCGTTATCGGGATCTGTACTGGCAGCAAAGCAAAAAGCCCCACTCCTATTGTCTAATCCTGAACAGCTGCCAACAAGCGTCAACAACTTTATCGCAGCTAAAGAATATAAAGAGTTCTTCCTGCTCGGAGGACCAAGTGCAATGAATGTGGAAGACGAGCTTGGAGATTTATACAAAAAGCTGTATTATTAATATAGTAGATTTTAAAACTAAGACTCTATCGATCATCGGTAGAGTCTTTTTCAATTGGATTATTAAACAGAGATTACATTTATGTAAGATTCTATTTTTTTAATCTATTTCATGATAAAATTATTTTTCGTATTGATCTTCGATTTGAAAGGTGAAAAACATACATGAAGACTCGTAATGACTATAGACAGCGGATGAGAAGAAGAAAGCGATTCTTCCGCATATTTCTTGCACTTTCTTTCTTAGGACTAAGCATTGGGACGGCGTATTTTCTCTACCAGTATCAAACTGGAAAAATGCATGCCGGTAAGACACAGGCGGCATCCGAAGAAATTCCTGAGTTTAATGGTAAAAAAGATGAACATGGAAAGATAAATGTGTTACTCCTCGGTTCGGATACGAGAGGTGAAGAAAAATCACGTACAGATACGATCATGATTGCCCAATATGATCCTAAAAAAGGTGTGGCCAGATTGGTATCATTGATGAGGGATATGTATGTAGATGTTCCGGAATACGGAAAGTATAAATTAAATACTTCCTACTTCCTTGGAGGGCCAGAGCTACTTCGTCAAACGCTGAAAGAGAACTTCGATATAGATGTACAATATTATGCGTTAATGGACTTTAAAGGATTCCAGAAGGTTGTAGATGCACTGGCACCGGATGGAATTGAAATGAATGTAGAAAAAGAAATGTCCACAAACATTAATGTGACACTGGAACCTGGCTTGCAAAAATTGAACGGAAAAGAATTACTGGGCTATGCCCGTTTCCGCCATGACGCGGAGGGAGACTTCGGCCGTGTCAAGCGCCAGCAGGAAGTCATCAATGTTTTGAAAGACGAAATGCTGTCATTAAACGGAGTATCCAAAATCCCTAAACTGATGGGTACCGTCTCACCCTATATTGAAACGAATATCGGCTCAATGGACCGTATCAGTCTTGCAAAAGAATTCGTCCTGAATCCGGTCGACAAGATTGATACAATGAGATTACCAATTGACAATTCGTTTGAAAATGCTCGATATGAAGGCGCCGGTGCCGTATTAGACGTAGACCTGGATGCGAATACCGAAGCGTTAAAAGATTTTTTGAATGGTGAAGAACCAAAGTCGTATGAGGAGTATGTCGAGGAAGAAGCGGTGAGTGACGATGCCGTGGTCGAGGATACGACTGGTGTTGATGATACCAGAGGTTATGATGAAACCGAGGAATCCGGTGTCTATGAAGAATCGACTGAAATCGAGGATACAAGTGGTTATGAGGAATAGAATGATAGATTCAACCCATGGAGTGAAGTGATGCTCTGTGGGTTTTTTAGTGGGTGTTATTTTGGAGCATGATGCAGGTATCGGTAAAGAAAATTCGACACGGAGGATCAATTAATTCTAATAGGGATCGATTAATCATATCGAGGATTGAAAAAGCTGAAGCAGGATCAATTATCGTGAACCGGGATCAATCCCCTCCCGATCAGGATCGAATCCCCTGCGACAACCACTCCTCATCCGCTATTCAACCCCCGGATCGGCCAGCAATCCAATCAAACAGCACATTCCCAGCTGAAAAAGGACAATTTTATGCCAAAACCACTCCAGGATTGAATGAAAACTGGCAAAACGGTCACTATTCTATAGATGGTCTGACCGTTGGCGGAGTTTCTAGCTTCAAATTGCGTCGATATCCGTGTACCAGGTACAACACCCACGAAATGTACCAGGTACAACAGCCCCCAATTGTACCAGGTACAAACAAACTAGCCACTCCATCTCCCCAAACAAAAAAAATCCCCCCAATCACTGGGGAGATTTCTTCAATCGACGCATAACGAGCTGACGTATACCATTAATATTCAATGCCAGGACCACCGCGCCATAAGATACGATCCCGACTGCAATTTGCACAATAAATCCGAAGATGCCACCAATGGACAATGCCGGCCAAACTAGAAGCGCCATTACACCAGTCGCAACAAAGATCTTTCCGACTTCCTTGAATGGAAACGTGAGCGGGAAAATCTTCTTCCCGATTAAGGCACTCAACAGGACCGATACCACATATGAAATGATAGTGGCATAGGCTGACCCGAATATACCGTACTCTGGTATCAATAGTAGGTTAAGGACTACATTCAGGGCAGCTGCAGCCAGCACAGGCCAAATCTGAAGCTTCGTATTTTTACCAAGCTGGAAAGCAAGGTCGAAATAGTACATTTTAAAGCCTTGTATAAAGATTGCAAGGGCAATCAGTGAAAAGATCGTCGCTGCTTTGCCCTGATAGGATTCCCCCAGGAAGATGCCGGTAAAGGAATCGCTCAACAAAATCATTCCCGTTGTAGCCGGGACCGATACAAGTAATAGCAGTGACGTGTTTTCATTTAATTGTTTCTGACATTCTTTGATTCCGCCTGTTTCAAGTGCTTTGACCACTAATGGATAAGCGGCCAGGTTGATGATCATCATCAGCAGAAACAGGATTTGTTTGGCAAGGTCGTATGATACGGCATAGATCCCGACAGACGCCTTGTCCATTAACCACCCGATCAAATAACGGTCTGTATTCAGGATGATGGCTTCCATCGAAAGAGCTGCAATGAATGGAATGGAATACTTCACCACTTCCTTGATCATGTCCCGATCAATCAACTTAATGTCAATCAAATGCAGATACTTCGGTATAAAGAAGACAATCGACAGGAAGATCCCGATGATGAGTCCAAGGATGATTCCTTCTGCCCCGAAGCCGAAGAATTTGATCAGAACGACAGCGACGATAAGTGATAATACCACTTTTAGAGCTGTCACGACTCCGAATAGTTTGGACGAAAGCTCTGAACGCAAGTACTCAGTGAATAAGTCGAACATACTTTGCATAGTGAGTAATCCAATTCCCAGGAACCATAAGAGAGCCATTGAATGAAAAGGTGTATAGACAATGAAAGCTCCTGTGCCAAGGAAAACAGTCAGGATCGTCATGGAAATGAATGTAGCAGTGATCGAGCTGATGAACATGGCTTTTTGATTGCCTTCGTATTTAGGGTTATAGCGGAGCAATCCTAATCTGAGCCAGTGGAATAAGGTTGTATTCACAAATGTTACAGCTGCAATGACTAGTGCGTATTCACCATATTCACTAGGTGATAGTAGACGTGTGTACAAGGCGATGGCCACAAAGTTAATGATTCCGGGCACACCTTTAGATAGAAAATAGATAAACGTATGTTTAAACATTGAAATACCTCTCTGAACGTACAATTTTTATCTTTGTGATTTAACAAAATTTATATAGTTTTTACAAATAAATTCAATTTAATCGCTTTTTATATTATGATAAGAAGTATCAAATCAATTAGTATATTATATCACAAACGATATTATTGAATATATTTCTTTTGACAGTCGGTTTTAAGAGGATTCTCATTCATTGCAGGAAGTCAGTAGTAAAAAAGAGAGTGTGGTACCCGAGTTATGAAAGTTTTATTATTAGCACCAGCGAATAATGTACATACGAAGAAATGGCTTGATTACTATAATTCGGTTGGTATCGAGGTCATGAATATTAGCTTAGAGAACCATAAAGACTCTTCTGGACACATCCCTTGGGAGAATGTAAGCAGAGTCTATTTAAATCTGAAATTAAATCACAAGATTTCATATTTATTTACGGTTTCCAGGTTGAAAAAGATCATTCAAAACTATAAGCCTGATCTGATCCATTCCCATTATGCTTCGAGCTACGGATTGATAGGAGCGTTAACAGGGTTCAGTCCTTACATCTTATCGGTATGGGGGTCGGACATATATGATTTCCCTAAGCGGAATGTGATGAATCGAATCATCCTCCAGTACGCCTTGAGAAAAGCGGACTATATTTGTTCAACAAGTCCTGCACTTGAACAGGAAACGAAAAAGTATATAGATGAAAATAAGCCATTGTCCATTACGCCCTTTGGTGTTGATATAACACAATTCAAACCTAATCCAACGAAGAAGGTGGAAGGGCAATTCAGAATCGGGATTGCTAAGGGAATGGAGCCGAAATATGGGATTGAATATCTACTGAAAGGCTTCAAGCTTTTCTTGGATACACTTGGATCGGAGCGCCAGTATGTTCGCCTGCAACTGGCCGGGGACGGACCTTATCTTGCAAAGTATATGAAACTGACAGAAGACTTGGGCATAGTTGAGAATGTAGAGTTTTTAGGAAGAATCGCTCATGAGGATGTTCCTGATTTCATCTCATCTCTTCATATATTTGTCATTTCTTCCTTGATTGAAAGCTTCGGAGTTTCAGCTGTAGAGGCACAGGCTTGTGGCGTACCCGTTGTCGCAACAGATGTCGGTGGTCTTCCTGAAGTGGTGCTGGACGGTGAAACAGGCTATCTGATCCCCTCAAAAAATCCAGATGCCTTAGCGGAAAAATTATTATACCTCTATAAGGATTCCTCAGAACGAGAGAAATTAGGGAAAAACGGCAGGGAACATGTAATCAGTCATTATGACTGGGAAGATAATTCTAAGAGAATGGTAGATCTTTATAATGAAATAATAAGAGTAGAGAATTAAACATTTCCAGTGCAGTGTGGTACAACATTCTTTTTCAATAAATAGTAAAGACACTTTACGATCCTAATATAAGGGGAGTGAGTGTCTTTTTTTGTGTGTTTATGTAAAACTTTACGAAAACATGTCAAAAGTATGTCAACTGTTGCCGATAATAATGGTAGAATAAAGGAAAATTTTAATATATTGGAGGAGAATGCAAAAAAATGAAGAAAAAGATTGCGATGCTTGTTGTTACAATGACGATGTTTCTTGTCATACCGATTCTGGCATCAGCTGAGAAGAATGTAGTCATTGACCCAGGTCACGGAGGTTGGGATTCAGGAACAGCAGGATATTCTGGGAGTTCAACTGGTTATTATGAAAAGCATGCCAATCTGGCAATCTCTGAAAAATTACGGGATAAGCTAAGAGCAGAAGGATTTAATGTTTATATGACTCACGATAATTTAGATACGTATTTGAGTCTTCAAGAGCGTACAGATATAGCTAATTCATTCGCTAGAGGAAAGAATGATCAAACGGTTTTTGTTTCCGTCCATCACAATGCGGCACCTACAAACCCGTACGTACGTGGATTCGAATCGTATCATTATGATAATAAATATGCCTGGGAAGCTGAATATCCGCCCGATCCCATTCAGGTAGCGTATGGAAGTGAATCGAAGCGATTAGCAGAAACGGTTCATCCGAGTACGGTGAATGCCATTGGATTGACAGACAAGGGAATGAGAAATAATCAGGCGTTTTATGTGATCCGTAATACACAGATGCCATCACTTCTATTGGAGATGGGATTTATGTCGAACCCGACAGAGGAAGCCCTGATTAAAACATGGTCGTTCCAAAATAATGCAGCAGAGGGTATCAAGGATGGAATTGTTTCCTATTTCAAAGTATTTGAAGTATACAATGCTGAGAACAAACGACTTAAGATTTACGAGTCGAAAGACGAAGCGATTCAATATTCCAAGTCCCAATCGAATACATATGTGTTTGATAAATACCAGCAGAAAAAAGTATACGAGAATTTAAATGAATACAGTGTCTATCAAAAAGGGAATGAAAAGCTTAAAACCTACCCGATTAAAGAAGACGCTATTCAATATGCAGAAGGTCTGACAAATACAAGAGTAGTAGATGAGCACACTGAAAAGATTCTTTGGTCTAATTACTTATCGAAAAAGTACAGCGTTCAAACAGAGGCTGGAAAAAGTTTATGGTCTTATTACGATGTGAAGAGCGCAATCGATTACGCAAAATGGAAGGCAACACCATTAAAAGTGGTTGATATCGATTCTAAAGGAGTCATTTGGTCGAGTATCGATGGGGTTAAGATCAATCGTTTCATCAACGATACAAACTTAATTGGACTGGATCGAATGGAAACGGCGATCAAAGTTTCCAAAGACCTTTATCCTAACGGTTTCTCAAGTTCCAAAGCGAAGAAGGCTGTTGTATTAGCAACCGCATATGATTTCGCAGACGCACTCTCAGTAGGGCCCCTGGCAGCTCAATTAGATAACGCACCTATTCTATTAACAGCTAAGGACGAGCTTTCTTCAGAAGTAGAAAGGGAGCTTACGAGACTGAATGCGAAAGAAGTATACATGATTGGTGGAAAAGGAGCCGTCTCAAATGCGGTTCAAGCTCGATTAGCGAAGCTTGGAATAACTGTTACAAGAGTGGGCGGCGCTGATCGTTACGAAACGAATCTTCTTATCAATAAAAAGCTGACGAATGTAAAAGGTGCTTTTGTAGCATCAGGTAAAAATTACGCCGATGCACTGGGCGCTGCACCGATCGCTTCAGCCAATCAATGGGCAATCGTGCTGACGGGCAAGGACAGCATCAATTCTTCCGCACTCACTTACTTGAAAGGAAAGCAAGTGAAGGTATTGGGGGGAGGAAATGCGATTTCTTCAACGGTTGAACAGTCAATTAAACGATATTCAACGAATGTTGAAAGGCTTTCAGGAACAGACCGTTATAAAACACTTGCCAAAGTGCTGACGAAATTTAAATCATTGATGGGTTCAGACAAATTCATCGTTTCAACGGGAACGAATTACCCCGACGCTTTAACGGCTTCTGCGCTGTCTGTTAAAACAAAGGCACCGATCGTATTGGTCGGAGGTTCATTAGATGGGCATTTAGAGGATTTCATCCTTGAGTATCAGCCATCAACCGGTGTTAAAGAAGTGATCAAAGTAGGCGGGAAAGTCGATGACAGCATCATTGAAAAAATGAAGAATGTCTTGTATTAAGGAGGACACCCCATGTTAAACAGTCGTAAAAATATCTTTCTGGTCTCTCTGCTCATCTTGTCTATGACTGTCGTTACGGCATGCAATGCTTCCTCGCCGAGTGAGAAAACAAATAAGGAAGAACCGGATACATCTAAGGTTGAAAGCGAAACGTCGAATGAAGATACCTCTCTTAATGAAGAATCGGATACCTCCACTGTTCAGGAAGAAGTGGATGGAGAGGATACTCAGGAGCCGGCCGAAGATGCATCTCCTGAAGAAGAAACATCAGATGAAGACAAGGATACAACGGATAAAGAAGAAGTAAACCTGTTACTCCAGCAGCTCAAACCTGAAAAAAACATGGTCAAAACCTTTGAAAATAAGGATTTTAGCTTAACGGAGACGGTAGTGGATCACAATGACACGCATGTTCAACGTGTATTCAAAGTAGGAGAGATGGTCACTCTTCAGGTCCTAAAATGGGATCAGGATGTCATTCAAGTCGTGTATGAAGAAAGTAACCCAAAGAATGTGAAAGACAGCATCTTGGACAACTTCACCGCGGATAAAGAAGCGAAGCCGCTGGCCGATATAAAGCATAAAGGCAAAGGCGACACCACACGCTGGGAAATCATCAGCGAAGATGAAACGGTCGAAGTTCCTTATGACACATACGAAAATGTCGTCGCTGTCCGAAGTACGGTGAAAAACGGAGATGTGAATACCATCAATACCATGTACTATGCACCGGGAATCGGCATGATTAAAGAGGTATATGAAGAAACCGGGAAAAACGGATATAAAATCGAGTCCGTATTGAAAAAGGTAGAAGCACTATAAACATTCAGAAGGTGCCCTGTAACAAGGGCGCCTTCCTCAATATCCATTCCAAGGAGGAAATACATTGAAGAAGAAGTTACTTTCTATGCTGGTTCTTTCCACAATGGTTACGGGATTCATTTCAGCACCGATTGATACAAGTGCAGCAGGTGAACCTATTTCTGTAAAACTTCAGAATTATATTGGAAGTAAGAGTTCACTACCTTTTTCAACAAGTGGTGACTATCAAGTGAAGGGAACTTCGATTTTCATCCAGCCAGGGGCGGCCTATACAATCAAGGTCGAGTCAGGGAAACTATCTCTTTACAAAGGTACTGCACTAGTGAAAAAGTTCGATGGCAACGTGTCCATCATTCCTACGATTACTGAAGCGATGGATCGTTCGATGACCATTAAAGGCAATTACGATAAGAGATACCTGGGTGAAGTTGAGTTCACAGTTGAATCAGGCAAATATGTAAGGCCTGTGAATCATATTAATCTCGAAGACTACTTAAAAGGCGTGGTGCCAGCCGAAATGCCTGCTTCCTGGGGCGATAACGGCGGACTGGATGCCTTAAAGGCTCAAGCTGTCGCAGCCAGAACCTTTGTATTGAAAAAAGGAAACTGGACGATTTATGATGGCCAAAGTGATCAAGTGTATAAAGGGTATGATTGGGATCCCCATACAACAAAGGCAGTTAATGAAACACAAGGTGAAGTTCTGAAAAAAGGTGACAGCTATGCTGAAGCATTTTATTCTTCATCGAATGGGGGAAGAGTATTCTCTAATCAAAATGTTTGGGGATCACCTTTGGTTCCTTACCTGGAGACAAAGCAGGACATCTATGATGCGAAAATCTCACCACACAGTGATTGGAAGGTCACTCTCTCAAAAGCTCAATTCGACACCAACGAATTAGATCTCAAGAAACCGGAATCTTGGTGGTCGGATGTGAAGGAAAAAGATCAAACAATCATTTCAAACATGAAATCATGGCTGAAAAATAAGAATCATATTGATGACAATAGTGACATTAAAATAGTAGGTATCAAAAATGTCTCATTTGATATTCCTGATTCCTCTTTTACTTCAACAGATGTATTGAAAGGAAAAGTTTCTTTCACTTATTTTGAGAAAAAAGACAGTGGATTTGTGAAAAATGAAGATGGAACAATCAAGTTGCAAACGAAAACCATCGATGACCGATCTTATAATATTCGTTTCATGCTTGGGACATCTATCATGAAAAGTCCCTATGTGAAAAGTCTTGATGAGAAGGACGAACAATTTGCGATTAATGGCGGAGGTTTCGGTCACGGAATCGGGATGAGCCAATACGGCGCTTATCAAATGTCCAAAGAAGGAAACAACTTCAGAACGATCCTTGGCTATTATTATCCAACAACAAGTGTGAATAGAGAGCTGGACTTAAACGACTATTCCCATGAGCTTGAAGGTGACGACCGCTATGATACAAGCGTGAGTGTATCGGATTATGGTTGGGAGAATAAATCAAAGGCTGTAGTCATAGGCCGGGGCGATTTATCGATTGATGCGTTGACAGGAAGTGTACTGGCGAAGAAACTTGATTCACCATTATTATTAACCACTTCAACATCACTTCCGGATACAGTACTGGACGAAATTAAGCGACTTCAACCTGAGAAAGTTTACTTATTGGGTGGAACGAATGCCATCAGCACGAACGTAGAGAATCAGCTGAAAGGTTTATCTGATATCACTCGTATAAGCGGGGAAGAGCGTTACGAGACAGCAGTAAAAGTAGCAGATCAAATCAATAACAACAATGAAATCTTTGTGGTGACAAAAGACGAGAAATCCCCGGATGCCTTGTCAATTGCATCGTATGCCAGCATGATGCAGATCCCGATTTTGTACACGTCAAAAGATACTCTGCATGAAAGCGTTGAAGCTTACATGAAAGAAAATACGATCAATAAGGTAACGATCATCGGTGGTCAGTCTGCTGTTTCTTCTGAAGTAGAACGCCAATTAACTGCCTTGGCACCGAATGTATCACGTGTATACGGGTTAGACCGTTACCAAACGAGCTTGACGATTGCAGAAAAATATCGTGATCAGTTTGAAGAAAAGACACTATTCTTCGCACGAGGAGATGTTTTCATTGATGCCCTGCCGGCTTCAGCACTTGCATCGGCAATGAAATCTCCTTTGATACTGACGCGTAAAGATGCTTTGCCAGACAATGTAGGAAAGTGGCTGGATGAACGCACGGTTCTAGCCGATACGTACTTCCTGGGTGGTAAAGGGGCGATTGCAGAATCTGTCCGCCGCGATATCCAACAGGCATTTGCAAATTGAATTTCAATCAAGAGGCTGCCATTCTTAGGGATGGCAGTTTTTTTTATGGGATTTGAGGTTTTTTCACTTAATGGCTTTAGATTGTCCTTTTTTAGCAGGGAATGTGGTTTCAAACCAGCTTTAAAGTCGATTCGAGTGGTGAACCGATGACTTAAAGGCGTCTTCGGGGGCTTATCGATCCCGTTTTGGAGGTAATTGATCCTGTTCCAAGATAATTAATCCCGATTTGGATTGATCAATCCCGAGTATGATTTATTGATCCTAATTTCAATTAATTGATCCTCCGTGTCGAAATTTCTTTAAATATGTACAGGATATGCCCGTTTGGCTAAAACTCCCACCTCTCCAAAAAAGGGATAAAAAAGCGTAACTTCCCCTTATATAGATCAATCTTCCAAAAATATGACTATAAAACACGTTTGTAACACATATTTAACATAACGGAATCATAGAGAATTTGTGTGATTATACAGTATTGACAAGGGTGACAAAGTGTATTGGGGCAGGCAACAAAGCATTTTCAAATGATGGGTTTTCATGTATAATTTTTTATTGTTGTTTAATTATCAAGACTTAACAGGGTGCGTCCCTTTTTACATAAGAAACAAGAATTCGAAAGAGACGATGGTCCTCACGGGAAAGGAGTTTGTAATGAAAAGACAGGTTGCCGTTATACTTACATTGATCACCTTGTTCTTAAGCGGCTGCGGTGATCAGCCATTGAAATTCAGAAATCTACTGGAAGCGGATCAGTACATCCGGAATAATATTGAGAACACGGATTGGAATACCTTTAAATACATGTTGAGTCCGGATAACACAGTGACAGAAACGGACTTCAAATATCTGAAAGAGAAGCTTACATCTCAACGGAAAAGTTATTTTCATACCGAAGCCGTCAATAAGTTCTATCGGTTTAATAAAGAAAATGAATTGGTTTATATGACCGAGTGGGAGAAAAAGGACGGAATTCTTTTACTGAAGGATATAGATTACATTCAATGAGGCGTTTGACCAAAGCCTTCCATAAACTATAAAGACAATGAGGAGTTTAGTATGAATTTTTCCACACTCATGAACAAGTATGAGCCGAGGCTGAAGCAGATCATCTTGATTTTAGTGGCCGGATATTTGTTCTTCGCACAGTTCTCTACTCAAGCCAAATACATCAAGCTTCTCCCCGTACCCGTTCCAGCGGTATTGACACTGGGGGTTGGCTCGTTATTATTTCTGTATTACTTACTCAATCGAAAACGTTTGACCCAAACCTCGGAGTTTGATAAATACTTAAAACGCTTCCTGATTCTCTTTCTTATCTCATTGGCACTGGCTATTCTTTCTGCCTTTTATACTGCTACAGTCTTGAATAGTGTAGAGTATATGAACTACTTAAAAAGCTCAATGATTACGCGGGTCGCCTATTATCTCAGCTTTTTCATGTTTGTGTACTTTGGCTACCGTTTGCTCGTGAATGAGCCGAAAGATAACGAAAGTATCATCAAAGTCTACCCTTTGTCGATAACGTTATTAGTGGCTGTTGCCTTTTGGCAGCTTGCCTATTTCATGTTCAACATTCCATTTCTTAATTTAGATACACGTTCCTTTGTGCATAGTGTGGAAGGAGTGACCCTGTTCGATTTCCGGATCACCTCATTCACTAACGAACCAAGCTACATGGGACCGTTCTTGATCGACCTGATTATATTGGCATTCCTTTTTGTGAAACGTAAATGGGTGTATGCAGTTGTCGTGCTTATTCCGACTTTATTCATACTGGCCTTTACGTTTTCCGTGAGTGCCTATTTCAATCTGGTACTGGTAATAGGGTTTTTAATGGTCTATTTAATGTTCCATCCTAAATTCCCGAAGAAAATACTATGGATGATCCCGTTAGTGGGAATCATCGGGATCGCCGGCCTTTATCTTGTGAACCCTGACTTGCTGGCGAAATTCTTCTCTCCGATTTGGGGAAGAAGAGATAACCTTTTTGATCCGACACAATCAAGCCGGATCTATATGTACGTCATGCCATTTCAGTGGCTGTTCGATCATTCCATCGTTTCAGGACTATTCGGATATGGACCGGGAGCTTATGAGTTCCTGGCGGGGACCAAGATTGTGCCCCATACCCAAATGAGTCTGGCGATCTCGGCGAACAATATGTTTATTGATGTCCTATTCGAGCAAGGTGTCATCGGACTCCTTCTTTTACTGGCAGGTTTGATTTCCATCGCCGTATTCCTGTTGAAGAACGGCATGAAGAATATGTACTACTTCATTGCATTAGTGGAGTACTTTCACTTGATGGTCACATCTTTATACAGAGCGGATTATGTCACACCAAGATTCTGGGCAGTTCTATTAGTTATCGCCGTGCTAGTGAAAATCGGTGAAATGAAACACAAAGATAGCAAAATGTAACGGAGTGATACAGTTGAGTTCATACAAAATCTTTCTTTCATATCTGATCTTTGTGGTTCTTTTGTTCGGCATCATTGTAGGCGTGAAAACAAAAGAGGTGCAAAAAAGTGAATATAAATCGGTCGGAAACGAATATTCACTCCTGAACTTCGGCTTAGGTGAAAGGTATCAGGAAGTGTATAAGGTGATGGAAGGTCCTGATTCCAAGGATGAAGTACTGGATGATTCAGAACAGAAGCTTCGCGTTCATTTCACTGGCGGAGAAGCAGACTACCTGATCACATCCAATAAAAAGTTCAAGATTTCTGACACGATCAATGTTGGAGATAACCTCCAAAAGGTTATTGACAACAACTTAGAACTGGACATGTTTGAATACAAAGCAGATGAAAATGCTGCACAATCGTACGTGTATATGATTATTAAAGAACAAAGCGTTGTATTCGAAGTAGAAGAAGGTAAGATTACAAAAATTCTATTAGCCCAAGAAGAAATTCCGATTGTCGAGTTAATAAGTGCTTTGAATGAGGATCTTGCGACGGATGAGTTTCTGGAGTTGACAGACGAAGAGCTACTTAAAAAGTCCGGAACGCTGAGCTTCCGAATCGATTACGAAAAGAACAACAGGAAAGTCCTATCGGATGAATTCCTTCAGTACGTGGACGCAGGTCTTCTACCAGAAACGCCTCTTCCAATCGGGTACTCAGAAAAGAACCTGTTCAATAAGTATGGTGATCCTGTTTACATCTTTGAAGGGAAAGGCGATGTTGAATTCTTCTACTATTACAAGGAGTTCAATTCCTTTGTTGGATTGAACGAAGATAAGCGCCTAGTGGAAATCAAGTTCCCGGTAAACATTCCGGCAGCTGAATTCGATAAGATTCATGGCGATCTTGAAAATGAGCTCGACCTAGAACAAAATGAGTTGGAGTTAACGAAAGAAAATGACGTTATAACGGAAGTCATTTTAAAAGAGAAATGATTAAATGAGGTGTACCCGTTGGAGACGGGTGCACCTTTTTATATTCTGCATTCGACACGTGATTGGCAATTCAATCTGTTGATGGAGACGGTACGGTTGGTACCTCCGGGGTAAAGGGAATTCGACACGAAGGATCAATATACTGAAATTAGAATCAATAAATCCAATTCAGGATTGAAAATGCCAATAGGGGATTAATTATCGTGGGTCAGGATCAATTACTTCCAAAACAGGATCAATTATGCTGCGAAGGCTACTCAGACCTACAGATTTCACCCTCAAATCGGCCTGCAACCTACCCCAAAAGCACATTCCCACCCCAAAAATGGACAATCTAAAAGAAAAATCATCCAAAACAAACTAAAAACGATTTACTATAAATCAAAACCTGCATGAGTTCACAATTTGGCATCTACCTCAAACAAAAAACCGGCATGGTCCACAATCTGGCATCTACCATAAACTAAAAAACGGCAGGCGCCCACAAACTGGCACCTGCCGAAAAATCCTATCAAACCGAACTAACACTATTTCTTCTCATACCTGAAAATTTCTTTGAACGCTTTACCATAATAGCCAAACGGTTCATCTAAATGACGATACTTCTTTACAAAGAAGAGAGTCAAAAGAACAACTGCAGTCGGGGTATTGTACATTCTCTTAAACAACGGCCCTTTTCCGATAAATGACTTTTCATAAAGACGGGTTTGCATTTCGGGCTTCTCATGATTTACGACAACCTTCGGATAATAGCTGATAGACTTATTATTTCTCGCTAAATCAAATAAGAAGACATTTTCTTCCCCTGAAGGATAGATTGCACCCAGGCCGAATTTCTCGTCAAATTGAATCAGAGAGCGTTCGACATTCGCTGTTTGTATAAAGATTTCGATAGAAGACTTCTTCAACAGCTTACCGGTTGTAACCTGTTTCTGTTCTTCTTCGTCATATTCTTTATAGTAAACGCCCTTGATTGGATCATAGATTTGAAAGCAAGCGACATCGGTCTCGAGATTCTCATTGAAATAATCAACGACAAGCTGAAAAGAGTCGTCATTATACCAGCAATCATCATCGGAAAACGTCAGGATGCTCCCATTCGCATGTTCGATTCCAACGTTTCTAGCGAGTGATAGACCTTTGCGATCGATTTCAATATGATTGTATTTAAAGTTAACATCTTTTAAAACGGATGTAATATAATTGTGATTGTCTTGTGATACAATAATGACTTCGAAGTCTTTATACACTTGATTATTAAGACTTTCAAACAATCGTTTCAATTCCTCTGGTTTCGTTCCAAGAGTTGGTACGATTACACTAATCATTTTCTTCATCCTCACATCTGAAATTACTCGCTATATTATAGCACAATAAACCTGTGAGATTAAGAAATCAATAACATATGGTATAATACTCGTGAAATTTAATGGATTTGGCTCTGTGATTGAAACGAATGTTTCGATCACCATTCAGATTTCTCTTCAAGAGGCGTAAATGAGCCCAAATCTGCAGACACTATTAAAAAAGACTTCGAATCAGAATAAGAATAATGGATCTACACAAAACTAAGAGGTGAGTTCTTTGAGAGTAAAAAAAGCGATTATCCCGGCTGCCGGTTTAGGTACGAGATTCTTACCGGCAACGAAGGCACAACCGAAAGAAATGTTACCAATTGTAGATAAACCTACAATTCAATATATCATTGAAGAAGCTGTTAATTCTGGGATAGAAGATATCCTGATTGTGACGGGCCGTGGAAAACGTGCCATCGAAGATCATTTTGACAAATCTTTAGAGCTTGAAGAAATGCTCGCAATGAAAGAAAAATACGATGAGCTTGAGCAAATCAAGCAAATCTCTCATCTGGCGGACATTCACTACATCCGTCAAAAAGAGCCAAAAGGACTGGGACATGCCATCTGGTGTGCAAGAAAATTCATCGGCGACGATCCTTTCGCAGTCCTGCTTGGAGATGACATCGTGATCTCCGAGAAACCTTGTCTTAAACAATTAATCGATGAATTCGAAGAGAAAGAATCAAGCATCATCGGCGTACAGGAAGTTCCAGATGAGGACGTATCCAAATATGGTGTCATCGACGTGGAAGACCCTGCGAACGATGGCCCTCTTTTCAAAGTCAAAGGATTGGTAGAAAAGCCGAAATTAGAAGATGCCCCTTCTAACATGGCGATCATGGGGCGCTACGTTCTTACACCGGATGTCCTTGATATCTTAGGAAACCTGGAGCCTGGCCAAGGAAATGAAATTCAATTGACAGACGCTCTTCAAGAATTAAATACGAAGCAAAATGTTTACGGTTATTCTTTTGATGGTAAAAGATATGATATTGGAAACAAATATGGCTTTGTTCAAGCAACGGTTGAGTTTGCTTTAATGAGAGATGACCTTAAAGGTCCATTGAAAGATTGGTTAAAAGACATCATTTCAGAATGAACAAGGAGAAATTAAGATGAACATTTGTGTAATTGGTACAGGTTATGTAGGACTAGTTTCAGGTGTGTGCTTCAGTGATGCCGGAAACAAGGTGACATGCCTCGATATAGACGCTCAAAAAGTAGAAAACCTGAAAAATGGCATCATTCCTATTTATGAGCCGGGTTTGACAGAATTGGTAGAAAAGAACATCAACGAAGGTCGCTTATTCTTTACAACAGACTATGCTGAAGGAATGAATGATGCGGACCTTGTCATCATCGCGGTTGGAACGCCTCCAAAAGAAAATGGCGAAGCGAATCTGCAATATATCGAAGCGGCTGCCCGCTCCATCGCTGAGCATTTGAATGACTATAAAGTCATTGTCACTAAGAGTACAGTTCCTGTGGGAACAGGTGCCATGATCAAAGGTGTCATCAAACAAGTGGTCGGACATGACGAATTCGATGTGGCATCAAACCCTGAGTTCCTTCGTGAAGGATCGGCCATCCACGATACAGTGAACATGGAGAGAGCGGTCATCGGTGTGGAATCAGAAAAAGCGGAAGCGATTCTGAAGGAATTACATGCTCCTTTCACCAAAAATATCGTCGTGACAAATATTGAAACATCTGAAATGATTAAATACGCATCCAATGCGTTCCTTGCAACGAAAATCAGCTTTATTAATGAAGTCGCCAACGTGTGTGAGCTGGTTGGAGCAGACGTGACCAAGGTAGCAGAAGGAATGGGTTATGACCCGCGTATCGGCCCTCAATTCCTGAACGCAGGAATCGGTTACGGAGGTTCTTGTTTCCCTAAAGATACAAGTGCCCTTGTAAAGATTGCGGACCAAGTAGGGTATGACTTCAAGATTGTCAAAGACGTTGAAGAGGTGAATGGTCTTCAGCGCTACAAGGTTGTGGATAAACTGGTAGAAGCCTTCAATGGCGACCTGTCGAACAAAAAAATTGCCGTACTGGGTCTTGCATTTAAGCCGAATACAGATGACATGAGGGACGCCCCTTCTGTTGATGTGATTCCGAAGCTGCAAGAGCTTGGAGCGGACATCGTCGCTTATGATCGCATTGCAGAGAAGAATGCGAAGGCGCTTATTCCGAACCTGCGTACAGGTCAAGATTTATATGAAGTCATTCAAAACTCTGATGCCATCCTGATCTTAACGGAGTGGGATGAAGTGAGAGAGCTTGATTTAGAGAAAGTATCTACAATTGTAGATAGCAAGATCATTGTGGATGGACGCAATATCTTTGATCCGGCTCATATGGAAGAGAACGGATTCTACTATGCGTCTATCGGAAGAAAAACGATCAAAGCATAATAAGACAGGTGGATCCTTCATCAGGGTCCACCTTCAATTGGTAATAAGGATAGATGAGAGGAAGTCATGACATGATACTAGAAATAATCTTTTGGCTGCTGATAATTCTTTCGGTTTACATCTATGCCGGTTATCCGATTCTCCTGAAGCTCCTAACTGGGGTTGTGAAAAAGGATCGAATCACGGAAACAGGCTATGAACCAAAGGTAACGCTCTTTATTGCAGCGTACAACGAAGAGAAAGTCATCGCTGAAAAAGTACAAAACTCTGTGGACCTTGATTATCCACAGGACAAGCTTGAAATCATCGTGGTGTCAGATGATTCATCCGACAGAACGAATGACATCGTCAACGAGTTCGTGGCGAAATATCCCAACGTGAAGCTGAATGTCGTCAAAGGAAGACAAGGGAAGACCGCGGCACTGAACAAGTCCGTCCCTCTGGCAACTGGCGAGGTCCTTGTATTCTCCGATGCGAACTCGCTTTACAATAAGGATGCCGTCCATCATTTAGTGAAGCACTTTAAAGATGAAGAAATCGGTGGGGTTTGTGGTGAGCTTCGTTTGACGAATCCAACAAACTCATCCATCGGGGAGTCAGAGGGTGCTTATTGGAAGTATGAAAAGCTCCTGAAAATGCTTGAGACGGCAACAGGTACGACGATTGTAGCAAATGGTTCGATCTATGCGCTGCGCAAGGAATTATTCAAGGAGATGAATCCAAACGTAGGGGATGATATGCAGAACCCGCTGATCATCATCAACCAGCAAAAGCGATTCGTCTATGAACCTAATGCGATTACGATGGAAGAGACATCACCAAAATCATCAGAAGAATTTGGCCGTAAAGTCCGTATCGTCACACGAAGCTTTACAGGAATCATGAGCTACAAGAATGTGTTGAACCCGTTCAGGAATTTCGATTTCTTCTATAAATACATGTCTCATAAATTTTTAAGATGGTTAGTTCCTTATTATATGATTGCCATTTTCATCATCAATCTTTTCTTACTGGATCAGCCATTATATCAAGTCATGTTTGGCTTACAATTGCTATTCTATATCCTCGCACTGGCAGGCAAAGTGACGAGCAGCAAAATTACCTATATCCCATACTACTTCTGCCTGGTAAACTATGCAGCCTTCCTTGGTACACTGAGAGCCATCTCAGGTAAGAGACAGGCAACATGGACTCCAACTAGTAGATAATGGAAATACAAACCCGGTTTGAGCCTTCTCAAATCGGGTTTTTTCGCGTGTTTTTTAATTGTGTCCCACTCGATCACAGTCGAATTCTACAAAAGAATGTCAAACCCTGACTTTATAAGTAAAGTAAAAAGTGTTAAAATTTTATTACAATTATGTAAACGGGGTATAAAGATTATGAATCTAGTAAACAAGTTAAAAGAGGGATTGCTATCCATATGGAAAGACAAGCTCATCCTGATCTCTGCCATAGGTCTTTCCATTAAAGTCGTCTTATTCTATTTATTTTTAGGAAAAGGCCTATTTGAAGTGAAAAGCTTATTTGTCACACTTCCCGGCAGTATTTTGATGTTATTTTCATTTGTGTTTTTGTTTAAGACATGGTCCAGGAAGACGGCCATCATCGGACTTAATATTATTGCGACCTTCCTGTTGCTGTCCCAGCTATGGTATATCCGCTATTTTGGAACACCGTTATCGTTCTTTGCCTTGCTGCAGACGTCTAATCTGTCAGGATTAGGGCCGAGCATAATGGAATTGATCAACGGGCTGGATGTCCTATTTGTAGTAGATATCATCTTATTGCTCATTCTTACTAAAAAGAAATCATTTTCGATTCCTAAGGTGCAATGGAAAACCTTTATCATACTCTTCCTTGCAGGTTTCAGCATCCTTGCCGTGAAGCCTTTGAAGAATCACTATGTAGATGGCACGCCATACGCCCAAATCTTTAAGATTTACGATCGCTATGATTACATATTGAAGTTCAACCCGCTTCAATACAGTGTGCTGGATATGTACCTGTTTTATCAAAACAATCGTTACATTGACTTGAACGAGGATGAAGAAAAGCTCGTGAAAGACTGGTTTGATAATAAAAATGAATATAGAGAAAAGAGACTGTACTTAAATAACAAGTATGAAGGAGTCGGAGAAGGGAAAAACCTTCTCATCCTCCAATTCGAATCCCTTGAAAATTGGGTGCTGAATAAAAAGGTGAATGGGAAAGAAGTAACCCCTAACCTGAACAAACTGTTGAAGAACAGTATCTATGCCTCTAACTTCTATCCGCAAACAAAGGGCGGAAGAAGCTCTGATGCAGAGTTTGTAGTAAATACATCCCTGCTGCCGGTAATGGAGGGAAGTACATTCTTCCGGTATCCGACGAATGATTACACGACGCTACCCGGTCTATTGAAGGAAAAGGGATATTCCACCTATGCTTTTCATGGTGACGAGGGAACGTATTGGAACAGAAGGGAAGCTTACCCGCATATCGATATCGACGAATATCATGCCATTGAGGAATTCCATGAAGGCGAAGAAATCGGAATGGGCTTGAGTGATGAAGAATTTTTTCATCAATCGGTTGAATTCCTGAGCAAAAAGGAGCAGCCTTATTATGGCTATCTGATCACATTAACAAGTCATACACCGTTCGTAATCCCTGAACAATTCAGAGGCCTGGAATTTGAAGCTCAATACAGTGACACGTCAGCTGCTCACTATCTTCAGTCCATTCATTACACGGATATGGCAGTTGGCAAGTTACTGGAGGATCTTGAAGCGAATAATATGCTTGATAACACCATGATTGCGATCTTCGGTGATCACGCGGCCTTCGAAAACAGCTACAAGGATCAAATGATGAAAGAAAATCCAAAGGTTGAGGGGATTGATGAAGAAGGCAGAGTGCCATTCATCCTCTACAATCCAGGCATGGAGCCGATGGAATTAGACAAGGCATACGGTCAAGTAGATATCTATCCTACGCTAGCCTATGTAATGGGCATTGAAGAAAAGAAGTATGAAGATGTGATAATGGGTAGAAATATGCTGACGTCCGACGAAAGCTTTGCCGTCATCCCACTCGAGAATACCATCCGATCAGATCGCGAGCTGCCGGAGAAACAGAAGGAATTTGAACTGAAAGCCCAGCAGGTGTCGGATCTTATCATCCGAAGCAATTACTTTGAAGAAAATGAATAACCTTCACACTCCTATCTCATGAGGTAGGAGTGTTTTTTTGCTCTGCAATCTTCTTCAATTCGTTTGCCCTTATCTTGATGAATGTGTGCATATACTTTTTTAAGAAGATGATGTCCGCAAGATTCCCTACTATGCCAAAAGGAGCC
This sequence comes from Rossellomorea sp. NPDC071047, assembly GCF_050270195.1. NCBI lineage: Bacteria > Bacillati > Bacillota > Bacilli > Caryophanales > Bacillaceae > Rossellomorea > Rossellomorea sp. NPDC071047. The sequence continues at coordinate 90,483 of NZ_JBNNJT010000004.1, read as the reverse complement.
TTATATGTGAAGGTATCTTTCATTAGTGTGCCATTTTCCTGTTCGCGAAATTCATGGATATGAGTAAAGGATTTAAACGCACCCTTCACCATCACGTCGGTGAACGAATGGGGAGCGTCCATTTCGACAATTTGAGCCGTCAGTCGCTGTTTGACACCAAAATGAACGGCTTCCCATGTGACGGTATCTCCAATCTTTAATAATCCGCTTGTGACGCCTCCAACAGCCCTCTCTTTCGTTTTAGAGGTAGTTTGAATATGAATATCCACATTGCGGGCTAAATCAAAACAAAGGGACACAGGAGCGTTTATGTGCGTGATATGACGAATCGTGGGCAAAATAGAGTCAACTCCTTTCTTAAACGTAAGTTTCGGACGATCAGTTGTTTGAAATGGGGGACGGTCTTGGATGAATCTAACACTTGCGAAGAAAATTCGACACGGAGGATCAATTAATTGAAATTAGAATCAATTAATCAGATTCAGGATTGAAAAAGCCCAGCCAGGATTAATTATCTTCAATCAGGTTCAATTATATCCCATACTGGATCAATTATCCCGCTAAGACCCATTCAACTGACAGATTCTCCTGCAGAATCGGCCTTCATGCTAGTCTTAGGCCACATTCCCAGCTTAAAAAAGGCTAATCTCCTTATTAAAAGCCTACTTAGAAGTCAAAAAAGATCTATACTTAGTCAGGATCAGATAAAAAGCACAAACAATAAAGAAAACCTTGGATAAACATCCAAGGTTTTCTACTAATCTAGTATTTTCCACGCATAAACGGAAGCGTGTGCTTATCTTTCGCGTAATTTCTTCATCGTATTGATCAATGGCTTGTGCTGACCGATCAATCCAACCACTTCTGCTGTTAACTGAATGATCACCACGAGAACAGCGGAGAAAAGGATGGCTCCCCAAAGAGTTGACCTGGTGAATAGGATCGCACATAGTCCGAAAAATGCTCCGATCGCATAAATGATCAGTACAGTTTCTTTATGAGAGAAGCCCATTGCCAGTAATCGATGATGCAGATGAGATTTGTCAGGTGCTGAAATCTTTTGCTTATTCAGGATACGTCTGATGATTGCAAAGAACGTATCAAAAATCGGTATAGCCAGGATGATAATTGGAACAACTAAACTGAAGATCGTCACACTCTTGAACAATCCAAGGAGCGAGATGATGGAAATACAATAGCCAAGGAATAATGCTCCTGTATCACCCATAAAGATCTTCGCAGGATTGAAGTTAAAGAAAAGGAAACCGATGGTCCCTCCGATTAAGATAACGGTAAGGGCAACGACCATATACTGACCATTCATGGCTGCAAGAGCCATAATGGACGTCATGGCGATAACGGATACTCCACCTGCCAGTCCATCCAGTCCATCGATCAGGTTGATGGCATTGGTGATTCCGACGATCCACAGGATACCGAACACATAACTGAAATTCCCTAAATATATACGCTCTGCCACGAACGGCAAAGTAATGAAGTCAATTTTAAAGTCGGCAAACACGACGATACAAGCTGCCAGGATTTGTCCAACAAGCTTAGCTTTTGGTGACAAGGTAAAGCGATCATCTAGGATCCCTACGATCAGGATGATTCCTCCCCCAAGAATGACCGGCCAAAGTGGAGCAATCAGGTCGTTCAAGTACAACAAGCCAGCTGATGCACCGATGACGATCGATAAGCCGCCCACACGAGGCATGAGTCCTTTGTGAACCTTTCGATGGTCTGGTTTATCGACAAAGCCAAATCGCTTGGCGAATTTGATTACGAATGGAGTCACTGCTACAGAAACAACTAAAGAAATAGCAAAAGCAATTACAAAATCAATTAGAGAGTACATTCGTTCACCTCTTTTTCTTCTATGGGCACTCCAATTGTAAGAATACCACATATTTAATGATGTGCAACATTTTTTTTAAGGGAACAATTACTAAAATACGTAGTGGGTATTATGTCAAAAAAAAGCAGAGGCTTTCTTCATTAGACGTCGAATTTTAGTGAAAAGTTTCAAAAAGTAACAAGTTAATTTATTACTACCCATTAACCAGATGAATCTAAACGTTAGGATGTCCAATTAATTTCACCATTGTAGGCGAAAAAAGGTTATTTCTCTATCCGTCTAAAGAGTCATTTTTCCGTGTTGCTTCTATACAATTAGTATGAGTTTAATGATGGCTTTGTAAGAATAAAGATTTTTCCAATGTAACGTTTTTTACAAGTTGGTTTCAACAGGTGTTTCGAGGTATTCCACATCACCTTCTATTATGTCAGCCTGTCCATTTGTGAGCTCTGTCATCCACTCGATGAACGCAGATTTATTCGCTTCTTCTACATATACCTCGACCTCGACGGCTTCCAGGTAATGAATGTCTTTCAGTTGATAATCGGAAGATCTCACTTCGTTTTCCACTTTTCCTAACCATGTGTAATCAATCGTAGATCTCATGATTCGCATCAAGCTTCTTTCCACAATACCGGCAGCATTCAATCCCTCGGAAGTCGCACGTCCATACGCACGGATAAGTCCTCCGGCGCCGAGCTTGATTCCACCGAAGTAACGGGTGACCACGACAACGGTATCTTTAAGGTTCCTTTTCTTTAACACCTCCAGCATAGGCACTCCTGCGGTCCCGCTAGGTTCACCATCATCATTCGCTTTTTGGATCAGATTATTTTCACCGATCATATAGGCAGAACAGTTATGATTAGCACCCGAGTGCTTTTTCTTAATGGAAGCGATAAACTCCTGTGCTTCTTCTTCTGATTCCACACGATTTACATAAGTGATAAACCTGGAACGTTCTATATTGATTTCATGTTCTCCGAAACCCTTAGCGGTATTATAGTGATGTAACAATACGGTTTCTCCTTTCCATTTCCTTATGTATGAATAATGGCGAAATACGCGTTTAATCTCTGTTTGCATCCTATATCTACTATATATAAAAGTAGAACGGATTGCACATAAATATATATCTATATTCAATTACATACGGAAATAACTGGTTCTGCATGAAATAATGGTAATACAATGTAATCAAACTTTAATCTCCGACAATATGTGACATGGTATAATGGACGCTGATAGTAATACTTCGGTTGTTCCAAAGCTCCGAAAGGGAAGTCGAATGGTCTAGATAATTCCCATTCATTCTCTTCTATTCCCGGAGCGAATGATCCCTTGGTAGAGGTATTACATAGGAATATGCCTAGATGAATAAAGGAGTTTTATGATTTTACATGGAATTGATAATAGGTAGATGAGTGGTAGGTCCATGGACATGATGAAATGGCTGAAACTCAAGCTGGAATAACCGATTATTACTATGTAAGTATAGTTTTACATGAAGCTTACTTCTGGGTTGACTACTATTGTGGAACAAAAGAGGGGTGTACCGTGTCACTTAAAAAAATAGACACCAAGATGTTAGATGGCATCCTGAAAAAGATGGTCGATACGGTTGACGAAAGTAAGGATGAAATCTTCCAGATTGGCGAGCAATGTCGAACTGATTATGAAGATTTGATGAAAGAATTGCTGGAAGTGAAAGAAATGGTCTTGAAAGTGATTGATGAAGGAGATCACCTCCAACAGAAATCGAAGTTTGCCCGACTCAGACTTTCTGAAGTAAGCAAGCATTTTCAAACCTATTCAGAAGATCAGGTAAGAGAAGCGTATGAAAAGGCTCATGACCTGCAAATGAAGCTATCCATGAATAGACAGCAAGAAAAGCAATTACGAGACCGTCGGGATGAACTCGAAAGACGGTTACACGCACTAGGGGACACGATTGAACGGGCAGAAAATCTTTGCTCACAAATATCCGTCGTTCTCAATTATTTAAATAGTGACTTAAGGCAAGTGAATGAGGCACTGGAGGATGCGAAGCAGCGTCAGGATTTCGGTCTTCAAATCATCGAGGCACAAGAGGACGAGCGAAAACGCTTATCCCGTGAGATTCATGATGGTCCTGCGCAAATGATGGCCAACGTCTTAATTCGTTCCGATCTGATCGAACGGGTATTTCGTGAAAAGAGCACAGACGATGCCATCAAGGAAATACGCGACCTCAAACGGATGGTTCGCTCAGCCTTATACGAGGTTCGTCGCATCATTTACGACCTCAGACCAATGGCACTTGATGACCTGGGGTTGATTCCGACCCTCAAAAAATACTTGAGTACAATCGAAGAGTATAACCAGGAGACCTCGATTCAGTTTGTGAATATGGGGCTCGATATCAGACTTCCTTCAAAATTCGAAGTCGCTCTATTCCGATTAGTACAAGAAAGTGTCCAGAACGCACTTAAGCACGCTGAAGCATCACATATCCAAGTTAAAGTAGAAGTAAAGAAAGACCAAATAACAGTAGTTATCAAAGACAACGGCAAAGGATTCGACAAAGACAAACAAAATACGGGATCCTTTGGCATCATGGGGATGAAAGAACGTGTCGACCTTCTTGAAGGAGACATCACGATTGACTCAAAAGTAGGAACAGGAACGGTCATACTGATCCAAGTTCCACTTAATAAGTAAATTTTTCCAAGGTTTAGGGAGGCGAAAGACATGGCAACAAATATTGTTATCATTGATGATCATCAGCTTTTCAGAGAGGGAGTAAAACGAATCCTTGAATTCGAACCTTCTTTCAACGTAGTAGCAGAAGGCGATGACGGTTCAGAAGCCATGAACCTAGTTGAAACACACGAACCAGATGTTGTCCTGATGGATATCAACATGCCTGAAACAAACGGCGTAGAAGCAACTCGTGAATTGATGGACAAATATCCGGATACGAAGGTCATCATCCTATCCATCCATGATGATGAAAACTATGTAAACCATGCGTTGAAAACAGGAGCACTAGGTTATCTATTAAAAGAGATGGACTCAGAAGCACTGGTTGATGCAGTGAAGATCGTCGCAGATGGCGGTTCATACGTACATCCTAAAGTGACACATAATCTGGTTGCTGAATACAAGCGCCTGGCAAACGCCCAAAACTCAGGTGGATTCCAACAATCCGAAGTTCGCCGCCCGCTTCACCTATTAACTCGCCGCGAGTGTGAAGTACTGCAGATGCTTGCTGACGGTAAGAGTAACCGCGGTATCGGTGAAGGACTGTACATCAGTGAGAAAACTGTTAAAAATCATGTAAGTAATATATTACAAAAGATGAATGTAAACGACCGCACCCAGGCAGTAGTGACTGCGATTAAGAACGGTTGGGTGGAAGTACGATAACGTTTAGAGAGATATGAGTATTGTTAATTTGTTGTTAAGAGAGCGGCCCTTCTTGGTGGAGGGCCGTTTTTTGTATGTTTGTTGGAGCTTTGGAGGGGGTTGTTTAGGGCTTTTGATTGTCTGTTTTAGCTGAGAGTGGGATTCTGGAGGGGAATGTGGACCGGAAAGGGGTGTGAAATGCCTGATCGGGAGTGTTCTCGCGAAGGAATCGATCCTGGTCGGGGTGTTTTCAATCCCGCTTTCGGATAATCAATCCTGTATGGAGTTTATTGATCCTGAATTTGATTAATTAATCCTCATTACAATTAATTGATCCCAATTGTCCGATTTTCTTTACGTGTATGCCTGCGTTAACCCCATCCAGGACCGCTCTCCCATCTCTGGCAACAGGCAGAGGCTTGGTTGTTGAAACAGCGTATCTTTTGATTTTGATTTTTGGTCGGAATGGGATGAGCTGGCCATATTTTGTCAGCATTAGATGGGGAATGCCTTTAGGTTTTTTTTTTATCTGAGAGTGGGATTCTGGACGCGGAATGCGTACCGGAAAGGGGGTGAAATGCCTGATCGGGAATGTTCTCGCGAAGGAATCGATCCTGGTCGTGGTGTTTTCAATCCCGCTTTCGGATAATCAATCCTGTATGGAGTTTATTGATCCTGAATTTAATTAATTAATCCTCTTTACAATTAATTGATCCCAATTGTCGGATTTTCTTTACGTGTATACCTGCGTTAACCCCATCCAGGACCGCTCTCCCATCTCTGACAACAGGCAGAGGCTTGGTTGTTGAAGTAAAAATCCACTCCCCATCCAGGAAGTGGACCCGTCCTAATGCTTTCTCCGCGCAAAATCAACAAACCGGAACATATCCAATCGGTGGCGGGATTCCGTATACTCAAATAGTGTGGCATCCTTCAAATGGACAAAATTCTTAACGACAACCACGTGATCATAACTATCTAAATCAAGATACTCCCTGTCTTCATCGGTACACTCTTCTACGACAATCTCTTTTTTGGCAAAATCGATTGGAAGTTCCAGTTCATTCTCCAGATACTCATAAATCGAGTTTTCGCATATTTCTTTCGTCAACAAAGGGACTTGTTCTTTCAGAAAATGAGATTTGTCCAATATGATTCTCTCCCCGCCAATTCTACGGGAGCGAACGACTTTCCATACTTCAGCGTTTGCAGTAGTTTCGAGCTGTGAAGCAACCTGGTCATCGGCACGCATCAGTCCAAACTCATGCACGGACGTCTCAATCTGATCCCGACCCATGGAGGTCTGCAGCTCTTTAAAGCTCACAAGCCCTGAAATGGGAAAGCTCATCCGCGACACATCGAGTACGAGGGACCCTTTTCCACGCAGCTTCTGAATAAATCCTTTTTGTGCCAATAATGTAAGCGCTTTACGTATTGTCTCACGTGAAGTGGCATACATCACCGAGAGCTCGTTTTCCGATGGCAGGATCGAACTGGCTGTATAGGTGCCATCCTGTATTTTTTCAGAGAGATCCTCGAAGATTTGTTTGTATTTATTGCTTTTCGTCATAATATCACCTGCTATTATTTTACCATAATTAATAGGAAGAAATGAGATTGAACTTGAGTGTTGTGAATATTTTCAATAGAATGGAGATAGCGCAAATTTTTGAAAAGGGTGAAGATCATTGTCGAAACAGCATTGGAAGAAAATCATGTTGGGAATTGGCATGAGTACGTTACTATTGGGTGCTTGTGGTGCAGACGAAGAGAAGAAGGAAGAGAACACAAACAGTACGGAAGAGGTAAAGCCAAGTGAAGACCCGGCAACAGACGAAGCGGCATCTCTGAATCAGATGACACAAATCGTTGAGGATGCGAGCGAGCTGAAAGAAGCAGAGGGTATCCCGGAAGAAGAGAAAACGGCGATCAACGAAGCCTTTGATCAATATATCACGGCATTTAACGAAGAAGACTTTGAATCATACATGAGTGTCATCTCGAAGACACCGGTGAACTTCGAATACGCGGACGAAGAGCGCTATGTGAAACAAATCTTTGACTCCGTCGATTCGAAGCGTACTGTGGAAAATGTGAAGATCATCAATTACGCAGCTGGAAAAAAAGCAGATGTGTATGCAGAAATTGAAGCGACAACGAAGGACCCGAACAGCGATAAGGAAGTGACGCGTTCAGGGAAGCAGGTAACCGTATTCCATAAGAAAGAGGATGGATGGAAGGTTGCGGCGATTTTCTTTTTGGCTAGTGAAGGGGAAGAGGAAGCGGGAGAATAAAAGGAAAGACTGTGTAGGACCACAGTCTTTCCTTTTTTATTTCAATCGATGGTAATGGTTAAATAGTTCATCAAGTTCCTGACTAAGTCTCACAGTTGAGGGATGTGAAAAGCCGTAGTATTGTGCAAAATATTTTAGTTCCAAGCGTTTTGTTTCCATTTCTTGAATGATGTTTTGAACATTGACGTTCATTGCGGGAACTCCTTTTTGCTTTATTATCCCACATAAGGAATTAAATGTTAACTCAATTATGTATGTAGTTTACTATTGTGCGCGCTGATCTGAATCTTCCTTGAAAAATTTTGAACGCACCAAGAGTAAAACGATAGCAAAACTATAATTGACAACCGCAATGATCGCAAATGCCGGAAACTGATCAGGCATAGGGTTGCCGGAAAAAAGGGCAGGGCTGATGATCGCCAGTGGTAGTGTCCCGCTGATGATGGCCATAATGGCGAATACAAGCAGGCCGGTCCGTACGATTTTTCTAATGGATGGATTGTCAGTGAACATCGATAAACCTCCTAGTAAGTGTTATCCTCGCGATCGGCTTCTTCACGGATTTTTTTATCTTCATCCGTTACATAGCCGTTATGTAGAATGTCCTCGATTAAATTACGGTTGAAAAATACGTTGTAGTCGGGCGAAATATTTCCTTCCGGATAAGGGACGCCGATATAGTCGAACTGCTTATTTGTGCTGTTTTGAATTTGATTATACCCATAGATCATGACGCTTTTTTCAACCTGTTTCAGCTTTACGACGGTTCCGATAGGAAGGAGCTTTGCAGGATCAAGTTCATCTTCCTGAACCTTCTCTTCCTTAGTTTCCTCAGGTTGATTACTTTGAGTCTGGCTGCAGCCAATTAAAGAAAATACCAGTACAAATAAAATAAAAAGATATTTAGTCCTCACGATGATTGTTCTCATTTCTTTGGTTTTTTTGTATTTCTGCTTCTACTTTTTCTCTCATTAATTCTTCGGCAGGTGAAACGAACCCTGGATGCATGATATCTTCAATCAACTCACGATTGAAGAAGACATTGAATTCGTCTGTCAGGTTTCCTTCCGGATAAGGAACGGCTATATAATCGAAAATATTGTTTGTTTTCTTTTGTATCTGATGTCGTCCATAGATCATGACCGGCTTCTCTACTTTTTTTAATTTGACGACGGTTCCGATCGGTAGAAGGGTGGGGGTTGAATTATTCATTAGCAATGACCTCTTTCTTGAAGAATTTTGATCGAATCACTAGAGCCGCCACACAAGTCCCATATATGAATATAGCCATCATGGACAGAGGTAGGCTTACATTTGAGAGTTGATCTTTCGGAATCACCCAAAGGAGCAAAACGGAAAACATAATGGTTCCGCTTAACCCTATAAAAATAGCATAAAATAATAATGCGAAGCGTACTGCTTTCTTAACGTTTTTTTTGTTTGTATTCATGAACTCAATATCACCCGTTTTTCTTGATTTTCCTTACTCGTCTTCCTTGTCTTCCTCGAATCCGCCCTTTACTCCGACACCGATACCCAAGGCCGCGTATATGCTGGTTTCTAAACCTACGGAAGCACTGGCTCCTGCACTGCCGAGGGAAAGGTCGACACCTACGTAAGGATCATACTCAAACCCGAACCACTCCTCCAAGGGTTCATACCCGAAGAAATTTAGAGGCTCGAGCTTTAGTTCGACTTTTGCTGCACTCACTTCGGCCCCGGCACTGGCAGTATAATTCTCATAATTGACCTTTGCCTCACCCTGGCCAAAGCTTATATCCCCTCCAAGAGGTGAATTGTCATGTGAAAAGCTGGACTTTGAGATACCTGCCTCCGTTTTAAAGCCTATTTGTTGTCCCATAAGGACCGATTTACCAAAAGCTAATGGAGTATATGGCATTGCAGCACCCATATCAGTATAAAGGACCTTTTGATCGACAAATTCGGGAACATCATCCATATACTTCGTGTCCACCATCGAAGCAAATAGTTTGGCTTCACTGGTTCCTTCTTTCAAATCAGCAGAAAATAACGCCCCTGCATTTCCAACGCCATCGGATCCCATCATATCTTCATGTGGCTTCCCATAGCTGACAGTGGTGCTCGGCGGTCGAGGGCAGAAACCGTATTGGGTCTGGGCAGTTCCGTTACCAGCTACGGCTAAGTCGTTACTATAAGAGGATTGATTGGTTTGGAGCATCAAAAGCTGTTCCAGTGATCCATACTCACCCGGAATCGTAAACATTGATAGTAGTAGATTTCGAGAATTCAATCTTTCCTCCAGCGTATTCATAAATGGATGGCGGTGAAATGATTGATCAAGCTCAGTGCCCGAGTATTCCGACACGCTGAGTTTTCCGCCTTTAAACATTCCCTGTATATCATAAATATAACGTTTCATCAGCTGAATGTCATGGTCCACTGTATCCAGGGCTTTTGTTTGGTCAGCGTCAAAAGAGGTTAAGTGTTCAATGGTTCGAGTGATTTCCTGATGAGCCCTCTTCGTATCACCCAGGAATCGCTGGTCCTGGATGTGGGGGACATGGACAATATCACTAATGGAGTTCAAAGTTTCATTTGTTTCATCCACGAGGTCACAAGTGACGGTTTCGGATTTATTCAACCCATCGGTTAACTCTCCATCCAAAAAACTTTGACGAATCAACCCATTTGAATCGGACTCCAATTCAATGGAAGCTCCTTTAAGACTTGAAAGGGTCCTCTCATAGTTTTGAAGGGAAAGGGAGTAAAAGGTCAGGAAGGGGATGTGCATATCCTGATAAAACGAACGGATGGCTTCACCGCCTTTTCCGCTAAATGACTCCTGCAATCCAGTGAAGTTACCGACTGCCCGCTGAAGTTCATCCAGCTGTTTCTTCTGTGATTCCAGTTTGTTTAATAAATCCTCTATACCGCTATGTAACGATTGGTTATCAAGCATTTTCATGGTCCGGTTTCTCCCCCTAGCGTGACATGATGGAAGCCGAGATCGTGTGATCCACTTCTTTAAAGTCTTCAATGGCCTTGCTTGCAGATTGATTGTTTTCGGTTAATACGCTTTTATATACGTTTGCCACTTCCTCGAACAGTTGACTTAATTCATTCAATCTCCTGACAGCGTCCAATTGGTTGGAGGAGGCGATGTCTTTGATGAGTGACGTTTCAAATGATTCAGAGGCAGCTTGTATGTCAGCCAGTGCTTCATTGATATCGGAGAAACGCAGCTTAATATCCTGACTCACATTCCTTCCTCCCTTCTAAGTTCCCTCTCGATACGCTCTTGTTCGTTTGCGATACTTATCTCCAATGATTGAATCTGTGACCGGATCGAGGAAATTTTATCTTCTATGCTCATGATGGCAGTGTCCATCTGGGTTTGAGAAATATCTTTATAAGATAATAAAACATCTTCGCGGACTTCGATAAACTTTCTGGCTAAGTTCCCCTGCCAAGTGGAAGAAGTGAGTTCGGGATGAGTAATGCTCGTTTGATGCCGGAGAAATTCTCCCTGAAGCTGATTGACAGAAGAATAGGCATTCTTTAGTCGGATAAGTTGTTCTTTTTTTTCGTGAAGTTGTGAAGTTAAATAGGATAAATAGGACACGTCTTTCATCCCCTTTTATATTCATTTTTTGTATATTCGGTAAGGCATACGTAGTATATGGTATCAAATGGAAGAGGTCGGGATAAATGGGTAATTTCTCCTTAAAGGTTTATATGAAAAGGGTAAGCCTTTTTGCTTACTGTATACCCATAATATGGTTGTTTACACCTGTATTTTTTAAAAAATTTATTTTGGAGCATTAGAAAAGAGGGTGGGTTAAAACAAAAATATCATGACATAAAGACGAAGAATTTCGGTTTAGGTTCTTAATACCGCTAATGATTTTCGTGCAAGTAAAGAAAAAGAGTACATCATTATCTGTTGTTCAGGAAATTACAGCGGAAATGTTCTCACTACATGCAGGAAAATGGATTTAAAGTGGTGAACATGGGAGGGGGGAGGCATGATGAACTGGGCTGGTGAGACAGCAGAGAAGTAATGATTGGTTTTCTGTGGGAAGAAGGACTTCCTTCATTGAAAAAAGGTATGCTTTTTCCCTTTATTTGAAGTATTTTGTGTAACTAGGCAGTGGTGAAGATGATTTGAATGCAATATTATGCCCGGCAAGCTGATTTAACGGCGAAATTTTCGTTTTAACGGCGAAATTCAGGATATAACGGCGAAATCTAAGAAATAACGGCGATATTCAAAATATAACGGCGAAATCCCAAAATCCTCATCCAATCAACCGCTGGAAACAGCTAAAATCAAATGTTCCGAAAATGAATAATAAACCCGAACAAATCTGCCTTCTAGGAAGCAGACATGTTCGGGTTTTACTTAGACTAATACACTTTTATCCCAGCTTCATTATCTATTATTTATTAAAATGAAACACTACAGACTCATAAGGACGTAACGTAATGTTCTTATATTCATTCGCCGTATCCTCGTAATTAGACAACAGTACTTCACTCGACCAGCCTTCAACATCGATCTCATCAGGAAGAGTGAACTCCGTTTCATGACTATAAAAGTTATTCACCACAAGTAACTTTTCACCAACGCCATTACGGACATAAACGAAAATATCAGGGTGATCTTCTAAAATCAACTGATAGTCGCCATCTACGATGATGTCATATTCCTTGCGGAGACGGTTCAGCTTTTGATAGTGATAGAAGACAGAATTCTCGTCTTTCAATGCTTGTTCTGCGTTGATTTCCAGATGGTTTTTCGCAACAGGAATCCAAGGAGTGCCGCTCGTAAATCCGGCATTCTCTTCACCATTCCACTGAACCGGCGTTCTTGAGTTATCACGGGACTTGTGACGCAGGATCTCTAAAATCTCTTTTTCAGATTTACCTTGCTCTTTTAATATATTGAAGATATTGATCGACTCAACATCACGGTATTCATCGATGCTTGTAAACTTAGGATTCGTCATCCCGAACTCTTCACCCTGATAGATATAAGGGGTACCCTGCATCATATGAATCGTCGTCGCGAGCATCTTCGCCGATTCGTTATGGTACTCACCGTCATTGCCGTAGCGGGAAACGATACGGGGCTGGTCATGGTTACACCAGAATAGGGCATTCCAGCCGCCGCCTTTATGCATTTCACGCTGCCAGGTAGAAAGGATGTCCTTCAGTTTAAGGAAGTCAAAGTCAGCAATCGACCATTTCTCACCGTTAGGGTAATCCACTTTCAGATGGTGGAAATTAAACGTCATGCTGAGTTCGTTGCGGTCCGGTTTCGAATATTTGATACAGTGATCAATCGTTGTAGAAGACATTTCTCCAACCGTCATGATGTCATATTGAGAGAAGACTTCCTTGTTCATTTCCTGCATATAGTCATGGACCTTGGGACCGTCAGTGTAAAACTTGCGTCCGTCCCCAGGTGCGACCGAACCGTCATCGTCAGGGAATTCCTGATCCTTGGAGATAAGATTGATCACGTCCAGGCGGAAACCGTCGACACCCTTCTTCAGCCAGAAATGCATCATATCATAAAGCTTCCGGCGGACTTCATCGTTCTCCCAGTTCAAGTCAGCCTGGGTCACATCAAAGAGGTGAAGGTAGTACTGACCTGTTTCCTCATCATACTGCCAGGCGTTGCCGCCGAACTTGGACTGCCAGTTTGTCGGCTCGGAACCATCCGGCTTGCCGTCCTTCCAAATATAGAAATCACGGTACTCGTTATTCTTTGATTTACGGGACTCAACGAACCACTGGCTCTCCGTGGATGTATGGTTGATCACGATATCCATGATGATCTTGATTCCTCGCTGGTGAGCTTCATCCAACAGCTCATCAAAATCTTCCATCGTTCCATACTCATCGTGGATATTAAAGTAATCGCTAATGTCGTAACCGTTGTCGCGCTGAGGACTCTTATAAATAGGCGTCAACCACACCACATCAACCCCAAGCTCCTTCAAATAATCCAACTTCGCCGTAATCCCCCGAATATCCCCAACGCCATTCCCCGACGTATCATAAAAACTCTTCGGATAAATCTGATACACAACCGACTTCTTCCACCAAGGCTGCTTCATTCTAAACACACCATCCTAGATTGAATTTTGAGGGACGGACCTCAATCGAATTCACTTATATACAATCATGGCCGTCAAACATGATCCTTCTGCGATTTTGTTTTCTTACGGTCAGTCAAGAGGGACGGACCTCACACACATATTCTTCTGATTTTCACCCAATGGGACTGAACACTCCGCACTACTACAAGCTTTGTGAAGGTCCGTCCCTAAACAAAAGGGAGACAACCATCCATCACACTTAACCTGAAACGCAGGCGAGTGGCTTGAATTGATTTGTCCCCCTTAGTTTAACTTGTATATACAAGTTGTTACAACTATTTTCTCTCTTTGTTTATTAGACTGCTTCGTTTTTGCTGAATTTTGACCATACCATTGTAAGGACGAATGGTACGACGATACAGATGGCCATTCCAATGAAGAATGATAGCCAGTATTCAGGAATGATCGATAGGAATCCAGGTAATCCGCCTACACCGATGGAGAAGGCTTTCGTCCCAGTCATCGCTAACAGGATACCACCGATGGCAGACCCGATTAAGGCACTGATGAATGGGTAGCGGTAGCGCAGGTTAACCCCGAACATCGCCGGTTCTGTAATTCCAAGGTAAGCCGAGATGGCAGACGTACCTGCCAGACCACGAAGTTTTTCATTTTCTTTCTTCGCTACAAACATCATGGCAAGCGCTGCTGAGCCTTGTGCGATATTCGATAGTGCCAGGATTGGCCATAGGAATGTTCCGCCTTGGCTTCCGACTAGCTGTAAGTCTACTGCAAGGAAGGTATGGTGCATACCTGTGATAACCATCACCGCATACAGACCACCGTAAAGCAATCCACCTAACCAGGAAGCAGAATCGAATACCCAAACAACACCGTCTGTTAATAGGTTACCGATAAAGAATGTAACCGGTCCAATCAAGATAAATGAAGCAAATCCAGTAATTAAAAGTGCCACTGGGGCTACTACCAATAGCTTGATGGAATCATGAACTCTCTTATCCAAGAACATTTCGATTTTCGCTAATAGATAGGAAGCGAATAGAATCGGCAATACCTGCCCTTGATAACCAAGCTTGTCGACTTCAAATCCGAATAGGTTCCATGTAGGAATCTTTTCTGCACTTGCGTAAGACCAGGCGTTAAGTAAGTCCGGATGAACAAGCATAAGACCTAATACGATACCGAGTAATGGACTTCCGCCAAAACGCTTGACCGCTGACCAACCAATCAACCCGGGCAGAAACACAAAGGCCGTGTTGGCAATCAAGTTAATAATCGATGCGAAATCTGCCCATTGCTTATGAACATCAATGACCGATTTCTCATCATAGAAAATCCCTGGCCCGGTCAAAATATTATTCAGACCCATAAGTAAACCGGCCGTTACGATCGCAGGCAGAATCGGAATGAAGATATCTGCCAATACCTTGATCGCACGTTGCAATGGATTCAGGTTCTGAGTGGCAGCATCCTTCACATCCTGCTTCGATGCCTGCTCAATCCCCGTTTCCTCTGCTAAAATTTGATACGCTTTATTTACAAGACCTTGTCCGATGACAACTTGGAACTGACCGTTGGAAGAGAATGATCCTTTTACCAGATCAATAGCCTCTAATCTTTCTTTATCAACCTTTTTCTCATCATTCAATACCAGCCGAAGACGAGTCACACAATGAGTGGCCGTGCGGATATTATCCTTGCCGCCAATCGCTTCAATAATTTCCAGAACGTCTTCACGTTTCACGCTCATGAAAATCCCTCCTTTAGGTATGGTGCATGGCAACTCTCGTAAAATGTCGAAAGTTGTCTTGAACCCGCTTTCATTTCTATTAATGGAATTCCCCTAAATAGTATGTGAAAAACGCTTCTCCGTATGCTTTCGTAAAAAACTTTCGATAAAACGAAACGCTTTCATTTAAAAGGAATCTTGTTGTATATACAAGATATACTATTATTGTATTCATGTATATACAAGTTGTCAATGGAAAAGTGTAGCGTTTTCATTTGAAGGTAGTCAAAACAAAACTTGTAAGTGGAGAGTGTGGTTGATTTCACTTTTATAAAAGAAAAGGTACATGGAGCATGGAAGAAGTGGTTAAGTGGCTTTATAACTTCCACCTTTCTATCCCAAAACAACAAGAAGACACCCCCTGTAACCAGGGAAAGTGTCTCCAATCAGAATCTATCCTTTACGATCTCTCTCATATTTGTTCCACATATAATAGGTATAAAATAGTTGAGCCAGATGACCAAGAGAGAAGGCCGCGAGAAAGATCCAGGTATAGAAAAGGTCCAGCCCGATAAATCTTAATAGAAAATACAAAACTGGGAGAAGCAGGGTCATCCAAAGGGTTCGAATCATTTTCCTTCTATAAGTGAGCCTGAAATAAACAAGTTCGAAACCTTTGTCGACCTTCTTGGTATATCCCTCCCACATATGGAACCTCCTTTCTAGTAATAAAAAGACATCTGCCAAAACAATGCAGACATCTTCCTTTAATCAAATCTTAGTAAGTACCTTAATTAAGGGCATCAAACATACCAACTGCAACTACACCAATAATCCCTAATATGATCCAGACGATATAGGCGATGAGGATCAACCATCCCAAAAGTTTCTTGCCCGTTATGATCCAGTAGATTCCTAATGTGATGAAACTGAACAGCAGTCCAAGAATCCCCCACAACCATGGATTTTTGTCATGATTTTTGGCATCCATAAATAAATAGATAGCAATAATAATATTGAACAAATACATCAAAGCTTCCAAAGTACCCCTCCTAATTAGTTTACACTTATATGTAAATTTACCTGTTTTTACTAAATGTAAACCATTTTTGGACATTTAGTTTGCAAATTCAACGAAAAACGCCAGCTGAATACCAGCTGGCGTGCTTTCTTTCATTCCATTCTTCTTTATCCGGATGATATCAACCGGCCATCTTCACCTTCTTAACTGGATCCTTCTTCTTCAAGAGTGTCTTATAATTGATCATCGAATAAACCACATAAGATATCCCCAGGCAAAGACCAAATACTAAAACCGCAAACAGCAGATATTGAACAATCAATAAAGATTCATTCCCCGTGCTCATCCACTCCATCACGTTATTCCACAAGCGTTGCCTGATCAACGGATGCTCATGGATCAAATAAACCCCCAATACATATCCGGATATGTAGTTAATGGGCCTTGATACAAACGTAAGCTTCGAGAAGAAGAGGAACAGCGCAAGTGACATCGCAACAATGACAGGGGAGTTATATGACAACAGCTTAAATGGTAATTCCCACGATTGCAGTATGACCAAGGCAGAAACGGCTCCCAGTAAAATGTAAACGCTTAAATAATAGTGCTTGCTTAAGGAAGTCAGGAACTGCCCATGGTGTCTTAAATATCCCGCCACAAAATAGAGGAAGATGAAATGCACGATGCTATAGCCACCGTTCACCCCGAAGCTCCCCAACGGATGGAAGAACTGCCATACACAATTGATGATGAATAATAGGAAGAGAAATTTTCCGTAATCGCTCTTTGATAGCTGATTGATCAAGATATTTAAATAAGGTGAAAGCATAAACAATACGATATACACGGTGATAAACCAATACGTGGACAGATACACCGGGAAGACCGACCTGATGAAGCTCGTATAGGATCCATCCGTTAATTGTAAAACGGTCAGTCCGGCAAAAATAAGAACCGAGAAAATGAACGTTTCCCTTACGACCCTGACCGCTTTGCTCATTTTAAATTGTGACTTGCATAAAAAATACCCGCTAATCAGCACATACACATTGACCCCAACGATACAAAGCACCTTTATGAAATGGAATAGATACTGATTTACCATGCTTAACTCTGATATCGCAATATATTTTGAAAATCCGTAGGTACCGAAATGCAACAAGACGATCATGACCATCGATAGTACCCTGAGAGTTTCAAAGTTTGACAGCCTAATTTTCTCCGCCAATCCAACCCGCCCCTTGTTTACATAAATATAAATTCTATTAATTTTAAGCTATAAAAATCATCTTGTCATTCATAATTTTCTTGATGAAATCATTTTGTAGGTAAAAGGGAGGGATTGCCTGATATCGGCTGGTTCATAGGACAGGTCAGGGGACAGGTGATTCTGTTGGAAAAAGAGAGTAAATGCCTACAAAAGCGTCATGACAAGGTTGGAAGCGCATCCATATATTTCTAAAGTGCGTGAGGCGGGTGATGACCGGGCTTTTTGGGGAAATGAGGACATTCACCTATAAAAAGATTAGTCTATCAAAACGATATGCAATAGCCACTGACAGGCACAACCTTTTGAACAGAGTTACCGATTATGGTAACAATACCATAAATTACTAAACGCTATTATACTGGGGTTTCTTCCTTATTTTTCTTCAGATAAGAATATTAGCCTATTAAACTATCAGTCTTCTTCCCCCATAATGGACAAGCAACAAAATTCGACATTATCGATAAAGGAGACATTTTTTTGAAGAAAACCATTATTGCCTTTACTACTGCTGCACTACTTTCGTCAGTTGCTGTCAATTCAACGGAAGCGGCTTCTTACCGCGTACAATCAGGGGATTCCCTTTCGGTGATTGCTTATAAATATGATACATCTGTTTCAAACCTGAAGAGCTGGAATAACCTGAGCTCTGACATGATTTATGTAAACCAAGTCCTTGAAGTATCAGCGCCAAGCACTTCTGCTAAAACATATACCGTTCAATCAGGAGATTACCTGTCTAAAATAGGTGTGAAATTTGATGTGTATCTAGCTGAACTTAGAGAATGGAACAACTTGAAGAGTGATGTCATCTATCCTGGTCAAACGCTGATCGTTTCTTCAGGAGGAACAAGCACGCCACCACCATCAGGCTCCAGTACCTATACGGTCCAATCGGGAGACACCCTGTCGCACATCGCTGTCCGCTATGATGTGAGCATATCCTCCATCAAGTCATGGAACGGCTTAACCTCCGATAACATTTACGTCGGTCAAAAGCTTTCCATAAAAGGAACCTCTGATGGCGGGACTCAAACACCATCTTCCAACGTGGTCGACATCGCGAAGAAATATGTAGGAACTCCATACGCATGGGGAGGAACATCACCATCCGGCTTCGACTGCAGCGGATTCATCTACTATGTCTTCAACCAGGCGGGACAATCGATTGCACGTACGAACACAGATGGCTACTATAGCAAATCATCCTTTGTTTCGAGCCCGAAAGCAGGGGATCTTGTATTCTTCGAGAATACATACAAAGCCGGCATCAGCCATATGGGGATCTACCTTGGAAACGGAGAATTCATCCACGCTTCAGACAGCGGTGTGACTATTTCCAAGTTGAGCAACACGTATTGGAAACCTAAATTTGTCGGATATAAACGATTTAACTAATATTATGGAGCGTCCTGCCTAAGCGGGGCGTTTTTTATTTGTGTTATTTCCGAGGAAATTCGACATACAGGATCAATTAATTCAATGGAGGATCAATAATCCCAAATCTGGATTGAATACTACTGAAAGGGGATCAATTCCTCCACGAAGGCATGCCCAGCCCGAAAATTCATCCCCAACCCGTTCCACAATTCCCGTAAAGGACCACCACTCCAGTTAAAAAAAGACAATCCTAAACAAAATCCCATCAAGTAGCAGGAATTTCATCAAAAAAGTAGAATGATTCTATATCCCAACCAAAAGGAGTGTTTCCTTAACAAATGAATGTAAAAAAACGAATACCTCCCCACAAACACCTCCAAACCGAAGCCTTACTTAAAAGGCTGCAGCCCCCTGGTCACCCGAAAAGCCCCCTCATTGAACAGGATCTCAAAAAAGGAAAGCGGGATACGCAGGGGAACGGTCAGTCGATTATCACTTAAGCTTCCTGACGGATAAAAAGTATATGATCTTCAACGACCTCTGTCTGCCCATGGAACCGCACGACTTCCAAATCGATAGCCTGCTGGTCACCCCCTACTACTTACTCCCAATCGAAATAAAAATCATCTCCGGAATCCTTACGATAGACCCCGAATTCAATCAACTCTCCAAGGAGTTCAATGGAATCGAAACTGGCTATCAAAATCCCAACACACAAGTCAATCGCCAGAAGCTGCTCCTTCAGAAGTGGTTCCTGAATAATAAGCGTCCGTGTCCCCCAATCGAATTCCAGGTGGTTTTCAGTCATCCGTCAACGATTCTGAAGATGGCTCCCGGTCATAAACGAATCCCTCCTTACCACAAAATCATCCACGCCCAAAACATCGTGAGAGAAATCAGCAATCTAAACACACAATACACCCGGGAAGTATTCAACATCAAAAAAGTAAAGCGACTCCTACTGAATCAACACAAACCTAAGTATTCATCAATACTCACAACCTATCAGTTAACCGAAACAGACATCATAAAAGGAGTACAGTGTAAAAAATGCCTTCATATCATGAACAGGAAGACAGGCATATGGCAATGCCCCAACTGCCACCAGTTGTCCAAAACAGCCCACCATAACGCCATTCAGGATTACTTCCTTCTCATCAAACCCACCATTACCAATCCTGAACTGCGAAACTTTCTGAACCTGTCATCACCAAAAACCGGCACAATAATCCTGCAATCCCTCAACCTCAAAAAGGAGGGATCCACCAAAGGCACCGTCTACACCAACATCTTTACATAAAAAAACCGCCCAGGATTCAATATCCTGAACGGTATCCCGCCAAACTCTATTTGTTACTATACACACCATCCGCTACCCGATCATACTTCCAATACATCCATCCACCAAGCACCACGCAAGGAATCACGACAACCGCCATTCCTAGAAACGCAGAACCGGGCGAAATATCATACAAGAAACCACAGATAAACGTCAGAATCGCCGTACTCAATCCCATACCCATAGGAGTATACACTCCTTGGGCAGCGGGGATATCCTTGCTCTCCAATTCTTCATAAATCAACCGTATAAAAGCATAATGTGTCAATACGAAGGTTAGAGAGTGAAAGATTTGGGTAAAGATGAATACAGGGGTGCTGGGGAATAGGAACAACATAGTCCAACGCGTCACAGCAGCCCCTGCTGATATCATAAACATGACTGAAATGCTTCTCCCTTTTAACAAACGATCTAAAAACGCAAAGAACAGAATTTCAGGCAATACGGCAATATTTAAATTCACGCCGATATAAACGGCGCTAACATCTAATTCCTTCAATTAGAGCACACCATAATTATAGTAAGAAGCATGTGCCCCCCTGAATCAAGACAACAATTACCCTGGCCCAGACAAAATTACGGGATTTCAGCAAGCCCCGGTATGAAAGCTTTTCCTGACCACGGGTACCACTCATGGACTCCCACCGAACAACAGATAAATCACTGCCCCCTCGGTGAAAATCGAAGTCAAAAACCCAACTGCAAGCAACGCAACCGTATATCCAATCGATCCCTACGACCGGCTCCGGCCATAATCAATGCCATCTTCCTTCATCATCACAGCCGCCATCCTCTCCACCATCGGAAGCATCATCGGGTAAACAAGGCTGAACAACACCATGCACACCAAAATCATACCAAAGGAATTCATAGGCAGGAACAGTAGCAATGCAACCCTGGAAATCAACACAAGCCACCGAGAAAGTCGACCCAATGAAATCGTCTGACTCAACTTCGGAAACATGCAAAAGCTTGAAAACGACCGGGCAATGATTGAAACCGCAATCACCGTACTTGCAGCCGAAATAGAAAAGTCCTTACTCTCCACCAGCCACGCTGTCCAATAAGGTATGAAAATTCCCCATGTGAAAATAATCGAAAAGAACTGAACGGACTACCATGTCTGATTTTTCAAATCTATCAAAACTCCCTTTATGTAAACTGGAAATCAATTTACAAACATTGAGTAATAATATAGAAGTTAGATGGGGAATACCAACTTAGCGACCATCTCTTTAGGACCATTGAAAAATATGGAAGGATAATTATTCATTTACAAATACTTGCAGGACATTATGCCTAACGAAGAGAAGTAGTACTACAGAAAAATAGAGATTCCATACAGGGGGAGAACCATGCTGCGAAAAAAATCATTCACCATCATAGTGGGAAGCGTCCTGCTCTTTACGGCCATCGGAGTCTATATTGCAGTAAGCAGTTTGAATAATGCAGGCACAACGGATGATATCAATCAAACAGATGTAGTCTCGACAGCGGGTGTAACCACCACTGCACCTCAAACCAAAACGGGCAAAGAAAATCCATTCGGGGAAAAAGTAAAGACACCGTTAAGTGAAGATTTGATTCAGCAATACATACATGCGATGAGTCACCAAAAGGTAGAAGCAGAGGAAAAATGGTCATTCTTTGAGGTAACCGATGAACGTATCGATTACTTGTTAGGGCAATTAGAAATTAATAACTATAAAAGTGAACACACCTATAAAGAAATCTTAATGAGCTGGAAAGAGGGGGATTTCTCTGGTGCCGTCAGTGATCATAATAAGATTTGGAGAATGAGGAACGGGAATATCGGAAGAGCAACAGGGTTGCTGTCGACTAAAGAAGAGAAGAAGTATATCGAAAGCCAGAAGAAAGAGAAGCGATAATAGGGGAGTGAAGATGTATTAGGAGGCACGTCTTTTCTGTGTGGCTCCACCCTATAAACAGATGAAAAAATGAGCTTGAGGCACCAAACCTCAAGCTCATTCTTGTTCACTCACTAATAAAATATTTCACTTAATAATCAGACCACAATACATGCCCTTATTCACTTGGCTCCTCATGACTATCCACCAGAAACAGAAAGAACATATTATTTTAAATGTTTACAAAACACCAGCCACTCCATAATTTAGCATCCTTATGTTTGTGGAAATTCATAAAAGAATCCTATATAAAGGGCACGTTTCCAGTGGCCTTTATATAGGATTTTTTAAAATATAGTAAAACTTAAATCATTAATCTACCTCCCAAGCCACCCCCCATCAACAGCCACCAAATGCCCATGCACATAATTCGAAGCCTCCGAAGCTAAATAAACGACGGTACCATTGAAATCATCCGGTTCTCCCCATCGATCAGCTGGAATCCGATCAAGAATCTGTTTACTTCTGACAGGATCTTCTATCAGAGCAGTATTCATGTCTGTAGCAATATACCCTGGAACAATCGCGTTTACATTGACACCCTCCTTAGCCCATTCATTGGAGAGGGCTTTAGTGAGTTGTGCCACACCGCCTTTTGCTGCTGCATAGGCTGGAACGGTCAATCCTCCTTGGTAGGAAAGGAGGGAAGCGGTGTTGATGATTTTACCTTCTCCCCGCGCAACCATGTGACGACCTGCCTCCTGACACAATAACCAGACGACTTTTAGATTGATATTCAGCACATCATCCCAATCGGATTCAGGGAAATCAACAGAAGGCGACCGGCGCTGAATGCCGGCATTGTTTACTAAAATATCAATCTTTCCAAATGTCGAGATCACACTGGGAATAGCCGATTTCACTTCTTCTTCCTTTTCAAGATCACATGGTATAATGGCGCACTTTCTACCAAACTGTTCAATTTCTTCCTTCACATCAGTCTGTTCCGGATTTCTTTGAAGTAAGGCAATATCTGCTCCGGCTTCTGCCAGGGCCATTGCCATTGACCGTCCAATCCCACGAGTAGCCCCCGTGATGGCGGCTACCTTTCCGGTTAAATCAAATAGATTCTTAGTCATATGTATCTCTCCTTCTGCAATTTCTTCTTTTATTAGATTGATCATACAAAATATGGTGGATGAACCCTATGCTTCCTGCGCCTCATCTTCTCCATCTTCTTCCCGAGAAAGTCTATATGTACTTTATCATTACGAAGCTCGAACATATGGTATGCCCGTTGCATATAGAAAAGGGCTTTATCGATGTCATCCATCAGCTCATAGTTGTAGCCGATTTGATAATGCAGCTCGCCTATTCCCCAAAGAAGTTCTTCCTCAAAACACCACTTGATTGCCTTTAGGCAATAATTTGTTGACTCTTCCAGTCTGTGACAGCGGGTCAGGACTCTGGCCATATTACAGAATAATTTGGTTTTGATGACCTTTTCTTGTAAATGTGCGGTTGTTTTCATGGCTGTTTCAACTTGGTGATAGTAATCGAGTGCTTCGTCATGGTGATGTAGCGTAGCATGAACCGTACCAATGGTTGACAGGATCTCCATTTCTCTTTCGGACATGGCTTTTTTAGTATGGGCGGTAAGATGGTAAGCTTTATGTAAAAGGGTAAAGGCCGATTCGGTTTCTTTCTTCTCTTCATACAGGAAGATCGCTTTATGCCAGTAGAGTAACTGAAGCTTCTCATTATCTTTATAAAATAGGGGATTCTTTTCCTCGATTTTCACGACATCGATCATCCCTTTGTATTGCCGTGTATCTCTTAAAAATCTTAATTGCTTTTCCACTTCCCTGATATAATCCAGCCTGGGCGTGGTTCCGATTTCAAAGAAATAATTGATGTCGACACCAAGTTTAACAGCAATTTGATAGAGAGCCGTGGCACTTGGATAAATGTCTCCTTTTTCAATCCTGCTGATGAGTGCCTGCGTACAGATTCCTTCCGCCAGATCGCCTTGTGTGAGCCCGACCATCTTCCTCATTTCCTTGATTTTTGTTCCAATTACTGAGTAGTCCATAGTAGCACCTCTTTGGGGTAGTCATTATTCTTAGTGTAACATGGGGAGGGTTCCCACTAAGGGGGATACCTGCCCTCTCTTTCAGGACCGGTTCAAAAGTGAGTGTGTTGAAACCGTGAACTACCTCCTCATTGTTATGAGGTAAATCCATCAAAATCCCATCTTTTTCATAGAGAAGCTGCCTTTTGTATTACCTTTATTGAAGTGGTGCCCCAGCAGCTGGCTGCAAGGATTCTTGGGGTTTCGGAAAGGTATGGGGTAGAGTGGGAACCGTTCCCACTCTAACTGAAATACTCCTTAGCACTAACAGATAAGAACCTGCCTTCTGAAACTAAGCTTTTATCCTTAAGTTCTAATTGTAGCTGATTCATGACTTTGGATAGTTTGAAAGTCTCTTTCTCTGATATAGTAAATTGCAATCCATATTGATACACATTGCTTGTATATTCATTTTTCCAGACAACATGACCCTGGAAGAGAAGGGGTTGACCCAGTACATCAGTTTCAATATTGATTACTACATCATTTCTAACAGGTAAATGAATCTGTGATAAAAACCTTATTCCTCCAAGCCCCATATCTTCAATTAAGATTTCTGTGTTTCCGAGGTTCACTTTCTTGCCGTTAAATTCTGATATCGTCATATCCGCTTCTAGTGGATGAGTGAAATTCACTCTGAAAAACTTTCTTCTATTCTTCATCATACTCTGTTTCGTCGATGGACTTGGTGCTATTACCCTCTTTTTCAGCAAAGTTACAAATTTATTAGGAGACACAGGTTTACTAAATAAATACCCCTGAATGAAATCGCATTCCTTTTGTTTCAAGAAATTTAATTGTTCAAGTGTTTCCACACCTTCTGCTACAATGGTGAGTCCTAATCCGTGTGCCATTTGAATTAAACTTGAAATGATAATTTGATCCTCTGAATCTTCCATAATATGATCAATAAAGGATTTATCTATTTTGAGCGTATTTAAATCAAACTTCTTCAAATGGGTTATGGAAGAGTATCCAACTCCAAAATCATCAAGGGATATTTTGATTCCTTTTTCTCTTATATGATCGATCGTTGAAAATACTATGTCTGATGATTGAATGAGAGATGTTTCTGTCATTTCGAATTCAATTAGATCTGGTTCAATTTGATAAGCTTGTAATGAAAATTCGATGACTTCGATAAGATTTTTCTTTAATAATTGTTTGGGAGAAATATTAATAGAGATAGGAACAGGCTTTATCCCTATTGCTTTCCATTCATGAATCTGAATGCATACTTTATGTATGAGCCATTCACCGATCTCACAAATGAGTTCACTTTCCTCAGCGATTGGAATGAATTCTCCTGGAGACACATTTCCCCACTCAGGATGTTGCCATCTGATCAACGCCTCAGCTCCAATGACTTCTCCCGTACCAGCTGCTACCTTTGCCTGGTATTCGATAAAAAACTCATTATTCGTAAGGGCTTGCCTCATATCCTTTTCAAGGTGATACACCTTATAGGAATTAATATTCATTGAAGGAGTATAGATTTTAAATGTATCTCTGCCCAGATGTTTTGCATTATATAATGCCGTATCAGCATTTTTTAATATGGACTTGGTGTTCACTTCACCGTTTTCCTCAAAAGGATACATACTGATCCCGATACTAGTGGTGACATGAAGTTCAAATTCTCCAATATTGTACACGTTTCTAACTCTTGTAGTGATGAGATCTGAAAGTCGAATGGCTTCTTCCACATGTACATCATATAAAATGATAGCAAACTCGTCCCCGCCCATTCTAGCAACAACATGTTGATCAGATATGCATTCTTTTAATCTTTTCGACACAGCAATTAATAATTCGTCACCTATGTCATGGCCCAACATGTCGTTTATATGTTTGAATCGGTCCAGGTCCAATAGTAAAATGGCGAATGTCGAATGAGAATCCTTCTGATTTAACAACTCTTGAACCTTCAAATCAAACAGTCTTCTGTTAGGTAAGTCTGTTAAGTAATCATGGTAGGCTAAATGTTGAATTTTAAATTCAGAATCCTTTTCTTCTGTAATATCCCACATGATTCCATCAATTCTTATCAACTTTCCCTCGTCATTTAAAACAGGGAAACACTTTGTGTCAGCCCAACGCACTTCACCGGAGCTATGGACAAACCGATGTTTAATAAATGCTTTCTTTCCCACAAATAAACCTTGAATGGCTTTAATGACTTTGTTACGATCTTCAGGATAAAGAAGTGACTCCCACAAACCTTTATTACTTAATACAAATTCCAGGGAATAACCATATATTTCTTCAAAACCTTTTGAACAAAATAGAACTTTTTTAGACTCAACATCAATGGACCAAATAACCTCTTCCAGGTTGTTATAGATCGTTTCTATTTGTTTTTCTTTATCTGCCAGTTTTTCTTTAACCTCAAAGAGATTTGTGACGTCGTAAAAAGTTCCTATAATTCTCTCTACCTTCTTATTTCTACCAAAAACCGGTTTGCCTGTAATTTGTACGACACGTTGTTCCCCGTCCATTCGAAAGATTCTTGAGAAATGGGAAAAGTTCTTCCCGTTCTCGATCGTATTGGTCATCGCACCAACACATTCTTCTACATCTTCTGGATGCAACAACTTCAGATATTCTTCGAAAGAAGGGGCACTTGAAGTTTCTTCATCCATTCCAAAAATACGAAATAATTGTTTAGACCAGAATCCTTCGTCTTCCAATAAATTGTATTCCCAACTCCCAATATTCGCTATTTCCTGGGCTTCATTGAGACTTCTTTGAACGTTTTGGATGCTATTTTCGTATTTCTCAAATAACGTTATATCTTTAAGAATGACGGTTAAAGTCTCGACTTTTCCTTCGAGTACATTTGGTATAAAGGTAACAAAGGCTCTAATTTGATTTCCACCTATGTTATATATTATCGTATTGAATTGAATTAAGTCCCCTGAAAAAGCAGCATCAAGCTTTAAGTTGAAATCCTCTAAGTGTACTTGAGGGATAAGGTCATAATGGAAATGAAGGTCATTTTTTTGATATCCCGTTAAATGAATGAATGACTCATTTACCTCCACAATCTCTCTATTGGGTGACAATGTGAAGATCCCATCAGGATATCGATTAAATAATTCCTTTTTGAATTTAATAGATTGTTTCAGTTTTTCTTCATTCGTAATGTCTTTAGCAATGACTAAAATACCGCAAACTTTCTTTTCTACAATACATGGGGAGGCGGTTACATATAGTTTGAAGCTTTGTGATTTCTTATTTAATATTGAAATGGTAGTTACTTGATGTTTCCCTTTTATTGTTTTATTGAATTTCTTCATCATTTCTTCTAGATAGGTTTCATCAATATATGGAATGAAAGATTTATGCAGTACTTCCTCCTCTGTCACCCCTAATAATTTCTCTCCGGATTTATTTACTGCAATAAAATTCCCTTCGATATCTAAAAGGAATGTAGCATCTATATTAGCCATAAAGACCTCATTAAGATAGCCATTATTAAAATCGATAGTACCGTGTAAAGTGGTGCTTTTATCTTTCTTTAGTAATGATTTTAAAGGGTTCAAGCCAGTCACCTCATTTAATATTTAACAATATAGTCCACTTCCTAAAATACCATAATATAACTTTAAATCTAGAAAATCACTGGGAAATTTAGTATGTAAAGCTGGAAGCATGGGGACGGTTCTCGTGATTCTTTGACTTTTGAAAGCTCCAGAACCGTCCCCATGCTTCTTGGAGGTTTTTTCTAATTTATTCTATTATTTATAGTAAAATAGCATGGGTCAATATGATTCTTTATACCTAATATAGTGGAAAGATAATTATTTTCAAGGGTATTGAATGTGAAAAAAAGGCTACAAGAACTTAAAGGGGTAAACAATATGTTTTGTCATCATTGCGGAGAAAAGCTTTGTAGCAGTAGCGGGAAAGCTCTTAAAGAAGTATCTGATAAAGATATTAAAGAAGCCAACAAAAGGGAAAAGAAGACTTCATCAAAGGCGACACAAACTGCCATGCTATTGATTCCGGTTCTAACTCTTCTGCTAACTGGT
This sequence comes from Rossellomorea sp. NPDC071047, assembly GCF_050270195.1. Classification (NCBI taxonomy): domain Bacteria; kingdom Bacillati; phylum Bacillota; class Bacilli; order Caryophanales; family Bacillaceae; genus Rossellomorea; species Rossellomorea sp. NPDC071047. The sequence continues at coordinate 62,065 of NZ_JBNNJT010000004.1, read as the reverse complement.
GGAGGAGTATATGGGTATTATATGTGTAACCCGGGGACGAATCCCACTCAACTTTTTCCCCACCACTGCCATTTTAATGACTGCTAGTGACACTTATTTCCGACAAAGCTCAACTCTTCATAAACGTTTTCTTCCATTCTCTAGTTTCGATTCTTCCATTCCAAGATAAACTTCAATGTGTACACCACATCGAAGCTCTTACCCTTAACGTTCCATACCTCATTTCTTCCTTGTTTAGGTCTAAAGTCGTGTATCTTGCTGTAAGAGGTTTTGTTTATTTCCAATTGTGGTATAAAAGAACGATGATAAAATTCCTTTTTTTGTAATAATCTCATTTCTGAATAGATTGGTGAAGAAATGGGTGGTACTATATCATTAGTGGAATAATCTGTAAGGGAGATGCCGATATGGGACTCTACAATGACTTGAATTACATTCAGAATGTGATCCATTCCCGATCAAGCGATATTCAGGAAAAGATTTCACGGTTGAGGGAAGCAAAAAGCGCCATTCTGAATGAGCAAAGTCAACTTCTAAATGAAATGAAGCAAATCCAACAGCCGGAATTACATACTAATTGGATGGGTCCGAGGTCCGAAGATTATCATGCGGAACGGGATTCTGCCCTTCAGGCGATGCGGCAAATCGGACATGAAAACTATGACGAATACGTCAGTTCTATAGAATCAAAGATGCATTCCTTGGAAGCGCAGCAAGGGGTTATTAGCTTCTACGGCAATCTGGCCAATGACGCAGAATACTTATTTTCCAAAGGTGAAGATTTTTATGAGCAGGTCTCCCATAAAATTAGTGACTTGAAAGGGAGGTTATTTTAGATGAATGTGAGCCCGGGATCTGGAGGCGGATCAACGCAGCAAATAAAGCTCAACCATACTGCGGTCATGGCGAAACTGAATGAAGCGATCAACTCACTGGAACGGCTTCAGCTGAAGGCACCCGCACAGGAGCAGTTGGGACGGAACAAGCTGAATTATACAGATGCATGGATTCAGCGTGAACAGAACATTCAACTGTTATTAAAGGAATATATCGCCACAGTGGAAAAGAATATTGAAGATACCAAGGCAAATGTAGAAGCTTTAAAACAACAGGATGAAACCATAACAAGATCCTGATAGAAAGGCAGACGCGACCATTGAAAGTATATGAAGCCCCCACTTTACTCGACGCAATGTTATCACGTCGACATGAATACGAGACATTAAGAGACCAACTTCTTACACTTAAAAGCTCTTTTCAAGCTATTGTGGAACTTGACGATGAATTCCAGGGAAAGGGTGCCGATGCCATTAAAGGTTTCTACGGTGCTCAAATCGATGTCGTTGAGGTTTGGATTCAACTCGCTGAAAGTAACATCGCTTTTTTCAATGGCATTCAAGGTGACGCAGAAGGGCGAAACCTTGGCAGGGAAACGGTGGAACTCCCATTCCTCGAGGAAGATCTTCATCAAACCGAAAGACGTTCAGGTGAAATGATCGCTGCACAGCAGCAGGAACTCCAAAGAATCCTCAATCGCATAAGCGACATCCAACCGCTGAATGTCTTTTCACGGGATCGATTCGATACCCATATGGAAGAGGCAAAGAGGCAGCGAGAGGATACACTTGACTCCGTTAATCGATTTGATGAAGAATTAAAAAGGGAATATCAACATTTAGAGGTCAGCGAACAGATACTCTCAGGGCTGATGAGGGAATTAATGGAATCATCCAGGCAAGGAAATCATATATCACCGCTCTATTTCAACGCGACAGCCTATTACTCCAGTGATGCCTATCAGCTGACAGACGACATCACAGCCCAGACCGACTCTTATTTGAAATTCAAAGAATCACAAGAACAGGCGAGAGAGCCCAAACCGATCCCGGAAGAAAATGTCAACGAAAATCCCCTCACCGAATCCCTCAACAGTTTCAAAGAAATCGGACAGGACCTCTGGACCGGGATGGAGAAGAGAAATGAAGACAAATTTGACTCCGTCTATGATTTTGGAAACTATATTACGGCTGGCGGACTGGGTTTAGGCAAGGGCTTCGCGAGTGGTCTGAATGAACGCGCTGAAGAAGCAACCGAATCAGGCTCTGACTTTATCAACTACCTGACGATGGGTGGAGTGGATCTTTTCAATGGAGCAGTAAACCCAGATGACTCTTACTCTAAAGAACACTGGTTGGACAGCTTTGGCTTGGCAGCACTTATTGTCGGCGGGGCGAAACCGGGGTTAAAAGTCAAAGGTGGCACGAATATATCAACTCCAGGACCTAAAACAGTTCCGAAAGTTTCGTTGACTCATAGATGGAATCAGATCCGTTTGGGGATTGATGATCTTTATAAGTGGCCTATGATGGTTGCTGATAATGGTATGTTGATTGGTGGAGAGCCTGGGTGGAGTAGGTTTTCTGTGGAGAGGACGGTTAAGGAGAGAGAGATAGGTACTGGTGATAGGGTTGGTACTAAGGGTACGGATAACCTTAGTGATCCATACATTGGCGTAAAACAAGCATCTGAATATTTAAAGTCACAAGGGGTACCACGTCAATTCAGAAAGACTACATTAGAATCATTTGAAATCGGTACAATTAGGCTTGATGTTGCAGGTTCAAGTACTTATGGGTTAAGGTTTTATGATAATATTAATGCTTATGCAAAAGGAAGATATTTGTTTGAAACATTTTCACCACAAGTTAATAGAAGTAACTTAGCACTTCCTCCAGATTGGAACAGAATGACAGGTATTCAACAATGGCAAGTTGAACCAGACACAATAATAATTAAAGGAAAAGCAGGTCCGCAGTTTCAAATAGGAAATCAATATATTGGAGGCGTAGAACAATGGTATATAACGAACCTAGACAGCTTAATAAAACCGTAAACTTTATAAAGAAAGCTGAAAAAGTAAAATTGAACCTTGAGTGTGAAATTAAAGCTCACAAATTAGGTCAAGGTAAAGATGGGACGATAAGTCAACTTGAAAATTTCTATAAAGATATCGAACTAATGATTGAAAGTAAAAGCCATATCCCATCATATCCAAGAGCTATTGCTGACTCGTGGGATTTTAATAGTGAACTTGGAAAAGAATTATTAGATTTATATGAGAAGTATAAGAAACTAAGTTAAGTATCTCTGAAAGAAATGATAAGTCAACTTAGGTGATAAGGGAAGCGCGGGGACAGATCTCGTGCTTCTTTTTGCAATAAACATAAAGGTGTGTGGAATTTGGATGTAAATGGTATATTTCACTTAACTGGATATAGAGGTGCCCTAAAAAAATAATAATTGTTGTTAATTAAGTATTGTAGTACATTATCTTGAAAAGCAGATCGTTCAAAGCTCATTATAGAACCCCCTAATTAAATATATTATGATTATAAGGTAAAACTTTCCTAATGTCTGTGGACAATGTTGTGCAAAACCTATGGAAATTTAGTTTTTTTTGTTTATTAATAAACTTTAATTAAGAGCAATTGTTAAAAGGAAAGCTTTCCGTGAAGATTCTCATGCTTCTTTTTACGCTATCAGGAAGTATTTGGAACTCAAAATTGTGATTTCACTGAATAACATTGAACCTGAGTACAAGGAGAGGTTCCATCTCATTTTTAATCAAGTTTCGTCAAATCTTACGACCGCAGTATTAAGCCGTGATTATAAAAGAACACAATCTGTTAATCTAAAAGATCCTCAAAGAAAAGACTGTCTTCTTAGCAAAAAGGCAGTCTTTTGTGTTGTTTTAGTTTAGCGTTCACATATGGATGATGTTTAGAGAAAGTGCTGTAATATTAATTCCTTTCCAAAAATCCCTCAACACTCCCATTAAACTTCCCACTATACTCCCAAAACATAAGATGGCCACCCAATACCTCAACCGACGCTTTAGGCGCCAACTTCCTCAAACTTGAGGTCGCCGTTTCTGCCCAATGCTCAGCTACAACAAACAAAGTCGGTACGGCTTCACTGCTCTCTGTCGCCTCCACACGATAATCAGAAAATAGCCCCGAAGAAAACAAATTAGCAGCAATATAGTAAGGTGTCTTAAGCGATTGCTCGACAATCCACGTCAATTCCTCTTCCTTCAGCTCCCGTTGAACCATGACTCCCTTGGCATAAGCAGCAATGAAATCCCGTTGTCCTTTTGGATTGCAAAGGTAGTTCGTGTAGGCCGCGGCCATGTCATCAAGCGGGCCTTCCACCCAATCCTGGTCTTGGTGAACGGATAAGGATTTTGGCGGCATATCAATGAGGATGAGGGATTTGATTCCATCCGTACCGAATTGACGAATATATTCCCAAACCGTTAAGCATCCGAATGACCAGCCGACAAGGGTTGGATTCTCAACCTTTAAATGCTTCAATACCTTATCGAGATCCGTCCCATGCGTGACATAGTCATTCCCGTGAAGCGTCATGGTAGACCGGCCATGGCTTCTGGGATCTATCACAATCGTACGGTGGGTTTTTGAAAAGTGCTTGACCTGCTCGGTGAAGACTTCAGTGGTAAATGTAAAGCCGGGAATAAATACAATGGGCTCCCCACTGCCGTTATCCTGCACGAATAATTCGATTCCTGGTTCCACTTCAATATAAGTGTTCATGGCTGTTCCCCCTGAATTTTGTCAATTTGTTTCTACATTATATTCGTCATGACGTTGTTTCATATCGGAAATGATTGAAGAATAAAGAATACGCTGTTCTAATCATCGAAAATTTCTAAAAAATATTTTTTATAGGATGTTCAAGAGAAAATCAAAACCTGGTGTGAAAGTCTTTCCGAGAGCCTCGTCGTCGAAGCGATGAAGCGGGCGGTTGAGCAAGGGAAGCAGTACTGGAACTATGTGGACGCGATTCTGGTGAAGTGGGAGCAGATGAGCGTGCGGGATGTGAAGGATGCAAGGGCGAAAGAGATACAGTTCATGTTCGAGAAAGTACATAAGAGAAAATTGCATAGTACCGGGAGAAGGCCGATCCGACCGGAAAAGCTGCCGGAGTGGTTCACGGACGAGAGAGAGGCAGTACAGGGAAATGATGAGGAGTTAGAAGCGGAGAAGGCAAAGTTGATGGCGGAGCTTGAAGCGTATCGGGAGCGTGGGGGTGGGGGTGGGGTTGTGATGTGAAGCCATCATGAATGAAAAAAATGGTTCTATGGTGTCCTTCTGAACGGATTCTTTTATCTAATGGGGGAATGAGGATATTGTGGATCATCAGGAGTTACAATAGCCGGGTTTATCTTCATAGAAAGAAACGAGAAAAAATTCAATTGTGATATATTAGTACCAGTACTAGCTATTCTATGGTTGAAAGAGGTACAAATAAATATGAAGAAACTCACATTAATATTTTTGGCCATTTTTCTTTCAGCTCCCATATCTGCTCTACTAACTGTGGGAGCTGATTACTTGTTGACTGAACCAGTTAAACTTCAAGGTTATAATTATAATCCTCCCATTTGGGCAACGGTAGTGGTTATAGCTTTATATGAAATACCGGTTTATATTATCGTCGGCATACCCGTTACTTACCTTATTGACTTTCTTGTTCTAAAGTTTTCACCTCATGCACATCGTCTTAAAGAGTATGTAACCCTTTTAATCGGTTACTCAATTGCCTCTTTCATTCTCTCCTTTTACCTATTAAATAATGATTTTGAAGGGTATTTTACGGTTGTCATTCCTGTTATCACCTATTTTCATATTTTATGGTTTCTACGGGCTAGATATGGGGATTGAGTTGAAGGTGAAACTGGGAAGGTTCTCACGGAAGAAAATTGTATAAAAGTGTTCATTTTTCAGTTGCACTTCTTTATGAAAAGAGCAAGTCCTCTTAAAATTAGGGACTTGTCTTTTAAATATCTTTTGATGTAAAATTAGCCGATATTTATTCTACTAAAAGAAAATATAGGATTAAAATTAATTATAAAGGGATCTCTGGATTCCTTAGTATATAGAAGCAATCTTTCCTCAGATTTAGCTAATTCAACCAAGTTATTTAATTCGAATTCAACTAATCTTGACTCCAATTTTTTTATATTTAGACTGAATCTACATCGCCTCTCATAAATAGACATTATGAAAATCAACTGTATACCTGCTTCATCTTCTTTTTTATATTGGAATATCCCTTGTTCTTCCTCAAATATTGGTGTTGGCTCACTTTCAAATAGTTCTAACAGTTCATACTCATCGTACTTTATAATCATTTAGATTTTCTCCTTAATTAGTTCTCTAATATAGTAACATATGGTCGGTTATCACTCTATTTTTCACAAAATTATGGAAAGGGGAGCATCATTCGAACCATCGTCTAGAACTTAGAGCCTGCAATGATAAAAATACATTGAGTCTTCATTGAATTTGTATTATCGGAAGTCTGTTGTGTTGCTAAAGTTCCCGGGAACATCCTGAATAAATCCAACGGGGCGGTAACCTGCTCAAATAAGTCGATTCCAGGTTTCACTTCTATTTATGTGTTTATGGCAGTTCCCCTCGAATTGTTCTCAATTTATTTAGAAAGTATATTCGTCATAACGTTGTTTCGTATGTCGAGACAGTTCTACCGTTTTTCTAAACAGTCGATGGGAAAAAACTACAAGAAAGAGGCCCTCTGCCCAGGCCTCTTATGACTTACTTCAATTTGATCTGCACCGAATTACTGTCCTGCGTATGAATCGTTTTGGGACTCCTCTTTTGCAAAGCGGTCCTTTTAACCGAGCTGGTCACATTTTGTAGCATATCACCCACATCATGTACGGACTCAAGTAAAGGGTCGACGGCTTTCATTTTTCCTTTTACATCATCCGAAATCTGATTAGCCGTGTGAATCAATTCTTCTGCTTCTTCTGTTACCCCGTTCACGGCTTTCCTGGCGTCAGACAGCGTCTTTTCCGTTTCAGAAAGTGTTGTCATTACTTTTCTTAATGTCATAATTAAATAGATGACGAGAATGGTGAACGCGACGGCTGCAATGACAGCACTCCATTCAAGCATGAGACCAGCTCCCTTCGTTTACTCTAAATCTATGGGAATGGGGGCATAGTTATTCCTTTTCCCGTGCAGTTGGGTATGAAATGTCGGCTTAGCAGTGCACAACTTCCGTGAAAAGCTTCCAGAATGTTATGACACAAGGAAACTGTCCCTTGTCCTCTCTCAATCAAAAATTAAAAGGAGTGAATTCAAATTGAAATCCTACATTGTCAAAATCGAATTAGAAGAGTCCAATCCGCTCATATGGAGAAGGGTGATATTGCCAGCAGGAGCGACATATAGAAGGCTTCATGACATAATCCAGAACGTGACGAATTTTCGGAGTGGTTATCCCCATGAAGGTTATCGCCTCTTTGAATTCGACCTGCCGGAGGATCGTAGAATTGTCACCGATAATGAAGAAGTTTACATGGAGCATCAGCATTATAAGAAGAACAAGGCCATGTATGAAGAACGGCTGAAGTTGATACCACATGAAATGCTGGAATTTGAGAAAAATGATCAGGAAAGATTAAAGGTAGAAGTCCGCAAACCCACTGGTTTAAAGATCGATGATTATCTGGAGAAGCATAAGGAAATCAGGTATTCCTATGATTTTGGTGATGGTTGGCAGTTCACAATAAAGCTTGAGCAAATGGTCGACGATTACTATTTCGGCTATCCAACCCTTCTTGATGGGGCGGAAACAGCACCACCTGAAGATGTTGGTGGAATACATGGGTTCTATGAATTTCTTGAAGCTTATCGTAATGAGAAGCATCCTGAGCATGAGGCCATGAAGGCATGGGCTAAATCAGTATATTTCAGGGAGTTTGATCTTGAATGGACCAACCAGATACTCAAAGGGATTAATTATAAAAAGACTGAGTGGGATAAGATTAACCATGAAAATTACAAAATCATAGAGGATAAATATCGGAAGAGCTAGATTTTTTGGATGGGAAGGGAGGACAGGCACTTCCTCCCATTTTTAGTTGGAACAGGAAACAACTCGAGTTGGATTGAGATTGAATGGATGCTTAAAGGATCCTATTCTGTCTTTTTTGTGGGAAAACTAAGGGTAAGTTTGCGGATTTTATAGCTGAGGTGGGATTTTGAGCGTTCTATGGGTACATATAGCTGCCGGAAATGATGGTGAGGGTGGCTCTGCTGAAGAATTAATCCTGATTGGACTATTTTCAAACCTGTTTTAAGATAATTGATCCTGTATTCGATTTATTAATCCTCTTTATATATAATTGATCCTACTTGTCGAATTTTCTTTAGGTAGTCAAATAAAATGGATTACTTTTTCTTTCTCAGTAATCGAAGAGTCTTTATGGAGCCTGTGCTCTAAAACATTTCAAGTAGAAACGAGTGGGACTCATCCCCCTCGTTTTTAATTTGGTTCTGGAGCCACGAGCCCTTGTAAATAATAGATTTTTCGTGTGGGTCCTGCCCCTGGCACCTTCCCGAAGAAGGGTCAAAAGTTATGTTTGTAAATAAAATGTAATAATAACCCAAATACATAGTATAATAGACTTGTTGTAAAAATAACCCAAATACTAAGGAGGCAAAATGTGGGGAAAATTCTAAGCAGTCTAGGTTTGATTACGATGTTGTTATTATCTGTATGTACAGGGGGAACGGTGAAAGCTGCTTCTGTACAGGGAGATACTTTGGAGAATGCGGAACCAATCAATCTTGACCAGGAGTATGAAGGAACACTGGAAACAACTGAAGATGTAGACTTTTACCGTTTTACCCTCGATAAGACTGGAAATACGGTTATTCAATTTAATCGAGTGGAAGGCGCTACGTGGGGTGTGGAAATCACCGATGAAAATGGTGACCCTTATACACATTTCAGTACTAGATTTCATTCAGGGGTCACGGGTGCTGAAGAGGTGAATATCGGCTTGCCTGCGGGAGAATATTTTATCAAGGTGAGCACTGACTATCACAAATCCCCGGGGGTCCCATATACGTTCATGGTCCAACAAACCCAAAACGATTATTATGAAAAAGAATTCAATGACAAAATGGAAGCAGCATCTTCCATGCAATTGAACAAAACCTACAAAGGTCACATACAAACATATGATGACAAAGATTATTTTACATTTACCTTAGATCGTACCGAGAGAATTGCTTTCAGTATAGAGAGGGATAATGAAGGATCATGGAATGCCCTTCTTGTGGATGAGAACGGGAAGGAATATGTCAACCTGGATACAGACGTCCATTTTGCCGAGTATGGTCCTGATGTAGAACGGCTGGAGCTTCCTGCTGGTACGTACTATGTAAGATTGGAAAACAATTGGGGTACCCCGAATATGCCCTATGCGTTTAAAGTACAGGAGTTAACAGACAGGATACAGGGAGCGAAGCGCTACGACACAGCAGTGGAGATTTCAAAGCAGGGCTTCAAAACCTCTGACACGGTTGTGTTGGTCTCAGGGAATGACTTCCCAGATGCCCTTGCAGGTGGACCTCTGGCTTATTATCACAATGCCCCGATTCTTTTGACGGATAAGGAAAAACTTCCGATTGCCACCTGGAGGGAGGTTCAACGACTCAAAGCGAAGAACGTGATCATCCTCGGTGGTGAGGGAGCCGTTTCCAATCATGTTGTGGAAGAATTGGAGTACATGGATATTTCTGTGAAACGAATTGGTGGGGATAACCGTTACGAGACAGCTGCGTATGTGGCGAAAGAAATACCCTCCACAAAAGCTGTGGTCGCAAATGGTAAAAACTTCCCTGACGCCCTGGCTGTAGCACCATACTCTTCAAAGAATAGCATCCCGATTCTATTGACCGAAAAAGCTTCGTTACCGGATGCGACGAAAAAAGCACTTGCAGGGAAGGCGAATACCATCATTGTAGGTGCGGCAGGCGCGGTCAGTGAGTCCATAGAAAATCAACTCCCAAGCCCGGTTCGCTACGGTGGAATAAATCGCTATGAAACAGCTAAATTGATTGTTGAAAACCTGGCACTGGGGAAAAACACGGGATATGTTGCGACAGGAAAGAACTTCCCTGATGCCCTTGCAGGATCTATTCTGGCAGCCAAAAATAACTCGCCAATCTTATTGGTCAGCGATAATTCTATACCAGGTCCTACCAAATCCCTCTTGATGAATTATTCTCATTACATGGTATGGGGTGGACCGGGTGCGATTACCGAAAATGTTGTGAAGGAATTAGATACGAATTTGATACAAATTCAATAAGTGATAAAGGAAGCACAGGGATATCCTGTGCTTCCTTTTTATCTCTGCCTTTGTTTATTTCATCCCATCTGCAATCGCTCCGAAATCTCCTCAATCTTAGGTATAAGAAACAGCAAGCTCTCCTTGTGATCCCGATAAATTGTATGAGGGCCGCGAGTACGTTCGCATAAGCAAGTTCTGAGAATCGGTTTGAGGAACTAAACTCTGTTTGCTAGTAAGATTATGATTTATCCCAAATCCATAGTATACTAGAAACATTGTAAAAATAATCCAAAATCACATGAGGCGAAGGGTGAACCCTGTTTGTTGGGCCATGGAACCTGACCCTTATTATTTCCTCTCAAGAAAGGATTGTCACTATTGGCGTTGAACAAAAGGTCTTTTCTGGTTCTAACTATCATTCTAATTGGAGGAACCATTCTCTATTTTGTTTATCATGCAGTAAATCAAACGCCCAAAAAAGTAGTAATGAATATAGTGGAAGATATCCAGGGAGACAGGAAAGTCGAAGGAATCTCTAAAATAGAGCAAAAGAAACTCTATCCCTTTTTTGAGTATCCTCAAGAGCAAAATTTGGAGAATCCGCACTTCATAATTAGTGATTACCCTGGTAGGCCAGACATTGTCAAAGTAACGTTTGAAATCATTCAAAACAATAAGAACACCGGAATAGAAGCCATTTATGAAGGCCATGCTGACTTCTATTTAAAGAAAAAAGGTCTTCGTTGGGAGGTTACGGAAATTGAAGTGACCCCTTACGAAAAAGAACGTTGAGCATCAAGAGCTCGATATGAATGACCCTACAACAGAAAGAAGAAGGGTACATTTGGAGTAAGCAGTCCCTTAAGCGACTGGGGAAGCAAGGATTGATTCGGGCTGAGGGAGAATGGGTTTGTGTTGACGTATGTGGATGGGAGGAACCTCCGCTTATTGAGAGAGTGTTATTAAACAAACGTTTGATTAAATGATTTGAACAATGACATTATAGGATTTAAGAAGGTAAACGAATGTTTAATGGGTGGTTGGATGAATAAGAATGCATGTTAATCATCGCGAAACCACTTGTGGGGGTTTTTATGGGGAAAGGGGAAAGCTGCCAAGATGGCTGTTTCCCTTTCAATTCCCGCCTTTGAGTTTACTCACAATTTCTTGTTTTCTCCGCTCCAGGAATGCGCTATGGGTGTCATCTTTTCTCAATTGGAACATTTGGATCGCCTTCTCGACATAGGGCAGTGCCTTCTCATAGTCCCCGTCCATTTCGTAATTGTAGCCCACATGATAATGCAGCTCCCCGAGCCCCCAAAGATGCTCTTCATCCAGGCACCACTTGATCGCCTTCAGGCAATACTCAACGGACTCTTCATAGCGACCCAGCTGTGTCAGGACCCGGGCGATATTATAAAATAATCGGGTCTTTATCGATTTATCCGTGAGTTGTTGTGTATGACTCATGATCGCTTCTACTTTTTGATAATAGCGGAGGGACTCTTTATGATGGTGTAATAGGGTTTCCCACGTCCCGATGGTCATCAGGATTTCCATCTCTCTTTCTGTAGCAGCTTTTTTTTTATGGGCTGTCAGCTGATATGCTTGTTCCAATAAGGAGAAAGCAGACTCTGCATCTTTCTCGATTTCAAATAGATAGATGGCTTTATGCCAGTAAAGGAGTTGAAGCTTATCGTTATCTTTATTGAAAAATGGATTTTTTAATTCTGTCCTGACCATTTCCATCATTTCAGTAAATCTTCGTTTCAATCCAAAACCCCTCAATTGTCTTTCTACCTCTCGAAAATAATCGATGCGAGGAGTGGTCCCGATTTCAAAGAAGTAGTTTACATCCACTCCAAGCTTTAAGGAAATTTGATATAACGCTGTTGCACTAGGGTAGATATCTCCCTTCTCCATCCGGCTGATGAGAGCCTGGGTGCAAATGTCTTCAGCCAAATCCCCTTGCGTCAACCCTACCACTTTCCTCAACTCTTTTATCTTCTTTCCAATAACGGAATAGTCCATCTCCTCACCTCCACGTACCAATCCATTCTCTTATTTTAACAGATGAAGGTCCTGTCCCCCGCCCCAATTCATCCAATATTCGTCCATTTCTGGGATTGAAGTTCCGTAAGGGTTCCATTCCTTTCGGGGATTGCTTCTTCGAGGTCTTCCAGTGTTACTTCATCAGGCATTCTACGCCTGTTTAGCTTGCCAAAACGTTTTTTATTATAGAAGCTCCATCCGTATGATAGGATCGCGATGAAAATGATAAACATGACAGTCAATGGGAGTACAAATTGCAAAAAGGCAATATGATTGAATGATGTGATAAAGTCAAAGGCGGGAGTGAAAAGGACTCCGATTAATAGTAGGATGATTAACCATATCAATCCACTGATGACATGGGTAATCACTCGTTTATTCTTCTGTTTTCTTTCGATTATCATGTCTCTTTCCCTCTATCCGGACTTTCCCAAATGGCATATTCCGTTTTATTTGATGTGAGAATTCTAAAGGCTTTCGGGATGGCTGGAACCAGTGCGAATATACTGACCATCCAGTAAACCATTGGATACCATCCTGCCCACCATACGTATTGGAGGAGTTTCTCTTCGTATTGTCTATCAATGAATAAAGCGACCATTAATTGAATTAATGAGATGAAAGCAATATAGGCACCGTAGAACAGCATAGAAGGAGAAAATCCAAAGAATACTAGATAAATGAGATAGAACATCCAAGATATTGACCATAGGATGCTGAGAGTCTGTTCGATATAAACGGGATATAATCTTCTTTGTCTGAAATCCTTAAAGATGGATCGATGCCTGATGAGCACTTCCATTCCACCTTGCGCCCATCTTATCCTCTGAATGAATAACCCTTTTAGCGTTTCCGGGACCAGCATCCAGCACAATGCTCTTGGTTCGTACCGTACATCCCAGAACCGTCCCTGGAGTTTCCAGGTGATGCCGATATCATCCGTGATTAAATCCTTGTCCCAAAAGCCTACGTCAAGAAGGGCTTTTTTCCGAAAGGCAACGAAAACTCCTGAAACGGTCATCATCTTGCCTAAAATCCTTTGAGATCGTTTAATTAAGCCAATAATGGAAGAGTACTCCACCACCTGGATTTTCCCCAATAAGGAATGCCTGTTACGAACACGAGGATTTCCGGTTACTGCCCCTACACGTTCACTATTTCTGGGAGTTGTGAAATGAGGGATCATATAGAGTAACGCATTTTTATCCAACATGGCATCACTATCCATCGTCACTACAATTTCACCTTTCGAGGCGATGGTTCCATAATATAAGGCATTAGCTTTTCCTTTGTTTTCTAAAATGTTGATTACTTTTAGCCGATCAATCGAGCGGGTCAACACAGATAACACGTCTTGTGTTCCATCAGTGCTGCCATCGTTGATCACGATTATTTCGTAATGTTTATAGTTGATGTAATTTAATTCCTTAACCGTCTTCTCAATGTGAGCTTCTTCATTGTAACAAGGCAAAAGAATCGAGACGAAAGGAAGCTCCTCCAAATTGTCTTGTATGTCCATCGGTTTTCTTTCACGTCTGATATAGAAGAGTAGACCCGAAATGATCCAAACGAGGCTCATGAACAAAGGATAAATGAAAAGAAAGTTTCCAACGGAATGTATGATTGTACTGAGCAATTTCTGACCTCCTTCACGGTGCAATGATTCAATAGATAAGTAAGCGAGGCTGTGAATAGTAGAATGATAGGGTCTTTTATTCTTTCACGCACATACGGGTTATGTTTTCAATAGGTTAAGTGAAAACAGCTTCTAGATGATTGAATCATAGAAAGGGGACCAATGAAACTCTTTGAACCGTCTTTCGTCGTTACTTGATGAAAATATTGTTGGTGAAATTGGGATATTAATGAAAAAGGAGCTTTGTAGAATCCTGTCGATATAATTTTTAGAAAATTTAAATAAAAACGTTCATCTTCTGGAATGAAGGTGATATACTTTATTTAACTGGTAATGACATCATTACAGACGGAGCATCCTCGGGTTCTTACCAGGTCATACAACGCCTTATACTTTAACTGGTAATAACATCATGACAATCAGTAAGGCAAATAGCTGTATACGAATATCACTTGAAGAAAGAGGGGGAAACATGGTGAGAAAGGGTCTTATGGTTTTATTGTCGTTAGTGCTTGGGGTGTTTGGGGTGCTGGCAGGGTGCAGTGACAGCTCTTCAGGGGAATCAAAGGATGGAAAGGTCGAGATCAGTTATGGGTTCTGGGATAAGAAGCAAGTACCCGCGATTGAAGAGATCATTAAACAGTTTAATGAAGAACATCCGGACATTAAGGTGAAGACGGAACTGATCCCATACGGGCAGTATTTTCAGAAGCTTGAAACTGCCGCAACCGGAGGGGCATTGCCTGATGTGTTATGGATGAATGGTCCTCATATTGTTCAATATGCGGAAGGGAAGGTGCTTCTGCCACTGAGCGACCTTGCCGAGAAAGATGATTACAGCCTGGATAATTATCCGGAGTCGCTTATTGATCTGTATACGGTAAATGATGAGGTATATGGAATACCTAAGGATTATGATACGACGGGACTATGGTATAATAAGAAAATTTTCGACGAGGCTGGTGTCCCTTATCCTGATGACACGTGGGATTGGGATATGTTAAAGGAAGCGGCGAAGAAACTGACGAACAAGGATAAAGGGGTATGGGGCTTTGCTGCCGTGATGGGGAATCAAGGTGGTTACTACGACTTGATTTGGCAAAACGGTGGACACGTGATTTCAGAGGATGGAAAATCGGTAGGGTTTGATCAGCCTGAAGCGATCGAGGCATTGAAATACAATATTAGTTTCATAGAAGAGGGAATGTCTCCGACTCAAGCCCAGATGAATGAAACGGCAGCATCAGATTTGTTCTCATCCGGAAAAATCGCCATGATGTTCGATGGTCCCTGGATGGTCCCGGAATATAAGAAGAATCCAGATTTGGACGTAGCGGTTCTGCCAAAAGGGAAGCAGAGGGCTGTTTCGATTCATGGATTGTCCAATGTCATCGCAGCCAATACCAAGCATAAAGAAGCTGCGTGGGAGTTTGTGAAATTCCTTGGTTCGAAAGAGGCAGCGGAAGTGTTTGCCGAAACAGGTACAGTCATTCCTGCCTTTAACGGAACGCAGGAGGCCTGGTTGAATTCTGTTCCGGAGTTGAACCTTCAAGCGTATATCGACGGAGCTGAATATTCCAATCCACTTCCAAGTGTGAAGAACACAGGGGCCATCTGGCAGCATGAAACGGATATCCTCAAGAAGGCCTGGGCCGGTGAAGAAAGTGTGGAGAAGGTAGTAAAGGAGCTTGCGGATAAAGCAAATAAAGAATTGGAAGAGTAGGAAAGGGAAGAAGGGAAGAGTGTTTCTTCTCTTCATTTCCTGACAAAGGAGGAGAATAGAAATGGAACCGCTTCCTCTCCAGGTTGAAACAAAACGAAAACTTCACGTGCTTTCTTATGCAAGAACGAAGAAACGTTCTGACTATTTATGGGCATACATCATGATCGCACCAACGATGATGGGTCTCTTTGTTTTTTATTTATGGCCGATGCTTCAGACCTTTTACTTCAGCTTTACCGAGTGGGGGGCATTTGGGACATACGAGTGGATCGGGCTGAAGAATTATACAAGGATGCTTTCGGATGTGAATCTTCTGCAATCATTCAAGAATACAGGGATCTATATCCTATTTACAGTTCCGTTTGGTATTTTCCTTTCGATTCTTGCCGCCGTTTTGCTCAATCAAAAGATTAAAGGGACGACGATCTATCGAACGTTGTATTTCCTGCCCGTCATTACCATGCCGGCAGCGATCGCCATGGTGTGGAAATGGTTATACAATTCGGATTTCGGCTTATTGAATTACCTGTTGTCCTTTATCGGGATAGAAGGGCCACAATGGTTGACGAATCCAAATATCGCGCTGTATTCGATTATTGCCGTGGCGATTTGGAGCGGGATCGGGTACAACATGGTCATTTTCTTATCGGGCCTGCAGGGGATCCCGAAAACGTATTACGAAGCAGCCGAAATGGATGGGGCAGGTCCCGTTACGATGTTCTTTAAAATCACCCTGCCGCTTCTATCACCGGTCATTTTCTTCGTGTCGATCATGTCGTTGATCGGAGCCTTTCAATTCTTCGACCTGATCTTTATGATGATCAGTAAAAGCAGTACGGCGCTTGAGAATACTCAATCCATTGTGTATTTGTTCTATCAGCATGCCTTTGTTTTAAATGATAAAGGATATGCAGCAGCCATTGCGGTGTTATTACTAGTGGTGATTCTCATCATCACGGTGATCCAGATGGCCCTGCAAAAGAAGTGGGTCCATTATGATTGAGGAGGGAATGACCTATGCAGAAATCGATTCAGATTGTAAGGAGTAAAACGTTTCTCATCCATTTCATCCTGATCATGGGCTCGATTGTCATGTTGTTTCCCTTTGTCTGGATGATTCTGACGTCACTGAAAACCTATGCAGAGTCCATTCAGGTTCCGCCGGTGATGATACCGGAAGACTTTCAGTGGAAGAATTATCAAGAGGTATTCACTCTGCTGCCATTCTTTAAATTTATGATGAACACATTTATCATCACGGTACTCCGGACGGCGGGGCAGTTATTTCTCTGCTCACTGGCTGCCTATGCCTTCGCGCGGATCGTGTTTCCAGGAAGAAATCTTCTGTTCGTGCTGGCTTTGTCCGTATTGATGGTCCCTGGTCAGGTATTCCTGCTTCCTCAATACATGATCATGGTGAAGCTGGGATGGCTCAATACGCTGCAAGCCGTTGTGGTGCCAGGGGTGTTTAGTGCCTTTGGAACGTTTCTCTTAAGACAATTTTTCATGGGATTACCGAAGGAGCTTGAAGAGGCGGCCCGACTTGACGGATGTAACCATTTTCAAATCTATTGGCGCATTATGCTGCCACTCGCCAAGCCTGGCTTGATAGCCTTGGGGATCTTCACGATCCTATGGTCGTGGAATGAACTGATGTGGCCGATGATCGTGAATAGTTCACCGGAAGCCATGACACTGGCAGTGGGATTATCCTCTTTACAGGGGCAGTATGGCACCAACTATCCGATCTTAATGGCAGGCTCATTCTTGGCTGTGTTACCGATGTTGATTCTATTTATCATATTACAGAAGCAATTTATAGAAGGAATTGCGATCACCGGTGGAAAATAAGTTGATAGGCAACTATGGGAGGAATGACAATGAAAGCAGCACTAATCGGGGCTGGAAGCAGGGGATTTTATGCATATGGATCTTATGCCCTCCAGTATCCTCATGAAATCGAGTTTATCGCGGTAGCAGAACCGGATAAAGAAAAGCGGGAGAAATTCGCGGAAGCACATGGAATCCCTGAGAATATGAGATTTGAAGACTGGCCGGACCTGTTGGATCAAGAAAGGGTATGTGATGCCCTGCTTATATGCAGCCCTGACCGGGATCATTATAAACCTGTCATGCGTGCCATTGAAAAGGGATATAGCATTCTACTGGAGAAACCGATGTCACCGAGCCCCATGGAAACGTTGGCCATCGCAGAAGCGGCCGAGAAGCATGACACGCTCCTCAGTGTATGCCACGTGATGAGATATGCTCCGTTCTATCAGTCTCTTAAAGAAGTGATTGATCAAAAGGTGATCGGGGATATTGTCTCGGTTCAATGGAATGAGAATGTCGGTTATTTCCATCAGGCTCACAGCTTTGTCCGTGGAAATTGGCGTAATTCGAAGCAATCAAGTCCGATGATTCTTCAGAAGAGCTGTCATGATATGGATATGCTCGCCTGGTTGATCGGAACGGAATGTAAGAGCGTTTCGTCCTATGGAAGTCTCACCTATTTTAAAGAGGAGAACGCTCCTGAGGGATCTACCCACCGCTGTCTGGATGGCTGTAAGGTGGAGAAAGAATGTCCGTATTCCGCTACAAAGTGGTACCTTCATGACCGGGATGTGTGGCCGGCGAATGTTGTGTCGGCGAATCCAAGTATCGAAAGCCGATTGAAGGCGATCCAGGAAGGTCCATACGGTCGCTGCGTTTACCGGTGTGACAATGATGTGGTGGACCATCAAGTCGTCAATTTATTGTTTGAAGGGGATGTGACGGTTTCGTTCACGATGACGGCCTTTACGAAGGAAACGTATCGTAACTTCAAAATCATGGGGACAAAAGGGGAAATCACAGGGCATGACGCAGATAATGAATTAATCATCAAGCATTTTGCCGGGAAGAAGGAAGTGATCAATCCTCCAACCGTGGACGGCGGTCACATGGGTGCTGATACGAGTATCATGCAGGATTTTATCAATCGGGTCCGCACGAAGGATAAGGGGACATTAACATCTGCCAGAGTTTCTTCTCAAAGTCATTTGATTGCCTTTGCAGCGGAGGAATCGAGACTGTCTGGTGCGACTATTGAATTTAAAAAATATATTGATGAATTGGAGAAGATAAAAGAAAATGCTTAATCAAAACTTCTATCATGGCATCAAGTGATAATTGTCGCAATTTTATGTATAATGAGTATACAAATGGTTATGACAAAGATACCACTAAAGGAGTTTAACATGATAGAAAAAGATAATCGCTTACCATTATATTATCAGCTGATGGATATCCTTCTCGAAAAGATCGAGAAGGGTGAACTTGCGGAGCAGGGGCAGTTACCCTCTGAACGGGAGCTGTGTGAAACATACAAAGTGAGCCGGACGACGGTAAGGCAAACGATGCAGGAGCTTGAAAAGGGCGGCTACATCTATAAGGTTCACGGCAAGGGATCCTATGTTTCGCCGAAGACCTATAAGCAGAGCCTTGTTGAGTTCTACAGCTTCACAGAAGAAATGAAGAAAATCGGGAAACATCCTTCCACACAGGTCGTTTCATTTGAAAAAGTACCTTGTGACACTACGATTTCGAAATCTATGAAACTGCCGGTGGAAGAAGAAGTATTCAAGATCACGAGATTGAGACTTGCTGACGAAGAACCGATGATTTATGAAACCTCATATGTTCCGGTAGGGCGTTTTACCAATCTCACGAAGGAACAATTGGAATATACGCCAATGTATGAAATCTTTCGGTCCCAATACGATGTGACGATCACTAGAGCACTGGAAAGTTTCAATGCGGTCAGCGCCGAAAAACAGGCAGCCGACATGCTGACCATTGAAGAAAACTCACCGTGTCTCCGACTGGAGCGTATTACGTATGAAGATCAAGACGTCATTGAATATACCATCTCCATCGCAAGGGGAGATAAATTTACGTACACAGTTGAATTGAAGTAGGTGCTTTCGAGTATCTATTTCACTTAACTGGTAATGATGACATTAACAGTTTTGGAGGAATGGGTATGGAACTTATACAATCAAATAAATGGGAACCAAATGATCCCGGTGCCATCCATACAACAAGAGAAATAGCTCAACAACCAAGACTTTGGAAAGAAACCGTTGAAATCCTGCTTGAACATAGAGATACACTGCTGACTTTTTTTAAGAAATTGGGAGAAAGGCATCCACATCTTCGAGTGATTTTGACAGGAGCGGGAACATCTGCTTTTGTCGGGGAAACCGTTCTTACTTCCATTAAGGAAATGCTCAAGAATAAGAAATGGACGGTAGAAAGCATCGCCACTACCGATATTGTCTCCAATCCATATGAGTATTTGAACAAGGATTCACCGACCTTGATGATTTCATTTGCCCGTTCTGGTAACAGTCCTGAAAGCGTTGGGGCGGTTGAGTTGGGAGAGCAAATCATTGATGATTTTTATGGAATCGCCATTACGTGTAATCGTGATGGTTTACTGGCTGAGAAGAAGAAGGGGAATCCGGATCACCTGGTCATCTACATGCCGAAGGAAGCGAATGATCAAGGGTTTGCGATGACGAGCAGCTTTACGACCATGCTACTTTCGGTCCTGCTCCTTTTCCAGCCGGAGCACATTCATACTCTTGAGAAGACTGTGAAGGAAATAGGTTCGGCAGGTGAAAAAATTATCGAGACCGGAAAGACAGAGTTAGAAGCGCTTGCTTCCTTGACGTTTTCGAAGGTTGTATATTTAGGCTCAGGCGTTTTCCAGGGACTTGCAAGGGAGTCCTCTTTAAAACTGTTGGAATTAACGGGAGGTATGATTCCGGCATTCTTTGATTCTCCGCTGGGATTCCGTCACGGCCCGAAATCGATCTTAGATGAAGAGACAATCGTCTTCGTATTCTTATCCAGTCATCCGTACACGAGAAAATATGATTTGGATTTATTGAAGGAGCTATACCATGAACAAAAGCGAGGGAAGGTGGTGGCGATCTCATCTTATCAGGATGATATAGCCGAACGTTACAGTGACCTGTTCTTGAGTACCGGCTTGGAGACGGTTCAAGAGGATATTTTCCTTGCATTTCCATATGTCATGTATGCCCAGCAGTTTGCCCTGTGTAAATCCATGCATCTGGGACTTTCCCCGGATAATCCATCTCCCTCGGGGCTCGTCAACCGGGTCGTAAAAGGTGTCACGATCTATCCTTATCAGAATGGAGGAGAAAGGGTATGATTGTTTCAAGAAGTAGGATTCTCGTGGAGGCTCAGTCGAAAGGCTATGCGGTGCCTGCCTTTAATATTCATAATCTTGAGACGCTCAAAGCGGTTCTGGAAACGGCCCGGGACCTCCGTTCGCCCGTTATGATCGCGGCTACGCCCGGTACCGTCCGGTATATGGGGAAGGAGTTCCTGGTCAAGATGATGGAAGCGGCAAGGAAGAGCTATGATATCCCGGTTTGCTTTCATCTTGATCATCATGAAAACCTGGATGATATCAAGAATCTCATCCATATGGGTGTTCCATCTGTCATGATCGATGCCTCCCATTATTCGTTCGACGAGAACATCCGGATTGTCAGGGAGATTGTAGAGTATGCTGCCCCGTTCGGTGTGACGGTTGAAGCTGAGCTCGGTCGTCTAAGTGGAATGGAAGATGATTTGGTAGTGGACGAAAGGGATCAGATCTATACCAACCCCAAACAGGCAAAGGAGTTTGTAGCGAGAACGGGCATTGATTCTCTGGCTGTGGCGATCGGGACGGCTCATGGACTTTATAAAGGTGAACCTAAGCTCGATATCGACCGCTTGTCGGCGATCCATCAGGAAGTCGATATCCCCCTTGTTCTCCATGGGGCATCGGGATTGCCCGATGAGCTTGTCCGCAAGACCATTGAGAGGGGAATTTGCAAAGTGAATGTAGCGACGGAGCTGAAAATGGCGTTTGTGAAAGGGCTACGCAGCTATCTGAACGCAAACCCGGAAGCCAATGATCCCCGCTATTATTTCACGGATGCGGTCGTTGGGATGAAAAAGGTTGTAGCGGACAAAATCAAGCTGTGCGGCAGCTTTAATCGTGGCTAGTCCCATGATTGCGACGGTCACTTTAAATCCGGCGATAGACGTTAGATATACACTGCCCCAGTTTCAAATGGGTGGGGTCAATCGTGTTTCTTCCATTGAAAAATCGGCAGGTGGTAAAGGTCTTAACGTCACCCGGGTTCTATCCCGATTGGGGCAGAAGGTTACGTGTACCGGTTTCCTTGGTGGAAAGAGCGGGGAGTGGATTGAAAGCGAATTATCTCATTTGAAGGTACATACTTCATTTGTCCCCATTAAAGGAGAGACTAGAACGTGTCTGGCCATTCTATCAAAGGAAGGTCAGACCGAAATTCTGGAAACTGGTCCCTTTATTCCAAGCAATGAGTTAGAAATTTTTGATCGAACATTCTCTTCGATTCTTGATACCGTGGATTTTGTCGTTGTTTCCGGCAGTTTGCCAGAAGGGGTCCCTACTGCCTTGTACAGTGAGCTTTCAAAGAAGGCAAATCAAAAAGGAGTTCGCCTGCTATTGGATACAAGTGGACCGGGACTTCTCGAAGGGATTGCAGGAAAACCTTTTTTAATAAAGCCGAACAAAGAAGAATTTGCCAGGTTGATAGGGAGAACATTTGACTCTACCGATGACATGTTACGGCATGCCCAAACTATTTGTCATAAAGGAATACATTATGTGCTTCTTTCTCTGGGGGAAGAAGGAGCCTTTTTAGTGAGTGAAAAAAGAGTTCTGAGGGCAGTGGTTCCTAGGGTGAAAGCAGTGAATCCCGTTGGTTCCGGAGATAGTATGCTCGCCGGGTTTACCTATGCGTATTCCCATGGATTCCCGATTGAAGAAGTCTTGAAATGGGCTTGTGCTTGTGGAATGTCAAACGCCATAATGGAAAAAACGGGTGAGGTTAACCTATTGGACATTCGACGATTCATGAAGGAAATAGATGTAGTTGAATGAATAGGGGGGATGGAAAATGAGTCATATCGTCTGTTTTGACATAGGAGGAACGTTTATTAAATATGGCGTGTTTGATCCAAAGGGTCACCTTCTCTATAAAAGTAAAATGGCAACCCCCACAAGCCATGAGATTCCTGACGTATTAAATAACAAAGTGAAATCGCTTCAGCATGATATTCACCTCTCTGCCATTGGCATATCCTCTTGCGGTCTCGTGGATCGTGAGAAAGGAATGATATTATTCTCGAATAATATTCAAGGGTATAGTGGAATGAAGCTGGGAGAGATATTATTTTCACTCACAAAATTACCGGTATCAGTTGAAAACGATGTGAAAAGTGGGTGCCTTGGCGAGATGTGGAAAGGTGCTGTCAAGGGTATGAGAAACGCCATCTTCTTAACACTGGGTACTGGAATTGGCAGCAGCATCGTGATGGAAGGAAGGATCGTCAATGGCTCTTCGGGATTTGCGGGTGAGCTGGGTCATACCGTCGTTGTTGCAGGTGGGAAACCGTGCAGCTGCGGCAGAAAAGGCTGCCTTGAACGATATGCATCCACTTCTGCTTTTGTTCAAGACTATAAGGAGGAAGCCCTGCGAAAAGGAGTGGCAGTTGAGAACGTTTCCGGCGAAATGATTATGGAGCTTGTCAAGCAGGGAGATCCAGTTGCTTTGCTCGTATATGAACGGTTTATTCATTATATTAGTATGGGATTAACGAATGTCATCCATCTTCTCAACCCAGAAAAGATCATCATTGGGGGCGGCATCACGGAAGGTGAGGGTCCTTTTATTCAAGATATCAATAGACAATTAAGGAATGAAGTAATGGAGGTGTATGGGAATGAGGATACGGTCATTGCCTCCTCTCTGGGAAATGACGCAGGATTATACGGAGCATGTTACTTGGCTTTAAACCGGATGAACATGAAAGAATCAGTGTAAGAAGCAGCACCCATGATGGTGTTGCTTGTTCTGTTTATTTTAATAAAAGGGGATGAGGATAATGAAAGCCGTGAAGGCCGGCCGCATTTATACACCGGAAGGGATCGTTGAAAATGGGTATCTGCTCTTGGAAGATGGGCGCATTTCAGGCGTTACTAAGAAAACTCCTCCATGTGACATCATCGAATTCCCCGGTTGTTCCGCCATACCTGGCATGATTGATCTGCATATCCATGGCATAGCGGGACATGACACCATGGATGGAAGTGTCCATTCTTTACAGGAGATGTCTAACTCTCTTGTGAAATATGGAGTAACAGGATTCCTGCCCACTACACTCACCCATGATCTGGAAAGCATCCGGAAGGCAGTTGAGGCAGTAAGTACAGCGATCGGTCAAACAACCGGAGCCGAAATCCTGGGATCCTATGTGGAAGGTCCTTATATTACACCCGAACATAAAGGGGCTCATCCCGTGGAGTACATGCGAGAGCTATCAATCGAGGAGATAAAAGGGTTGATCCATGCTTCGGATAACACGATAAAAGTACTGACGATCGCCCCTGAAAAAGAACATGCCATGGAGATCATCGATTATCTCACAGGTATGGG
This sequence comes from Rossellomorea sp. NPDC071047, assembly GCF_050270195.1. Lineage (NCBI taxonomy): Bacteria > Bacillati > Bacillota > Bacilli > Caryophanales > Bacillaceae > Rossellomorea > Rossellomorea sp. NPDC071047. The sequence goes on along the minus strand of NZ_JBNNJT010000004.1, from coordinate 37,907 downwards.
AATCCACGTTTCGATGGGGCATACGAACGCCGATTATGAAACAACGAATCTTGCTGTCTCCCAAGGGGCAAGAATCGCAGTCCATACGTTCAACGGAATGAGAGGGTTCAAGCACCGCGATCCGGGATGCGTCGGGGCCGTCCTGACCCATGATGACTGCCTTTGTGAATGCATCGCCGACCTCCATCACGTCCACCCAGGCGCCATCAAACTATTACATAAAACAAAAGGAAGCGATAAGATCCTATTAATCAGCGATTCCATGGCTGCAGCCGACTTGCCGGACGGTCAATACACCCTCGGTACAATGAAAGTGAAAGTCCAAGATCGAATCGCGAGGACCGTGGACACCGGCTCCTTGGCAGGAAGTACAACCAACTTACTGGAATGCCTTAAAAATATGAAAGAAGTATTGAAGCTTCCCCTTGAGGAGGTTTTACCCATGGTTAGTCTAAACCAGGCAAAGCTGTTCAATATTGACCACGAGGTTGGCAGCTTAGAGATTGGGAAAAAGGCAAATATTGCGTTGATTGATGAAAAGTGGGACGTTCGAGCAACCTTTGTTGGTGGGGAAATGGTGTGGGGTGGCCAAGGGGACAGTTTAATGGGCTCTTATTGAGAGAAGCAAGGGGACGGTTCTCTTGCTTCTTTTTTGTTCACGTTTTTCACAAAAATGGTGAGTGTTTGGAAGCATAAGAACCGTCCCTATGCTTCTACTCCTCTAGTCAAGCAACCGTTCCAATATCCCGTCCCCCTTATCACTCACTTTCACCTCGGCAAACTTCACTTTTCCTTCCACATCCAGGCCCGTTCCTTCTGGGATGAAGAAATGTTCGATTCCGTAGACGACCTGGACCGTGTTATCCCAATAGCTTGTTACCTTTCCATTTAAGAGGACATCACCAGGCTTCTTTTCGTAAGGGGTATTCCAGTTTTCATTGAATCGATATACACCGGAATATTCGTGGATTCCCTGTGTATTTTTCCTCAGCACAATGGTGATGGGGCCGTAGTCCTCGATGGAAGGTTCTTGAAGCTCGGAAATTGTGTAATTCAATTCCACATAGTCACCCTGGAGGAGAGATCTCGGATCTACAGGTTGAAGCTCTAAAAGAATCGATTCCCCGTTTTGTAAAAGGGTTTCGTTTGAGTAGACTTGGTATCCAATCCATCCGGCTTGAAGACATATGATGAGAAGGATTCCGAGCCTTTTCCCTGCAAGCATTGAGTGCGATTGCTGATTGAAGCCAACCTTCCTATCCAGGTAAACCGCCACCATCAAGAAGAGGATACCTAACCCGGCAAAGAGCAGGGATTTATGAACGAGCTTCCAGGCTAAATCGTAATAAAGTTGAACGATGAGCATGAACCAGAGCACAAGGGATGAAACCCAATAGAAGGGACGATCCTGCTTTTTGTAAAAATAGACGCATCCCATAGCGGTCAGGAAGAACAGAGCGGTATAAATAATATGAAGCGTCATTGAAAGATCGATGGCAGTTAACGAGAAAAAGGCAAAGAATCCAATGAGAAACGCTCCATACTGGATGAAGTGTTTTTTATTCAGCGCAAGGTACACTGCGACATTCAGGAGCACCATCACCACAAGGAGAGCATGAGTGCCTAAGTCCAAGGTTTGCCCTAAGAAGATCGCTGTGTTCAATTGAAACAGAAGGTAGATAACAAACCTCGCGGCGAACTGTTTCTCCACATAAAACACATAGGCCAGAACGAAGAACATAACAAAGGGAAATTCATCAAACGTACTTGCGATCATCCCGATGACGATACCGGTCATCATGAGTGAATACTTTACAGGGTATGGCCAGTTGGATAATGTACTTGGAACGACGAGGAATACCGTCGCGAATACAAATAAAGTGACCATGGAGACATCCACCATGAGAAGTGAGAGCAGTCCGAAAACAGACGCAATGATGAAAACGGAGGAGATGGTCGTGACACTTGCAACGAAGACCGCCTTTGTCCAATGGGGGGAAGAAGAATGCTTCCGTAAATAGTTAACAAGGAATACACTTCCCGCTAATAAGAGAGTGGCGGCAACTAAAAGACCGACAAAGAAAAGGCTGGACACATACTGTGCCATCAACTCGAACATTTTAATGATGATGAAGCCCGTTCCGAATATCGAAAGAATGATAAAGATGGACGTTTCTTTTTGAAAGTAACGATACACCCCAAGCCCTAATGTTAAAAGATAAAACAGGGTGAAGAAAACGGAATACTCATTATCGAATGCAGTGACCATGAGGAGAAGATTGGCTGAGATCAGGCTCAAATAAAGCAGCGGTTTTGAAGGGATGTAGCCCTTTTTTATAATTAATAATAAGAACGTGTTTAAGATTCCGACTCCGAACGCGATCCATGTATTGGCGAGTGTCCAGTGCCCAAATGGAGACGAAGGGAACAGATAAAAGTAAGTAGTTAAATGGATGAGGATATGGGTTAATACGTAAAAACCGCTGTACCTTGTGTACAAGCTGAATAGGATGGCCGGTATGGCCCAAATTAAAAACAATAAGTAGCTGTCCGCGTGAGAATTGTACAGCTGCCCGAGTAAAGCGACGGAAAGCCCAAAGGATATCACCCCGCTGAGCATCAACCAGTTTGAAAGGAAATGTGCCCCCTTTAAAACACGATCCAACAGAAAAGCAGCTCCATAGAACAATACAATCAAAGATCCCGCCAAAGCCACTTTCTCCAATCGGGAAAACATCTGCCAGTTGGATGCGAAAAAATAAAGAGCGCTGGCCAAAAGAAACACAACCCCGAATAAATACGTCAGTGAAATCATTTTTTTCATACGGTTCACCCCTTTTTCAGTTGATTCAACACTCTTATTCTAATATATGAGGAGGGGAGAGAATATAGGTATGTGGGACGGGAGAAATGCCTCTTTATAAAGGAAGGGGAAAAGTTTATTCGTTCTTAATAATGAATTATACTTTGTTTTAATTGTTGAATGGAGGGTATATATAATATAATGAGAGGGAATGAATGTTCTTTAAAAAGAACATAATACTGTTGAGTAAGAAGGGGATGAAAACCATGAGGTTATTGCTCTTTTATATTGCCATCTTAAATCTACTGGACGCTGCACTCACGATGTATGGTTTACATTTTAACTATATAACAGAGAAAAATCCCCTGATGAATCAACTCTATCTTACAAGGCCCTGGCTATTCCTGCTCGTGAAGGTCCAGCTTTCCGTCCTATTACTGGTTGTCCAATACTATTTAAACACTTCGCAAAAAACATCCAAAATATTAGTGAGTGTGGCAGCGGTAGCAGCCGCTTCTTACACCTTCACCTGCCTCTTACATGGGTATTGGATCGTTGAAATCGTATAGAGGGACTGGCCCTTGGCCAAATCCCTCCAATACATTTATAAAACCATACCATCCTCAACCAACATTTCCTGCAACCTCTTTACATCGATCTCCCTTGGACTGCATTTGGTTTCCAAGGCAAGGGATGCCGCAGTACCGGCCGCCTGCCCGACTGCCATAGCGCTTGGGGTCAAGCGGGTAGTGGCCAATGCTTCATGTGTGGTCGAAATGCAACGGCCGGCTACAAGAAGGTTATTGATCTTCTGTGGAACCAGTGTTCGATATGGGATATCAAATGAGCCGTCCCCTTCCACCCAGGCAATTTCCATTCCGTTTCCGCTAGGTGCGTGGATGTCGATGGGGTATCCGCTTTTGCTGATGACGTCTTCAAAGGCTTTTCCTGCAGTGACATCTTCTTTCGTGAGAGTATATTCTCCCTCGATCCTCCTTGATTCACGAATCCCGATTTGTGCTCCGGTACTTGAGATGGAAGCTTCTTCGAATCCTGGAATCCATTTTACCAGGAAGTCGGCTATCATCAGGACTTGCTTTCTCCCTTCGAACTCTGCTTTCGTTAAGTCTTCAATCCGTGTTCCGTCTAAATCCTGGACCCTGGTCATGTTGACGAGGACCTCATCCTTTGCAGGTCCTGTGAAGAAGAGGACTTGATCCCTGTTAATGGGAAGGTTCGCTTCCTTCCATTCTTTATAGAATCCTTGAACTGCAGTCAGGGGAAGGTCAGGAAGCTCATCAAACGGTGTTTTTTTGAAGAAGTTGTCCTGATGGTTGAGTATATGTTCCTTGATTTTGTCTAAGTCGACCCCCCTCATCCGAAATTTCATGGTAAGTGGCTGGGTTTTCTGATCTCCGTCTCTTCCTTTAAGGGTAGGAGCACCCGAGAGATAGGCAAGATCGGCGTCTCCGGATGCGTCAATGAATTGCTCCGCTTGTATTTTCATCCGTCCGGATTTAGAGGTGATTTCAATGGCTGTGATCCTGTCATTTTCAACCGTCAGATGATCGACAAAGCTATGCACAAGTAAATCCACACCGGCATCTTGAAGAAGCTCGACAGCAAGTACCTTATACACTTCGGGATCGTAAGGGGTGACGGAATAAACAAAGCCGCATGTATCACGGAGGTGTCCTGGTGACGCTCCTCGATCCTTCAGTTTTTGCACGATTTCTTCAGCGATCCCCTTAATGACCTGGGTTCCGTTTTCCGTATGGAATGTCATCCAGGGATAGACACTTGCAATGGTAGACATTCCCCCAAGGAAACCATGCCTTTCAATTAACAATACCTTTTTCTTTTTGCGGCCGGCGGCGATGGCAGCGTTGATTCCTGCCGGTCCTCCGCCTACTACTACGATGTCATAGCTTTTCTCCATTATGTGATTCCTCCTTCTATGGTCTTCACTTATTCATTTTCCTTATCGTATCGCACCACTTACTATCCATCTACAGGTTCGGCCGAAATTAGAACATGTTTCATTAGGAGCGCCTTCAACAAAAAATGTTTCAAGAATCCCTGATACTGAGAAAGTCTGTGCTATTATACTGAAAACGGATTCATTCATATGGAATAAAGGGGGAATTTCGATGGGGAAAAAGGTACAAAGCTATTTTTCGAGACTGGGAAGATCTTTCCTGATGGCTGTTGCCGTCATGTCATTTTTTGTCCTGCTGTTAACCTTGGGGGCTGTTCTTAAGAACCCTCACTTTATAGAGGCAGCACCGTTCCTGGGGACCACGTGGATTCAATTTCTGGCGAATGCGTTAAGTGAATCGGGCCTCGTAGTGATTCGATTTATGCCGATTGTGTTCGCGGTGTCGATTGCCATCGGTATGTCGGAGAAGGGGCACAGGGAGCTTGCGGCTTTCTCGGCTGTTGTGGGTTATTTATTCATGATTACGTTCTCGAGTCTGACCATGAATACCTTCGGGTTGGCGCTCAAGCCGTTAGTGGCCGTTGGTGATACCAATATGGTAAGCCTGACTCAGACATTAGAGATGAGAAAGGCGATGCAAACTTTCGTACTTGGAATCCAAACAATCGATACCGGTGTACTTGGCGGGGTTATTGTTGGAACCGTGTCTGCATGGGCCACGAAAAAATACAGAAATAAATCCTTACCGATGATCTTCAGTTTCTATCAAGGCAAACATTTTCCACCTATTGTGACGGGCCTTATTTTCATGGTAGTGGGGATGATGATTCCGTTTATCTGGCCGGTGATCGGAGGCGGGATCTACAATGGAGCGAAGATGGTAACTGGTGCGGGGGTGGCAGGCTCCTTTCTGTTCGGTTTCATTGAACGGATCTTGATACCGACTGGCCTTCACCATGTATGGTATTCTCTTGCGCATTTCACTCCTGTCGGTGGAACGAAAGAGATATGCGGAGAAGTGTTTACAGGAACGAAAGCGATCACGACCTCTGCATTAGGATGCGGGAATTTCTCGGGTGATTTGTCTGAAATTACGCGGGTCTGGCTGGGGCAAGGAGCGACACCGATCAAAGTATTTGGGGTCCCTGGTGCCTTGATCGGTATCTATCTTGCGGCAAAGAACAAGCCACGTGCGAAAGTCATCGCCATTTCAGCTGCAAGTGCCTCTGTCTTTGCAGGGGTGACGGAACCGTTTGAATTCCTGTTCATGTTCCTTGCTCCAGGATTATTCGTCATCCATGCCGCCCTTACAGGTGTGTCCTTTGCCGTACTGGATATACTCAATGCTTCTTATTTAGGCGGGAATAACATTATAGAGTTAGTTTTCAACGGAGTTCTTCAGGGCCATAAGTCTACTTGGATACCGGTAACCCTTGTGGGGATCGCCATGTTCTTTATCTACATGTTCGTGTTCAAGTGGTATATTAAGAAGTTCAATATCCTGACACCTGGAAGGGAACCAGAGGGGGATTCGGAGGAAACCCTGGAAGCAGAAGTAGCAGCTTCTAAGCTCATGAATCAGAAATCCGATAAATCAGAAGTCATTGGATTAGTAATCGAACTGCTGGGCGGGAAAGAAAATATTAAAGACTATACCAATTGTATTTCAAGATTGCGTATCTATGTATACAATCCTGATCTGGTCAATGGCGAAGGGTTGAAAAGGGTTCCTGATTCGTTGGGGATGTCCCGTCCTTCACAAGAAGAAATTCACTTGGTATTTGGAATGAAGGTATCAGAATACCGACAAGTGATGGATCAGCAAATCGGTGAATAAATGGAAAGAAGAGGTGCATAAAGTATGAAAACATTCAAGATTGCCATCGCAGGCGGTGGCTCAACGTATACCCCGGGAATCGCGAAAGCCTTGATGCTGAAACGCGATGAGTTCCCGGTTAGGGAGATTTATCTCTATGATATTAATGATGAACGTCAGAATCGCGTGGCACATATCACGCAAAAGGTCGTCCATGAATTTGACCCCGCTGTGAAGGTCGTAGCGACGACGAATCCGGAAGAGGCATTCACAGGTGCTGATTTCATCTTTGCCCAGCTCCGTGTTGGTGGAAACAGCATGAGGGAGCAGGATGAGAAGATCCCGTTCCGAAACGGGATCGTCGGTCAGGAAACCTGTGGACCTGGGGGGATGGCTTATGGAATGAGAACCATCGGACCCATGATTGAGCTTTGTGACTTTGCCGAAATTTATGCTCCACAGGCATGGATCATAAATTATAGCAATCCGGCAGCCATCGTGGCAGAAGCCTTGCGAAAAACAAGGCCCGACGCACGGATCCTGAATATCTGTGATATGCCTATTGGAATGATGCTCCGGATGGCAGAGATCCTAGGGTGTGAGAAGGATGAAATTGAAGTGGATTATTTCGGGCTGAATCATTTTGGCTGGTTTACGGATGTTTATGTAAGAGGCGAAAGCAAGCTGGCTGAGCTTAGGGAATATATGAGTGAGCACGGATTGGTTACACCTGAGCAGTCTATGGACCTGCAGCATTCCGATGCTGACTGGATTAAAGCACACCGAAATGTGGCTGCCATGCTGAAGCTGTTCCCGGAGTACTTACCAAGCTCATACCTTCAATATTATCTGATTCCGCAAACCGTGGTAGAGCAGACGGATGCAAGCTATACAAGGGCAAACCGTGTGATGGATAATCGGGAAAGGAATCTCTTTGACTCAATTGCGCATTTAGAAGAGACGGGAGAATTCAAGGAGGGCTTTAATGTTGGGGTTCATGGTACGTTCATTGTCGATGTGGCCATGTCACTGGCGTTCGACCGCCGTGAACGCTTCCTGTTGATTGTAGAGAATAATGGAGCCATTCCGAATCTCCCTGATGACGCGATGGTCGAAATCCCTGCCTATGTGACGAGTAGAGGACCAGAACCCGTTCGCTTAGAGCCGATCGGCCTCTTCTATAAAGGGTTGATCGAACAGCAGCTGGCTTCTGAGAAATTGCTCGTAGAGGCGGCATTGGAAGGCTCTTATCAGAAGGCCATACAAGCATTTGCCCTGAATAAGACTTTCCCTTCTTCTGAAGTGGCCAAAAGGGTTTTGGACGAGCTGATCGAGGTGAATAAAGAGTTCTGGCCAAAATTGGGATAATGGGAGAAAAGTCCGGGCATTGTGTCCGGACTTTTCCATATCTAATCATCTTTTTCTGCTGATCTATCCTGATATATAATGAGGGGAGAAAGGGTGAGATTATATGAAACGTTTATTATTGAACAAGGTGCTTGGAACGGTGGGAGACTCAATCAACGATACAGAATACGCTGTCCTACTTGATTTGATCGATCATATAGATGATTTACAGACGTACAGCATCCGTGAAGCGGCAAAGAACAATTTCGTCTCCACCTCCAGTATTTCAAGGCTTTGTGTCAAACTTGGTTTGAGCGGATACAGTGAACTCAAATTCCATCTTAAGAATCAGTACGAAATTCTTCAATCAACCCGGAGTCAGAATACTTCCTCCATCAAGCAATCCGCCCATCAATTAAAAGGTGTCTTTCAACAAAACTTTACCAAGACGATCGAAACCATTGATGAGAACTGTGTCAATCAAACGATCCAGTGGCTGAAGAAATCGTCACGTATCATGGTGTGTGGATCGGGAATTTCGGAAATTATCGCAAGTTATTTCACCCAACGATTCCAAATCATCGGTAAAGAAGCGTGGCTCGTCGACCTAAGTGCGCCCGGTGGCATCTATATCAATCACCTCGCCAAAAGCGATCTCATGATTGTGTTCTCACGATCGGGCGAGTCTTCCTATATCCTGAAGAAGACGACAATCGCGAAAAGACAAGGGCTTAACATTATTGCGGTTACAAGCAACAAAGAAAGCCAATTAGGTCAATTAGCTGACATCATCTTGCCCATACATGGATCAACAGAACCTTTGGATGTGTCCTATAATATTACTACTTATAATTCAATGGCCATCCTATTTGTGGATTTGTTGTTGCAGTTGTATATGGAGGCTATTGATGTTTGATATGGGGGACGAGTTTCCATGGTATTTTTTTACAATCTCGGTTGAAACAATGCCCTTTCTCTAACAGCTTTACGATAAGTTTACCTTCCCACTAAAAGCAAGGCTCGTAAAAAATCTATTTTATAGCAGATGGACCAGTATCCATGGATATTAAGAGTGACTAGTTTATCTTGAAAAGTGATTTTAAAAGTAAGTGGGTCGGTAGTCAGGAAACCTAGGTTCATATGTTCATTATAAAGAATAAAAACGTTCTTAATAATAAATAAAAAGATTAGAAACAAAGAGATAATTCGAGATATTTCATGATTAGTGTTCTTTTTAACGAATAATTGGCCGAATATGAAGTTTTTCAACCCGTGACATATGTCTTATACTTCAAGTGTAAGGTTCGTTAAAAAGAACAAAAAGAACTTTGAACCGAACCAAATAATAAGAGTGAAAACGAGGAGGAATTTAAAGATGGGTATTAAGCAAAAATTAGGATTGGGCGTAGCATCAGCTGCACTAGGGTTAGCGTTGGTTGGGGGAGGTACATATGCTTATTTTAGTGATAGTGCAGAAGCGAATGCTACTTTTGCAGCTGGTACATTGGATCTTAGTGTAGACCCGACAACGATTATTAATGTGGATGATATTAAACCAGGTGATACTATGCTTCGTTCCTTTGATTTAGTAAACGGTGGTAGTCTTGATATTGCTACGATTGATTTAATGACTGATTACACAGTGACTGATGCAAATGGTAACAATAATAGTGATTTTGGAAAGCATATTCGAGTTAACTTCTTAATAAATGGAGATAAATTAGATGCACCGATTTGGTCAACAACATTATATGACTTGAAAAATATGTCACCAGATGTAATCGAAGGTAATTTCTGGAGTCAGTTCTTTGCAGAGCGTGGAGGAAACCTTGCTGCGGGTACAACAGATAAACTTTATGTTCAATATGAATTTGTAGATAACGGTCAAGATCAAAACAGATTCCAAGGTGATTCTCTTACACTAAAATGGACATTTGATGGTAAGCAAGGCGCAGGTGTTGCACGCTAATATTAAAGTGAAATAATTGGGGAAGGTGGGCTTTTCGCCCATCTTTCCATTGAACTTTAATTTTCTTCAGAGAATAAAGCTTTTTGGATTTTATTTTCTGAAGAGAACTAAAGTTTATCACATATCCAAAGGATGTGATCTCCATAAGATACCCAAGAACAAGAAAACATAAAACCCCCATTAAAAAGTGGAAGCTTCTCTGTCAACTAATGGCCATCTGGTATGCCACTACCATTACGACTTCATTCATAGACGGCAGCACCGGCGCCTACTTTAACGATCAAGATCATGTAACCGGTGTAATCACTGCAGGTACATGGAGTACATGGGATGAAAGCTCTTTAACTTTCCCTAATAAAGATCGAATTATTAAGATGTGCCCACCAGGAGAAATATCCGCTTCTATAAAGAACACGGGCAGCAGCATGGAGGGAACGACTGAATATGAAGTCTACTTTGCTACTTCAGGGAACCCTAAAAAGGGAAATAAAGTGTCACAGGGAGAAATCCAGCCAATAGCTGAAGGAAAAACCGCTTTAGTAAAATCGACTATTAGTAAACCTGGAAACTATAAATTCAAAGCCCTCCAACGCCCCGGCCACGGAAACAAAGAAGACACCAGACATGAATTATGGAGTGAAACGATTACTGTAAAATGCACAGAAGAAAAACCAAAAGCCCCGGATAAGGGCGGAGATGAAAGTAAGCCTGAGCAGCCGGATAAAAAAGAAGAACCGAAAGTAACCGAGCCTGATCCTGCTACTGATGGAAGTAAAGAGGACATTAAGGAAGTACCTCCGCCACAGGAAGAGGAGAAGCAAGAACCAGAAGACCCTGCAGTCCCTGCTGAGCCAGAATCAGAAGTGGAGGAGGAACAACCCGAAACTACAGAAGCCAGTGTCCAATCTTCAGAAGCGCCTCCCGCCAAGGAAGAAGAGCAGGTAGAACCAACTCCTGCATCACCTGATAAAATCAGTAATCAAGAGTAAAAGAAAGGTAAGGTTGAGAAAATATGAAGCTGGCAAAAAAAATACTAAGTACGAGTATCACGGTCGTTCTGTATGCGGTATTGTTTATGATGATATTCGTTGTCGTTTCATCCAAGGCAGCGGGTGGAGAACCCCAGTTCATGGGATATCAGATTAAGACAGTGTTATCAGGATCGATGGAACCTGATATCCAAACGGGTTCGATCATTGCGGTGAAACCTGGAGGAGATATGACCCGTTTTAAAGAAGGCGATGTCATTACTTTTAAAGAGAAAGAGAATATTTTGATTACTCACCGGGTTTTGGAAGTGATGAAGAGCGGGGAACATGTGATGTATAAGACAAAAGGGGACAATAATGACGCTCCGGATCTTGAACCAGTGTTATCAGAAAATGTTGTGGCGGAATACAAAGGGTTCACGATTCCTTATATTGGATACTTCATGAATTTCATGAATTCGAAAAACGGGGCATTGATGTTTATCATCCCGGGGATACTACTCCTCTTTTACTCAGGCTACACGATATGGAAAGCAATCTCCGCGATTGACCTTTCCTCCCGAAAAGAAGAATCCATTGAGAAGAATATTTCATAACCTGTTTTAGACTGGGGACAAGAGGAAACATCTCTTGTCTCCTTTTTTTGTGTGGATCCAGGGGGACAGGCCCCTTGGCTCCACTATATTTGACAGTCTATTGAGAATCCGGGTCTAGGGACCCATCCCTCCGTCCCAGATACCCCATGCAGCTCAGCATGATGATGAGCGGGGTGAGGCTGACGAGGTAGCGGGAGCGGGTTTCCCACAGGATGAAGAAAAGGAAGAACCCGATGATGGACAAGGTTATGAAGGAGATGAAGGGATGATTCCCTTTGAACCTCAATGCCAACAGTAAACCAAAGAACAATAAGAGATGTTGTACCCTCGCATAACCTTGGACGACATGTCCGGATTTATAATCCGTCAAGCGTTGGAAATTTTCAGGATGGACAGGGTATCTTCTTAGTTTATTTAACGAATAATAGGTTCCGTCTGTCCAGGTGTGACCGATTTTTTCAATGTTAAATGCGATATTTCCCGCCAGTCCCTTATCGGCGAGGCGATTCTTTAATTCGTTGATGTGTGCCTCAGTGACTTCTTCCCTTGGATACTCCTTTAGAAGGTTAGTCGTGAAGTCCACATCCGTCTGTGCATACTTTCCGAAGCGGTCTTCATTTTGTCCCATCACCATCCAATGAGTGACGGGCATGCTTCTCTTTTCCACGGTTTCCTTATCAAGGATTCCGAGCTGATAAATCCCGCTGGTGAATAAAGTTTTGACTATCAGCAGGATGATGAAGGGAATGAGCATATAAAGCTTTTTCCACTTTTTCATATAGAGAAAAAGAACGATCGTAAAGGCAATCGTGAAAATGATCAGGGAGCCTTTTAACAGCATCCCGAAAGAAAAGATGACGGATGCTGTAATGATGGCAAGCAAATCCCCTCTTAATTTCCCGTCCTTATTGATCAATATCTGTAACGGCAGTAGCAGAAAGATCAATGAAATGGTGTCCGTATAGACGACGGGTGCATAAAAGAAATAAGGAAAGAACAGGACGCTGACCAGTAGACTTGCCATCCCGACAGCTTTCCCGGCCACCTTTGAAGCAATTCTAAAGATGAGATACTGGCTTATCGTGATGATCATGACGTTAAAGAGCTGGAAGACCAGAAGTGCAGGTGTTGTCAGCTTGCCGATCACGGCCAGGATGCAGACGAGCAGTATGTTATTGGGATAGATCGTGAAATAGTCCCCGATTTCCCCTTTTTCAACGAAAAGCTTCGCACTGTCGACGATCGCCCCGAAATCCCAGGTAGGGTTTACGTTCAATTGTTTTATCGTGAGCAATTGCAGGATCAGGCTTACACCCAATAGCCCGATGACCGCGTATATCCGAGGGATTTTTCCGAGGAATTCCAACAGGTGCCGGCGAAATCGGTATACCAATACGGCCAGCAAAACGGAAATCATAAGCGTAATGAGATTGAAATACGCGGGTGTTTCAACACTTAATGTACTATATCCTCTACTCATGAAAATGTTCAATCCTACTAAAAGTAGTATCACTGCAAAGAAGATGTAGAAGATGAATCTATGTAAAAAATGAAAGATCCGGGAACCCATGATTTGCCTCCTTTTTAAAAATACATTTTCTACTATATCAAAGCGCACAGCATTTGGGACTTCTTTTCTCCATTCTATTGTTAAAAATTTGTAAAGTTTTTCAATGCAGTAGCTTCCAGGATTGATATAAACTTCAAATATTGGTATCTTTAACCGAGAATGAAAGAGTGGGAGTTCGATAGGATGAAAAGGTTCCTGAAATTCGGGACAGTCGGTGTTTTCAACACATTGATCACGTTGGGGAGCTACACGCTCTTTATCTATATAGGCATACACTATCTGCTCGCGAACGTTCTGGGATATGTGTTGGGTGTATTGAACAGCTATTATTGGAATAAAAAATGGGTGTTCGATGCCAGCGATGCGAAGGCGGATGTATTTGTGAAGTTTGCTTCGGTAAATGTTTTTACACTGGCTTTTAATACCCTGATTCTGTATCTGCTGGTTCATTATGCCGGGTTCCATCCGGTTGTGGCGAATATCGTGGCCATTGGTTCGGGGATGGTGTTGAACTATCTGTTGAATGCGAGATGGACCTTCGCAGCGAAGGGCAGTCATTAATAAGAAAAGTGGAGGATATCATGCGGGAACTAATTTCAATTGTCATTCCTATGTACTTTGAAGAGGAAGTGGCACAGGAATGTTATAACAGGATCAAGAACGTCATGGTGGATCATCATATCCAGTATGAATTTATTTTTGTCAATGACGGGAGTACGGATAGGACCCTCGATATCCTGAATGAGATCGCACTGAAGGACAGCCAGGCGAAGATCGTGAATTTCGCCCGGAACTTCGGTCATCAGACGGCTGTGACAGCAGGGATCGATTATGCTTCGGGGGATGCGATCGTCATCATTGATGCCGACCTTCAAGATCCTCCGGAGGTCATTCCGGAACTCATAGCAAAATGGAGAGAAGGCTATGAAATCGTTTATGCGAAACGGAAAAAGAGATCCGGGGAAACGAAATTCAAACTTTTGACAGCCAAGTATTTTTATAAATTCCTGAACTATATGTCGGACATCGACATCCCAAAGGATACAGGAGATTTCCGGATCATTGATCGAAAGGCAGCGGATGTGTTCAAGACGATGACGGAGCGTAACCGTTTTGTCAGGGGGATGTTTTCCTGGGTAGGGTTTAACCAGACCTATATTGAATATGAGCGGGATGAACGGTTTGCCGGGGAAACGAAATACCCGTTGAAGAAAATGATCAAATTTGCTTCGGATGGGATCATTGCGTTCTCTACCAAGCCATTGAAGCTGGTGATGACCATCGGCTTCGCATCGGTATTGATTTCCTTTTTCGTCCTTGTCTATGCGATTGCCGTCAAGCTGTTCGGGCAAGGTGTGGAAACAGGCTGGGCCTCGATCATGGTGGCCATCACCTTCTTTAGCGGGGTTCAACTGCTAGGCATGGGCATCGTAGGGGAGTACATCGCGAGAATCTATGACGAAAGCAAAAACAGACCAATCTATATCGTGAAAGAAACCGTGAATTTGAAAGAACCTGTGAAGAGGGAGCGGGAATCTGTAGAATATGTATAAGGTGGGGCGGGGGCAGGCATCCTGTCCCATTTTTCTTTTTGTAGCCATCGTTGTTATTCAATAGTAGAGAGTAGGGGTTGATTTTCCCATGGGTGGGGCAGATGAGTGTCCTGGGATTTCACCGGCTCAGCTACAGGGCTTAGGATATCAGTTGATGAAGTGGCTTATCTATGAGGGCTGGGTTTGTTTGAATAGTGGTCCAGTCACTCAATTTGTCCGCTTTTGGAAGGGAAATGACCTTAGATTTTCTTTTTTTAGCTGGAATGGGATCCCGAACGGGTCGGAGGCTGCCGGTTAGGAGTGAAATTCCTGACATGCAGCACCTTCGCAGAGGAATTAATCCGGTTTGGACTATTTTCAATCCGGATATCAGATTATTGATCCTCTTTAGAATTTAATCATCCTGTTTTAAATTTATTAATCCTCTTTTGAAATAATCAATCCTCCGTGTCGAATTTTCTTTAGGTGTTCATTCACAGGCCACAGGCAGAGGGTGGATGGGATGCTCGGTAGCACTGGGCATCCCTCTTTTAATTACTCATCTTTGCGTCGCTTCTAAAACGGTGGAACGGCTACCTATTGACCCTCATTCAATTTCTTCAATTTGTCTTGGATGAATGACGAGTATAGGGCATTCTCTCGAAGCTCGAACATGAGGAGGGCTTTTTCCATGTAAGGGATCGCTTGTTCGTAATCTTCCGTTAGTTCATAGTTAAAACCTATTTGATAATACGATTCTCCTAATCCCCAAAGCAGTTCTTCCTCTATGCACCAATGAATGGCCTTTAAGCAATAGTCAGTCGATTCCTCGTAGTTTTTTGTACGTGTATGTACCCGGGCTATATTATAAAGCAAACGTGTCTTGATCGATTTATCATGCAATTGCTCAGCAGGATGGATCATCATCTCTACCTTTTGGTAATATTCAAGGGCTTTCTGATGGTTGGCCAACTGAGTTTCCCATATTCCGAACGTAATCAGGATTTCCATCTCCCGTTCCGTCATGGCTTTTTTCTGATGGCATGTCAGCTTATAGGCTTTCTGCAGCAAGGAGAATGCAGCGCCCGAATCCTTTTTGATTTCGAATAAGTAGATGCTCTTGTGCCAATAAAGAAGCTGAAGCTTTTCATTGTCTTTATAGAAAAGAGGGTTTTTCTCTTCCATTTTGACGATATCCATCATTTCCTCTAATCGTTGATCCACCCTCAATTTGGTTAGCTGTCTTTCCACCTCACGAAGATAGTCGAGTCTTGGGGTGGTCCCGATCTCGAAGAAATAGTTCACGTCCACTCCCAGCCTGGTCGATATTTGGTAAAGGGCGGTGGCGCTGGGAAAGATGTCCCCCTTTTCGATGCGGCTGATCAAAGCCTGGGTACAGATTCCTTCAGCCAAATCACCTTGAGTAAGACCCACCGCCTTCCTTAATTCCCTTATCTTCTTTCCAATCACTGAGTAATCCATTGGTAGACCTCCTCAAGTGGAACCGGGGTTCAGTTAAAGTTTACCCTTGTTCCTGGTTAGGATTCGCTGGGACAAGGGGACTGTCCCCCTGTCCCACATAGTTCTCCTCGATCATTTCAATAAATGGTTCGACGTAGGTTGGATCGAATTGGTGTCCGGAGCATGCGCGGAGTTCCTCGATTCCTTCTGTAAAGGTTTTGGTTTTCTGATAGGGTCTTTCCGTTGTCATGGCATCGAAGGAATCGATGACGCAGAGGATCCGGGCAAGCTTCGGTATGTTCGTTTCCCGTAATCCATATGGATAGCCTTTGCCGTCATAGCGTTCATGATGTAATTCGATCAACGGCAGGAGCTCGTCATACTTCTTAATAGAAGAAATGATTTCCTTTCCATAGATGACGTGCTTCTTCATCATCTCCCACTCATGGGGGTCAAGTTTTCCTTTTTTGTTGATGATATCCCGTGGAATCTCAAGCTTCCCGATATCATGGATCAGTGCCCCCAGGATCAGGGTACGCCGTTCTTCGCTGCTTAGATTCAGCCGTTCACTCATTTCTGTCGCATAGGAAAAGACACGCTTGCTATGCTGATAGGTATAGACATCCTTGGACAGAAAGATCTGCAGCTGCTGTTCAAGTGCATCGATTTCTTTCGCAAACTGGCAGTCCTGGTGATACACATGATCCTCTTTATATATTTGGATCGCATTCTTCCCTTGAGACTTTGCGAAGTAAAGGGCTTTATCTGCTTTTGATAAAAGTTCAGATGAACTGTACGTCCCACTCTCATATTCCACAATTCCTGCCGAGAATGAAATGCAGCCCTGAGGGGAATGCTCCACTCCAGTAAAATAGGTATCATTGATTTCTTTCCTGATTTTATTGAGGAAGGTGAAGGCATCCTGCTTCGATACACCAGGCAGGATGAGACCGAATTCTTCTCCTCCATAACGGGCAGCGATGAAGGGAAGGTCTTTTGTTTTATCAAGCATGAACGTGCCAAAGAACTTTAGGAGCGCATCGCCTTGAATATGACCGTTGGCATCATTGTATTTTTTGAAATCATCTAAGTCGATCAGGGCCACGCAGAAAGAGTTCTTCCGATTCTCCGTAAGCATCTCATCGAGGCGAAGCTTAAAGTACCCATGATTATATAAACCGGTTAAGAAATCTCTCTTGGCCTTCGCTTCTTCCTCTTTGTATAGATTGAAGAAGTTTCTGAAGGCGAAAGAAAGCATGATCGCAAGTGTCAGGAATAGAAATATACCGAATATCGGCTGCTGGCTGATTAGAATCGTCAGGACCAAAGCCAGGACGAGTGTACAGAGGTAGCTTGTGAAGACCTCCTGAATGAGCTGCTTTTGAAAAGCGGTACGGATGATGGTCTTCAGGGATGGCTTCTGTGCCAGATAGAAATAGACCCACATAATCATGACATTTAAGATGAAGTAAACAGACAGGGCCAGGGCGTAGGGCATGATATTGGGAAAGTCCGTTTCACCGACAGCTCCACCCGTCAGGATGAACGTGTAATATGTACAGATCAGCATGAGAGAATAATTGGCGAAGTTAAAGAGGTGCTTCCACCAGGCCAATTTGAAACGGATCATGAGAAATACGATACTGCTGACCCCGAGTGCCAGCAAAGGGATCTTCAGCCCAAACAAAAAAAGACCTGCTAAGTAAATAGAGGAATCCATGGAAAGGGTATTGCCGGAAAGAGGAATGATAATATTAAAATGATTTAATAGCAAAATCGCTCCGACAAGGGTATAAATGAGCACCCAGTTTGATAAGTCTTCCACTTGGGGATTGAGATGGTCCAGAAATAATAGAACACCGAGAAGGGAAATAAATGCAATATACACGTTTTCTGATTTCAGTTTTACTTTCATACGTATTCACGCTCTCATTAACATATTAGGGCTGACCCCGGGTCGGATGATCCGTGATCAGCCCTGTATCTTTTACCAGAACTTCCAACCAGAAGTAAGGGCAACTACAGCTGAACCAATGATGACTAGGTTAATAATAGCATTTTTTGTTCTATTTTTCATTATAATCTCACCTCCTTAAAGTGTCGTCTTGGATGCGACGAGCTTGTCCTTCTTGCGGACCATCACGGATTGGATGAAAAGGAATACCCCGATATTCATCACGATATCCCCGATGCTGATTACCTGCTCACGGGGGTAGGGGGCTGACAAAGGAATGATATCTCCCAATAAAGCCAGTTTCGTAGATTCCGTAACAAGCGCATGCTTGGCGTATAACGCATTTTTCGTTGCTTCCAGATAGTGAGGGTCGATCACCGCAGCCGCCTCCATGGAGACCGGCATCCTTCCGCCATTGATGGCCATGACAATGAAGTTCAATAGAACCCCGACGAAAATCGCGATGAAATGGGGATGATGGCGATTCACCCATAAAAATGTGAGCCCCACGACATAAATGAACATAAATGAGAGATTGCTAACCTGTCCGACCCACCCCACCTTATTCTGAAAATAAAAGATGACAAGCTGTAGCACCAGCAATACGGGAAAGACCCATCCCATTTTAAAACGGATATCGGCAAATTTCTTAAAGTTTCCTCCACGTATGAACCCAATGATGATTGCAATTAAAATCCCATCAAAAACCATATAACAGCCTCCGGTAAACAAATTGAATATGAAGAGATAACGACCGATTAAAATACCATATTTTCCATTATAACGGAAAATAATTGGAAATGTTTAGTTATTTTGAATATTAATTATTTTCTTCAGCATTCTCTTCTATCAAAATAATAAATACGCAGGTTACACCGGATGAATTGGGGTATTTAAACAATTATGTAATAAAAATGGTGCGGTAATGAAGGCTGGATAGAGTAATAGATATAATGGAATTATTATTAGGAGCAAGGTATGAGGGCCATAATCGTTTTGGTTTATAAAAAAATCCGCCTGAACTTCCCTATTAATTTGGAAGAGGAAAAGTAAAGGAATGATGAAGCTTGAAAAAGAAAACGATTATCACATATGCTACCGTGCTTCTGCTAGTAAGCGGTTGTGTTGAAAAAGAAGAAGCTCCTAAGGTGAACCCGAACACCAAATATGAACGGGCTCAGGACTATATAGGAGAAGGTTACTTCCTGAATCAGGGATCGGAAAACGACAAGATCGCAGAAGCTAATAAAGAGAAGATTGAAAAGGAAGTCAAGAAGTTCTTTCTGGAGGAGTATAAGACAAAGGTTAAAGTTCATAATCTGGTTGGGAATGTGGAAGGAGCCACAGTGTATGTTGAATCGGAAGGACCGCTCCACTTTTACACGTATGCGGTGATTCCGTTCGATGGAGAGAAAGTGAGTACGAATCGCGTTTTTTCACAGGAAGGACAGGTGGAGAGTGGGATTACGGATGGACTATACAGGATGATCTTTGATGAAGAATTTGATCGTCTTGATGAGTATCTTGATAAGATTGTTGCCGAAGAGGAGGTTGTTGGCCGTAGGGGTGAGTCCCTAGGGAACGTTGGTGGGGCTGGTTATATGACCCCCTATTATTTCATCGGGTCGTCCACCACTGATGATGAAGCGATTCTGCCTGCATATGAGTTGTACATGAGGAACCCGCAAGCATCGGCAGAACAATTTAGGGGAGCTTTCAATGAAGAAAAATTTAGCGCGGATAATCTGAGAGTTTCCATCATGTTGTTTATGGAAGAGGAGAACGCTGAACCCAGCGAGGAATTATTTAATAAGATTACGGAGGATATTGAGAGGATGAGCGGAATTCCAACGGGGACCTTCAGTGTGTTCATCAATGACAATCGGGTACATAAAGAATCGTTTGAGGGTGTGAAAGACAATTCTCTTGAACGGGCGTATCCAAATGGGATTGTAAGAGATTAGGAGGGAAGCAGGCTTGGTTGAATGCAGATAAATCGTGTTAACTGGGATTACAGGGACTTTAATTCTGCTCACAATGGGGGCGGGAGATCAGTATGAAAGGGGGAGTGTCGACACGTTGGAAAGAGGATATCTCCATTATTTCGTGAATGAAAACTGATCAAGAGAAGCAGCAAATAGGAGGAATAGTAAGATGGATTGTAAGTGGATAGGGATGAGTGGTACGTTGGTTTTTTCACTCATGTTAGGTGGTTGTATGGGAGCAAAAGAAGACGAAATGGCCAAGGTTGAAACACGCATATGAAGAGAGTCCGTTTTCTCCAGACGACCTTTTGATTAATGTGCGTTTATTTATGAAAGAGAAAGACGCTCCTCCGAGTGAAGAGATTTTTCAACGCGTGGTAAATGACTTAGATGCCATGGATGGCATACCAAAAGGATCTTATAGCTTATTCCTTAATGACAACAAGGTATATCGGGATAGTTTTACTGGGGAAAAGGATAATTCATTAAGTCGTGGGCATGGGAACTACATTGTTAACAATTAAGGTGAGAGGGATATAGCATTAACACCAAATTCATAGGGGGATGAGGCACTTATGATTATAAAAAATAAAAGGATCATATACGGAACAGTACTTTCATTGTTCCTTGGTGGATGTATGAATGGGATTAAGGAAAAAGAAAATCCTGAAAAGCAGATGAAGAATCAATTTGTAAGTGTCCAGGAGTACAATGGAGAAGGATACATACTTAAAAATGGGGATGAAACAGACAAGATTGCCGAAGAGAATCGAGAGGAAGTAGAGAAAGCGGTGAAAGATTTTTTCTTGAAAGAATATAAGACAGATGTAAAGGTTCATAATATTGTTGGCAATGTGGACGGAGCTACAGTATTTGTGGAATCAACTGATCCTCTTCATTTTTACACTTATGCAGTTGTTCCAATTGATCAATCAAATGAAAAAATTTTGTCAGACAGTGTGTTTTCTCAAGAAGGACAAGTGGAGAGCGCCATAACAGAAGGCTTGTACAGGAAGGTTTTTCATGACGAATTTGTTGGTTTGGATGATTATTTAAAGAAAATTGTAAAGGAAGAACCTGTTACCGGGAGAACGATTGAGTCCCTTCAAAATGTTGGAGGTTCAGGCTATATGACACCCTATTACTTCTTGTCTTCATCTGTTGTAAATGATGAAGCGATAAAACCAGTTTATGATTTATATATGAAAGATCCCCAG
Organism: Rossellomorea sp. NPDC071047; assembly: GCF_050270195.1. Classification (NCBI taxonomy): domain Bacteria; kingdom Bacillati; phylum Bacillota; class Bacilli; order Caryophanales; family Bacillaceae; genus Rossellomorea; species Rossellomorea sp. NPDC071047. The sequence goes on along the minus strand of NZ_JBNNJT010000004.1, from coordinate 16,729 downwards.
GTTAGTATAGAAAAATTAAGGGCTGCTTATAATGAACAAGTGTTTAATCCGACTTATTTTGAGGTGGTCATTCATTTGTTTATGAGAGAGCAAGATGCTGATCCGGATGAGAAGGTATTTAATAGAATAGTAAACGATATCGAAAGCATGGGTGATATCCCAACCGGGACTTACAGTATCTTCGTCAACGACAATACAGTCCACAAGCAGTCCTTTGAAGCGGTGAAAGAAAATTTTCTCGAAAAAACGACTCCTGATGAGATAATTAAGGAGTAGGGTAGTGTATATCCAAGTACATAGAAATTATGAAGATCGGGGGATCAGGCATATATGAATGCTAAACAAAAATTGATTATATATGGAATCGGACTTTCATTATTCCTTGGAGGATGTATGAATATGGATAATGAAGAACATGTTGATTCAAAAGAGGCTACCGGAGAATATAAAGATACTTTGGTGAGAGTGCAAGATTATAAAGGTGACGGATATGTCCTTAGAAATGGAGAAGGGGCAGATAAGATTGCAGAGGAAAAAAGTGATGAAGTAAAAAAAGCAGCTAAGGATTTCTTTATGGAAAAGTATAAAACAGATGTCAAAGTCCATAACATAGTCGGAAATGTGGATGGTGCGACAGTATTTGTTGAGTCGACAGGGCCAGTTCATTTTTTTACAACCGCTATAGTGCCAATTGATTTGAGTCAAAAAAAGGTTGTAGGGGATGACGTCACGTCTTTGGACGGTGATATTGAGAGCGCTATCCAAGGAGGCCTGTATCACCTTATATTTGACGATGAATTTAATAACCTGGATCAGTATCTAAGTAAGATAGTGTCCCAAAATGAAGTTGTAGGGAAAAGGAAAGAATCACTTGAAAATGTAGGAGGGGCAGGTTATATGACCCCCTATTATTATCTATCCACTCCACCGGACGACAAAGCTATCCAACCTGTGTATGAGGCTTATCTGAAAGATCCCGGCACACCCATCAGTGAACTTAAATCCCTATTCTCGAAAGCTGATTTCGTAGCAGAAGGTTATAATATTACGATTCAGTTATATATGGAGAATGAAAATGTAGAACCTGATAAAAAATTATTCAATAAGGTTCAACAGGATATTAAGTCAATGAGTTCGATACCTAAAGGAAATTACAGTGTAATCATTAATGATAATTTAATTAATGAAAAAGTAGACGATGGAATCAAAGATAATTCTTTGCAGTTAACGTTTCCGGATTCGATTTTAAAGAAGTGATGTTAAAGTGGTGAGCTGTATGACCGTATCTAACTACTCCCGATCTAGTGATCAGGTCTTATAGTTATAAATTTCAGGAGATTTATTTTCAGTACTTATAGGTTATCATTTAAATAATTGGGGTAATTATACAAATGTATGAGTCTTTAGGCGTAAGTTCAATATGCTAAATCAATAGTATAAAAGAAACGTAAAAAAGAAGTCTGCTCCCCTACTTTTTTCCTGTTTTACCTGATTGCTCTAAGTATTACCGGATTGAACTGTTAATACTTTACAGACTTTTATACAATATAAAGGTAATTCTTTAAATGAACCCATCCAATTAGGAGGATCAGACATTCATGAATACTAAAAATAAATGGATTATATGTGGAATCGGACTTTCATTATTACTTGGAGGATGTATGAATATGGATAATGCAAATGGTAATGGTGTGGATGAGAAGAAGGGTACGCAGGATGAAGTGGAAGATCAAAGCAATCGTTTAGTAAGCGTCCAGGAATATAATGGAGAAGGGTTTTCTCTGAAAAATGGTCAAGAAAATGACAAAATTGCTGAAGCAAAACGGGAAGAAGTGGAAAAAGCCGTCAAAGATTTTTTCTTAACACAATATAAAACTGATGTTGAAATTCATAATATTGTTGGTAATGTTGATGGAGCTAGTGTGTTTGTGGAGTCTGTGGGTAAGCCCCATTTCCATACCTTTGCAGTTGTGCCCATAGATTCTAATGAGGATAAAATCCTGACTGACCAGGTTTATTCATTAGAAGGAGAGGTGGAAAATGCCATCACTTCGGGTGTTTATGGATTGATATATGAAGATCAGTTTAGCAAGTTGGATAAATTATTGAAAGAAATTACAGAAAAATATCCATTTACTGGAGAAAAAATCCAGGCCATTAATAATACTAAATCATTTGGATTTGGAAATGAGTATTATTTTGTGTCATTTTTTGATATGGAAATATCAGAGAGGATCGTTGAAATTTATTTAGAAAATCCTGATATTACGAAAGAAGATTTAAAAGAGGTAAATTTAAAGAAATTAAGCCCTGAGTCAATAAATATTACTATTCAGCTTTTTAAAGATAAAAAAGATTCGAATCCAACTAACGAAGAGTTAGAGGATATTGCAAAAGTTATTGAAGATGCGGAAGGGCTTCCTTTTGGCGCGTATAATCTCCTACTACATGACAATATAATTGATAAAGTTACGGGTAGCGGGGATAAAGAAACCACTGTTGATAGAGCCGACCCCAATTATATTATAAAAAATAAACATTAGAAAGAGTTGAGTAAGGTGCCATCAGTAAATAATGTTAATCCAGTTAATGTTAATAGAGAAACCACTGATAGGGACTTGGTTGAATTAGCGGGATTACATGCTTATTCAGAAATTAATAGATTTGACATTATAAAAGTTAATGGAAAGGCATTTAAGGTATTAGATGTAAATTTCCTCGACGACACTGGACTAGACGCATTTACAGTCCGAAATGAGTCCACAAAAGAAATAACAATAGTATATGAAGGTACAGACGCAGCTGCTGAGAATGGAAAGCAAGATTTATTAACGGATGTTCAACTGCTAAGTGACCTAACTTTGCCTCAACTTGAAGCTTCCGCTGAATATTTAAATAGAATACAAAAAGAATATAAGAATGAGGGGGGAGTTAGCTCCGTTACCGGAAACTCCCTAGGGGGCCCCCTTGCAAACTACGCTGTAAGAAATCGACCTGATATAAAATCCGTTACTCTAAATCCAGCATTATTTCCAAAAGGTGTAATTGATCCCGACAAAAACTACGACAACATCACCAACTACTTCACCAACTATGACGTCTTAACCGGAACCCTGATTGCCCTGAATCTCGATTCCCGTATCCCTGGACGGAGATACGATATTTCGACAGGTATACCGGTGATCGGCGAGAAGTTCAGCATCCTGACGAACAATCATACGGGATATAACGACAAAGGAGCCTATGAGATTGGTCAACCAGGAGACCCTGGTTACGGCAAAATCCATGACGAAGCTGATGCCCACATCATGACAAGCATCTGGACCGGAGAACCCCTCTATGGCGGTCATTCAGACAGGATTGAGATCAATCGCGACAATCTGAACCTGTTGGCTGAAGCCCTGGCTGGGGATGTCACCACAAGATTGGGGTATGCCCAGGACTACTTGACCCATTCGCAGGAAATCGCCCAGCATGAAGGAGACCGTTACTCAGAACGGTTGAGCCGCCTGCAGATGATTTTTGAGGATTCATTTGAAAACTTGATCGGTAATCCTTTATTCATAGGCATCACGACGACGGAACATCGTCTGACCTCTGAAATCGATCATCTTATTTCTCTCTTGAATATGGCTGAAAACGCCAGTAAATCTCTTAACGGTGTGTTGAATTCCCCACCTGTCGAACTCGTGGAACACCTATTCAACCGAAGCATCAGTGTCGAAAGCATTTTTGGTCAGGCACGGAATCAGCTGCTTGAATTCAAACAGGAGATTACCAGTCTGACAGGATTCCTGCAGAACATCCTTCATAAAGAAATCCCGGAGCTATTTAGCGGAGGAAAGGAAACACTGGAGGACCTCCTTGTGAACGAGATGCTGTCACACTATGAGATTATCAAGGCCAATAGTGTGAAAATGAATAGTCACATCGCAGAATTTCAAAGTCAGGTTGGGGATCTAGCCAAAAACTTTGGAGAACGTGATTCTTCTTTAAGTGCGAGCATCTCTGGAGGGGCTTCGGTTCAACATGAAGTAGTGATGCCGAAGAAAAACGAGTACGTGCTGGAAACGTCTAATCATATGCTCATCGGTATGAAGGTGAAAGAGATTTACCTGGACGGGTCCTTTGAAGCTTTCAAGGGAGTTTCCCACCGCTTTCTGTTTCCGCTTTTAGGCGGTTTGACGGGTCTTGCTTTTGCCATTGAAAACACATTGGAGGTCATTTCCGCCCAAATCAAGGGTGCCATGAATGTTGCCTTGAGTGGAACGGTTCCCGGAAAGCTTATCAGTATGTTCTCGGACTTCGACGACAAAATCCGCTCGTACGTTTCTTCCGCACTGGAGCCGATCGATGAGCTGGCTGCGACCATAGAAGGACTCCGGGACGGATTAACCAGGTTAACGATCGGATTTCCAGCGTTGCTTGACAGCTTCAGACCTTATATCGACTCTGCGATTTTTGATAAAACGAATTACTCCAATATCCATATATACAATGTATCGGCCATGGCCATTCATGAAGAAATGGAAATGCTCTTTGACGACATCGTCCACCAGCTCAGTCAACATAAAGGAGATTCGATTCAAGCATTATGTGAAATTTCACAGCGAGTGAAAGACAATATGATTCAACTGCGTGAACAGGTGGATCGTGTGACATTGTAGGGACAAGGCATCCGCTTGTTCCTATTTTTTTGGGTTCTATTTGCAATCAGTAAATATAGAACGTCAACTTAAATGATCACTGCTTCCGGGCAACCCTTATTCAAAGAAAATTCGACATGGAGGATCAATTATCCATATTGAGGATCAATAAATCAAAATCAGGATTCATCATTTCATACCGGGATTGAAAATAGTCCGATCTGGATCAATTTCTCTGCGAGAGGGTTCCGAATCAGGATTAAAAGCCAATCCTGCCCCCTTCTAATCGTTCAGATCTCCACTCCAGCAAAAAAAAGTCGTTTTTCGTGCAAAAGCAGACATAATATTGCCGTTGGACCTCTTTTCGAGCACAGTGCCACCTCAATAGTAGCAGCCTGCGGGGAAAACAGCTGCTACCTTATTCTTTAAAATAGCCACAACGTCTACAATAAGAGCCTTATAAAATTAGGAATAAAATCCCCCTTTTGTCATATAGCTACTTCTATGAATATATTGTAAAATAAAAAAAGACAGATAATTGTAAGCGCTTGCACTAGTTCGAAATAACTACCCCGAGAATCACCTCACATTTTTTTAACTACTTGTGCAAACGTTTTCACTCTCAGCAAGAGCACTTCTATTATTCTATTAATCCAATTTAAGAGGGGGAAAACATGAATGGGAAATAGGACAAAGCGTCGATTCTCAATTTTTATGACTTTGATGATGCTGATAAGTCTGTGGTCACCATTTGCACCGGCAGCTTCTGCAGTGGCGGATGGAAATGCCTCGGTGGAATCAGCAGAGTCCATTGATCGCACAGTACGCTTCACGTATGATCGTGAAGACCAAACGTACGGAGACTGGAACATTTGGGCCTGGAATACAGGGGTACAGGATGATCAAATCAACTTTGACTCCTATGAAAATGGAGTGGCGGTAGCTAACATTGCCGTTGCACCTGAAACAGAGCAATTCGGTTTCGTTCTTCGAAGTACCGAGGATTGGAATACGGCGGAGAAGGAGTTTGGCGATCGTTTTATTAAAGTGAACAAAAACGACACCATCACCAAGGCGTACATAACAAGCGGTGTTGAGGAAATCCGCATTGTACCGGATGGATCGGCTCCAGTGATCGATCAGGGAAATGCGACGTTCTATTATCGTGATAAAGAATTATTCGCAAACGATGCGATGGATTCGATTGAAAAAGTAGAGTTGAAGTACAACGGGGAAACGAGAGAAATGACGTATGAACCTGAGAATGAACGGTTCGTACTAGCATATGACAACATTCCGAATGGGAAAAACCCGTACTCCTTTTTAGTCACGAAAGATGGTGAAACGACAGAAGTAAGCGACCCTTACAATACAGTCGATGGGGAATCGTTTATTGATTTCCAAAAAGCGGATCTGACGGTTACGGGTTCAGTGTCACCAAATGCTGTGGACTATAATGAAAACGCTGTCTTATCAGTTGGTGTGGATGGGCTGACAGAGGATGTGAAAATCCAAAAAATCACGGCGGATGTTTCTTCACTAGGCGGATCAGAGAAACTTGAAATCGATCCTTCATTAAAGGAAGTGACGTTAGCAGTCGATGATGATGTAACGGCAGGAACAAAATCGATTCCTCTGACCGTAGTGGATTCCTATGGGAACTATTATGAGGGAACGACTGAAATCGAAGTAAAAGCAAGACAGTCTGTCGGCGATTCGGATCTCGATTGGGATGAATCCATCATTTATTTCATGCTGACAGACCGATTCTTCAACGGGGATACGTCGAATGATGATCCTTACAATCTGAATTATGATAAGAGCAAAAGAGGTACGTATCAAGGTGGAGATTTTAAAGGGATCACAGAGAAACTGGATTACCTTGATAATCTTGGTGTGAATACAATCTGGATCAGTCCAGTCGTTGAAAATATTAAGTATGATGTCCGTTCCGTTGAAACAAACGGGGAATCGGATCAGCCTTATTTCGGATATCATGGCTACTGGGCCAGTAACTTCGGTGAGCTGAATCCTCACTTTGGATCAATGGAAGAATTCCATACGTTAATCGATGAGGCACATGACCGCGGGATAAAAATCATGGTCGATGTGGTGTTGAATCATACAGGGTATGGGTTAAAAGAAATCAATGGAGAGCTTGCTGAGGATAAGCGTCCAGCAGGTTATCCGACGGATGCAGAAAGAGACAAGTACAGCGATATCGTTCGTCAAGGTGCTGATGTCGGTACGGATGAAGTGGTCGGTGAATTAGCAGGATTACCAGACGTCATCACGGAAAATCCAGAAGTTCGCCAACAAATCATCGATTGGCAAACGGATTGGATTGAAAAAGCGACAACGGCAAAAGGGAATACGATTGACTATTTCCGTGTTGACACTGTGAAGCATGTGGAAGATACGACGTGGATGGCTTTTAAAAACGCCATCACGGAAAAAATGCCTCAACACAAAATGATTGGTGAAGCATGGGGAGCAAGTGCTGACAACCAGCTGGGATATCTTGATACTGGAACGATGGACTCCCTTCTGGACTTCGGTTTCAAAGGTATCGCTCATGAATTCGTAAGCGGCAACCTGAAAGCAGCCAATGATAAACTGACGGCACGAAACGGAAAAATCGATAACACAGCAACACTTGGACAATTTTTAGGAAGTCATGATGAAGACGGATTCTTGTATTCGTTAGGCGGAGATGAAGGCAAGCTGAAAGTGGCTGCTTCACTTCAGGCAACGTCGAAGGGACAGCCGGTCATTTATTACGGTGAAGAGCTTGGACAAAGTGGAGCGAACAATTATCCGGAATATGATAACCGCTATGATTTTGCCTGGGATGATGTAGAAGATAATGACGTGTTAGAGCACTATACGAAGATTTTAAACTTTAGAGGGGCACATTCCGATGTGTTTGCTAAAGGGGAGAGAAAGACTGTCGGTGGTTCGAATAGCGATCAGTTCCTGGTATTCTCTCGTGACTATAAAGAGGATTCTGTATACGTTGGTTTGAACGTGGCGGACGAAGCGAAAGAAATTACGTTGACAGTGGATTCTACGGATGCAGTCGTGACGAATGCGTATTCCGGTGAGACATTCAATGCTGACGGAGGAAATGAAATTACGCTGACTCTTCCTTCTAAAGCAGACGGCGGTACTGCGTTATTGACCGTTGAAGGCGGTAAGATTACAGGTGCTGAAGCAGGATCAGGTTCTGGCGGCGGGGAAAATCCCGATGTAGAGCCGGTTCCGGAAAACAACATCCGTATCCACTATAACCGTACCGATGGAAACTACGAAAACTTCGGTGCTTGGCTTTGGAATGATGTGGCTTCCCCATCGGCTAACTGGCCGACAGGTGCTACCATGTTTGAAAAAACCGACAGCTACGGAGCCTACATTGATGTTCCCCTGGCTGAAGGCGCGAAAAATATTGGCTTCCTGGTAATGGATATTACAAAAGGGGATGCCGGTAAAGATGGAGGAGATAAAGGATTCACGATCCCTTCACCTGAGGTAAACGAGATTTGGATCCAACAAGGTTCTGATAAGGTGTATACGTATGAGCCGGTTGATTTGCCGGAGAACACGGTGCGTATTCATTATGAGCGTGAAGATGGGAACTATGAGAATTTCGGTGTGTGGAATTGGGGAGATGTCGCAGCACCATCAGAAAACTGGCCGACAGGTGCGGCTGATTTAGCGGGTGAAGACCGTTATGGTGCTTATGTAGACATCCCGTTAAACGAAAATGCGAAAGAGATCGGCTTCATTATGCTGGATGAGTCGAAAGGCGATGCTGGTAAGGATGGCGGCAACAAAACGTTCAATCTGTTAGATAAATATAATCACTTATGGGTGAAGCAGGGCGACGATACGGTCTACATTTCTCCACACGGGGATGTGGCAACGGGACTGATTTCTTCTGAGGTCATTTCAGACGATACGATCCGTCTGAATTTCACAATGACAGACGGGTTGACAGAAGAAGCGTTATTGTCCGGTTTGGCCATCAAAGACAGTGCTGGATCCGATGTGACGGTGCAAAGTGCTGAAATCACCGGAGACAAAACAGTGGAAGTAAAAGCTGATTTTGACCTGGAAAAACTGTCACTATCGATCACTTACTCTGGCAGAACCGTTTCAGCGGCGGCAGGCTGGAGACTGATAGATAACAAATATGCTTACGATGGGGACGACCTCGGTGCCACTTACAAAAAAGGCGATGCTACCTTAAAGCTTTGGGCACCGAAAGCAAGCAAGGTCGTCGCGAACTTCTTTGATAAAAAAGATGCCGCGAAACCAATCGGCAGTGTGGAACTGACCCTTGGTGAACAAGGAGTTTGGTCAACGGAAGTAAAAGCAAAAGAGTTAAAGGTAAAAGATCTGAAAGGCTACTACTATCAATATGAAGTAACCAATGACGGAGTAACGAAAAAAGTCTTGGATCCTTATGCGAAATCTATGGCTGCTTTTACCGTAAATACAGAGGGTGAAGCGGGACCTGACGGCGATAATGTCGGGAAGGCGGCGATCGTCGATTTAAAAGGAACCGACCCTAAGAAGTTCAGCCATGCGTCCATCGATGGCTATGAAAAACGTGAAGACGCGGTCATTTACGAGGTCCACGTACGTGACTTTACATCCGATCCTTCGATTGAAAAAGATTTGAAGAAGGAAAGATGGGGTACCTATGACGCCTTCATCAAGAAACTTGATTATATTAAATCAATGGGTGTGACCCACGTTCAACTGCTTCCGATCATGGCCTGGTACTACGGTGATGAAACGAATATGGGGGAACGTGAGCTTGAGTATTCAGCGGGAGGCAATGAATACAACTGGGGATATGACCCTCACAGCTACTTCTCCCCGGACGGTGCGTATTCACAGGATGCCACTGATCCGCAACTACGAATCGAAGAAACGAAACGATTGATCGATGCCATTCATGATAAGGGTATGGGCGTCGTACTCGACGTGGTCTACACGCATATGGCGAAAACAAGCACACTGAACGACATCGTGCCAAATTACTATGCGTTCCAGGATGACAAAGGAAACTTCCTTGGAGGGTTCGGAAACAACCTGGCAACCAACCATACAATGGCTGAGAAACTGATGGTCGACTCAGTGAAATACTGGTTCGACGAATACAAGATCGATGGTATGCGATTCGATATGATGGGCGACGCAACCTACCCATCCGTCCAAAAAGCTTATGACGCAGCGGCTGAAATCAACCCGGACGCACTGTTCATCGGTGAAGGCTGGAGAACATTCGCCGGTCACTTGTCTGATCCTTCATTAGAAGGAATGGGTGCCGACCAGGACTGGATGGACAAAACCGACGACGTAGGAGTCTTCTCCGACGAAATCCGTAACGAACTGAAATCCGGCTTCGGTTCAGAAGGTGAGCCGAGATTCCTGACAGGCGGAGCACGCGACATCAACACGATTTTTAACAACATCAAAGGGCAACCTGGCAACACAGCAGACGATGACCCGGGCGACATGGTTCAATACATCGCAGCCCATGACAACCTGCCGTTATACGATGTCATTGCCCAATCGATCAAAAAGGACCCGGCCATTCCGGAAAACAACCTGGAGATTCATAAGCGTATCCGCCTTGGTAACTCCATGATTTTAACATCACAAGGAACGGCCTTTATCCACGCTGGCCAGGAATACGGACGAACCAAGCAATGGCTAGGGGAAGGCGTTCCGGAACAGAAATATCATGAGCTGGAAGACGAAGAAGGCAACCCATTCGGTTACTTCATCCACGACTCATACGATTCATCCGACGCCATCAATAAGTTTGACTGGGAAAAAGCAACGAATAAGAAGAAATATGAAATCAATACAACGACGAGAGAATATACAGAAGGTTTGATTAAGCTTAGAAGATCAACCGACGCTTTCCGTTTAGGTGAGCAGGCGCTGGTTGACCAGAATGTATCTCTATTGGATGTACCTGAGATGGCTGATACAGACTTGATGCTTGCTTATAAGAATGTATCCACAGATGGTACAGGTGAGTACTACGTATTTGTCAATGCGGATAGCGAAGCACGTACCCTATCGGTGGGTGACTATGACTTATCTAAAGGGAAGGTTGTTGTAGACAACGATGAAGCGGGAACAAAGCCTGTTTCTAAGAAATCTGGATTTACATTGACGAAAGATACTTTGACTTTGGACCCTTTAACTACTGTTGTGATCAAGGTGGAGAAGCGGGACGTGGGGACAGGTCCCTTGTCCCGGATCCTGAATTGGTGGTGGGAATGGGGGAGAGGTCCCTTATCTTGGATTCTGAATTGGTGGGACTAGATCCCTTGGTCCGATTTTTGAGTAAGCGTTACTTCAATACAGGTATAATGTCATTTAAGTAAGTAACGTTGCAAGTTCATGTAAAGTGAATGTTTCAAGACAATAATAACCAAGAGTGGCGATTTTATTGCACTCTTGGTTTTTTAGTTTTCGTGCTCATTCAATAAGGATGTTCACGATTTATGTCGTATATGATGATTCAAGTAATAAAGCTTCTATCTTTCTTCGCTTTTCTTATAAACTAATTTCCATTATCCGTTTAATTGAATAAGTATAGGAATAGAGATGACTTTCAACATTACAGATATAGTTTAATAAACAATCGTATTCACTTACTAGTGAGGGAAACAGAGGACAATTTCTGATGCTATCAAATGAATTAATTCCAGTTATGATTATTTGTACAACTCAAAATTTAATCGTTTCGGTAACATAGTTTAAAATCGTTTTAATAAAGAAAATGTAGAAACTTCGGGATACTTTCTCAGGGTCCTCCGTTTAATCAATCAAAATCCTTTAAAATCAGCGCCACACAAAGGTGTTTTCAAAAGTTCATGAATACACTAAGAAGAATAGCGGTGTCATCGGTGCTCTCTTCCCGCTACAATTAGACAGAAATAATAAGTACATAGATATGTAGAATTCATGGTGAAGCAAAACAGTAATTATTTCTTAGATGAAAATCTAAAATAGAAAGACGGATATGAAAGTAAATGTGGATAACCATAAGCATGCTACAGAAGCTGGACAGGCATAATCGGAATAATCTATTAAAGAAACTAAAACAAATTGATGGAGTAAGAGGAAGGGATCGATTAAGAGTAACAGGAATCTCCAAGTGTGTAATTGACCGTGTCCGAAAAGGAGGACCGGGGACAGTCAGCCTGTCCCTACGTCCACTCTTATAGCTGTTTAAGATACTCCTCAATTTTCCTATACGTATCGTAACGGTCAGCCCCTGAAAGAACGACAATGTTATCAGCGATTAACCCATCTTTCTTCCCACCGCAGACAATCAGTTCTTTTGCTACTTTTCCACTTATCGCATTGCGGGGATAAATCGGGCATTTTAATCTGTTCGCCAATAATTCAGCTGCCGGATAATCATTAAATGTACCAATCACAATCGCTTTCTCTAGCATATCATCTTCCTCCTTCGGTTTTTCAGTCGGTTTAGGCGTATCAGGGAAATAAGGCAAGTTAAAATATTCCAGTACTCCTTTAGCGGCTTCTCTCGCCACTTCTTTTTGGTAGTCTTTATCAAGCATAAGTTTAGCTTCTTCGGGATGATCCATGAACCCATTTTCCGTCAGGATGGCGACGCCTTCGAATTCCCTGGTTATATGAAGGTCCTGCTCAATGATTCCACGCCACACTTGCTTGGTCCCTTGCCTTAAATATTTCCCTACGCTATTGGCCAGTTCCCTTGCATACTTGCTTCCAGGTTGGATATGAACAGAGATCCCGCTCGGGTTTGACCCGCTGAAAGACCCATCAAATGCATTGAAATGAAAGCTTACTAACACGATTTTCACATTCGATGCGCCGTATTTATTGATGTAGAACTTCAATAATCGATTTGCTTCATTTGTTCTGGCTGTCAACGGGACATCTTTGGTCGTTGGTGAAATATCATGGATGATGACCCCATGCCTCTTCAATTCATCCCCGAAAAACTCACTCACAGGTTCATTGAACTCATTCTCCTTAATCGACCTGCCCAGGGAGCTGATATAGGGAGACCTCTTTCCAGGAGTCTCTAATCCATGACCAGCATCCCTTAATACTACATAAATCATCTAAATTCCCCCTTTACTAGTAATATATTCACAGCTTGTCTTATTGGTTACGGTGGATTGGGCGCAGGCACCTTGTCTACCCGGTCACTACCAATCCCTAATTCCCTAGGACAAGGGACCGTTTCCTCCGTCCCTTATCATTCTTTTAGGAATAAAAGGTTTGATATCAAGAAAAGTATGGTATTATTCAAAAGTAGTAAATACGACTTATACTTAACTATGATTCTTTCACTAGTGAAGGTGCATTCGCTCGTATATCACAAACCAATCTTTCATAATTCGTACGATAAAGGCAAACCCATTGAAAAGTGGTGACGCAAAACTATAGGGGCTAATGTCTTAACGACGACGCTTGCCAGTTTTCGAAACGTACTCCTGCGACGTGGAGGAGAAATGATGAAGGTGACTCGATTTTTATCACAAATGAAATTACAATGGCACTCTATGAGGATCCATTACAATCTCGTATTACTAGAGGGCTGTTTAGATTGCCGACTCAAAAAGAAACTGAAGGAAAAAATAACGTATCATGAAATGAAGTTAGATAACCTATATTAGTGGTACAAAGGGAAAGATAAAGGAAGATGAAATTTGCAATACGCTAATATGAAAAAAAGCAGCCAACTTATATGTAGGAGGTTGGCTGCTTTTTTCTATTTAATCCCGTTATGCCTAAACAATAATTTGCGACAACGGACCTGTCCTTCTTTCCCAAAATCATAAAAGAAGACTCGCTTATATTTTGATAACGTATGTTTTCCTTCCATAACTGAAATGGAGGGAAGGGATTTGAGGGGGTATCAGTTTAACTAAATAGGGAAGTGGATCATTAAAAGTTTTGAATTTGAATTAGAAATAAACATTAAGAGATTTTAAAATTGACTATTGATATTAACTTTATAAATATGGTATATTCTTTTTCGGCTTACAAAATTGTTAAGATGAGTAAGTTGAAAAAAGTTTTCTTTTTTATTTTTTAGAAGTTGACTTCTGCGAAATGAATTGTTATAGTTATACATGTCCTTAAGCGGGATACTCACATAGATATGGCCCATTGGTCAAGCGGTTAAGACACCGCCCTTTCACGGCGGTAACACGGGTTCGAATCCCGTATGGGTCACCAATTTGGAGGATTAGCTCAGCTGGGAGAGCATCTGCCTTACAAGCAGAGGGTCGGCGGTTCGATCCCGTCATCCTCCACCAAGTTTTTTTACGCAAGTAAAATAAACTACAACAAATTACGCAAGCAAAATATCTTTTTTTTGAATTGCTTCTGTGAAGTAACTTTCCGTTAAGACTTCATATGAAAGTAAATATGCCGGTGTAGCTCAACTGGTAGAGCAACTGACTTGTAATCAGTAGGTTGGGGGTTCAAGTCCTCTTGCCGGCACCATTTGGTTTCTTACTTGTATAGATGAGCCATTAGCTCAGTTGGTAGAGCATCTGACTTTTAATCAGAGGGTCGAAGGTTCGAGTCCTTCATGGCTCACCAAAGATTTTCGTGAATTCGAAATATCTAATTTTCTTATCATGCGGGTGTGGCGGAATTGGCAGACGCACCAGACTTAGGATCTGGCGCCGCAAGGCGTGGGGGTTCAAGTCCCTTCACCCGCACCATTTGTTTCGCGGAAGTAGTTCAGTGGTAGAACACCACCTTGCCAAGGTGGGGGTCGCGGGTTCGAATCCCGTCTTCCGCTCCAAGAATTTGCCGGGGTGGCGGAACTGGCAGACGCACAGGACTTAAAATCCTGCGGTAGGTGACTACCGTACCGGTTCGATTCCGGTCCTCGGCACCAAAGTTTTTTGCGTCAGCAAAATAACTTTCCATTCATTACTACAATAGAAAGCATTTAGCGCCCGTAGCTCAATTGGATAGAGCGTTTGACTACGGATCAAAAGGTTAGGGGTTCGACTCCTCTCGGGCGCGCCATATATTTCGGGAAGTAGCTCAGCTTGGTAGAGCACTTGGTTTGGGACCAAGGGGTCGCAGGTTCGAATCCTGTCTTCCCGACCACTTCTTTGGGGCCTTAGCTCAGCTGGGAGAGCGCCTGCTTTGCACGCAGGAGGTCAGCGGTTCGATCCCGCTAGGCTCCACCAAGTTTTTTTACGAAAGTAAAATTAACTTCATTGATTTTCGCTTAAGCAAAAATCAAATTGAATAGTAAATGTTTCGTGGCGGTGTAGCTCAGCTGGCTAGAGCGTACGGTTCATACCCGTGAGGTCGGGGGTTCGATCCCCTCCGCCGCTATTACTCAATAAACAATGTACGATTTATAAGGACCCTTAGCTCAGTTGGTTAGAGCAGACGGCTCATAACCGTCCGGTCGTAGGTTCGAGTCCTACAGGGTCCATTATACACGGAGGAATACCCAAGTCCGGCTGAAGGGATCGGTCTTGAAAACCGACAGGGGTGTAACAGCCCGCGGGGGTTCGAATCCCCCTTCCTCCTCCATGTTTACCTTCACTATATTTATATCGTCGCGGGGTGGAGCAGTTCGGTAGCTCGTCGGGCTCATAACCCGAAGGTCGCAGGTTCAAATCCTGTCCCCGCAATACCATTTTGACTTAGGATAGGATAATCCTTGAAGAGTCACGCATGGATAGTTATTTTCGCTATCGCGAAAAAACTTTGGTCCGGTAGTTCAGTTGGTTAGAATGCCTGCCTGTCACGCAGGAGGTCGCGGGTTCGAGTCCCGTCCGGACCGCCATTTTCAATTAGTTAGTAATAGGAAGTTGGTCATTTGATAATTTAATCTTCTATATAATATGGCTCAGTAGCTCAGTTGGTAGAGCAATGGACTGAAAATCCATGTGTCGGCGGTTCGATTCCGTCCTGAGCCACCATTTATACTTAAGAACCTTTAAGTATTTCTTTTATTTGGAGGGGTAGCGAAGTGGCTAAACGCGGCGGACTGTAAATCCGCTCCTTCGGGTTCGGCAGTTCGAATCTGCCCCCCTCCACCATTTTTAATAAAATTCTCTAATATATAGGGGCATAGTTTAACGGTAGAACGAAGGTCTCCAAAACCTTTGGTGTGGGTTCGATTCCTACTGCCCCTGCCAAAGATATGTTAAACATGGCGATTGTGGCGAAGTGGTTAACGCACCTGATTGTGGTTCAGGCATTCGTGGGTTCGATTCCCATCAGTCGCCCTTTATATTGGGCTATAGCCAAGCGGTAAGGCATCGCACTTTGACTGCGACATGCGTTGGTTCGAATCCAGCTAGCCCAGCCAACGGCGGCATAGCCAAGTGGTAAGGCAGAGGTCTGCAAAACCTTTATCACCGGTTCAAATCCGGTTGCCGCCTCCAATTCTTCATGCGGGTGTAGTTTAGTGGTAAAACCTCAGCCTTCCAAGCTGATGATGAGGGTTCGATTCCCTTCACCCGCTCCAATTATTCTTGGGCCTATAGCTCAGCTGGTTAGAGCGCACGCCTGATAAGCGTGAGGTCGGTGGTTCGAGTCCACTTAGGCCCACCATTTTATTATTCCGCAGTAGCTCAGTGGTAGAGCTATCGGCTGTTAACCGATCGGTCGCAAGTTCGAATCTTGCCTGCGGAGCCATTTTCTTCTTATAAAGAGTTAATGGAAAGACAATCTCTTTTTTTGAGAAAGTTTTAAAAAGAAGTTGACTTCTGCGAAGTTAACTGGTAAAGTATTATTTGTTGCCACAAACGGACAACGAAAACACGATGAACTTGATCGAAACTATCTTAAAAAAAGTTGTTGACATCAAATGAATGATCGTGTAACATAGTAAGGGTCGCTTCGAGACAAGCACTTACACATTGAACCTTGAAAACTGAACAAAACAAGACAATACGTCAACGTTAATTCTAAATTTATTTTTAAAGAGCTATTCAAACTTTTATCGGAGAGTTTGATCCTGGCTCAGGACGAACGCTGGCGGCGTGCCTAATACATGCAAGTCGAGC
>NZ_JBNNJT010000003.1:89584-491136 GCF_050270195.1 Rossellomorea sp. NPDC071047 | reverse complement strand
TAAGATCCCTAGAAGATGACTAGGTAGATAGGTCAGAGATGGAAGCATGGCGACATGTGGAGTTGACTGATACTAATCGATCGAGGACTTAACCACAAAGAGTCATTTTTGAAATGAACAACATTGGTCGATATTCGGCTTTCTTGACATCAATTCTTTATCTAGTTTTGAAGGAACAATCCTTCAATTGAATAGTCGTCTGGTGACAATGGCGAAGAGGTCACACCCGTTCCCATGCCGAACACGGAAGTTAAGCTCTTCAGCGCCGATGGTAGTTGGGGGATCTCCCCCTGTGAGAGTAGGACGTCGCCAGGCAAATAGAAAAAGAGTAGCTCATTGGAGTTACTCTTTTTTGTTGATTGTTTTAAAGACTATTTTTCCCTGCTACATTCGGAGAAGTTGACTTCTTCATCTATAAGTTCTACGATAATAGTAAATAGAGGTTTGATTCGAAAGGGTGGTACTCTTGCAAGGATCTTCTAGTACTACGATTGATCAGTTTTTAACATGGCTTGAGCATGAAGGGAAATCATCAAATACCATCTCGACTTACCATCAGGAAATTAAGAAATATGAGAAGTGGCTTCATCAGTACCACAGAGAGTTAATGGACATTACTCAACGTGATGTTCAGGATTACATTTTATTTTTAGAAGAAAAGGGTAAGAGTCCGATCACTACGGATAAAATCTTGGGAGTGATACGTACTTTTGCTAAATATTTAAAAAGACCCGACATTACGTTTGATATAAAGATCAAACAAGGAAGCAAAAAGGATGAGATCGAAACGCTGTCTAAAGAAGAGTGTGAAACACTTTTATCAGACGTAAGAGAAAGTGAAAATGAAAGAAATATAGCGATTGTGTATATGCTGCTTCATACGGGGATACGGGTATCAGAGCTCTGTGCCCTGAATACATCAGATATCAATCTTGTAACGAAACAAGTAAGCGTCTCGGATACCCATGGGGATCAACGGATCATTCCCTTGTCGGATGAAGTGATTCACTACCTTTCTGACTATATGGAAGCTATCCAACCACAGGAAGCATTGTTCGTTTCTAAATCGAATGAGCGATTAACGGAGAGGTCGGTCCAATATATGCTTAAAAAGTTCCATATAAATGCGCAAAAGCTGCGGCATACATTTTGCCAGCATCTCATCGATCAAGGTGTGAGTCTTGAAATAGTATCCAGATTGGCTGGGCATAGGGATATTAATGTAACGAAAAGGTATGCGAAGTCACGCTTGCCTGAAACGCAATTTGAAGATGCGATTCGACGAACTTTTTCGAAGGATTGTTGAAGATTATTTTATTGTGAGGTGGGAAAAGTGAGGGGGAATTAGCACATAGAAGGTGGATGGCAACACCTACACATATCAGAAAGAAATTTGAAGGAAATGTGTTTTGTCCGGCATGCGGTGTCACGACGATTGTAGATTACAGTGTGGATTCCGATAATCAACTATTGGACTGAAAGGAAGCTGCCAAACGTGTGGGCGAAAAGTGGCGAGAGTTATTGAGTCATAATGAAGAAACTTTTTTGGAAAACTAATAATAAAGAAGTTTTTTGTTTTATGTGATTTATTTCACAAGTGAATATGGTAAAATAAAGAATATCAAAATAATAACAGGTGATGTTCGATGAAAGATCTTTACAACAAAGCATTAGCGGCTGTCATATCGCCTCTGTTTTTTGCTCTGTTTATGGGGTGGGCATTGTATACGCCAATGGAAGAAAGAGAACATGAATGTTGTTACATGAATTTTAGTGATGGATTGGTCATGACGATCATGCCTTCGATTCCCATTTACCTTGTCTTTGGCCTTTTAGGGGGATATCTGATTGATAGGGCGACGGATGCTCTGAAAATGAAACGAAACGTGTATTTGTTCCAACTTTTGATGTATACGCTGATAGCCATTCTCCCTGGGATGTTTCTAGCCATTGCGTCAGAGGGGATTGGTTTGACATTGTTATTTGCCATGTATAGTGTACCAGCTACGCTTATCTACTTCCATGTCTTCCTCCTCCTGCACCACTTTGAAAAGTTTAGAAACAAACGAATAAAACTACATGAAGCATGATGGAGTCGGGAGTTTCCGAAAGTCGGAGATTCCTTTTTTGATTGATGATTGAATTTGCTCTAACGAAGAATGATATAATGGGTTTTCCACTACTTGTTTTTACAGATCAGGAGGACACATGCTTACGTCTATACTATTACTCTTCTTGTTATTTCTTTCCCTTGCCGGATGGGGATTATTCTTTCTATACAAGGTGAAGGTTCATCCTGCCTTTATTCCTTTATTTCTATTTTCCAGTGTCACGTTTACGCTATTCGGAGCCGGGTTGCTTCATCAGATGCCAGTGGCAGCGAATATCATCTATTATTCTGGTTTGTTTTTATGTTTGATTTATCTCGTATTATTCTTTTTAAAAAAAATTCCGTTTCAGACTTTGCTGCATCCTTCACTGGTGTTTTTCTCTTTGGCTGTTTTGTTTGTCATGTTTTATATGAGGGGGACCCTCTTTTTAAACTATGATGATTTCAGCCACTGGGGGCTGGTCGTAAAAGAGATTGTGAGGCTTGATGGTCTGCCGGATAGCAGTACGCTGGTGACTTTTCAGAACTATCCGCCTGGAAGTGCCGTGTATATTTACTATTTTCTCAATCATTTAGGGTTCCATGAAAGTTTGGCATTGATGGCACAAGGTTTCATGACGATGGCTGGATTCACAGTTCTCTTCACGTGGAGTTCCTGGAAAAAGCCATGGACTGTCATATTGCCTTGGGTAATTGCCTTTACACTCCTATTAGTGAATGCGAAAATCTTCTACAGTTTACTGGTGGATATTATTCTTGGGTCAGTGGCATTAGCAATTCCATTAGTCGCTTATTACTACCGTAAGAATTGGAAAATGATGCTTCTGGTGAACATTCCGATTGTGATTCTTTTAATTCTATTGAAAGATAGCGGAAAGGTTTTTCTATTGTTTAACGGAATCGCTATGCTAGGTATACTGATTGCCTCACATCGGGAAGGAATTGAAAAGAGAATCGATATGGTCATGCCTTATGCTTCGTTGGTTCTGTTGATGGTTCTTCCTTTACTTGGGAATTTGCTATGGCACACTTATACGTTACAAGCCTATAGTGAGAACTATGGAGATAATAAATTTGCCATTACAGAGGATAAACTGAAGGATATTCAGAAATCGGAGGAGTTCTTGACAGGTTTTGATGGAATGATGCTGGACGCTGCGTTGAATCCTTTGTCGTCGCCTCATGTGATGGCATTATTGGTGGTCAATCTGATTGCCGTTCTATTAATGATCAGAATGAAGCGCAAAACGCCTAATGAACTCGTGGCTTCGTTTGTCCTGTTTAATCTTTTTTACGTTCTGTACATGTGTTCTCTCTATTATATGTATGTGTATCTGATGCCTGAGAATGAAGCGTCAAGGCTTGCAGGGTTTAACCGCTATCAATCGACCATTACGGTGTATGCAGGCGGCATGCTCATGACGGTGGTTGCCTATGTATGGTCTAACTATGTGAAATCCTTTAAAAGGATGAAGGGCATTCTACTGGCTGTCTGTTTCTTAATCCCGTACATAGGACATCTGGAAATATTGGTGACCCGTCCGGAAGCACATGTTGAGCGTAGGGGCGACGTGAAGGAGTACTCTTCTGTGATTAAAACATCAGGGGTATCGGAACCTATGATTACGTATTATAGTCCTGGGAGTGCAGATGACGGAGGTTATTTCAGCTACTTGATCAGATATGAACACCTGTCAATGAACTATTCCTTCATCAAAGGTGTTGAAACAGAAGATCAGCTCTCCTATTTGAAGGAAGTATTGATGAAATCGGATTTTCTGATGGTGCTGGAGGCTGACGAACACTTACAAGATGGGTTATCTCACTATACAAGCCATAAAATTTCGGAAGGTGTGTACCGGATAAAACGGGAGAAGGATTTGTTTGAACTGGTGCCTGTGCAATAAAGTGTAAAGCCAATCCATTGATTATATACAATGGATTGGCTTTTTTTAAACAAATGATTAATTAATCATGGCCGTAATCTTCTAAGTTTATAAGGAAATCAACCAATAACTTCGCTTCGTCTGGAGAAACAAGTCCACCAGGCATAATGCCACGCCCATCTTCTAAAATGGTGAGGATGTCTTCTTCTGACATCCTTTGACTTAAACCGACCAATTCAGGCCCTGCTCCGCCTTCCAGGTAGCTCCCGTGGCAACTGATACATGTCTCTTTGATAATCTCAATCGGCAATCTTTCCCTCTGTCCCTGGACTTCTTCAGAGAACACTTCCTTCACACTGATCGTTTCATTCATGACTAAGCGATTGTTCTCTAAGGCTTTAATCCGATAGGAACTAGTAAATCCTTTGATCATTTCTGTTCCGTTTTGATAAGTGATCTTGAATTCTTCATATGTATCGGCAGTGAATTCGGACGGGGTATTTTCTTTGATATGTTGAACTTCAACGATGAGCACTTCTTCTGTCAAACCCTTGCGATTAATCGTCCTAATCGATTCTTGACTTTCCTTATACATTTTCCCATACGGGTCTAGTAAAGGTTCGATGTATGAGAAGTCTTCCTTTCTGATCGCCTCCATACCTAACACAACATAATTTTCTACTAGTTCCCTTATATCCTCATCTTTAACAGAAGGGGCTGCCGCATTCTCCTCTATGGGTTCTGCTTTGACGGGCTTAACGGTTTTCTTTTCTTCTTGAAGAGAGACTGTTTTTGATTGAATGGGTGTCTCTGGCATCGGGGGTGTATTGTCCGAAAGGTCTTCGGATTGACTATCAAATCTTGCAAATACAGATTGAATGGGAGGTTCTCCGAAATTTACACCTCTCGTTTGAAAATAGGCAGTAGGGGAGTAAATGCTATCCCAGTTTGCCGTTACATCTACTTTCACGACAAATCTTTTGTCATCGGGATGTTGATTAAAGAGAACTCTTATGTGCATATCCTTCTTTTTATAATCGGACAGGTATTCGTTTAGGGTGCCTTCGCTAAAGAATCGATCATTCGCTTCAACATAGGACGCCACATCATAGGAAATTTCCTCAGCAACGGGTTTCGCTACGAAGAAATAGAGGGACCATTCCAGTGCTTTTAGAATGACGAGTCCCAGGAAGAAGAAGGAAATCAGTCCTTTGATTATATTCTTCATTATTGTCATTTTACTAACTCCTGATATTCATAATGTATTCTTCTGTATTATCGGTTACTAGTCTAAAATATTTATGAAAAACCCAATTAAAACCAGTTATTTTGTCGTAACTTTTAGAATCGCCATCTACACGTATATACAAATTTTGTACTCTATCTCCTCTATCATATGATCCATAGACTATATCTAATGGGGGATGAGAATGAGGAAATTTGTGTTAGGGGTTCTGGCCATTGTTACATTATCTACATTAGCTGGGGGGAAGTATCATTGGGATCAAAGAGTTGAGGCTGTCCAGGTGAAAGGTCATACTCAAAAAGTATCTGGTTATCGAACAGGTGTGATTATAGAAGAGAATAAGGAAAAAGCAGCGGCTGAAGAAGTGAAGAAAAGACTGGTGAAATTAGATAAGTTGAATTATCTTCCGCCAGAATTAAAAGACACGTTTAAGAAAAAGATTGAAGGTGATGAACCCGTTCATCTGATGATTCTTGGATCTTCTTCTACTCCTGGGAAGGAAGGGGCGTGGCCGAAAGAACTAGAAAAGAAGCTGCTCGACACGTACGGTCACGATTTGATAAAGGTGACATTGAGGGAAATCGCTGAAAAAACTTCACAACAGGTTGTGAAGGAGGAAATACATAAACCACTGGCTGATATGAAGCCGGATATTCTCTTACTGGAACCATTTCTATTGTATGACAACGGGGAAATAACAATGTCGAACCGCATTAAAAATCTTGAGACGATCCTTTCAGATTTCAAGAAACAGAATCCTGAAATCACCTTCATCATCCAACCTTCCAATCCCATTTCAGGCGCTTATTACTACCTTCAGGAAGAAGCTAATTTAGAGAAGTACACCAGAGAGAGAAAATACGTGTACCTTAACCATTGGGACGCATGGCCCGATTACAATAAGAGTGAATTAAAGGACTATTTAACTGAGGAGAATATACCTAACGAAAAAGGGAATAAAGTCTGGTTCGAATATTTAATGAAGTATTTTATAAGGGGATAGCTCCCCGAGGTCTTCAATCCATTGGGGTTGAGGGCTTTTTTAATGTATATAAAAGGGCATTCTAAAAGGATGAAAAAAGCAGACTATAACAACGGGATCTATTTACGTGCTTAATTTTGATTCATGATAGTGTAATTTCTGGATCAGGTGTTCTTTCATTTTTTCATCAAGACAGTCTTGGATCAGGGTGTAATAGTAAGTGGCGAGAAACTTATGGATCATCTTCATAACGATCTTCACTCCCCTTATACTTTTTTATTTTATTTTCCACTATTAAGGATCTCGAATATATAGGGATTGTTATTTATTTTTATTACAAAATTTGCAGGCGTCATGGAGGGAACTGATCCCATAGAATTAGATTGCGGGTTATGTCGATTGAAAATAGGAGGAATATCCTAGTGTTCTGGCAAATACCTAAATTGGATTGCCAAATAGAGAGGAGAACGAATTTGAAAAAAAGCTGAAACACGATCAAAAGAGTCCTGGACTGTATTTTAAATAGTCCGGGACTTTCTTTTGTGTGTTAAACAATCGTTTAACAGCCTTAAGTATTGCTATGAGAGGAATGGATTGAATTAATCAAACGCTTGTTTAATTTCAATAATAGAAGCAACAACTTCTTTAAGCAGGGGTTTTAGTATCGATGTAGAACCTAATAGTAGAACCTGACACTAACATATTGAATATTCAAAAAACATTGACCAGGCAAACTAGAAGTGATTAAATGATAAGTAGTAATTGGTTGGGTCACTGAACCATAATGAGATGACTTTAATAGGGAGGAATTTAAATGAAAGCTTTGATCACAGAGTTGATCTGGAGAGAAGGCATTGAGGAGCTTAAGAATCAAGGGTTTGAGGTCGACTACGATGAAACCCTTTGGACAGATAGAGAGAGGTTACTTGAGATCCTCCCGCAATACGATGCAGTGATTGTAAGAAACCAAACAATTGTTGATGTAGATTTAATTGAAGCAGGCACTCGCCTAAAGGCAATTGGGAGGCTGGGAGTCGGTTTAGATAATATTGATGTTAAATGGGCGAAAGAGAAGAGTATTCCGGTGGTGTTTGCCCGTCACGCCAACGCAACTTCTGTAGCGGAGTATGTACTCGCAGCGATTCTAAGCTCATCAAGACCCCTTCATTTGGCAAATGCGGATGTTCGAAACGGACAGTGGAACAGAAAGAAATACACAGGTGGGGAGCTTTATCAGAAAACACTTGGATTGATCGGACTTGGGGAAATTTCCCACCGTGTGGCAAAGCGCGCCAATGCATTTGGCATGAACATCATCGGATATGACCCGTTCATTACAGAGTATGATCATGTGGTGTCAGAAACGGGTGTACATGTAAAAGAAACCCTTCAGGACCTGTTGATGGAATCAGATTTCATCTCCCTCCATGTCCCTCTTACGCCATCAACGCAGCATCTCCTTTCAACAGCTGAATTAAATAGAATGAAGCCATCTTCTTATGTTATTAATACTTCAAGAGGTGGCATCATTGATGAACAAGCCCTGGCTTCAGCCTTGCAGAAAAAACAAATAGCAGGAGCTTACCTGGATGTACTAGAACGTGAACCGATACTGGGCTCACATCCTCTCCTTCTTTGTGAAAACGTCACCATCACTCCTCATATCGCAGGATTGACAGAAGAGTCCCAAGTCCGTACGTCCTTTTTAGTGGCAAAGGAAATTGGGAAAGTACTAAAAGGCGAGCGCTCTCTCTGTACCGTGTAAATTGTCGAAAATAAATTCTGAAAATTTAAACAATCTCATTGACTAATAGAGTGATAGGTGGTTTAATGAAGATATATTAAGTGGTTGGGTCACTCAACCAATAAAAGGAGGCACCATAATGAGTCACAATAGTCAGGCAGGTATGGTTACGGAAAGAAATGCTCAAGATTCAAAAGCCGTGAGCATTCATAAGTTTCTAATCCATCACAATGGTGATCACGTAGGAGTTGCCACGTCACCGATTGCAGCAGGGGAAAAGGTTGTGGGAATCTTCATGGATGACAATTCAGAAGTGGAAGTCACTTCAAAAGGGGATGTTCCATTAGGACATAAGATTTCATTGGTTTCTTTAAAGAAAGATAAGCCAGTGTTGAAATATGGTGTTCAAATCGGTATAACAACGGAAAAATGGGAAGTAGGAGACTACGTCCACACTCATAACATTAAAACGGCGAGGTGGTAAGGATGGAACAAACATTATATGGTTTTCGCAGAGAAAATGGAAAAGTTGGAATTCGTAATCACGTCATTATTTTACCGGTGGATGATATTTCAAATGCTGCTTGTGAAGCAGTAGCAAGACAAGTTCAAGGTACAATGGCTTTGCCTCATGCGTACGGAAGACTTCAGTATGGACCCGATCTTGATCTGCACTTCAGGACAATGATTGGAACAGGTTCCAACCCTAACGTGGCGGCTGTGGTCGTAATTGGAATTGAAGAGAACTGGTCGAAGAAAATTGCTGATGGAATTGCTGAGACTGGAAAGCCTGTTTCGTACTTCTCCATTGAAGGAAACGGGGATTTAGAAACGATCCGTGCTGCTTCATGGAAAGCGAAGGAGTATGTTCAGTGGGCTTCGGAGCTTCAGAAAGAGCCGGTTGAACTAAAGGATTTAACCGTCAGTATCAAATGCGGTGAGTCTGATACCACGACAGGTCTTGGATCCTGTCCTACGGTAGCCCAGGCGGTTGACCGTTTGGTTGAAGCCGGCGCTACTGTTTTCTTCGGCGAGACATCGGAATTGACAGGCGGGGAACATCTCATCCGCGACCGGATGGCGACTCCTGAGTTACACGAAAAATTCATGGCGGTTTATAATGACTATGTAGGTGAAATTGATTCAAAGGGAGTCGATTTATTGGGATCCCAGCCTACTCAAGGTAATATTGCCGGTGGCCTTTCTACCATTGAAGAGAAAGCACTAGGAAACATTGCGAAGACCGGTACGAAAGAGGTCATCGGCGTGTTGGATCCTGCAGAAGCACCGGCTAATGGCAACGGGCTATACTTCATGGATACGTCCTCTGCAGCGGCAGAATGTATCACTCTGATGGCAGCTGGTGGAGCGGTTCTGCACCTTTTCCCGACAGGCCAGGGAAATATCATCGGAAACCCGATAGAGCCGGTTGTGAAAATTACGGCGAACCCTATTACTGCGGGTACGATGAGCGAACATATCGATGTGGATGTGCAAGGACTTCTTTCACGGCAGATTTCCTTGGAGCAAGCGGGAGATCAGTTAATGGAAATGATCTGCCGTACGGTGAATGGACGACTCACTTGTGCAGAAGCATTAGGTCATAAAGAATTTGTCATGACGAAATTATATCGCAGTGCCTGATACCTTACTCCCTGCACATTTCATGTGTGGGGAGTCCATGTTTATGGAGAAAACATTATGAATGAGAAGGAGCAGAAAATGACTACGTATGCTGAATCTGATTTACGACAATTTTGCAAAACACTGTTGGAGGAAATGGGGATGATGGAGGATCATGCTGCAGTCGTCTCTGAATCCCTTTTAAGGGCTAATTTAGAAGGGGTGGATAGTCACGGTATCAGCAGGCTTCCCATCTATGCTAAACGCTTCAGCGATCAAAGGATCAACTTGAATCCATCCATCCAGATGGAGCAAAGGAGTCCTTCTGTTCTCGTAGTGAACGGTGATAATGGGCTTGGTCATGTCATCAGCTATAAGGCGATAAATAAAGGAATCGAGATGGCAAAACAGAGCGGTGTAACAGCCATCGCGATTAAAAATAGTAATCACTTCGGGACGGCTTCATATTTTTGTCAACTGGCTTGTGAACAGAATCTTGCTTGTATCGGTTTCACAAATTCACCCCCGGGTATAGCTCCGTGGGGAGGGAAGGAAGCTTTCTTCGGCACGAACCCCATGGCGTTCGGTTTTCCTACGGGGGATGATCAACCTGTCATTATCGATTTATCGACAAGCATTGTGGCAAGAGGGAAAATCATTTTAGCGGAGAAACAGGGACAGACGATTCCAGAAGGATGGGCGATCGATGATAAAGGGGAACCGACCAATGATCCCAAAGCGGCTTTGAACGGTTCTGTCCTGCCTTTAGGGGGAGCAAAGGGGTCTGCCCTGGCTCTGGCTGTCGAAATCCTGACGGGCCTCTTAACGGGGGCGGCATTCGGACCGCATGTGAAAAGTATTTATGAGGATGAGGAAAAGGGAAATGCAAATGTGGGTCACTTTTTCATTCTCATGGATATAGAGAAATTCATGAACCTGAATATATTCTTTGAGTCTATTAAAAGCTTATTAGAAGAAATGAAAGCTGTCCCGAAAGCACCTGGGAACGATGAAATCCGCTATCCGGGGGAAAGAAGGAAAAGGGAGCGGGATAAACGCCAGGTGGAAGGTGTACAATTATCCCAAAGTGTATTGGATGAGTTGCAATTATTAGGCAGCCAATTTGGAGTTGAATTCCCTTCCCCGTTGTCTTCTCAACAACCTATCAATAACTAACACAAAAGAGCCAGCTTCCAGGGTGAGGAGGCTGGCTCTTTAAATGTAAGGTTATAGGGAATCTATATTTTCTTTGATGGAATGTTCCACGCTCTCTATATGTTCTTTCATATATTTCTGGGCCAGATTAATATTGTTTTGTTTCATAGCTTCCAGTATCTTGGCATGCTCTTGGACAGACTGTATGGCTCTGCCGGGAATTTGGATTGACTTGGTACGTGATTCTGATAATAGATCAATAAGGAAATTCATGATCCGGATGAGAACAATGTTATTTGAATTATTAGCTAATGTTAAATGGAATTTATGGTCAAGCTCTGCCAGTCTTTCATAGTTCACTTCGCCAGTGCTCAGGATCTCATTGGCTTCTTCCAGGATGTGTTCCAGTTCACGGAATTGCTCTTCATTGGAGTTTTCGATGGACCATTTTACCGTCCATTCTTCGAGAATCTTACGCACAGAGAAAAAATCATTAATCTGATCAGAAGATACAAAGAAGGCTTCTGTCATTTTTTGAATCTGATGTTCAGGTGTTGCGACGAATACACCTGTTCCGTGTTTTGCTGTTATATAACCGTAAGCTTCCAGAATTTTATATGCTTCTCTCACCGTATTCCGGCTGACGGAAAGCTCGATTCCCATTTCCCGTTCTCCGGGAATTTTGTCTCCAACTTTAAATTCCCCAGCTTGTATTTTCTTCTTTATGTTATCTGCCACTTGTTCAGATATGCCTTTTCGATTTAATTGCATACAATCGCCCCTATCCATCTGTGAAATGGTAGCTATCATCAGGTTGACTCAACCTTCTTAGATTTATTGTTCTTCTGATTCTATATGAATAGATACATGTCATGACAGGTATTATTCTGTATATTCAGTGTACCATGTCGAGTGGCTCAACCTCTAGTGAAATATTTGGTTGTTTACAACCTAGTAAGGAGAATACCTAATAGAATCAAAGCAAAAGATCCTGCGACACCAGTTACGAGCACCTTAGAACTTAGTTTCTTGAATTCCGCGAAGTTGACACTAAGACCCAAACCGGCCATGGCCATGGATAATAGTAAAATACTTAATGCAATGAGCATTTGTGTAAGTGCGTCAGGGAGGATTCCCACAGTGTTGATTAAGCACATGAACAGGAATCCGAAAATGAACCAGGGAACGGGTAAGTCCTTGAATGTCCGCTTTTGTGCAGAGGCACTCCCACTATTTTTGGAAAACATGGATCCCAATATAATGGCAACAGGTATAAGTAGGGCAACTCTCCCCAGCTTAACAAGGATGGCTGTATCGCTGCTGACGTCTCCTCCAGGGGCAGCGGCGGCGATCACGTGGGCAAGCTCGTGCAGGGTTGAACCTGTCAACACCCCGTATTCATACGGAGTGAAACCGAGTACAGGGTAAAGAAACGTATAGAATATTGTAACAATCGTTCCCATAATGGCAATGAAGGCCACTGAAATAGCAGTCAGTTCCTTTTTTGCCCCTATAAGCGGCGCAACGGCGACTATGGCTGCAGCTCCGCAAACGGCCGTTCCGACTGCAATCAAAGTAGAGAGGTGACGATCAATGGACAGTAGCTTTCCGAGATACATCATGAAGACCAATGTGAACACGATGACCGCCATATCAATGACCACGATCGAAAAGCCTGCAGAAAGGATTTGTTCAAAGTTTAATCTCAAACCCATTAGAATGATCCCGGCCCTCAGTAGAATTTTGCTGCTGAAGGTGATCCCTGGTGCTGCATCTGCAGGGACTTCCATCAATCCTTTCCAGCTCATCCCCAGAAGAATGGATATAATCATCACACCCATGACTGAGAAGATGGGATAATTGGCTATAATCCCCGCAAGTAAAGCAAGCACTAATGTTAAGATAACTCCTTTCATCCAACCCTTTTTCAAACGTAATGATTTACGCATCTTTCTGGATTCCAAGGAAACAGACGGTTCTTTTGTCTTTGCAGCTCCAGTCGGACTCATTACAATACCCCCTTTTAATCTAAAAAACACGAATGGTACAGTGACCCAACCAATATATTTTAATTAAACCACTTTTAACTTGTTCATTCAACGATTATTTTTTTGTAAATCATGAAAAAGTATTGATTTTTTAGAAAATTGAAAATAAAATAAGTGGTAGTGGTTGGGTGACTGTACCTGAACGTAGACGATGCTACTGTGTTCCAGTTCTTTAATACGGGAAGGACTTCGCATGGAGAGTCAAGAATACATAGCATGGAATTCCTTTAGTAGGTTAATCTTTGTCACCCCTTGGAGTTGAAGGAGTCATGATGATGGAAATGTCATGACTTTTACTGGAATTTTTCATCTAGAATGTAATCAATTCATCTACAGAAAAAATTGTAAGGGCTTACATTTTTGTTAGTAGGAGGGTATTACATGAAAAAGTACATGGCATTTCTAACCATCATCATGATGATCCTGGTAAGTGGATGTTCAAACATGGCAAAAGGAAATGAACGACCTGCAGAATATGTGCTGAGGCTTGGTCATCTGCAGACGGAAACGCATCCTTATCACAAAGGGGCGTTAAAGTTTAAAGAGCTGGTAGAAGAAAGATCGGACGGAAAGATTCATATTGATATTTTTCCGAGCAGTCAGTTAGGGAACGGCCGTGATCAAATTGAAGGTGCCCAGATTGGATCCATTCATTTCCACATAGGTTCTGTCGCTCCTGTCACCAACTTTGCACCGAAGTTCAATCTTCTTAATCTCCCATACCTATTTGAAAGCAGGGAACATGCTTTCAAAGTGCTGGATGGTGAGATTGGAAACGAAATTGCCTCAGATTTGGAGAATAGAGGACTCATTAATCTAGGTTATATGGAAAACGGCTGGAGACATATGACAAATAACAAGAAGGCCATTAAAACGAGCGCTGATGCAGCGAATTTAAAGCTCCGTGTTCAAGAATCACCACCCTATATCTCATTCATCAAATCACTGGAATCAACTCCTGTCCCCATTCCGTTCGGGGAACTGTATACTGCTTTAGAGCAGCATGTGGTAGACGGACAAGAAAATCCACTGGCTCAGATCTACCTTAATAAATTCAATGAAGTCCAACAATACTTATCCTTAACCGCCCACAACTACGATGCCGCCGTATTCATCATGAGTAAAACAACCTTCGACACCCTACCGGAAAATCTACAAGAAGTAGTCGATGACGCTGCAAAGGAAGCCGTCCAGTATGAACGACAGGCAGCTCTTGAAGATGAAAAGAAACTACTCGAGGATTTAAAGAAGACAGACATTCAGATTGAGGAAAATCCTGACAGAGAGTCATTCAGAAAAGCAGTTGAGCCTGTATACAAGGAGTTTGAAGAATCTATTGGAAAAGAGTTATTTGAAAAGATAGAAAGTCTAAGGGAATAAAAGGGGGCTATATGTTGAAACAGTTCATCTCTCATTTGAGTAATAAGGTAGATCGGATCAGTCGATGGGTTATGATAGGGTTCTTTATGGTTGCATTCGTTATCACGGTATATCAGGTTTTTTCCCGTTTTGTTCTTCAAAGCACAATCTTAAATGAAGCTTTGCCCATGGTTGACTTTTCAGTATTTAACTTGACATGGGCGGAAGAACTCATTCGTTATTTATTTGTGTGGATTGTATTTTTAGGTATAGGTATTGTATACAAAGCAAAAGGTCATGCCCAAGTGGAAATCCTGCATCATTATTTATCTGAAAAGCCCAAGAAGTATCTTCATTATTTTATGGAAGCGATAAACTCAGCTCTGTTTCTTTTCCTCATATTTTTTGGCGCCAGAATCCTGCAATATACGAATCTGCAAATCTCTCCGGCAATGGGGATCAACATGACACT
The DNA here is from genome assembly GCF_050270195.1 of Rossellomorea sp. NPDC071047. NCBI lineage: Bacteria > Bacillati > Bacillota > Bacilli > Caryophanales > Bacillaceae > Rossellomorea > Rossellomorea sp. NPDC071047. Next base: position 476,511 of record NZ_JBNNJT010000003.1, on the reverse strand, counting down.
CATCTACGTTACAGTACTGTTCAGCTCAATTATCTGCCTTATCCATTCTGTAAACAATATATATGATGTGAGACAGGGAAAAGTTGACGTCCAAGATGCGATGAAGGTAGAAGAAGTTCAGCAGCAAACAAATATAAGTTAATGAAAAGGGGGAGATAGTATGACCGTTGCCGTAGTAGCTCTTGGTATTTTGTTTCTCTTGATGCTGATAGGAGTCCCGATCGCCATTTCTCTCATCTGGGCTTCAGTAGCAGGATTTCTGGCAAGTATTTATTATGTACCACTGGAAGTCATTCCTCAGAGGTTGATTACATCGACGGATTCATTTCCACTACTGGCCATCCCGTTCTTTATGCTGACAGGAGAATTCATGATGTCGGGAAGCATGGGACGGAGGATTGCGGCTTTTGCCTTTGCAACGGTCGGCTGGATCCGTGCAGGCTTGGCACAGGTCTCCACGTTAACGAGTATGTTTTTTGCAGGTATTTCAGGTTCAGGTGCTGCTGACACGGCAGCAGTAGGGAAAATGATGATCCCCATGATGGAGCAGAAAGGATATGACAAAGGCTTCGCTGCTGCTACGGTAGCAAGTGCAGGTACGATCGCAGTGGTCATTCCCCCTTCCATTCCCATGATCGTGTATGGAGTGACCGCCGGGGTATCAATCGGGGATCTATTTACGGCAGGGATTGTCCCGGGAATCATTATCGGTCTTTCCATCATGATGTTAAATTATTGGATTACAAGGAAGAATAACTACTCCGAAGAAGCAGGAAAGTTTGAATTCACTACGTTTAGGCGTACATTATTTGAAGGGGCACTTGCTCTCGTCCTGCCACTGATCATTATATTCGGAATCCGCGGAGGGATCTTCACTCCGACCGAAGCGGGTGCTGCAGCTGCAGCGTATGCGTTCATTATTAACAAGTTCGTTTACAAAGATATGGATTGGAAGGACATACCGGAATCATTCCTTAGGGCGGGTAAGATGACGGCGATGGTCGTATTCATCATCGCAGCAGCCAACTTATTCGGATGGCTCTTGACCGCAGAACAGATTCCGCAGCAACTGACCCAACTTGTGACAAGCATCTCAGATAATAAGTTACTCATCTTACTCATGTTCAATGTCATTTTCTTTATCGCAGGCTGCTTCTTGAACGCTTCTGCTGCGATTACGATCTTGACACCGCTGCTTCTGCCAATCGCCATGGGAGTGGGGATCGATCCTGTATTCTTCGGAGTCGTGATGGTTGTGAATCTTTCCATCGGGTTAATCACCCCTCCAGTGGGATTAGATCTCTTTATCGTAAAAGGGATCGCAGATGTCTCCTATGATAAATTAATCAGGGCCGTCACACCATTCATTGTCGTCATGGTATTTGACCTATTACTCATCACATACTTCCCGGCATTATCCATGTTCCTGACCCAGTTATAAGGAGGGACGGACCTCTATTATTAAAAGAGCCAGCCATTGTTCATCATGAACAGTGGCTGGCTCTTTTTTTGAAGGTTGAAATTTGATTGACTCGTAGGTTCTAGAAGTAAAATAGAGTGGGTATTATCCGTAAAATAGTGATTTGAAAACCGGGCAATCTCTACATATTTTTCCTTTAAATATAAAATATTTCCATTTATTGATTTCTGTGGTTTAATAGATTCTGTAGTTTAATTTTACATTGGTGGAGGTTCTACATGAAAAAGAGGATTCGTAGTTTAGTAGCTTTGGTTTTCGTTTTTTCGTTGATTTTCAGCCAGTTTTCCGTGACAGAAACCAAGGCGGAAGAGTCTGGTGTACCTAATGAGGAAGGAACGTTGACCATTGGGACGCCAGTCGATGGGGAATTCGATGTCTCTGAAAACGTTCATTGGTATAAGGTTGATCTTTCTGAAAGTGAAATGACAGATTATACCCATTTTCGAATGAAGCTTCAATCAGAACTGGAATTAAATGTGACGGTTTATTCCAGTCTGGAAAATGCGATCGATAATCGTGCCTTTGATCGATATATGGGATATTCTTTTCAGAATGAACCAGCGATCATTGATTTCCCGATTTCCTGGGTCGGTCCTTATTATCTTAAGATTGAGTCCTATGGAATGGAAGAAGAATATGTAGAGTTCGAAGAAGAGTTTGAAGATATGGTGATTCCCTACACGGTCAGCTATGATGGCATTACGTTACCTCCTTCTGATGAAGCCATTGCTGAGGAATGTCCAGCGGAGTTAAGTACGAAAGAAAGAGAAAATGGAAAAAATATTTTAAGAGATTTACGTACCGTTCGTGAAACGGTATTGGCGAAAACGGAAAAAGGTCAAGAGTTGTCGGCTCTTTATTATAAAGCGGCTCCTTTTATCAGCTCGAAAATGGTTTTCAGTAAAACACTGCGTGATAACGTCTACCATGATCTTGTTCAATTAAAGGACTTGTTTGCCGATGTTGCGGCTAATGGCAGTGCAAGTTCATATAAAATCACAAAAGAAGACCAAAAAGCCATCAATAACCTGTACAATAATGCAATTGAATCGACTCCTGGGTTCATCCAGGAGAAAATAGAGAACACAGGTAAGAACGTCGGGATTTCAAACCTGACAAATTCAACGGTTTCTACTATTCTGGCTAAAGCAGGTCTTTCTCCTATTAAGGCTGCGAGTGATGAAACTCGTTTAATCGTAAAATTAAAAGATAAAAAAGATGCAGCAAGTATCCAGGGGAAAACAAAATCAATGGGTGTTGAATCCATTACCCCGTTAAAGGCGAAGGATTCATTCTTCTCCAATCTATATGTTGTAGAAGTCGATGGGGACGGTTCCGATAAAGTATCTACCGCCTCATTACAAGCCACTTCAAAAGAGATTGCAAAGCTGCCTGAAGTCGAGTTTGTTGAGCCTGTCCAACAATACAAAGCATTGTCATCCGATGCTCAATATCCTTATCAATGGTCTCTGCAAAATAACGGAGACAATGGTGGGAACCCCGATGCCGATATTCAGTACGAACAGCTTCAGGAGCTTCTGAAAGAAAAAAATCTTGAAGATACGATCATTGCTGTAGTGGATACGGGTGTAGATCACACGTTGGCAGATCTGAGCGATCAAGTGCTAAAGAACGATGGCTATAATTTTGTCAGCCGAAGTTCAGATGCAATGGATGATCACGGTCATGGAACCCATGTCTCCGGAATCATCGCAGCAGAAGCGAATAATCAATATTCGATGGCAGGAATCAATCCCCACACGAAGATTCTTCCTGTTAAAGTACTTGATGCATCTGGAAGCGGTGATACAGAACAAATTGCTTACGGTATCAAATATGCAGTCGATCAAGGAGCCCAGGTCATTAACTTAAGTCTTGGCGGATCTTATAGCCGTGTCATTGAGTATGCTCTAAAATACGCTCATGACCATGGAGTGACCGTGGTAGCTGCAACAGGCAATGACGGAATGGAAGAAATTTCATATCCTGGTTCATCAAAATATGTGGTTTCTGTTGGAGCGACAAATAATATGGACCTTGTATCTGATTACTCAAACTTTGGAAACGGAATCGACCTGGTAGCACCGGGAACGGATATTCCGAGTCTGGTTCCAGATGGAAACGTGACATACATGAGTGGGACGTCTATGGCGACTCCTCACGTGGCGGCGGTTGCAGGATTACTTCTTTCCCATGATGCTGAGTTAACACCGGCTCAAGTGGAAAGAGTATTAACCAGAACAGCTTTAGACATTACGTTTGATGAAGAAGATAATCCAGGCTACGGCTACTATTACGAGGAAGAGTACCCATACCCGGCGGAGTTGGTCCTTCCGGGATACGATACAGTTTCCGGCTGGGGAAGGTTGGATGCCGTAAGTGCGGTTACGGGTATCGATCAAGCGAATATTGGCACAGAACGAATCTTTGGAACCGATCGTTATGAAACGGCAGTGAAGATTTCAAGCAAAGGCTGGAAGCAATCTGATGTAGCAATCATTGCCACAGGGGGTAATTACCCTGATGCATTAAGCGCCACACCTCTTGCTTATCACCACAACGCACCATTATTGTTAACCAATACGACAACCCTTCCTGAGTCAGTGAAGGACGAATTGAATCGCCTGAAAGTGAAGAAGGTGATCCTGGTTGGAGGGAAATCGGTTATTACAGCCAACGTCGAGAAAGAAGTCAAGGATTTAGGAATCAAGACGACTTCACGAATCAGCGGAGCCGATCGTTATGAAACATCAGTGAAGATCGCTGAACAGTTAGGTTTCACTGATCGAGCGGTCGTGGCAACCGGGCAAAGCTTCGCGGATGCTCTTTCCATTGCACCGATAGCGGCCTCCCTTGAAATGCCGATTCTATTAACAAAGAAAAGTGGAACACCGGATTCTGTTCGCAGCTATATGGAAGAGAGCATGTTTGAGCAGTTCTACGTAATTGGCGGAGAATCAGCTATCCCGGAAACGGTAGCTGAGGAGTTCATGAATTATGAGCGATTAAGCGGAAGTGATCGTTACGAAACGAATAGCAGCATCATCAACTATTTCGCTAGTGAATTGAACATGTCTACACCATTCATCGCAACAGGCAAGAACTATCCTGATGCCCTGGCTGGTTCTGCACTGGCAGCTGTAGAAGGAAATCCCGTGGTGCTGATCCATCCTAAAGAGGCCCAGTTTACAACGATGGATACCCTTGCTATGTTTGCTCCGGTTACTGATATGTATTACATTCTTGGTGGAGAAGGAGCTATCTCTGATTCGGTGGTTGAATCACTTTTGGCACAATAATGAATAATATTAAGCCTCCATTTGATGCCTTAGTGTATCGAATGGAGGCTTTTTAATAGGTATGAGTTAATAGAATATCTTACCTGGGTTCAATCTGGTTCTGGGATCCAGGAGTGTTTTGAGTGATTTCATCACTTCAACAGCCCCTCCATGTTCCCTTTCTTGATATTTCATCTTCCCGAGGCCGACACCATGTTCTCCCGTACAGGTACCGCCAACTTCTATAGCTTTCAATACCAGTTTCTCATTAATGGTTTCTGCCTGTTTCACTTCACCGCGATCATCAGGGTTATATACGATGATCGTATGGAAATTCCCATCTCCCACATGTCCGAAGACACCCCCGACAAGGCCGCTCTCCTCAATATGTTCACGGGCATAGACTATTAAATCTGCCAGTTTAGAAATTGGAACACATACGTCTGAACCCGCTACTGCCATTCCTTTGATATGACGATAGGCATAGGACAGCTCATGACGTGCCCGCCACAATTCAGCTCGTTCTTTTGACCCGCTTGCACGAGCCCAATTCCCACATCCCGATTCATCCATTAATTCTTCTACAACGGAAGCTTCTTCCTCTGCTGAAACCTGGGTACCTGAGAACTCGAAAAAGAGGGAATGGGCTTCTGGAAATTGATAGTCTCCATAGGCATTTACTTGCTGGATGCTGCTGGCATCAACAAGTTCCATTCTTATGATAGGGATGCCGCTCATTAATACTGCATGAGCGGCATCCGCACATGCTTTAGGTGAAGGAAAGGTGCAGCGGGCAGCGATGGTGTGTTCCGGGATGCCATGCAGTTTTAAGGTGATCTCTGAAATGATCCCCAATGTTCCCTCTGACCCTACAAATAGGCTGTTCAAATGGTAACCGCTAGAGGATTTTTTTGCTCCACTACCTGTTTTTATGATTCTGCCGTCTGATAAGATCACCTCCAGGTTTAACACCTGATCTCTCATCGAGCCATAACGGACGGCTGTTGTGCCACTAGCATTCGTTGCAGTCATCCCACCGATGCTCGCATCTGCACCGGGATCGATCGGGAAATATAGTCCATGACGATTTATTTCTTTATTGAGCTCCAAGCGGGTGATTCCGGGTTGCACCGTAACCGTTAAGTCTTCGGGGTTAAAGGAAGTTATTCTTTTCATTCGTTCAAAGTTCATTGAAATTCCACGCTTTACAGGTATAGACTGACCATCTAATCCTGAGCCTGCCCCATAGGGAGTTACCGGGATATCATATCGATTAGCTATCTGCAAGACAGCGGTAATATCGTCCCTCGTTTCGGGAAACACGACAACTTCCGGTTCAGAAGGAGGATGAAATGATTCATCTTTACTATGGCGGTATAGGTCACCTGCACTTGTGCTTATTTTTTCTTTCGTAAGAATAGCGGTTAATCCTGTCATCCAATCTATGGTCAATCTAAGTCACCTTCCTAATATTTAAAATATTCTAAAATTTATATTTACAAATAGACTAGCATAAATTATCATACTTGTATACGGTATACCTCCTCATTAAGTATGCGGTATACCACCAAATAACCTAGTCATCATGAATAGAAAATAAAAATTAAAAGATAGGAGGGAGTGACTTGCAGAGAATCATTAAGAAGGAAACGTTAGCTGAGCAAGCCTTCAATTTAATCAAAAAAGACATTATTTCTGGTAAGTTGGCACCCGATGAAGAATTACCAGAGAAAAAGCTTGCTGAGGAATTAGGAATCAGTCGAACCCCGATTCGTGAAGCGTTGAAGAGACTTGCAGCTGAAGGACTCATTATGATTTCAGATGCTAAGATGGCAACGGTCGCTTCATTTACCGAAGAAGACGCCTTGCAGTTCCTTGAAATTCGCGAATTATTAGAAGTATATAATCTTGAGATCATTGCAGATACATTTCAAGATCGATTACTGGAAGAATTAAAGGAAAACTTGGAATCTCAATGGCAGGCGATTAAAGAAGATTGTTATGAGGAGTTCATTGAGCTTGATCGTGAATTTCACCTACTGTTAGCAAAAGAAAATCCAAACCCGAAGCTTAGAGATATGATACATACTTCTAATACCGGAGTGAACCGTGCATTTCTTGTTCTTTCAAACACTCTCCGGTTAAGTGCCAAAGAGGCTTATGAAGAACATAATCGCATCTTCACAGCACTTCAATCAAAACATGTCGAAACAGCCAAAAAAGAGATGTCGGCACATATGAAAAACATTGAACGCAGAATTCAAGGATATTATCAAGAGGAGGAAGCAAATTGAAAAAATTCATTCCATTATTATTGATTGCCATTCTGTTTATATCAGCATGCGGACGTCCCAGTGGTTCTTCCAGTGAAGGTAATGAAGACACGTACACAATTCGGATTGCTCACTTAGTACCAGAGGAACAATCTTCACATGTTGCAGCGGAAACATTTAAAGAAAAACTGGAAAAAGAATCGGACGGTCGAATTAAAGTAGAGCTTTACCCTAATGGTCAGCTTTATGGATCAGATCGCGAAGCAATTGAAGCAGTTCAATTAGGGAACATAGAAATGACGATTCCCGCCGTTGCCCCCCTTGCCTCATTTAATGAAAAGTTCTTAGTGTTCGATTTACCTTTCCTCTTCAACAGTAATGAAGCAGCCTATAGAGCCCTTGATGGTGAACTTGGTCAAGAACTGATGGCCGATTTAGAAAAAAATGACCTTAAAGGCTTGGTGTTTGGGGAAAATGGTTTCCGACACATGTCAAACAATAATGGGCCGATTGAGAATCCCGACCAACTGAAAGGATTGAAGTTCAGGACTCTGGAAAATCCTCTTCACACAGATACGTTTAAAGCATTCGGAGCTAACGCATCACCGTTCGCATTTGGTGAATTATATACTGCACTGCAACAGGGGACATATGATGCCATGGAATGCCCGGTTTCACTTTATTACACGAATAAGTTTTATGAAGTTCAGGACTATCTATCTCTGACGGGACATGTTTATGCGGCAACTGCTTTGTTAATGAATAATGATTTCTACAATGAATTACCTGAAGATTTGCAAAAATTAATAACAGAAGCATCTGAAGAATACCGCGATGAACAACGTGGGTTAGCTCAGAAACAAGATGTGGAATTCTTAAATAAGCTGAAGGAAAACGGTATGCAGGTGAATGACTTAACGGATGAACAAAGAGATGCTTTCCGTGAAGCGGCATCGTCTGTTTATGACCAATATGTACCGAAAATCGGTGAGGATTTAGTCGACAAAGCGTTAGAGGCAAACAACCAATAACGAAAATAAGAATCAAGGTTTACCTCCTTGATTCTTCGTTTTTTGAAAGGAGCAGCACACATGAAAAAGAAATTTGAGTACATCGAAGAAATGATTCTAGTCCTCACTTTAGCCATTATGGTCGCCCTTATTTTTGCTCAAGTAGTCGGACGGTACGTATTTTCTTCAGCTCCAAGCTGGACTGAAGAAATGGCTCGATATATTCATATTCTCCAAGTATGGATAGGTGCCAGCTATGCAGTGAAAAAAAGACAGCATATCCGAATCGAGGCATTTATTGATTTATTTAGAGGAACATCAAGAAAAATACTTGAAACATTCGCGTTGATCATTTGGTTTGGACTAGCCGTATTCCTTGCTTTCTTTGGAACGCAACTCGTACTTGCCAGTTTTCAAAATGGACAAATTACCCCGGCCATGCAAATCCCGATGTGGCTGCCCTTCCTGGCGATTCCTATAGGCGGGGCAGGAATGGCTCTGCGTCTTATTCAACAATTCATCATGATTTGGCGCACGAATGATGACGTACCTTCTGAGGAGGTACAAGTATGACCATTGCTTTACTCTTTGGGTCCCTTGCTCTTTGTTTACTCATTGGTGTTCCGATTGCCATCTCACTTGGGGTTTCGGCTCTTGTAGCCATTTACTTCGGGTCTACATTACCCCTTGCCATCATTACTCAGAAAGCATTTACGTCCCTGGATTCCTTTCCTTTATTGGCGATTCCGTTCTTTATGCTTGCAGGCATTCTAATGGGAAAAGGAGGAGTTTCACAACGGCTTTTAAACCTTGCTACTGCCATGGTTGGGTGGATGGTTGGAGGGCTCTCCATGGTCACCATCGTAGCCTGTATGTTCTTCGCAGCCATTTCAGGATCTGGACCAGCTACTGTTGCTGCCATAGGGGGATTCATGATTCCAGCTATGAGAGCACGTAATTACGGAGGGGGATTTGCCTCAGCCGTGGCAGCTGCTGCAGGATCAATAGGGGTCATCATCCCTCCAAGTATTCCTTTTGTATTGTACGGTGTCATCGGCGGAGTATCTGTTGGAAGTATGTTCTTAGCTGGAATCCTTCCTGGATTTCTTATAGGTATTGGACTAATGTTTACTGCGTATGTGATTGCAAAGAAAAGGGGATATGCTTCTGAAGAACATATATCCTTCCAATTTAAAGATGTTGTGAAAGCAACCAATGATGCGAAATGGGCACTGCTCATTCCTGTCATCATCTTAGGGGGGATATATGGAGGGGTATTCTCTCCGACTGAAGCTGCCGTGGTAGCTGTCGTGTACTCATTAATCGTTGGTTTATTTGTCTATAAAGAATTAACGTGGAAGTCAGTGTTCGAGAGTTTCCGTGAGGCAGTCGTGATTAATGCTACCACTATGATCATTATTGGTTTATCAGTTTCCTTTGCATACTTTATGACATTAGAACAAATTCCAAATGATATTTCTGTATTCTTAACGGATCTTTCGACGAACCCACTCATCATACTCATTGCAATCAATATCCTTCTCTTAATTGTCGGCATGTTCATTGATACGATTTCTGCTTTAGTAGTCCTTACGCCAATACTATTGCCCATCGTTACAGCAGTAGGAGTCGATCCTGTACACTTTGGAGTCATCTTGGTAGCGAATCTAGCAATTGGGTTTATCACGCCGCCACTAGGTGTGAATTTGTTTGTAGCTTCAAGTGTAGGAGGGGTGCGATTTGAAAAAATTGCTTGGGCGATAGTGCCATTTCTTGTTTCCATGTTCATTTGTTTACTCGTTATTACATTTTTCCCGCCGTTATCTCTCTGGTTACCAGGATTTACGGAGTAGTGTGGAAAAGAGAAAGGTGTAGAAGCATATGTCAATCACTATAAACGCGCGAGCTGAAAGGTTGGTTATACCAGGAATTCGCCAGTTTTCTAATCAGTTGGTATTTTACCCTGACGCTATCAACCTTACTGTTGGACAACCTGATTTTCCTACGCCAGAAGCGGTAAAAAATGCAGGAATCAGGGCCATTCTTTCGGATCAAACCGGTTATTCCCATAATGCCGGCTTACTTGAATTGCGAACAGCCATCAGGGACTTCTTCGCGGATCAGTATGGGTTGGACTATGATCCGGAAACGGAAGTGGTTGTAACTAACGGGGCAAGTGAAGCGATCGATTCCGTTTTCAGAACGATACTGGAGGAAGGGGACGAGGTTATCTTACCTGCACCTCTCTACTCTGGTTACGAACCCATTATCACCATGTGTGGAGCAAAAGCCGTTTATTTAGATACATCAGTTACTCAATTCAGGCCATCTCCAGCAAGATTGGAAAAATTAATCACGGATAAGACGAAAGCCATCTTGTTTAATTATCCATCCAATCCGACCGGGGTCACATTGGGTAAGGAAGAAATGGATGAACTGGTAAAAGTGATTGAGAAGCATGATCTTTTCATAATTTCGGATGAAATCTATAGCGAGAATGCTTTTGAAGGAGAGCATCACTCCTTCGCATCTTATACAAACTTGAAAGATCGATTATTTCTTATCCATGGGTTGTCGAAATCTCATTCGATGACAGGCTGGCGGATTGGATTTGTGCTGGGACCAAAAACTGTTATGGAGCATGTTGTGAAGGTTCATATCTACAATGTCGTTTGTGCATCGGTGCCAGGCCAATTTGCTGCCATCGAAGCATTATCGAATAATCGCCATGTCCCAGCTGAAATGAATTTAGCCTATAAAAAGCGACGGGATTTTGTCTACAAACGTTTGGTGGAAATGGGATTAGATGTGATACTTCCCAAGGGTGCCTTCTATATTTTCCCCTCCATTAAACAGTACAATCTTTCTTCCCTGGAATTTGCTACTCGCCTATTGACGGAAGGCGGGGTAGCCGTCGTACCAGGCAGCACCTTCACGCAATATGGAGAAGGGTACATTCGCATTTCTTTCGCCTACAGCATGGATGTATTGGAAAAAGGACTGATTCGTTTAGAGCACTGGCTGAATCAGCAGCATATAAAGGAGGTTATATCATGAGACAGTGGGGGACGCCTGAATCTTTACGGGCATTGTTGTGTGAACTGGTGAGCTGGGACAGTCGAACGTTAACAGAGGGAGAGTTGGATTTCCCCGTAAGGTTATTTGAAAAAATGAAAAACATCCCTTATTTCCATGCTAATCCTGAGTTGCTTAAGCTGGGAGCCGCCGATTTTGGCCGTCAGTTTTTAACTGCATTATACAAGCATGAAAAAGCGGATAAAACGATTGTGTTAATCAGTCACTTCGATACCGTTAGTACAGAAGAATATGGAGAGCTGGAAGCACTCGCTTTCAACCCGGAGAGTTTAACCAGCGAACTGAAACAGTATATTGATGAACTGCATCCCGAAGCCCAAAATGATTTACGTTCCGGGGACTACCTTTGGGGACGTGGAATCATGGATATGAAAGCGGGATTGGCCATTCATATGGCGATCATTGAAAAGGCAGCCGATGAAGAGTGGCCGATCAATCTTGTCTTATTAACAGTACCGGATGAAGAGGTCAATTCATCCGGTATGCGCTCAGCGGTCGCTGTATTAAATGAATTGAAAGAAGAATATGACCTTGACTATACCCTGTTTCTAAATGGTGAACCGGTATTTTCCCAGAAACCTACTGATACGGCATATCACGTGTATTCAGGCTCAATCGGTAAAATTATGCCATCCGCACTTTTTTATGGAAGAGAGACTCATGTTGGTGAACCTTTAAGTGGGATGACTTCATCTTTTATTGCATCATTTCTAACTCGGAAAATGGAATGGAATCCTCTATTCAGAGAAACAGAGTACGGAGAGAATGCTCCTCTTCCCATTACACTTCAGCAAGAAGATTTAAGGCTTAATTATTCTGCACAAACTCCATATGGAACTGTCGCTCTATATAATGTCTTTACAATGAAACGAACAGCCGCAGATATCATGAACTTATTTGAGCAGGTTGCAATGGCGGCAGCGGAGGAATGCAATGAATGGTATCGTCAATTATGCGAACGGGAGGGGATTCCATCTGTAGGAAAGGTTTCAGTCCTTCGTTATTCCGAGCTGGTTGAATATGCAGAAAAGAAGTTGGGGGAAGAATATATCGAGGCACTGAAACATGATATAGGGATAAACCAAGGGGACGATCGTGAGAAATCCTTTCGAATCGCCGATACTCTGCTCATCAATTGTCAGGAGCTCACACCTGCCATTGTACTGATGTTTACGCCACCTTATTATCCTGCCGTCAATACATCCGAGCACCCTTTGGTATTAAAATGTATAGACAAAGTATCCCAAACAGCTAAGGAGCAATTTAATCTGCCTGTCGAACAAGCACATTATTTTAATGGAATATCGGACCTCAGCTATGTGAACTATCAGGACAATAATAAAGGCTGGGCTGTATTTGAAGAGAATACCCCAGTTTGGAACACCACTTATAGCATTCCCTTTAAAGAGATGAATAAGTTAGAGGGACCTGTTCTCAACGTAGGTCCATTTGGAAAAGACGCCCACAAACGTACAGAGCGTTTGCATGTGGAAAGCGCGTTTGTAAAGACTCCTATTTTTGTGGAGGAAGTGATCAAGGAAGTTATGCGGTTTAAAGAGCACAAAGAGAGTAATATGGGAATGTGTAAAGCTCATGGCTGATGCTGTAATCCAAAATTCACTTATTGTGAATTTTGGATTTTTGTTTTTGGAGGTGTGTTGAGAGTTAATGACAAAACAATGGGAAATGAACGATTATAGCCCTCAAGTATTTAATAATTTTTGCAATGGGTTTCGACACTATCTCCCAGGAAATAATCCATTTCCTCAAATTATGAGATTTTTCTCAAAAAATATACAAATATAAATGGAAATTAACTGACATTAGTATATAATAGTAATAAAGTCTCATATATAAGAAGATTCTGATAAAAGAGGCTTTATTAATAAGGAAAAGGAAGGTGTTTTGATTGAAAGGTTTAGAAGTGCTTGTTACTCGAAGGACTGTGGCGATTTGTCCTGCTTATGATGGGATTCATCGGTCCATTATTTATGACTACTCGGGGAGAAAGACGTTCAGCAAAAAATCAGTAATGGAGATTTTGGACGAATCCTGTATGGCTTACCGGTCTACATATGACGGCAGAATCAAAGCCGTCCGTCATGCTACCAAGTATTTACGAAAGACACCTCTTATGATCTGCCCGCAAGAATTCATCTATGCGATACCCACGATGGCTCCAACCGACTATGATTGCATCTGGTTATTCTGCCAGCATATAGAGTCGACTTCCACTTCAGAAGGAAAAACATACATCCAGTTTACGAATGGCGAGCAATTGGAAATCAACTGTTCCGAAAAAGTGATCACCAAACAACGGGAACGGGCGGCGGCCACCATGAATCACTTCGCCAGCTTCCCATCCCGCAGAGCTTTAAGAAGGACCGAAAGCGAACTATATCTTCCAGGATTTCACCCAGGTATTCTTGATTCCTCAGACATACCAAATGATTCACAGATCGATTTTTGAGGGACGGACCTCTGAGTATAAAAAATGAAATCATTAAATAATGAAAAACAGGAGTAGGGTGAATATACCAACTCCTATTTGTCATTTCTTTTACCATTGCCCCTTTCTTGAAAACTTCTCCTCTTTTACCAAAAACATTATTGGTCTATTCTAAAATAAAATTTCATACAATCAAAAATACAATTGAAATTTAATTTCAAACGTGATTATAATAGAATTAATGAAAACGCATACAGATTTCTGGGAGGAATGACTTATGAAAGATCAATTTTTTGAATTATCAACAGAGAAGGTTAATCAGAATACGCTTGGAATCGATACAGCGAGTACAGGTGAAATTCTTCGCATGATGAATGAAGAAGATCAAAAGGTCGCTTCGGTTGTTCAAGAGGTGATTCCCCAAGTTGAAAAAGTAGTAGATGATGTTGTGAAATCCATCTCTCGAGGTGGGAGATTGATCTATATCGGTGCAGGCACGAGCGGCAGACTGGGAGTGCTGGACGCGGTGGAATGTCCTCCGACCTTCAGTGTGAGCAGTGATGTCGTGGTTGGATTGATTGCCGGCGGGGAGAAAGCATTCGTCAAAGCGGTTGAGGGAGCAGAGGACGATGAGGGGTTAGGCGTATCAGACCTGAAAGAAATCGGGCTGACAGAGGCGGACACGGTCGTCGGGATTGCAGCGAGCGGACGTACCCCGTATGTCATCGGTGGTCTAAGGTATGCAAGGGGACTCGGTGCGACAACGGTTGCTCTGTCTTGTAATACGGGCTCAAAGATTTCTGCTGAAGCAAAGCATGCGATTGAAGTAGACGCCGGACCGGAAGCATTGACCGGTTCCACCCGATTAAAAGCCGGAACTGCACAGAAAATGGTCCTTAATATGATTTCGACAGCAGCCATGATCAAGCTGGGTAAAGCATATGGGAATCTGATGGTCGATGTGAATATCAGTAATTACAAGCTTGAACAGCGGGCGATCGGAATCATCGAGAGTATCACAGGTGCGGATAGAGAAGCGGCAGCAGAAACCTTAAAGAAAGCAAACAACGAAGTGAAACCTTCCATTGTGATGATTTCACTTGGCTGTGGCTATGAAGAAGCGAAAAGCCGATTAGAAGACGCCAATGGTTATGTTCGGTTAGCCATTGAAAAATAGGCTATTTGTATGGGGGTACCTGTCCAGGACTCTTCATAGAAATAGAAGGGGAAAAGGAATATAAAGAAAACTTGAAAGGGGAAGGTGAATAATGACGAATAAAGAATTGGCTGGAGTTATTTTAGAGCAGTTTGGCGGGGCCGATAATATAGCAAGCTATGAAAATTGTATGACCAGACTGAGAGTGAAAGTATATAACGAAGATCTGGTCCAAAAGGCGAGCATCAAGAAGATCGAGGGAGTACTGGGATTTGTAGAAGACGAAACGTATCAGGTCATTTTAGGGCCTGGCAAAGTCAATAAAGTGACAGAAGAGTTCGGGAAGCTGGTTTCAGCAGGCTCAGGTGATGTTGATCTGAAAGCTCGTGCTGCGGAGCAAAAAGCTGATTTGAAGAAAAAGAACAGCACTCCATTTAAATTACTCCTAAGACGAGTGGCAAATATCTTCATTCCACTGATTCCTGCGTTGATTGCGTCAGGGTTAATCACAGGATTTACGAAGTTCTTCGTTCAAGCCCAATGGTTAAATGGAGAATCACAGCTTGTGATGATGCTGTCAATCATCGGAAGTGGATTATTCGGCTATCTTGGTATCCTTGTCGGAATGAATGCGGCGAAAGAATTTGGCGGCTCAGCGGCCCTAGGCGGGTTGGCCGGTATTTTAATCATCAACCCGGCCATTGGTGATGTGACGTTATTTGGTGAAAATCTGCTTCCAGGACGGGGCGGACTGATCGGGGTATTGATTGCGGCAATTTTCATGGCGTTTGTTGAGAAAAATGTACGCAAAGTTATTCCGCAGGCAGTGGACATTATTGTGACACCGACCATTGCGTTACTTGTAACGGGATTATTAACATACACGGTATTCATGCCGGTAGGTGGATTTATTTCAGATTTGATCACGAACGGACTCCTTTCACTGATTGAAATGGGTGGATTAGTAGCTGGGTTTGTACTTGGTGCCACCTTCCTTCCGCTTGTGGTAACCGGGTTGCATCAAGGATTGACACCGGTTCACTTGGAGCTGATCAACACCATCGGGGACGACCCGCTTCTTCCGATCCTTGCAATGGGTGGAGCAGGACAGGTCGGAGCAGCATTTGCCATCTTTATGAAAACAAAGAAGAAGAAGTTGAAGAGAGCGATCGGCGGAGCTCTTCCTGCAGGGATGCTTGGAATTGGTGAGCCGCTTATCTTCGGTGTGACGTTACCACTCGGCAGACCATTCCTGACGGCTTGTTTAGGTGCTGGATTCGGTGGAGCTTTCCAAGCGTACTTTGATGTCGCGACGTTTGCGATCGGGGTATCAGGATTGCCGCTGATTTTCCTTGTGAATGCAGGAGAAATTCTTTACTATACTATCGGACTTTTAATTGCCTATGTAGCCGGGTTTGCTATCACGTATCTGGTTGGCTTTAAAGACGAAATGGCGAGTGAGTTCGAATGATTGGAATCTCTGTTTATCTATCTGACGAAGGAGCTGAAGAGAGAATTCTTACCGCTTCTTCATCAGGTATCAAGCTGGCGTTTACCTCCCTTCACATTCCGGAAGAGTCGGCGTATAGCAGGGAGCATGTCAGTCACCTGTTATCCATTTTTAAAAGGGAAGGGTTCGAAGTGTTTGCCGATGTATCGAAGAAGACGACCGCTCTTTTAGGATTGAACCGTTTCGAAGAGTTAAAGGAATTGGGTGTGACGGCTCTTCGACTGGATGATGGATTTACTACAGAAGAGCTGGTGGAGTTATCACGCCATTTTCAGATAGCCATCAATGCCAGTACGGTTGGGGAGAGTGAGCTTCTAGAGTGGACCTCGAGTGGACTGGAAACAGGAAACATGATTGCTTGGCATAACTTCTACCCCAAGCCTGAGACCGGATTGGATCAGGATTACTTTATGAGGCAGCAAAGACTGTTTGGAGCTTTAGACATTCCGGTTTATGCCTTTATCCCGGGGGACGAGGGAAAAAGAGGACCGTTATACAAGGGTCTCCCAACTTTGGAGGATCACCGTGATCAAAACCCTTATACGAGTGCCATACAATTGAGGCATTTGGGTGTCCAAGGTGTATTTATAGGCGATCCCGAATGGTCACAGGAATTCCTTCGTAAGCTAGTGGATCATGATCAAGAAAATGTTATGGAGCTTTCGTATGACGGCCTCGATGAAATGGAGGGAGAATATCAACTCAGACCTGATCCAGGAAGAGATGTGTATCGATTACTGGATACAAGGACGAGTCAAGATGTTCCACCTATAAATACCGTAGAAAGACCACGTGGCACCATCACGCAGGACAATAATTTGTATGGACGCTACAAAGGGGAAATGCAAATCGTCCGAAATGATCTGGAGAAAAACCCTGCCGTGAACGTAGTAGGTAGAATTCGCGAGGAAGACCTTGATCTATTGGAATTACTGGAGCCCGGTCAAAAGATCCGGTTGATAAGAGGGACGGACCTCATTACGTGAAATACTTGTATGAAAATCTTCTAATGATTTGTTCATTAGGAGATTTTTTTGTTTCAAAACGATACATCTTCTATTCGACACGGTCCATACTAATTAGAAAACGCTTTGGTTAATCAAAGGAGGGACGACATTGAGGTTAGACAGAAAACACATGCTATTCATAACGGGACTGGCGGGTTTGATGGTTCTCCTTTGGGTGTTGTTCCCTCCTGTTATTTCAGGACGGGATATGGAAGAAAAAGGTCCATCTACAGGCATCGCCGCCCATTGGATCTTCTCGAAGGATTATATTCAATCCGGAACCATCACCGGGAAGGATCTGGTGATGAAAGACGTAAGCGGGAACAGCAATCATCTCCGGTTAATCAACCTGGAAGACTCCAATCAGAAACTTCCTTTCATCCGCTGGTCGGAGGAAGATTACGAACAAAAGGATGAGGTTCAGACCTTACAGTTTAATCACAAAAAAAGTGATGCTGGAGGTCAATATTTTCAAACGGGCAAGGATGCCCCTTTGAATCACGATCGCTTTAAAAACGGATATACCATCGAGGTTTTATTCAAGCTCCCGAAACAGTTCTCTCCGAAAGACCACGGTGGGATGGGCATCATGTCAAGGGGTGGGGAGCGCTCCAACTTATCAGTATCCGACTATAAACAAATTCACTGGACTAGTCATCCCTTGAATCTTCAACGCCCCGAAACAGAGTGGTCCCTTTCCCTTGATAGTGAAGAAGATTGGTATCATGTAGCGATCGTCAATGACGGGAAGGATACCAGCATCTATATAAATGGAGAAGCCGACTTCAGGCACTCCACTGCCGAAATGATCGGGATTGATACAGCAAAAGGAAAGGGATGGACGATCGGGGCATCAGAAAAAGCAGAAGCTTTGTTTGCTGGAAATTTACAGGAAATCCGCATCGCCAATCGATCTCTTCCAAAAGAAGACTGGCTGATCCAACATAGCCCCGGAGCCCACGTCAAAAATGGATCCAATCACTATCAATCATTACGAACGAAAAAGAAAAATTATTCCTTTGTTTTTGTCCCGGATCCACAAAAAACGGTGCGATATAAGCCAGAGATTTTCAAGGAACAAATGAGATGGATTTCAAAGAGATATGATAGGTTGAACATCGCTATGACTGCTTTCTTAGGAGACATGGTCGATCAAAGCGACTCGTTGGAGGAATGGGTCCACTCTTCTACAAGCGTCGGAATCCTCGACCAGAGAAAGGCACCGTATGTGACGACTGCCGGAAATCATGACTACGGTAAAGGAGATCCGTATCTTAAATATTATGGATCAGGGCGTTTTACGGACAAATCGTATTATAAAGATTCTTCCCCTACTGGATATAGTTCGTATTCCATCATTAAAGCGGGAAGTTATCATTATTTATTTCTTTCCCTCGACATGGAACATATGAAGGAGGATATTCCTTGGGCAAAAAAAGTTCTAAAGGCACATCCCAAAACACCGACTATCCTTATTTCTCATCAAATCCTCAACATAGAGGGAGTCACTCCCATAGAGACAGAAAGGGGGACATTGGCCTGGAATGAACTGGTCCATCCATTTAACCAGGTATTTATGACGGTCAATGGCCATCATCACGGCTCCACTCACAGAATGAAAGAAAATGCAGCAGGACATCCCGTTTTACAAATACTTGTCGACTACCAGTCAAGCTATCACGGGGGAAATGGCTGGATGAGGTTTGCAGAATTTGATGAAGAAGATGAGATGATTTCGTTTAAGACCTATTCCCCATGGGTGGATAAACTGCCGAGGCCGCAGAAATCGTATTTTGATGTGGCGTATTTAACGGGGGTGCGTGATCAATTCCAGATCCCGTTTGACTTTGAAGAGCGGTTTGATTTTGTCCGGTGATTCACAAAAAGGGGATGAATAACATTAATGTAAAATGTCAACTGAAAAAAGGCTGGACATAGATTCTTAGTTAAAGAAAAATCCGAACTATGAAGTGAAATTCTAAATAGAGTTTCGCATTAGTTCGGATTTTTTTACTATATAGTTTTCAATAAGAACTATTCTTCAAAATAGTAGGAGATTTTTTTTCTGGTTGTTGTTATAGCTGGTTTTCCAGGCCTGCTAATCCTTCTTCAGAAATAAAGGCCATTTTAATAATGAATATGGCTCTGTCCTATATGAAAAAGTTGTCGATAAGTATTCCTTCTTAATTAATAGACTATTCTGAAATTAATTCTATAATAGAAATATAGGAAATATCTGTTAACAAAAAATAAGGTAGGGGGAATGATTATGTCTGGATATTATATGAAAGAAATTTGGACACCATTAAAATTAGTAGGGGTAAAAATTTTTAGAACTGAAGAAAATCGGATATTTTTGAAATTTTTTAAAAAACCAAGAAAGCGTATTTTCTAGAGACCTAGTATGTTATTCAGGTTTCTTTAGTAAAACATATGCAACGTGCTATTACTCTTTAGATTAGTTGATACTTGAGATATTTCCAACCGTACATTATACAGTCAACCTTACCTAACTGTTTTTCATTCACTAACCTCACTATTTATACCAAATCTCGTATTTTAAATATCCCATTCTCCAATAAACCATTTTAAGAAGTTAATAGAACCAAATTTTCACGTCTAGAATTCACCTTTCCCAAATAATATAAGTTTGTAAACCAACATCTTGTTTGGCACTACATATAATTTTAATTTGAAGGGGATGGAATCATGAAGAAAATCAGTACCAGTTTATTTGTATTTCTATTGATCTTCTGTTTTAGTGTTTCACCTTCGCTTGCTGCGGGACCGTTTGATTACCCGACCATTAAGGAAGAAATTCACTCTCTCTCAAAGGAACAATCTTCAACGACACTTGATGACTCAACCTTCACTAGACTGAAAGAAAAGATGAAAGGATTAAAGGACTCAGATGAAATGAAATTAATGGGTGAGGTGTATGAACAAGAACCCAATGACTACCCTTACCAGGCTGATTATATCCGCCTAGACGACATCGTACTTGGCACCTTTTGGTGGGCTGAAGATTTAGATTTTTACAGATTAGATATCGATGAAACGAAAGATACGTATATTTACGGAACGACATGGACGACTCTCAATAATCTTGGGTATCTACTTTTTACCCCTGAAGGAGACCCGATTTATCCAGATGAAATGCTGGAAGATGGAAGTGATAAACTCCTGATTTACTACTCTCTCCCCCCGGGATCCTATTATCTTGCAGCCACTGATCTGAATATGTTCGGCGGGGACGGAGTGTATGGGCTAACCGCATTCACTGGGGAGGAAACCGTGGATAATGTGTATCGGATTTCTGGAAAAGACCGGCACGAAACCGCCATTGAAATCTCAAAGGTTGGTTGGCCTGACGGGGCCGAGACGGTTGTGTTAGCTAGAGACACCACATTCCCTGACGCTTTGGCTGGTGCCCCTTTCGCTTATCAAAAAGATGCTCCGATCCTATTGAATCCAAAGGAGAGTTTAAATGGCAAGGTGAAAGAACGTATAAATGAATTAGGAGCTAAGGAGGTTGTTATCCTAGGTGGAGAGGGTGCAATATCAGCCAAAGTTGCAAAGGACTTGAAGAATACCGGTTTGGATGTTCGTCGAATCGGGGGGGAAACAAGATATGAGACTGCGGCAAACATTGCAAAAGAATTAGGGTATTACAATCAGGCAGTCATTGCATACGGTGGCAATTTCCCGGATGCCTTATCCATCGCGCCTTATGCTGCCTCCAATGGAATACCGATTCTGTTAAGTCCTACTGATGAATTAGCGGATGAAACGAATGAAGCTCTGAAGTCTGTGACTGACACGATTATTGTCGGAGGAAAATCAGCCATTTCCGATAAGGTCCAAAAACAACTCGCTGAAACGAATCCTGTCCGGATTGCTGGCGCCAATCGTTATGAAACATCGGTCAACATCGCCACACAGTTGGAAATGCCGGGAGACATCATCACGGTTGCGACTGGTCAGAACTTTGCCGATGCACTGACAGGATCTGTACTTGCCGCTAAATACTACGAACCTATCATCCTTGTAGAAAAAAATAAGGTTCCCGACCCTGTACGAAAATATATTTCAGATAATGGAACGTGGTACTACACTGTACTTGGGGGAGAAGGAGCCGTTTCTGAAAAAGTGGTAGAGGAGCTAGGTGGTTTGTAGGTTTTATCAGAAAGACCAATGATCACTCCTTAAGTGGTCATTGGTCTTATTTTATCTTTCAACCCTTTCGGAATTCTTCAACTGCATAAAATACCAAAAGACTATCATGCTGTCCCTCTTTTTCTGTTATAGTAATATCAACGAATATTTCGACAATAACCGGAATGAAGGGACTGCCATTTGATGACTAGGGCTTCTACCATGCTAATAGAATTTCTTGAAAATCATTCGGACGAATTTTTACAAAATTGGCGTAAGAGTATCGTCATTTCTGATAATGATCTATACAAAGAAGAAGTGTTGAACAATGGGGTGAAAATGTTTCAACTAGTGAAACGTGCGATCGAAACGCCCCTCAGTGAAGAGGAAATTACCTATCTTGCCTATAAGACCGCCCTGGAACGGGTAAACGCAAACGTGAATATAAGTGAATTTGTCTATAATGTGAATGTCGGGAAAAGTATCATTATCAAGTGGGTGAGTAATTCCGGAATCGAACTCCGGGAATTGCAGCCCATCATTGAAGAAATCAACGCGCTCTTCGATCGATTCTCTTACTTAGCCGTCAGAAAATATACGGAAATTAAAGAGCAGCAGCTCCAGGAAAAGGAGTTGTATATCGATCAAACCCATAAAGAACGACTGACGATCCTGGGCCAGATGAGCTCAAGCTTCGTTCATGAATTCAGGAACCCCCTCACGTCGATCATCGGATTTACCAAGCTCTTGCAAAACGGTTACCCTGACTTACCTTACCTCGATATTATGCAGCATGAGCTGGAGCAATTGAATTACCGAATCTCTCAATTCCTCCATGTGTCGAGAAAGGATTTGATCGAGAGTACAAGGGAAGAGATCATCCTTACCAATCATCTGGAAGAGACCATCGAATTTCTTTATCCAAGCCTTCTGGATGGTGATGTATCCATCGACTTTCAGTGCGATGCTTCTATTAAGGTGTTGGGAAACAGGGATGAGCTTAGACAGGTTTTCCTCAACCTCATTATGAACTCCATTGACGCCCTTCAGGAAGTGGAGGGACAACGTCAAATCACGGTTTCATGCGAAGAAGAGGCTGGGAAGACCAAACTTCAAATCTCCAATAATGGCCCGCGAATCAAAGAAGAAACCATCGAAGCCATTTTCGAACCTTTTTACACGACAAAAGACCTCGGAACGGGAATCGGTCTTTATATTTGTAAAAAGCTGATTGAAAAGCATGACGGGGAAATCCGCTGTCAGTCGAACGATGAGTGGACGACGTTTACGATCGGGATACCTGTGGAATCGAATATAGTTATATGATCTTATACCAGTTAACGGTGCCAGGCGCAAAAGACTGTTTTTGTGCCTGGCACCGTTTTTGTATTAGAGTCAAAAAAACGACCTGGCAGAACAAAGTCCCGCCAGATCAGCTCTAAATTCCATTCTTACTTACTCCACACCCACCGCATCATAAGCCGCTTCAACAGCCTTAACCTCTGCAGAAGACTCACCATTTCGGTCAGGATACAGGTCTCTTGCAGCCTGTACAGCCGCTTGTCTCATTTCGCTGAATCCTGAAGTAGCTGTCAAATAAAGAGTCAATGCACGGTAGTAGATTTTCTCTGCCTTCGCTTTGCCAACTCCCGTCACAGTTACACCGTGGTGTGTTCCACCATCGGTTAACAGGAAAGCAGCTTTATTGTTGATCGAGCTGTTGATATGAACGCCGCCTTTATCCAGTTCCCCTAAATAGCGATCGTCATAGTGATCAGGGTAGTAGCCTGACTCCGTATATCCACCGATGTATACAGAAGCGGGATCCTTCATATCACGAAGGCCGTCACCTGGTGTGTTCGGCGTCCAAATATCTTCTCCGAGCAGCCACAGGTCGTCGCCTGTTTTGTTTTCAACGAATGCACCCAGGATATCTGCGATTGATTCGTTGATCGCACCTGATTCATTTTCATATATGAGGTCGGCTGTTTTATCGATGACGCCGTGAGTCATTTCATGTCCGATGACATCCAGTCCGCCGGAAAGGGAGATCATGCTTTCACCGTCGCCATCACCGTACAGCATTTGCTTCCCGTTCCAGGCAGCGTTGTTCCATTTTTCTCCGATGTGAACCGTGGAAACAAGCTTCATCCCATTGTTATCCAGGGAATTGCGCTGAAATTTAGTCTTATAGTAGTCGTACACTTTCCCGGCATTCACATGGGCAGTAACGGCAGCAGGGTCATAGAAGAAGTTTCTTGGACTTGTTACTTCAAACCCTGTCAGGCCAAATAAAGCTGAAAGGAGGATGAATGTAGTCGGTGGCATCTGATTCGCTTTAAATGTGTGAACACCTTTGGCGCGAGTTCCGTCGAATAGATAATGGGATCCATTCGACAGATCCTTTACAGCATTGAACGTATGAAGGTTTCCGAAGATGTCCATCCCTCTCGCTTGAGCCGGTTCTGAGACAGGAGGAAGTGCTTTCGCTGATGCTTTAACAAAACTTGTTGCTGTAGCTGTCGGGCTCGCTTTAAAGTCTTTTGTTGCTTCTTGAATTTTATTGAAGTGATTGATGACTTCGCCGGTGGTCGCATCCACAAAGTAGTGGAAATAGCCGGGAACCGGTACGGATGTCGATGCTTTTACTAAATAAGATAGAACATATTTTCCTTTATGGGGATAGATGATCAATTCCGACTCGATTCCATCATAGGCATCGACATTGCCGATTTCACCATCTATGCTTGCCTTCACTGTTGACAATGCTTCTTCTTTAGAGATGGTTGCTTCTGTCGGAACTGCCGACTTTGATAGATTTTTAGTAATTTTCCCGAAGAACGCTTTCACATCATTGTTTGAATCAAGGGCGATTGTTTGTTCTGAACCGTATACAGGGACCCCGTTCAACTGTTGCACTGTTCTAAAATGATAAGAACCTGTTTGTTTGTCGGCTTCTTGTTGGATGATCTTGAATTGATCCTTCACCGCATCAAGGGATACGATGGTTTTCGCTTGTGGATTGACGACCTTCGCTTGTAGGAATTGATACAGAACATCTTCTTTCGATAATCCTTCAGGGGCATCCCACGCCTCTACTATGTAGGAAGGACTGCTCTTCACTTGATCATTCGCAAGCACCTTGTAGCCAGGTGCTGCAAGACTTCCAAATGCAATGGAGGTCGCAATCAACACTGGCAGTGCTCTCTTCTTCATCTTCTTTTGTTTCAAACCAATCACCTCTCCGAAAAAGTAATGTAGAACACCCCTAATTATTCAGAATAATCAAATCTTGGTCAATTGGGTTAATGGGATTGGCTATATAGAGGGATTCTTAGATGGAATCTGACATTCTTACTGAAAAAACGACCCCGGTTCGACAATAAAATGACCCGATTTACAATCCTCGCAGGCTCTTATACGATTAGTACCAATGAAGCAGTCAAGGAGGCGTCGGGGAAATGAAAGGACGTTTCAGTAAGATCGTCATTCCAGGTCTATTAATTATGAATCTATCGCTAATCGTTCACCTGATGGGAGAAACGGAAGCTTCCTTTTCGAGTCAGGAGTCAACTGAAACCATGACGTTTTCTGTGGCATTCGTGTTTCCTACAACCATTAAGAAGCTAGAGGAGAATGCAAGATACCATGTCAGGGAGATCGAGAAACTTTATAGGGGATATCAGAAGTTGAACCTGGATGAGGCCCTTCTTTTAACAGAAACATTGGTCTCTCTTGATCAAGAGTTACAAAGGCTCTATAGGGAGTTAGATGGTTATAATCAACAAGCTATCAAGGACCCGGAAGCTTTCAATTATGTCATACAAGGATTTGGTCGGATGGACAAGCTGGTAGTGGAATTGGATTCTGCGGAGAGAATGTCCCAACTGGAATCGTATATAGAGAGTTTGAAAGAAGAGTCTCAACTAGAGCCTTCTAAGCAGGTTGAAGAAGAGAAGATGGAGCCTGCTGAATACGAAGAAGAAGTTGATCAGGAGGTTACTGGTGAAGTAGAGCCTGAGCAGGTACTCATTGAAGCTGAATCCGAATCTAAGACTGAAACAACTGAAGAAGAAATAGAATCAACTATTGAAAACACTGAAGCTACAATCGAAAACGATCATCACCCAGGAGGCGAGTCGCTATGAAGTTAGTACTCTTAATATTTAGAAAAATATTGATCGGCCTATCATTCTTCCTATTCTGTTCACTTGCTTTCATCGTTCTATCATCAAAAGCATCAGGTGGTGAACCTACCATTTTGAATCATCAATTTAAAGTCGTTCTATCAGGTTCCATGGAGCCAACTTTTCAAACAGGATCCATCATTGTGATTGAGAAAGCCAAGAACAATGCTGCCTATAAAAAAGATCAGATCATCACCTTTCAATCCGGGGATAAGTTAATTACACATAGAATCATTGATATGAAAGAGAGTAACGGTCAGACCCTGTATATCACAAAAGGGGACAACAATGACGCCCCTGATCGGGATTATGTGCTATCTCAAAACATCGTAGGGAGCTACAAGGAGTTTACCATCCCATACATAGGCTACATGGTAAACTATGCTTCATCCAAAATCGGATCTGCCCTTTTGCTATTTATTCCGGGGTTACTGCTGGTCTTATCAGCGGCTCGATCCATCTTTATGACATTAAAGGAAGTCGAAATGAAGACCACTGGTTGATCCTATTATTTGTTGAGTGAAGCAAATAGTAGATTAATAAATAGACAACGCAAAGGGAGGAAGAAAAACATGAGTTTTGCAAAGAAGGTAAGCAAGGGAGTATTAACGGCAGCATTAGGATTTTCATTAATGGGTGGAGGTACATACGCATATTTTAGCGACACAGTTGAGACTCAGAATACATTCGCAGCGGGTACATTGGATCTGGCCGTGAACCCGGAAGTCGTCGTCAATGTAGAAAACATCAAGCCTGGGGATGAAATCCAGCGTGAATTCACATTGGAAAACAATGGGACACTGGATATCTACAAAGTGCTACTCGGGACGAGCTACACAGTTGACGATGCCATGCTGAATGGAGCTGCAAACGCAGATGACTTAGCCAAGCATATAAAGGTGACCATCATGTACAATCAGGGAAGCGCGTATTCACCAATAGTGGAGACTTCTCTATATGAACTGAAGGATCAAACACCTGATCTTACTGCGATGAACACATTCGTGGGCAGTGAAATCGTTCCTGATGGTATTCCGGCAGGTGGCAAAGAGAAAATCATAGTTCTGTTCGAATTCGTGAATAACGGAGAAGACCAAAATGAATTCCAGGGAGATGCCCTGCAAGTGAATTGGACGTTCAACGCGGAGCAAGGTGAAGGGACGCTTCATGAATAAGTAATCAAAAACCCTGGGAGGGATTCCAGGGTTTTATTTTTAGTGTACCAGGTACAAATCCATCATGTTGTACCGGGTACACTTGTTATGACAGGTGTGCCTGGCACCGCGACGGTCACATATTATTTCATTAATTGATTCGATAATTGAACCGCCTTTTTAAACTTCTCGGATCCTACGTAATATTCATATAACACCTTCCCGAACCTTTCAATCAACAACACATTTTTCGTTTCAAAAAAATAGGGCAGTGCTTTGTTTTCGAGATAAGAAAAGTAGTCATCGCTCTTATTGTCCATACGGAGAGAAAAAAGTTCAAATAAGGTAGTGAATTGGGTGCTGTTTGCGCTTTTGCTTTCTGATAGGCCGTGTTGGATATGTTTCTTTATCTGTTTTGAATTTGCGAGATTTCCTTCAATGCAAGCATCTGTAAAATTACATAATCGCCGCAAATAAGGTATTGACCCTTTTTCCGCCAGATTCAGCGCTTCTTTAAAGCATTTTTTGGCAAGGGCATATTCTTTACGATTGTAATACTCATACCCCAAGTTATTTAGGAGAGCCCCTTTTTGATCTGAATACCCAAGTGAATCGGTGTCCTGAATCAGGCTCTTATATCTTTCCACCAGATCCTCGAATTCAAGATACATCTCACTGCTCAACTGAAGGAGCATTAAGGTCTCAGCCTTGATTGCACCGGTGTAATTATTCGTCTTTTTAAAAAAACTGAGGGCTTTACCGGCATAAAAGTAGGACATCACTTTATTTCCAATACAGTGGTAAGCAATCGATATATGATAATAGCATTCTTCATTTTTATATGTATCCATATCTATCTTCTTTAAGACTTGCAACGCTTTTTGCTGGTTTTCATCCGTGTTGTCTCTTATATAGATCAGTCCTTGAACGTGAAGGAACAGATTGGTCTCATAGGCTGTGAGAGGGCTTGAACCCCTATGGATGGAATCCAGAATGTTTGAAGAGAGGTCATCATTATTATGCAGGAGATAGTACCTCGCCCTAAGTAAGTGATAATAGACTCCATATTTCGAGGACTCGAGAAACGGAGATTTTTCAAGTTCGGATTTCATTTGTTCCACGAGATTCATCCTCCTCATGATGATGCTATTATGCCAGAGCTGAAGCTGCTTTTCGACTTGGTGAAAAGTGGTGATTTCATGATGAATATCGATTCCCAGACGCTCTGAAAAGAGTGAGATGATATCGTCTGAATAAGCCGTTTTACCCCTCTCGATCTTACTGACATGCGTCGTTGTACATATACCTTCCCCCAATTGAGACTGGGTGAGACCTGCTTTCTCCCTATAAAATCGAATGATCTCCCCTGTGTGCATGGTGAACCCCTCCTTTTATAAATCCCTTTATGACTAGTATTTGGTAGGGGGAGGGGTTTTTCCTGCTTTGGGAGTAGTGGTGAAAATTAAATGAGTGGTATGGCATGGGGTTTTGGTGGAAATTGGGTTGAGTGGGCATGAGGAATAAAGATTATTCGACAAGAAGGATTAATTATTTGAAAATCGGATCAATTTTCCCAATTCCCAATTAATTACTTGAAATCAGGATTGAAAAAACCAGATAAGGATTAATCTACCGTGAAAGTGGATTTATTATTAGAGATATGTGAAATTAACCTTCTAATTCAAAAGAATTAGTGGTTAAAAACATATGAAACCAGCTTAAATACGCAAATCCACATAAAAAAACCCCCTCGATTTTCACTCGAAAAGGTCACTTCAACTTCTCAATATCCTCGATGATCTCTTCATATGGAGGATTGGACACCCCTTCATACTGCTTCAGCAAAACCCCATTTTCACTCACTAAATAAAAAGAAGTTCCATGAACAAATTGATTAGAGCCTTCCACTTGAGCAGCAGGAGTTTTAAAGGAGACATTGGCGAATGATTCGATCTCGTCACGTGAGTATCCCGTCAAAAAGCTCCAATTCTCATCATCCATTTCATATCGGCCACTATATTCTTTCAACACTTCAGGAGTATCATGTTCGGGATCCACACTAATCGAAACCAGCTGGACATCATCATCAAATCCCGCATCCCTTATCTTCTTTTGAAGCTTCGACATATTCGCCGTCATAGGAAGGCAAACGGTATCACAATTCGTAAAGATGAAATCAGCAATCACAATCTTTCCCTCATTCAGCTCACCTAAAGACGTAGTCTCCCCATTCTGATCCACGGCAGCCAAATCACCGACCTCTACTTTCATAGGAAAAGACTCCTCAACATTCTCCCCCCGGCAGCCAGCCAAGAAGAAAAGAGATAACGCAACCGCAGCAATCATACATTTAAATCCCACTCCACTTCCTCCTTCTAAACAGAGGTCCGTCCCTCACATTGAAAGAGGGACGGACCTTGTCTGGTTAGTCTATGAATTGTTTGTCAATTAAATCTGTGAATTCCGGTTTTTCTTTCAGGAACTTCAGTTCATAGGATGAGTCGGCGAAGGCTTGAACGGCATCGGAGTCCACTTTGTAAGTGAAACCGATTCGTTCCCATGCCTGATCTACGACTTCTTTGCTCAGTTCTTGGCCGGTTACGTCTTTCACGTCTTTAATCGTGATTTCTTTTGCTTCTTCGGGATTTTCAGCGATGAAAGAAGTTGCTTCTTTATGAGCGTCCACGATTTTTTGAATCGTATCCGGATTTTCTTTCACGGATTTTCCAGACGCTACAAGTACGGAAGCAGGAAGTGTTTCACCGAATGAAATTTCGTCATGATCGATGATGATGTTGGCACCTGTTTCCTGTTGAATCACGGCTGCCCATGGTTCCGGCGCTACGGCAATATCGACTTTCCCTGATTTCAGCATGTTGGCATATTGAGCCGGGTTTCCTGTTACGTGCTTCATGGTCCCACCGATACGTTGAGATTCAATGCCATGTTCTTTCAAGAATGTTTCGACCTGAACATCATGCGTGCAACCGACGGCAGGGGTGATGAAGGATTTGCCTGCAAAATCGTCCACGGTTTTCACGCCGCTTTCCTTACTTGCCAGAACCACCGTTCCACCAGTAGATCCCCCACCAATGATCTTCACGTCGGCACCGGTCATGTAGTTGTTCATGGCTGGACCAGGCCCGACAAGACCCGCATCAATTTCGCCTGTTTTCAAAGCGGTCATAAAGGACGAGCCATCGGGAAAGGTTTTGTATTCAATCTTTGTACCGTCACCCAACTGCTCTTCATAAAATCCCTTGTCCTTCGCAACCATAGCGGGAACGTGGTTAATATTAGGGAAGTAACCGATGACGACCTTTTCACTTACGTCTCCGCCTGAGCTCTTTTCAGTACCGCATCCTGCCAAAACACCTAGGAATGTAAAGAAAATCGTCATGAGTAGAAATGCTTTTTTCATTTTGTAACCTCCTGTTTTTTATTAAAGAGGCAGGCCACCATCACCTGCCTCATTTTTTCGACTATGCCTATGACTCCAATCCCCAACGCTTGATCACAGATTTTTCAATGCGCTGGAAAATGAGTTGATCCACAATCGCTCCTATGACTCCAATGATGATCATGACGGCAATGACCAGGCTCATGTCACCAAAGTCTGATGCGTATCGAAGAGTGTAGCCGAGTCCTGGACCGGTGCTTAATAGTTCCCCTGCCATTAAAGCTCTCCAGGCAAAGGCCCATGCAAGGCGTGAACCCGTGACCACATAAGGGATCGATGCCGGGAAGATGACTCGAATGAATAAGTCCAAACCTCTCGATCCCATCGTTTGAGCTGCTTTCAAAAAAAGGGGAGAGACGTTTTTTATGCCCATTCGAATGTTGAGTGCCATGACGAATGTACCTCCAAGGATGACCACGAAAATGACGGCTTTTTCATTAAGGCCGAACCACATGATGGCCAGTGGCAGCCACACAATGCTCGGTACACTCTGGAAGGCTAGTAGTAAAGATCCCAGTGTATCGTCGGCCGTTTTGGATTTGGCGAGAAGAACGCCGATGCTGGTTCCGATAACGAGGGAAATCCCCAATCCGATGAATAAGCGTTTGAAGCTTGCAAAAAGGTCAATGATCAAGGTTTGATCGGCAATCCCAGTAAATAGGGCCTGGAAAACGGAAGTGGGAGAGGGGAGGACAACTTCCGTCCATAGTCCGAATCGTGATCCCGATTCCCAAAGGCCAATAATGAGGGCAAAAAAGATGATACGTTTAAGAGCTGTGTTCATAGGCCAATTCCTCACTTATCACTTTGTCGATTTCCTTCTTTAAATAGCTCATGATATGTTCTTCGATCTTTACCATTTCCTCTTTATGGGCATCCCGTGGACGGGGGAGATCCACTTTGATATCTGCCAAGATCGTGCCGGGGCGGGTACCCATAACGATGATCCGGTCTGAAAGCTTAATAGATTCCGAGATACTGTGAGTGACGAACAGGACGGTTTTCTTCGTTTCCATCCAAATCGTTTCAAGCTGGTGATGAAGGCGGGAGCGGGTCTGTTCATCCAGTGCGCCGAATGGTTCATCCATGAGAAGGATTTCCGGGTTCATGGAGAGAGCCCGTGCAATGGCCACCCGCTGCTGCATTCCCCCTGAAAGCTCATGAGGGTAATGATCCTGATAGTTTCCCAGCTGGACCATATGTAAATATTTTGCGGCTTGCTGTCTTGCCTCTTTCTTAGACATCTCTTTTTTCAGAGGGAACGTCACATTGTCACGCACATTCAACCATGGAAAAAGTGCCGCTTGCTGGAAAACCATCCCCCGGTCTTTTCCGGGTTTTTTGATCGGATTTCCATCTACAAGAATCTCTCCCGAAGTCAAGGAGGTCAGTCCTGCCACGATGGAGAGGAGAGTGGATTTACCGCATCCTGAAGGTCCCAGGATTGAAACAAACTCACCCTTATCTATCCCGAGAGTAATCTCCTTCAGTACATCGGTTGGTTTTCCTGATTTATCGAGGTATTGCTTATTGAGATGGTTGATCTGTATAAACATGTCATCACCCTTATCTTATAATTCATATTAGTTTAGTCGGAATATAAATAATACAATTATAGTATATTGGGGGAGGTTGTCAAGGTTTCCTTTATTTTGGAGGAGATGGATAAATGACGAGCTTGTCAACCCTCAAGAGCATTTTGTAAATAAAATGAAAAAATATTCAAAGAAGTGAAATATATGGTGAATCACTATCGTCTAATATATAAAAAGAAAAAAGCGGGGGAATGAGATGTCCAACAATAGATTGGTCGCAGATTGGTTTCGGCTTTACAGTGATCCTATATATACATTCTTGGTATATCGAATGGGTTCCACTGATGTGGAAGATCTTGTTCAGGAAGTATTCATTCGGGCATTGAATTCCGTGGATTCGTTTGAAGGAAAAGCGAATCCGAAAACATGGTTATATTCCATTGCCAGGAATCTTGCCCTCGATGAACTTAGAAAGCAGAAGAGGATTAAATGGTCCATTACTTCTTTTTCCCAAAAAGATCATGAAGCCGCTTCTTTAGAAACACCAGAATCTCTTTATTTTCTAAATGAAGGAAGTCGCGAGCTTCTAACCACTATTCAGAAACTTAAATCTAATTATCGGGATGTATTGGTATTAAGAGGAATAAATGGCATTGATGTAAAAGAAACGGCCACTATTCTAAATTGGACGGAGAACAAAGTACGGATCACCTATCACCGTGCGTGTAAAAAGCTGCAATCCATAACAGGAGGATATACAAATGAAGAATCAAAATGAAAACAATCTATCAAAAAAGCTACCCCGGCTTCAATTAAATGACGAGTCGAAAGAACGGATTCATACAGCCATACTTCATCATGAAACTTCTCCGTCTTCACGGAAGAAAGGTTGGAAAGAGGGCAGGTTTAAAAGCTTTGCCGCTGCAGCTGTAGGGTTGCTGGTTTTTTCAATCTTGACGGTATATATCATTTCCGAAACAGACAAAGATAAAGCAAATCAGTTATTCGCTGACGCTGAGAAAAACATTCAAGCGGTTTATGAAGAAATGGAATTGAACCTGCAAGAAACGGAAGAAGGCGGATTACTAAAAACGATTGAACCTTCAGAACTAAAGTCGGCTCAAGTTTCACTCCGAAATGCTGAGAAGGAAATTTTAGAAAGTAGCGAAGAGAAGGAAAGGGATCTTCGTCAACAATTAATCCCCATGATGAAAGAAATAGAAGATTATAACCAAATCGTTCCCGTGGCCAATGGGCTTCAACAGAACATTAATGATGTGAGCAGTCTCCTGGAGAAAAGTCCTTTAGAAGAAAAAATGACAGAAAAGGTAGCTTCCCTCAAAAGTGAACTGGCAGAAAAATTAAAGGCATTCCAAAAACTTGAAAGTTCATCACTTAGAGCGTTTTTTACCAATCAATATTCCACACAGGTGAATCGTATTGATCAAACTTTCAATCAATATAAAGAAGTACAAGAAGAAATCCAAAACCTAAAAGATATTGCAGAAGAACAATCTTTAAACGAACAGGATTTCTTAAAAGAAGCAGAGAGAATGATGGAACAGGTTAACCTTTTGCCGGATAATCAGACGACTGCTGATATGAAAGAAGAAATACAGTCGGCACAAGATACGTTCAATCAGGTGAAAGGAGAGGTGGAAGACAAAAAGCGTCTGGAAGAAGAAGCGAGTCTTGAAAAGGAACGGGAAAGCAGCGATGGAACGAGAAATGGCTCTTCAGCTGAGAAAGAAGATGATGATACAATTCAAGACAGTCCTGAAGACGAATTATACCCGATGGAATTTACCATGACAGATTCAAACGGACATACGTTTAAGCTAAGTCGTGATTTCGAAATCCATAAAATCGGAAAGGAATATGATGAAATTGCGAAAAAATACGGAGGACGCTTCTACTATACTCCTAGCTCAGATATGTCACACGTCATTATAGGCAGAAAGATCATAGCGACCGTTTCTCTCGTGTCTGCAGCTGATATAGAATATAAAGACCTCTTTATCGATTTGATGTCACTTCGATCAAGAAAATATACAAGGGATCAATTCGCATCCATTGTAGACACGGTCATTCAGAGTGGTGAGCCATATAAAGTTGAGGAAGGGGACTCGGGGGAATTACTCTCGGTGAAAAATGGAATGTTGGTTTATCATGGATGGTGAGGGACTAAAGAATGAATGAAAAGTCAGAAGAGGCATCCTGATCAGGGGATGTCTTTTTTGCTTTCTTTTACAGGGTTCTAAGTACAAATTCTCCCTCAGTTGCCTGAAATCCAATCCATAACATCTGCACTTGGAGCATATTTCATGAAAATTTAAATCCTCTCATCATTTCTCCCATAAGCTAACCACCTTAAAAAAATTCCACTACAGTGGGCTTTTTAAGCAATCTTCTTATCCGAAAATCGAAGCTTTGATCATCTTTGGTAAAAAATAATAGTAAAATTTAATTATTTTATTTACTAAAATGTTTACTATAATAGCGCTTTCACGTTATACTGTTTTTAAAGATTTAGAAAAGTCTTCATTCAGCTTTGATAAAGTAGCTAAAAAGAGAGATTGATAGAGAGGAGTTTCAACTATGGTATTCACAATTGTTTCCTTCCTGTTTTTCACGCTTCTTGTTGCGTTGATTTCGTATTGGAAAACAAAGGATGAGGATCTGGGGACGCAGGAAGGGTATTTTCTTGCAGGACGCAGCTTGACCGGCTGGGTGATCGGGGGATCGCTCATGCTTACAAATTTATCGACGGAGCAGTTGATCGGCCTGAATGCCCAAGGTTACACCGATAATATGTCGGTGATGGGCTGGGAAGTGGGATCGGCGATTGCTCTGGTTCTTGTAGCGTTTTATTTACTTCCCCGTTATTTAAAAGGGGGAATCACGACGATACCTGATTTTCTTGAAGAACGATTTGACTCTGGTACGAAGCAAATCGTTACGATTCTCTTCTTGTTCGGGTATGTGTTCAACCTACTGCCGCCAATTCTTTACTCAGGAGCAGTGGCACTGAGTGGAATCTTCAATGTTCCTGAAATGCTGGGAGTGGACCGTACAACGGCACTTTGGATCACGGTTTGGTCGATTGGGATCATTGGCTCCTTGTATGCCATTTTCGGTGGATTGAAAGCGGTTGCCGTTTCCGACACCATCAACGGAGTCGGGCTTTTGATCGGTGGATTGATGATTCCGGTTATTGGATTATTTGTTCTGGGTGACGGTTCCCTCTTTAAAGGGTTCGGCACCATTATGGAAAATACCCCTGAGAAATTGAATGCAATCGGTAAACCGGAAGATCCCGTTCCGTTCAGTACGATGTTTACGGGGATGCTTCTGGTGAATCTTTTCTATTGGGGAACAGCT
The DNA here is from genome assembly GCF_050270195.1 of Rossellomorea sp. NPDC071047. NCBI lineage: Bacteria > Bacillati > Bacillota > Bacilli > Caryophanales > Bacillaceae > Rossellomorea > Rossellomorea sp. NPDC071047. The sequence continues at coordinate 441,380 of NZ_JBNNJT010000003.1, read as the reverse complement.
CAGCATATTATGCAGCGAGCACTTGCCGCGAAGAATCTGAAAGAAGGTCAGAAAGGGGTTCTGATTGCAGCAGCATTGAAGTTGATCGGACCGTTTTTCTTAATTCTGCCTGGGATCATCGCGTTTAACATGTTTGGGGAAAATCTTGAGCCGACGGATGCGTATCCACGATTAGTGAATGAGATTTTGCCGACGCCTCTTGTAGGGTTCTTCGCAGCTGTGTTGTTCGGGGCGATCTTATCGTCATTTAACTCAGCGCTGAACTCTTCTGTTACACTATTTACGTTAAATATTTATAAGCCATACGTGAAACCCGGTGCTTCTGATAAGCAGCTTGTTAAAAACGGGAAGTACTTCGGGGTCTTATTGGCGGTTTTCGCCATGGTTTTGGCACCGCTCATTGAAAAGGCGCCACAAGGCTTCTTCCAGTATCTTCAGATTGTAAACGGTTTCTACAATGTGCCGATCTTTACGATTATCATTATTGGGTACATGACGAAACGTGTACCGGCGATTGCAGCGAAAATTTCGCTATTTGTGTTCATTACCTTGTATGCGATTACACAGTTATTCTGGGATACAGGTCTTCACTTCCTGCACATATTAGGGATTCTTTTCGTTTTATGTTCCGCACTGATGCTCGTCATCGGGAAGTTCAAACCGAGAGACACGGAGTATACGTTGCAGGAATCTCATAAGGTGGATATGACACCATGGAAAATTGTCTACCCGATCGGGATTGCTTGTACGATTGCGATGATTATCATTTATATGGTCTTCTCTCCTGTAGGTATTGGAGCGTAGGGTGAAGTTTACAACAAAACAGTCAGGTGATTGCCTGGCTGTTTTCTTTTATATTCAACCAAATGGGAGGTCCCTCAATTGAAAAAAAATACACGCATTTACGTGAACGAATCCAACCAACAATTTCACCTGCAAGGGAAAAATATCAGCTATATTTTCAATGTGCTGAGAAATGGGCAGCTTGGACATCTCTATTACGGGAAGAAAGTTCGTCATCGTGACGATTTTTCCCACCTTTACAAAGAGGAGCATCGAGCGACTTCTTCATGTGTATATGAAGGGGATTTATCCTTTTCACTCGACTTCCTTCGTCAGGAATATCCGAGCTACGGGACAACCGATTACCGTGAGCCAGCCTTTCAGATTCTCCAGGAAAATGGGAGCCGTATAACGAATTTTCGTTATGACGGCTATCGGATCCTTCCCGGAAAGCCGGAGTTGGACGGGCTTCCTGCCACATATTCAGAAAACGACTCTGAAGCAGAGACCCTTGAAATTACGCTAAGGGATGAGCTGATCGGTTCAAGGATTATTCTTTTATATTCCTGTTATGACGACCGTGACTTGATCGTACGTTCAGCGAAATTCGTGAATGACGGGAATCAAAAGCTTCAACTGGATCGTTCATTAAGTTGTTCGGTTGATTTACCTGATTCTTCTTTTGATCTGGTTCAGTTATCCGGTGGCTGGTCAAGGGAACGTCATGTGAAAACGAGATCGTTACAGCAGGGGATTCAAAATATTTCAAGTACTCGTGGAACGAGCAGCAGTCAGCAAAACCCGTTCCTGGCCCTTAAACGCCCTGAAACGACAGAGCATCAAGGGGAGGTCTATGGTTTCAGTCTCGTGTACAGCGGGAACTTTTTAGCACAGGTTGAAGTGGATCAGTATGATGTCACGCGGATTTCTATGGGAATCAACCCCTTTGATTTCAGCTGGCTTTTGGATAGTGGAGAGAGCTTCCAAACCCCGGAAGTGGTCCTGGCTTATTCAGATGCCGGGTTGAATGGGCTCAGCGGGGAGTATCACGATTTATACAGAAGCAGGCTTGTTCGTGGCGTGTGGCGTGACAAAGCACGTCCAGTTCTGATCAACAACTGGGAAGCCACCTATTTTGATTTTGATGAAGAGAAGATTTTAACGATCGCCCGCACGGCCAAAGACATGGGAGTGGAGTTGTTTGTCCTGGATGACGGCTGGTTCGGGAAACGAAATGACGATACCACCTCACTGGGGGACTGGGTAGTCGATGAGGATAAACTTCCGGAAGGTATCCCGTCCGTTGCGGAGAAAATTAAGCAGTTGGGCATGGAGTTCGGGTTGTGGTTCGAGCCAGAAATGGTGTCGAAGGTCAGTGATCTCTATAAAGAGCATCCAGACTGGATCATTCATGTCCCGGGCAGATCTTCTTCACACGGACGTCATCAATATGTACTCGATTTTTCCAGAAAAGAAGTGGTGGACCATATTTATGACATGATGGCGGATGTATTGGATAAAGCTCCTATTTCGTATGTGAAATGGGATATGAACCGTTATATGACCGAGGTTGGTTCAGCGGCACTTCCGTCCGGACGTCAGCGGGAAGTCCCTCACCGGTATATCCTCGGTGTGTATGATTTGTATGATAGGCTGACTTCCGCTTTTCCTCATATATTATTCGAATCCTGCGCAAGTGGTGGGGCAAGGTTTGATCCGGGTATGCTGTTCTATGCTCCTCAAGCTTGGACCAGTGACGATACGGATGCAGTGGAACGACTGAAAATCCAATATGGGACATCACTGGTGTATCCGCTAAGCTCAATGGGGGCTCACGTATCGGAGGTTCCGAATCATCAGGTAAGACGTGTCACATCCCTGGATACAAGGGGGAATACTGCTTTCTTTGGTGTTTTCGGATATGAACTTGATGTGACGAAAATGACTGTTCACGAGACGGAGCAGGTAAAAGTCCAGATCGATTTTTATAAAAAGCATCGGAAGACCCTCCAATACGGGAATTTCTACCGTTTGATCAGTCCGTTTGAGGGGGATGGAAACGTGACCTCTTGGATGACGGTGTCCAATGATCGAAAAGAGGCGATTGCAGGATATTATCAAGTTCTTTCTAAACCGAATCATGGATATGAACGGCTTTTACTGAAGGGGCTCCATCCGGATAAGGAATATCGTATTAATGGGCGAGATGGAACCTATTTCGGAGATGAACTGATGCATGTAGGAATTCAGCTGGATAGCGGCTATTCCGGCACGCAACTTGGAGGTATCGAAGAGTCGGGTGACTTTACTTCTGTGATCTTTATTATATCTGAGGTGGAGTGAAAACATTGTATTAACATCAGGCCATGATTGATTGAGGTCTGATGTTTTTTTACACCTTAATTGAAATAAAGGAAAACCAATAGAGTAACTTAGTAAAACTTTTACTAAAATTTTATTGACCTTTTTCCTGGCTTGATTTATCATGAGGTTGAAAGCGGTTTCTGTGTTAAAGAAGTACATCTGGGATATTCACTACAGAATACTCGCGACATGAACGATAACTAACGGAAAGATTGGTATAAATAGTAGGAGGAATCAGAATGGATGTTCAGCAACTTTTCAGGAGCTTTAAGGATATTTTCGGCAGTGACGCAAACCGTGGCTTCTTTGCTCCCGGACGTATCAACTTAATCGGGGAACACACGGATTATAACGGAGGGCATGTGTTTCCATGTGCGATTACGTTCGGCACATATGCAGTGGCCAGAAAAAGAGAAGACCGCCTGGTGCGCCTTTATTCCTTAAACTTTGACCATACAGGAGTCATAGAATTTGATCTCGACAGCCTGGATTATGCTCAAGAGCATGATTGGGCGAATTACCCGAAAGGAATGATCCGTTATTTGAAGGATGCAAAGCATTCCATTAACAATGGAATGGACGTTCTTTTTTACGGGAATATTCCGAACGGAGCGGGATTATCTTCTTCGGCTTCCATTGAACTCGTCACGGGAGTCATGGTCCAGGAATTATTCGAACTGGATGTAGATCGGATCGCTCTCGTCAAGACTGGTCAAAAGGTGGAAAACGAGTTCATCGGCGTGAATAGCGGTATCATGGATCAATTTGCGATTGGAATGGGGAAAGAAGGAGCCGGCATATTACTGGATACTCACACTCTCCACTATCAATACGCACCGATTGATCTTGCACAGCACAATATTATCATCATGAATTCCAATAAACGACGGGAACTCGCCGGGTCCAAATACAATGAGCGGAGAGCGGAGTGCGAATCTGCTCTGAAAAGGCTGCAATCGGTGAAGGATATCGGTTCCCTGGGTGAATTGACCGAAGAAGAATTCCAGCTCCATAAACATGTGATCCCAAATGAAATCGAACAAAAACGAGCCAAGCATGCTGTGTACGAAAATCGCCGTACGCTTAAAGCACTTCAATTTTTACAAAACGGACAGCTTCATGAGTTTGGACAGTTGATGAATGAATCCCATGTATCGCTCCGTGACGATTATGAAGTGACAGGAAAAGAACTTGATGCTCTTGTAGAGGCAGCATGGAATCAACAGGGCGTAGTCGGAGCAAGGATGACCGGAGCAGGTTTCGGCGGCTGCGCAATTGCCATCGTGGAAAAGGATTATGTGGAGAGTTTCATTAACGGGGTAGGAAAAAAATATAAAGATGCCGTAGGGTTTCAAGCAACCTTTTATGTAGCGAGTATTGGAAATGGTGCAACAGAATTAGACAAAGAGGTGATCGTATGAATGTGTTAGTGCTGGGTGGTGCAGGTTATGTTGGTTCTCATGCGGTATTTCAGCTTGTAGAGCGAGGATACAGAACCATTGTTGTGGATAATTTGGAAACCGGTCACAGAGGAGCGGTTCATGAGGACGCTGTTTTTTACAACGGAGATATCAGGGATAAAGACTTTCTGCGGTCTGTGTTCGAAAGAGAAAGCATTGATGGGGTGATTCATTTTGCCGCGAATTCCCTTGTGGGTGAATCCATGGAGAATCCATTGAAGTACTTTGATAACAATGTGTATGGTACCCAGGTAACCCTGGAATTGATGAATGAATTCGGTGTGAAGCATATTGTGTTTTCTTCAACGGCTGCAACGTACGGGGAGCCTGAGCAGGTGCCGATTACAGAGAAGATGCCGACCGTACCGACCAACGCGTACGGGGAAACAAAGCTCACCATGGAAAAAATGATGAGATGGTGTGATGAGGCATATGGGATCAAGTTCGTTTCTCTCCGCTATTTCAATGTGGCAGGAGCGCGCGGGGAAATCGGAGAGGATCATACCCCTGAGACTCATTTGATTCCGATCATTCTTCAGGTGGCCCTCGAACAACGTGAATATATCACGATCTTTGGAGATGACTATGACACTCCCGACGGAACATGCATCCGTGATTACATTCATGTCGATGATTTGATCGAAGCCCACATTCTTGCCCTTGATTACCTGAAGCGTACCGGGGAAAGTAATATTTTCAACCTGGGAAGCAGTCAGGGGTTCTCGGTAAAAGAAATGATTCACGCTGCGAGAGAAGTGACCGGGCATCCCATCCCTGAGAAAATCGGCAAAAGAAGAGCCGGTGACCCGAGTAAATTGATCGCTTCTTCTGAAAAAGCGAAAGAAATGCTGGGCTGGAACCCATCCCGTACCTCGATAACCAAAATGATCGGTGATGCTTGGGAATGGCACGAAAACCATCCATATGGATACAACGATAGAAAGGGAGAGTGACTTTAGGATGAGCATTTTCTTGACCATTGATGCGATTGTGAAAAAGGCGGAAGGGGCGGAACTGATCGGGAAAGAAGATGAAGTCTATGCCAGGAACCGGATCCTTGCCCTTTTAAAAATGGAAGAGTACAAGACTGAAAAGACAGATTCATTCGACGATTTCTCCATTCCTGACCTTCTTGAAACTTTAACGGTTTATGCAGTGGAAAATGGAATCATCGAAGATCTGTTTGATCACAAAGAAATGTTCACGGCTACTGTGATGGACTGTTTTGTGGCACGTCCATCTGTCATCAATCAAATGTTTGCCGACCATTATAAACAAGATCCCAAACAGGCAACTGATTACTTTTACCAGCTCAGTCAGGACAGCAATTACATCCAGACGAAACGGATCAGTCAAAACATCAGCTACAAGGTGGATACTGAATACGGGGAACTCGATATTACGATCAATCTATCCAAGCCGGAAAAAGATCCAAAGCAAATTGCCCTGGAAAAGACCATGCCGAAAAAGGGTCAGATCTATCCACAGTGTTTACTATGTATTGAGAATGAAGGATATGAGGGGAGAATCGGTCATCCTGCCCGTGCCAATCACCGGATGATCCGCCTGAATCTCGCCGATGAAGGCTGGTTGCTACAGTATTCACCTTATGTCTATTACAACGAACACTGCATTGTATTATCGGAAACCCATCGCCCGATGGAAATCAATCGTGCCGGATTCGAGCGACTGCTTCATTTCGTTGATCAGTTCCCTCATTATTTTGCCGGATCGAATGCAGACCTTCCGATTGTCGGTGGATCTATCCTTTCCCACGATCACTATCAGGGTGGACATTATGACTTTGCCATGGCGAAAGCGGAAAAAGAATACACCTTTTCTATGAGCCGTCATCCTGAAGTGGAAGCGGCGATTGTGAAGTGGCCGATGTCGGTGATCCGCTTGAACAGTGAAAACATGGAATCTCTGTTGGATGCAGCAGAGGATATTCTGTCAGAGTGGAGAGGATACAGCGACCCTGAAGTTGAGGTACTGGCCTTTACCGGGGACACACCTCATAACACGATTACACCCACCGCCCGCATGAGAAACGGGAAGTATGAGATGGATCTGGTTCTTAGGAACAATCGAACGAATGAGGAACATCCAATGGGGATATTCCATCCTCATGAAGATGTCCATCATATCAAGAAGGAAAACATCGGCTTGATCGAAGTGATGGGACTTGCCGTTCTGCCGGCCCGCTTGAAAGATGAACTGCTGGAAGTGGAAAAGTCCATGCTGGGGGAAACTCACGAAGTGGCAGACTACCATAAGCCTTGGGTGGAACAGTTGAAGGACCGTTACCAAGGCGAAGTGACCATTGACAATGTCGGTGGCATCGTCAGAGAAGAATTAGGGAAGAAATTCTCTCGTGTACTTGAAGATGCTGGTGTATTTAAGAGGGATGATGAAGGACAGAAGGCGTTTATAAGGTTTGTGGCTGGATTTTGATAGAACCTTTGTAGTAGTTTAGCGATGTTTAGAACGCATATGGCTATTTTGTGAAGGAAATGACTTTTCTTGGGCTAAACAGAGTCGTTTTTAAGTGGAAAAGGAAAAAAAGTATACATTCTGTGATTTATGAGTTCGATTTGGAGACTTATGATCCGGTTTTCTCACTTTTTAGGGCCGGAAATCAAATCTAGGATCTGGAATTTCAGATATATCAGCGTATATTAGATTTTATCGGCGAAATTTCAAATATAACGGCGAAATATTGATTTTAACGGCGATATTTTAGATATAACGGCGCAATCAAGAATACGCTCCACTTTTGCTACTTTTTTGAGCCGTTTGACGAAAATTGCAAGATGCTCTTGGATAAGTATCATCAGATGATATGGATAATTACCATCTAAACGAAATAAATCCCCAACTGAAATAAGAAACCAATGAAGCCCAGGTTTCTTATTTTCTCTATACTAAACTAAAACAGGTGATAGATATGTATTTAGGCGTAGATTACTACCCGGAACATTGGGATATTGATTTAATAGACGAAGACCTTTCACGGATGAAAGACATGGGTGTCAATATGGTCAGGATCGGCGAGTTCGCCTGGCACTTAATGGAGAAGGAAGAAGGCAGCTTTGACTTTTCCTTTTTTGATCATGTCATCGAGCGTGTGAAGGCGTACGATATGAAAGTGATGTTCGGGACACCGACCGCGACATTTCCTGCATGGCTTGCTGACAAACATCCCGATATTTTCATTGAAGATATCAACGGGGTGAAAAAGTCGTTCGGGGGAAGAAGGCAGTATTGCTATAACTCTGAAACGTACCAAGCATACGCCCTGCGAATTGCTGAAAAGCTGATCAATCATTATCGTGATGAAGAAGCCATCGTGTCATGGCAAATCGACAATGAATTCGGACATGAAGATAGTGATATGTGTTACTGCTCGAGCTGCCAACACGGTTTTCAGGCTTTCCTCCAAGAGAAATATGAGTCGGTACATGAATTGAACGAGCGCTGGGGAACGATTTTCTGGGGACAGACGTATAACGGGTTCTCTGAAATTCCCGTACCCAAACAAACGATCACGGTTCATAACCCGACCATGATGCTCGATTGGTCCCGTTTTCGTTCCGCTTCTTTGAGCGGCTTTGCCCTTAAGCATGTGGAGCTTGCCAGACGATTGAAAGGCGCTCATCAAACCGTGACAACGAACCTTCCAGGCGGTTTCTTCGGGAAATGGTTTGATCATAATGAATTTTCGAGAGATCTCGATTTTGTTTCCTACGACAATTATCCCGTGTGGGGAGGGTTGAAGGAACCGATTTCCCCCGCCCACCTTTCCATGACACTCGATTTTGTACGGGGATTAAAGAAACAGAATTTCTGGATTGTTGAAGAATTAATGGGAGCTCAAGGACATGATGTGATTGGGTACTTACCGAGACCGAACCAGGCGAAGGTATGGGCGTGGCATGCTTTTGCTCATGGATGTTCCAATATGCTGTTCTTCCGCTGGCGTGGAATGAATCGCGGAGCTGAGCAGTATTGTCTTGGAATCCTTGATGCCAATAACCGGACGACACGGAAATTCAATGAAGTGAAGCAATTTTTCAATGAAGTCAAAGGATATCAGAATCTCTTTGATTCACCGGTGAAAGCAGATGTCGCACTTCTATACGACTTCGATAATGTGTGGTCATGGAGAATTCAACAGCAGAATCCGAGCATTGATTTTACTGAAGAAGTTCTCAGGTTGTATGAACCTTTCCATAAACAAAACACGATGATCGATGTGTTGAAATACGATCAGGATTTTTCACAATACAAGGTGGTGCTTGTACCGGTACCGCAGCTGATGGATGCCGAATTGACGGAGAGACTTGAAGAATTTACCAAGAACGGAGGGACGGTCCTCGTGTCGTACCGTGCCGGAGTGAAGGATAAAGATAACAATCTGTTATTTGGAAAAATGATTCCGGGAGGGTTGTCTCCATTGTTAGGTATTGAAGTGGAGGAATCCGAATCTCTTCATGAAGGACAAGCTGTTCCTGTCGTGTCAACGGATTCAGGTCGTACCACTATAGCTGAATACTGGCGTGATCTGGTGAACCCGATTACGGCCGATACCCTTTATCGCTACGACGACTCATTTTATAATGAATACGCCTGTGTAACGGAAAATACATTCGGCTCGGGGAAAGCGTATTACATCGGTGCGGGGATCGAAAAAGAAATCATGAACGTGATTGCAAGAAAAATCACAACTGACTCAAGAATTGAAACGGTGGAAACAAATCCTGGGGTTGAGGTGGTTACGAGAACAGTCGAAGCTAAAACGTATCAGATGATCATTAACCACAATGGCTATGAAGAAACGTTTGGTGAAGTGGTTTTACAGCCTTATGACTGCGTAATATCCGAGTTGAAAAAGGATTGTGAATGAACATGGATGTGATCAAAAAGCCATTTGGCGAAATGGACGGAAAAGCGGTTGAGTCGTACACGTTAAAAAATGATTCCGGAATGGAAATGACGTTTATTACGTATGGAGGGGCCATTACGAAAATCCTCACCCCGGACAAGGATGGGGTCCTTGAGAATGTCGTCCTTGGTTTTGACACGTTAGAGCAATACGTCCAGCACGTCCACTATTATGGTGCCCTGATAGGAAGGGTTGCCGGCAGAATCGGTCAGGCAGACTACCCCTCCCAGGGAAAAAAAGTTGAGCTGACCCCTAATGATAGCGGCAACCACTTGCATGGTGGTAAAATAGGATTTAATAGAGTGATATGGTCGGTCGAGGAAGTGTCGGTTAAAAAGGAAGAAGTAAGTGTCCGCCTATCCTATTTTAGTCGTGCCGGAGAAGAGGGTTATCCTGGGAACGTCAAGGTGGATGTGACCTATACCCTGACGAATAGCAATGAACTTCTCATTGAGTATGGAGCAGAACCGGATTGCGACACTCCCATTAACATGACGAGCCACAGCTACTTCAACTTGAGTGGTGCTTACAAAGAAGATATATTGTCTCACAGATTGCAATTGAAGGCAGATTGGATCCTTGAACTTTCCGGGGAGAAAGTGCCGACAGGAAAGTTGATTCCTTCAGAGGGGACAGCCTTTGATTTTCATGACGGACAAACCATTTATGAAGGAATGCAGTCAGGTCAGAAAGAAGGATATGACCATGCCTTTATCTTAAATAAAGGGGAGCAGGGAATTGCCCTCTCACACGCAGAAAGTGGCAGAGCGTTGACGGTGGAAACGGATCAGGAAGCGGTCGTCCTCTATACGGGGAATCATCTGACCGACGATCTCTTGTCGGGCGGTGTCAGAGGTCGTGAGCATCTCGGTCTTTGCCTTGAAACACAAGGATACCCGGATGCCGTAAATCACCCGCATTTCCCATCGGTCATGGTCAAAGAAGGGGAAGTGTACAAAGCTTCCGCCACTTATAGTTTTCATGTATTAAACGAACAGGGGTAGATTCAAAATGGCAACGATTAAAGATATTGCGTTAAAGGCGGGTGTTTCAATCTCGACGGTTTCAAGGGTACTGAATTACGACAAGAGTTTATCTGTACCGGATAAAACGAAACAAAAGATCTTTGAAATTGCCGAGGAATTGGAATATAAGAAAAAGAAAGCACCGCGAAAATCAATGGAATCCAGCATCGCGATTTTTAATTGGTACACGGAAAAAGAGGAATTGGACGATCTGTATTATATGTCGATCCGCCTTGGTGCCGAGCAGCGCTGTCAGCAATACGGGCTGAATCTGGTGAAGTACTTTCAAAATGATTTCGAGGAAATGAAGAAAGAAGAATTCGATGGTGTGGTGGCGATCGGAAAGTTTAGTCCCCATCAGGTACAGGAGCTCCACAGCATAACGGAGAACATCGTATTCGTCGACTTCAGTCCGGAAGGTGAGGATTTTGATTCTGTCCTCACTGATTTCTCCATTGCCACTAAGAAGGTGTTGAACCACTTTGTTGAAAAAGGACACACTGAAATTGGTTATATAGGTGGCCGTGAAACGTTTAAAGAAAACGGTGGAAGGCGCATACCTGATTCGAGGGAAGCTACCTTCAAGGATTACCTGGGCGAAAAAGGGATGCTGTCAGAATCAGCCATGTATATAGGCTCCTTTACGGTGGACGATGGCTTCGACTTAATGAAAAAAGCGATCGCAGAGCATGGTGACAAACTGCCAACGGCATTCTTCTGCGGCAATGATTCCCTTGCCATCGGTGCTTTGCGCGCTCTTCATGAAGAGGGAATCAGCGTGCCTGACCGGGTGAATATTATCGGCGTCAATGACATTAGTGTTGCGAAGTATGTGTATCCACCACTTAGCTCTGTCAAAGTACAAACTGAAATCATGGGGGAAACGGCTGTTGACTTCATGATGAAGCGTCTTGAACAAAAACAGAAAGTCACTCATAAAGTGTTGGTTTCATCCGAACTTGTCATTAGAAAAAGCAGTCATTGAATAGTGATTTTTAGAACCACACCTTTTGGGATAAGGTGTGGTTTTTTTCTGCTCGGCGGGTGGTGTCGGTATGAGAGTTTAAGAATAGTCGTTTTTAACCAGTGGTGACAGGGTAACACTATAATAAATACCATTATTTTCTTCAAACCAATAGGAGGGACCCGATTTGATCAGCCAAACGAGAGATATTGTTCAGAAGTCATTGGATGCTTTATTAGAGGACGAATCATTTTTACCCGAAGTGAAAGGTGAGACGAGAAAGAAAGCGTTTACGTCGCTGACGTCCATTCTGTCGACACCGAACCACGTACATAAATCGTATTTGAGGATTCCTTTGGAGGATGAGAAGGTGGTCAGGATCCCTGCATTCCGGGTTCAGCATAATAATGCCCTGGGTCCTTATAAGGGAGGGATCCGTTTTCATGAGACGGTGAATGAGGAAGAGGTCGTGAATCTGGCTTCCTTGATGACGTTGAAGAATGCCCTTCATGATGTTCCATTCGGCGGAGGAAAAGGCGGGATCATTCTGAATCCCCGTGAGTATTCGGAGAAGGAGCTTCATCTGATTGCGAGGAAGTATGTCCAATATTTCAGCGATGTCCTTGGACCTGATAAAGATATCCCGGCTCCTGATATGGGATCAGGGGAACGTGAAATGGACTGGATGATGGCGGAGTACAAGAGCATCCGGCCTGGGATGCCTTATAGAGGAAGCTTTACGGGGAAGAGTGTTGTGAACGGCGGCTCGTTGGGCAGGAGAGAGGCAACGGGAAAAGGTGTCTTCTTTACATTCCGCTATCTCGTTCATGATTTTGTGAGGGAGCAGAAGAGTCTATTAACGAAGACGGATAATGTCTTTGCGAAAACGGCTCTCGATTTCGAGGACCGTCCCTTGACGATTTCAGTGCAGGGGTTCGGGAATGTAGGGTCGGTTGCGGCACTTGAAGCCTATCAATCCACTCATTTACAGAATAAAGTGGTGGCGGTGAGTGACCGGAATGTGACGTTGTTTAACTCGGATGGTCTTGATATTCCAGCTTTGGTCGAGTTTACGATGAAGAATAAGGGAGATCTTCCCACGAAGGATGAACAGTTGAAGGAAATCGGCGTGAAGGCTGAGGTTCGTGGTCGTGAAGAGGTTCTGTATTTGGATGTGGACGTTCTGATGTTAGCGGCATTAGAGGATCAGGTGCACAAGGATAATGTAGAAAAGGTGAAAGCAAGAATCATCGTGGAAGGGGCCAATGCGCCAATCACAACAGAAGCGGATAAATATTTAAGTGATAAAGGCGTCATTATCATCCCCGATATCCTGGCCAATGCCGGCGGGGTCATCGTCTCCTATTTCGAATGGCTGCAAGGACGGGAAACACAGTTCTACACAGAGGAAGAAGTATTCAACCTCCTCTACGACAAAATGAAATCAACCATGGACACCGTCCTGCCACTATTCTTCGGCGACCCATTCCCACTTCGCCAAAACTGCTACATCCACTCCGTCATGAAACTATCCACGGTTCTATACAGGCAAGGAAAACTATATTAAGAACGAGGGACGGACCTCCATTCCTAGGAGCTGATACTAGGAGTCGAGGTCCGTCCCTCTTTTTTCAAACGGGGGTGTCCTTCACTCTCCCTATCCCCTATATAAGGGGTGAAAGGAGGTGAGGCACATGGCAACAGCGGATTTGAAATCTACGAGGATAAGATTGGCTTACAATGATGGCCTGGATGAGAAGGGGAATCCTAAGATCGTGTATAAGTCGTACAGTTACATCAATGCACTGGCAACGGCAGATGAGATGAACAGCGCGGCTTTATCCGTGGCGAGTCTTTCATCAAAGGGATTAAACAACATCGAGAAGGTCGAAACCTTCGACATTAACGAGTAAGTGATGACCGATAGTTTAATAGAAAGGAGGCAGATGCAACATGGCAAAAGTATTGGAACTGGAATTTACAACCGAAACGGGGAAGTCAGCTAAGCTATCCATCAATGACCCGATCGAGCCGATTGATACGGTGGCGGTGAAAGCAGCGATGGATAACCTGATTGCGACCAATGTGTTTGGAAGTTCGAACGGAATGTTTGTGAGTGTGGAAGGAGCACGGGTGGTCGAGCGTAATGTAACGGATTATGATGTGATGTAGGCGGATGAAAGTGTTCTCCTCAACGGGGGGACACTTTCATCATGTTATTCAACAAAAAAAGAGTGACCCATTTCAGGTCACTCTCCATTATGAAAATATCATTTCCCCAACAAATTCACAGCCTGTTCCAATACTTTCTCACCATTCATCATCCCATAAGACATCCCATCGATCACATCCACCTTAATTTGATGGGGCTCAGCTTTTTCAATGATTTTAGATGATAGATAGCGGACTTGGGGACCGATGAGAATCACATCCAGTTTTTCTAAGTGATTGCTTAAGTCAGCTTCAGATGTAGCATTAATGGTGGCTTCAAGGCCTTTTTCTTCAGCGGCTTTACGCATTTTTTGGACTAACATACTCGTTGACATGCCTGCCGAGCAGACCAGCATGATATTCATAGGGAGCACTCCTTACTTGGTTTGATGGATTTCGATGATTTCCTGGGCCAGTTCTTTGACGGTGATGGCGTTCATGAGATGATCCTGGGCGTGGATCAATAGAATCGTAGGATTCTGTGTGTCACCACTTGCTTCTTTTTGAAGTAACTGAGTTTGATAGTGATGAGCTTGATGTACTTCATTCGCTGCCTCAGCCATTTTTTCCTCTGCTATTTCGAATTGTTTTTTCTTGGCGGCTTGCAGGGCTTCCATGGCGGAGGACCGGGCGTTTCCGGCATGTAATATGATATGAAAAGATATTTCTTCTAAGGTCAAATGTTGTTCAGCATTCATGCGATTTTATCACTCGTTTCGGTCGTTTTCTTTAATTGGGCACGTTCAGATGCGAGCAGGAATGGGATGTACATAAGTGTAGCGATTGTCAGGTTCACAAGTTGCAGCACGATTCCACTCCAGGATCCACCCGTTACCAAGTAGCCACTGATGATTGGTGGTGTCGTCCAAGGAACAATCGCGACGGTTTTAGGTACGATTCCTAAGCTCAGTGCCAGGTAAGATGTAACCGTCAATACGACAGGTACCAGTAAAAACGGGATAAACATAAGCGGATTTAACACGATCGGAAGACCAAAGATGACCGGTTCGTTAATATTGAAAACTCCAGGTGCAGCAGACAGTTTTCCGACTGTGCGGTAATGCTTCGTTTTCACTACAAGGAAGATGGCGATGATCAAGGCGATCGTCGTACCGGATCCACCCATGTACACGTAAGCATCGAAGAAAGGTTTCGTCACAATGTAAGGAACGTCGAAGGCACTCATGCCGTCTGCGAACAGCTGCTGATTTTTTTCAATTAAAGGAAGATAGATCGGTTCGATGATCGGACCTAATATGTTCGTGCCATGTAAGCCAAAGAACCAAAGGAAATGATTTAAGAATGCTACAACTATGGCTGATGGCAATGAGTTGGAGACGGCTTGCAATGGTTCCTGAACCACCGTGAACACGATTTCAAAGATGCTTTTTTCTGCAAAAGAAGTTAAGAGAGCTTGAATAAGACCAACAAGAATCAAGATAATCGTTGCAGGAATCAGGGCTTTGAATGATTTTACAACACCTTCGGGTACACCGTCCGGCATACTGATCGTAAATTTCGAACGAATCAACACTTTGAATAATTCTGTGACAAGGAGGGACGTGATCACGGCGACGAATATCCCTTGTGCTCCGGTCCAGGCGTAGGAAATCCCCCAGTCTTCGGTTACCGGCGTGAGGATGATGAGTGAAGCGATCGATATCAATGCTGCAGATAACCCATCGATATGATAGGACTTGGCTAAATGATAACTGATGGATGCAGCGACGAGCAGTCCGAGGATGGCGAATGATCCATTCCACATATTCCCGCCAACGGATTTCCAGCTTTCACCGAATAATGCGACCATAAAATTTTGAAAGGCTTCAATCGGCAGGTTATTTAATAAAACAGCCAAAGATCCCACGATGATCAGCGGCATGATCGAAACGAATCCATCACGGATGGCGACGAGATGTCGTTGTGACCCGATTCTTCCTGCAATAGGCATAAACTTACTTTCCATAAACCCCATTACTTTACTCATTTCTCTTTCCCCCATTTACTAGATTAATTGAATTGCGGTAAAAACTCTTTGTGAGCTTCCAATAATTCATCGACTAGCTGTCTTGCTACCCCTTCGTTCTGTACTAGCGGATTCATCACCATGGCCTGGTAAACATGATTGTACTCACCGGACATTGCTGCCTGAATGACGAGCTCTTCGAACGCTTTCATCTGTTGGATGATCCCTTTGACTGAGGGAGGAAGCGGTCCGATGGAGATTGGCCGAGGTCCGTCCCCCGTAATGACGGCGTTTACTTCGATGACAGCGTCGTGTGGCAGGTCAGGGATGGATCCTCTGTTCAGTGTGTTGACGGTTTGGATGTCACCTGAGTTGTTGTAAATGCTCGTCATTAGGCTGCAGGCAGCATCACTGTAGTAAGCACCTCCTCGATTTTCCAGTTCTTTTGGTTTTTCGTTTAATTCTTCTTTCATATATTGTATGAAAAGTTCTTTTTCAACTTTTCGAACAACCTCTGCCCGTGTTCCGTTTTCTCTATAAGCTTGAAGGTCCTTTTCCAACACAGAGTCCCGTTGGAAATAGTATTGATGATAAGGATTGGGAAGCATCCCGAGGGCTTGTAAAAATTCCTTCGACCATCCGAGGGAGACGATGTTGGCCGGTGAGTAATCCATTTCTTGATAGATCAGTTTTTGCAGAACCTGATCGGTGACATCCTGACCATTGACCCAAACCCTTTTTCCAAACACAAAATGATTCATTCCTACAAATTCGATTTGTACTTCATCTGCAGAGCAATTCATCATCTCGGCCACACTGTTCTTCATGTTGAAAGGGATATTGCACACCCCGATGACTTTTTTATGTGTGCTGTATTTCAGCAGTGCTTCTGTAACAATTCCTGCGGGGTTGGTAAAATTAATAAGCCATGCATGTGGACAAATCTGTTGGATGTCATGACAAATTTCCATTAAGACCGGAATGGTACGCAATGCCTTGAATATACCGCCTGCTCCATTGGTTTCTTGACCGATGACGCCAAGACTCAACGGGATACGTTCATCTTTTTCCCTGGCTGAGAGGCCGCCGACCCTGATTTGTGTTGTCACAAAGTCAGCGCCAATCAAGGCATCCCGCCGGTCAAGAGACCATTCCAATTCAATAGGTACACCTGCTTTTTGGATCATTCGACGAGCAAACTGCCCGATGATTTCAAGCTTCCCTTTCCCTGATTCGATATCTACAAGCGTTATATTCGTGACAGGAAAAGATTTGTATCGGTGGATGAACCCCTCGATAATTTCTGGTGTATAGCTTGATCCGCCTCCGATTATGACCACCTTTAATGACATTCTGCCGATCTCCCTTCATTTTGAAAGCGATTTCTATTTTTTATAATGTATCATACAAATTTTCACTCGTCTATATATTGTAGTAACAAATATAAAATATATGACTGAAATTTATTTAGTTGTAATAACAAATTATTTTTATGATAAAATGAATAGGAATAGAGAATTGAACGTGGATGTGTTATAACAAATATAGGAAGAAAGTGGAAGGGAGAAACAGAATGAAAGAGACACAAGAAGCAAAGGCCCTGCATTCGCATGTAAAAGAAGAAATCATCCACATGATTAAAAATAAAGAATATGCGCCGAATACAAAACTGCCGACAGAGGCGGAGTTTTGCGAAAAGTTCAATGTCAGTCGTACGACGATCCGGACTGCGCTCCAGCAGCTGACACTTGAAGGTTACGTGTATCGCGAGCAAGGAAGAGGAACCTTCGTCGCAGAACAGAAAGTCAGTCAAATCCTGTCTTCGACGATCGACAACTATACAGAGCAACTGAGATTACAAGGTAAGAAACCTAAGATCAAGGTACTAAGCATGAATGTCATCCCGGCAGAATCAACAGTGGAAAAAGCGTTGGAATTGAAGAATGGAGATCCCGTCAATCGTTTAGAGAGAATCCGGTATTCAGACGGGCTGCCCCTGCAATATGAGGTGGCCTATCTGCCCTGGTACAAGACGCCCGGGCTTGATAAAGAAGAATGTGAAAGATCTCTTTACAAACTCCTGGAAACACAGTTTGAGATAAAAATTAAAAAAACCGTCGAAACGATCGAGTTATTTTTAGCAGATGAACGAGTGGCAGAGAAGCTTGAGGTACCAGAGGGGACACCTTGCTTTATAATAGAAACAACTGCTTTTGAAGAGGATGGATCGGTGATCGAATTTTCCAAAGCGATCTTCAGAGGAGATAAAGCGAGCTTTCTTGTAGAAAGAACCTATTAGCGAAAAGGGGATGGGGGATTATGAGGAATGTGATCGTCAATGCAGATGACTTTGGTTTATGCCGGGGAGTGAACTACGGCATTATTGATAGTCATCGATTTGGAATTGTCAACTCAACAACGATGCTGGTCAATATGCCGGGAACTCTGCATGCGGTGGAATTGGCGAAGATTTATCCGGAATTACAGGTTGGGATTCATTTAACGCTGACATGCGGGAGACCAGTTTCTGGCGGAGTACAGTCTCTTGTTAATGAGAGAGGGCTTTTCCGTTACACCAGCGGGATTTTTGAAGAAAAAGAAATCAATGTGGATGAGGTTGAAATGGAATGGGAGGCTCAGATGGATAAATTCCTATCATTCGGTCTGCCCCTTTCTCATATAGATAGTCATCACCATGTTCATAGCTTTCGGCCTTTGATCCGGGTTGTGAAGAGATTGTCGGAGCGTTTTGGGGTTCCGGTCCGGAATGTGCCCTGTGATGGGTTTGACGCAATGAATGTGTTAACCGATCGTTTCTCGATGGACTTTTATGGGGACGGAGTGACGGTTGAAGGATTGAAGAGGATATTGGACAGCAGAGATGAAGGGGAGACGCTTGAGATTATGTGTCATCCGGCTTATGTTGATACATACTTGAAAGGGAATTCATCTTATTGTGAGCAGAGGTTGAGGGAGTTGGATGTGTTGACGGGGATTAAGGAGTGGACTTTCTAGTTTTCGTTTGGCTGTTTGAGAGATTAGAATATTTGGTTGTGAGTTGTTATGACAAATGATCGGGGTGCTGCTTTGGAAGGTAGTGCCTTTTTGTATTGGTTTTGGAGATTCGAGGTGAAAAGAATTGGTTTTTATTACTATTAGTGTGGTTTTTAAGTCTTTGAGATGGTGTTAAGGAATGAATTTATCTGAAATCGGTGTGAAATACATGGATTGATAGGATAAGAGAAGTTTTATTATCGACTTTTGTCCTTTTATTATCAACTTTAGAGATATATTATCGACTTTAAGAATATATTATCAACTGTAAAAAAATGGATAACCAACACCCGGAATCAAACCCAAGTCCACCAAACAAAAAAACCTTCCCTAGTACACCAACGAAGATAACGCTTACATAAAAATAACTGAAAAATTTCCTATTGACTTCCATTCACATACCCAGTATTATCCTCTATAAGATAAAAATTTAGAAAATTACATACTTTCAATTATCCAGAGTGACCGAGGGATCAGGCCCTATGACGTCCGGCAACCTCCAGTATTGGAACGGTGCTAATTCCTGCAGAATGATTTCATTCTGAGAGATAAGTCGAGATAAACAGGCGATGCTTCTTTCAGTTGAAAGAGGCATTTTTTATTGGACAAAAAAGGGGTGTGCGCATTGATCGAGATTCGAAATCTAGTTAAAACCTACAGTACAAAAAAGCAAACGGTGGTCGGTGTCGATAACGTATCCGTAAAGATCGAAAAGGGTGAGATCTTTGGAATCGTCGGATACAGTGGAGCGGGGAAGAGTTCACTTATTCGCTGCTTGAATCTATTGGAAACCCCTACATCAGGAGAAATCATCATTGACGGACAGGATTTTACAAAGCTCACGTCCAAACAACTAAGACTCGCCCGTCAAAAAACGAGCATGATCTTTCAACATTTTCACCTGATCAAATCCAAAACGGTGTTTGACAACCTGGCTTTTGCTTTGAAAGCGGCGAGTGTGCCGAAAGCGAAAATCAAACCCAGGGTCGTCGAGCTCCTGGAGATGGTCGGTCTTTCAGATAAAGCTGAAGCGTATCCGGCCCAGCTCAGCGGAGGACAAAAGCAAAGAGTCGGTATTGCAAGGGCCCTTGCGAATAACCCATCGGTTTTACTTTGCGACGAAGCCACATCGGCACTCGATCCGAATACGACGAAATCCATTTTGAAGCTTTTGAAGAAAATCAACAAAGAATTGGGTTTGACGATCGTTCTTATCACCCACGAGATGGAAGTGGTGAAGGAAATCTGTGACAGGATGGCCGTGATGCAGGACGGGAAAATCGTGGAGGAAGGTCCGGTATACGACTTGTTTGCCGAACCGAAGCAGCCTTTAACGAAGCAATTCATTGAAACGATCCTTCAATTTGAACTCCCGCAGCACCTTGTGGAATCAAGAAAAGGAAAACTGATCAAAATCCAATTCAAAGGATCGATTGCAGAAGAAAGCGTCGTATCGGAAGTGTTCCAGAAATACAAAGTAAGAGGCAATATCCTGCATGGCAAGATTGAATATATTCAGGAAGTGCCACTGGGGATTTTCATCATGGAACTGATCGGTTCCCATGAAGAAATTGAAGCGGCGATCCGGTTCATCACGCTGAAGACGCAGAGCTTGGAGGTGCTTGAGGATGCTGCCTGATTCATTGACTGCGATTTTACCAGAATTGAATAAAGCCTTTTTTGAAACGGTATATATGGTGGGGATTTCACTGGGAGTCGCGATTTTAGTGGGATTACCGCTGGGGATCCTTCTTTTCGTAACAGACAAAGGCTTGTTTTTACAAAATAGTTTGATCAAAAAGGTCGTTGGATTTGTCGTCAATATGGTGCGGTCGGTTCCGTTCATCATTCTATTAGTCGCACTCTTACCATTAACCAAACTATTGACCGGTACCACGATTGGACCGACGGCAGCATCCGTATCACTCTCTGTTGCGGGAATTCCGTTTTTTGCGAGAATGGTAGAAACGTCATTGCGCGAAATTGATAAAGGTGTCATTGAAGCATCGGTTTCGGTAGGAGCAAGCCCTTGGATGATCATCAAGGACGTGCTGTTACCGGAAGCTCGTCCGGCGGTGATTCAAGCGATCACGATTACAACGATCAGTTTAGTCGCCTATTCAGCCATGGCCGGCATCGTCGGTGGAGGCGGAGTCGGGGACCTGGCAATTCGCTTCGGTTACTACCGATATGACAATACCGTGATGATCACGACCGTTGTCATTTTAATTTGTTTAGTTCAGCTCATCCAATATACGGGTGATGTGTTTGCACGGTTAGTCGATAAACGATAACTACTTTAGGGGGGACAATAAGTGAAAAAATTGATTTTATTCGTAGCATTAGCGGTAACAATGAGCATTCTTGCAGCTTGCGGAGGGGACGAAGCAAGCTCGGAAGACAAAAAAGAAGTGACCATTGGAGCGACATCCGGACCTTACAGTGATATGGTGACAAAAGCGATCAAGCCCGGTCTTGAAGAAAAAGGATACACGGTTGAAGTGAAGGAGTTCAGTGATTACATCCAGCCGAACAACGCACTGGCCCAGGGAGATCTGGATGCAAACCTTTTCCAGCATAAAATCTACATGGAAACCTTCGCGAAACAGCATAACATGGACTTATCCGAAGTCATTGTCGTACCAACGGCTCCAATGGGAATCTACTCGGAGAAGTTTGATTCGATTGAAAACATCAAAGAAGGCAGCGCCATTGCCATTCCAAACGATCCAACGAACGCAGCACGGGCATTTCAGATTTTAGAAGACGCGAAACTGATCACGTTAAAGCCGGATACAGATCCATTGACTGTGTCAGAAAAAGACATTGCTGAAAACGTGAAAAACCTGCAGTTCAAACCGATCGAAGCGGCTCAGCTTCCAAGAGCCGTTGACAGTGTGGATCTATCTGCGGTTCCAGGGAACTACGCACTAGCTGCCGACATGGACTTACTTGATGCACTTCAGCTGGAGGACATGCCTGATCAGTATCGAAACCGAGTGGTTGTAAATACGAAGGACGTCGACTCACAGCTGGCCAAAGACATCAAAGCAGTCGTCGAAGCAGACGAATTCGAGAAAATCATCGATGAAGAATTTAAAGGCTTCGGTAAGCCTGAGTGGATGGAGTAGAGGGACGGACCTCTAATCGGAATTTTTAATATAAGAAAGCGATAGGGACGGGCTTCCGCAAAATGCGGAGGTCCGTCCCTTACTTTATAGGCAACACTTCTTATATTTTTTTCCGCTGCCGCATGGGCAAGGGTCATTGCGTCCTATTTTTTCTTCGTTTATGATGGGTTGTGGAATTAGCGCGGCTGGCTCATTCAACATTTCAAGCTCCATTACCTCAAGCAAGTGTCTCCATTCTGGAAGTTTGGGGTGTTGGATGCCATTCATGACGCAATTGACATATAGTGATTCTTCTAAACAAAGCAGCCCATCTTCATACCCTGTTTCAATTAAACCTTCTATCTTGGGGAAGGCATCTGTTGATAAATGTCGACATAGATTATCTGCAATGATCGTTTTGGCAGTTAGGTCATCCGCTTGATCAAACAGTCTGAGTAATGCCTTTTCAGCTTCTTTGGTTTTGATCCTTCCCAGTACGTCCAGAGAATAGAAGTAGGTGTTCCCGTAGAGTGCTATTTTTTCAACTTCTTGTACGACAAGGTCCGTCCCTATTTTGACCAGGGAATTTGCAGTTTCCTCAAATAAAAAGTCGCCTTCCTCTTCATTTTTGAAGAGACTCACTAATTGTGGGACTACACTTTCTTCCTGTAATTCACCGGCCATGTAGACGTGATAAATCCCTTCAAATCCGAAAAACGCATCTTCATCCATATTGTTCTGAAGTCCATTCTGTACTTCCCAGCTTTCAATGCCGCCTTTTTTAACCAGCTCTTTAATGATTCTTTTCCCATGATCATAAAGGGCTTGATCAAACTCATTCTCATCCAAGTAGGCCATCACGTCAGCTAACGCCATGTAGAGCCCTTCTATAGTTAAAGAAGGAAGCTTCTCTACTTCTTTTAACTGTTCCTCACTAACATATTGCTTTACTCTATTTCTGTATGTAATTAATAATTCCGTGCTGGCGTTTTTAACTAATTGAATGTAGAACAGTCGGTTGTTATCCTTTTTACCCATGACATCTAATCGATTTACTACTTCTTTCAGGCCTTCTTCATTAAGGGGTAAGTATATTAAATTAGGAAGAATGGGGGAAGAATATTCTGATACCGGTCCCCGATCAACGGCTTTCAAACCAGTCAAAAATGTATTCCCATCCGCTAAATAAGTACCCTCCAGCATTTCTATCGCATATCTCTGCACAAACGGATCTTCACTCAAAAAACACGGTTCGACTCTTTCAACAAAACGATTCATCCAACCATCCTTTATCATTATAATTTCTTTAAGTGTAAAGGGTGGGGGTGGAAAAGGAAAGAGGGACGGACCTCAAACTCAAAGCTAGAACAGAAAAAGGTGATAGGGACGGACTTTCCGCAAAATGCGGAGGTCCGTCCCTATTCTTTATAAAAAACTTCCCCATCTACATAGGATTTTCCAACTTTGTATCGAATATATTTATTAACGGTATTATTAAGGAACTTTTCCTTAAATAATCATTCGACCGAAAAAGGAGATTTTTCATGAAGTTAAAGCAGCTTGTCCAATCAGTAGAGAATGAGGTCATTGAATTACGGAGACATCTTCACCAATACCCTGAAGTCAGTGGAGAGGAGTTTGAAACATCAAAAACGATTCAGGAAAAATTATCGGAAGCAGGTATCCCTTTTAAAACGGGCTATGCCAAAACAGGAGTGCTTGGCATCATACAAGGAGAAAAGCCAGGAGGCACGGTCGCACTAAGGGCTGATATCGATGCTCTGCCGATCCAGGAGGAAAATGATCTTTCCTATAAATCCATTATCCACAACAAAATGCATGCCTGTGGTCACGATGCCCATACGGCCATGCTCGTTGGTACAGGAAAAGTATTGAATCAACTGAAATCGGACATAGCAGGTACGATTCTACTTGTCTTCCAACCGGCGGAGGAGAATGCCCCTGTAGGAGGTTCTCAGCAAATGATGGACGACGGGGTATTCGACGAATATACGCCTGACGTCATTTTCGGTCAGCATGTTTGGCCGGACCTGCCTGTCGGGGAAATCGGGGTTCTCCATCATGAAATCATGGGGGCTTCGGACCGCTTTAAGATTACCGTTAAAGGATCTGGTGGACATGCGAGCATGCCTCATCAGTCCAATGACGCCATCATTATTGCCAACAACCTCATCACACAGCTTCAAACGATCGTGAGCCGAAACACAGATCCCATTGATTCTGCCGTCCTCACCATCGGAAAAATCGAAGGAGGCTACCGCTACAATGTTATTGCCGATGAAGTCACCCTTGATGGGACCATTCGAACCTTCAAGCCGGAAGTAAAAGAAATGGTGAAGGACCGTTTCCACTCCATCATTGAAGGAGTCGGAAAAAGCTTCGGTGCCCAAATGTCCATCGACTATTTAGATGGATATCCCGCGACGGTCAACACGCCTCAATGGGCGGATGAAGTGCGTAACGCTGCACAAAAAGTACTTGGGGAAGCAGCTTCGCCAGTGGTCTCACCGTCTCTTGGAGGAGAGGATTTCTCACGCTTTCTGAAGAGATATCCAGGTGCCTTCTACTGGCTGGGAACATCTGTGAAGGATACAGAACCACAATATCCACTCCATGATCCGAGATTTAAATTAAATGAAAGTGCATTGCCTAAAGGGGTTGAAGTGATGGCCCAGCTTGCTCTGGATACCTTGAAAAAGCTTGAGAAGAAGGAGTCTTGAAAGATGAGAACTGTTGAAAAATTTATTAATGAACTATCACCGTCACTCACTGCCTTCAGACGCATCTTTCATCAGAAACCCGAATTGGGGTTCACTGAATATGTCACCACCTACCTGATCGGAAAAGAATTAATCAACCTCGGCTTCACGGTTCATCTTGGAAAAGATGCACTGGAGTCCACGGAACGAATGGGGGTTCCATCACAAAACTATTTAGCCAAGCAAGAAGAACGTGCCATGAAAGAAGGCGTGGAAAAGAGCTGGCTCGATAAAATGAAAGGCGGTCATACAGGATTGGCTGCCACAATTGATACAGGAAAGCCCGGTCCTCACATGGCCTTCCGTTTTGATATCGATGCCCTGCCCATAAATGAAGCAAATGATCCTGATCACCACCTGCCAATGAGAGAAGGCTTTCGTTCACGATACGAAAACGTCATGCATGCCTGCGGTCATGATGGACACGCTGCTATCGGTCTCGGTGTGGCAAGCTTCCTGTCAGCATACAAAGATCAGCTCTCTGGAAGGTTCACTTTACTCTTCCAGCCTGCTGAAGAAGGTGGACGGGGAGCAAAAGCCATGGTGAAAAAAGGCTGGCTGGAGAATGTCGATTACTTTGCAAGCGGTCATATCGGCATACGGGATACAAAGCTTGGGCGAGTGTATGCCACGACGAATTCTTTTCTCGCTTCCTCCAAAATCAACGTCACTTATAAAGGCAAAGCGGCCCACGCAGGTCTCGAGCCTGAAAAAGGGAAGAATGCTTTATTGGCAGCTGCTGCAGCAAGTCTTCACCTTTACAATATCCCGCGCCATTCTGACGGGGCGACCAGGATCAATGTCGGGAAGCTTCAAGGGGGGGCAGGCAGAAACATCATTGCCGACGAAGCCCATCTTGAAATGGAAACAAGAGGGGAAACGACTGTCATTAATCAGTACATGCAAACAGAAGCCCTGCGAATCCTCCAAGCATCGGGAGACCTTTATGGTGTGGACACCGGAATCGATGTGGTGGGAGAGACGGTTGAAGCAGCATGTAACCCTGAATGGATTCAGTGGTTAAAGGAAGTGGGCGAGGAAAGTCCATTTATATCCGAGATTTATGATGGTTTACCTTTAAAGGCATCAGAGGATGTTACTTATATGATGAATGAGGTTCAGAATCAGGGTGGCAAAGCAACCTTCATGGTATTCGGAACCGGATTGAAAAACGGTCATCATCATCACCGGTTCGATTTTGAAGAAGGGGTCTTATCCGTGGCGGTGGATTCCTTCGCACGTCTTATTCTAAAATTATCCCACCTAAAAGAGGAGGTTACGAGTTGAAAGAATGGTTAAGTACTACTCTAGAAGCATTAAATCTGGTTGACACCATGGAACAGCCCGATGGATTTACGAGATTAGGATATTCAAAGGAAGAGACTGCTTCCATGAATGTGTTTTGTAGCGTTGCAGAAACATTGGGATTATCCGTACAGAGGGACCGGGCAGGGAACCTATTTGCCAGGTGGGAAGGAGAGACCAATCAAGTTGTCATGACCGGATCTCATCTCGATACTGTTGAAAACGGGGGAGGCTATGACGGGGCAGCTGGTGTTCTATGTGGGCTGGGAGCTGTGAAAGCATTAAAAGAGCGTGGATTCAAACCCCATCACTCCATTGAAGTGGCCTGTTTTGCCTCAGAAGAATCAGCACGTTTCGGCGTTTCTACCCTGGGAAGTAAAAGTGTGGCAGGAATTCTTGATAAATCAGTGGAAAACGTAAGGGACCGCCATGGGGTCAACATTAAAGAAGCAGTGGAATCAACGGGCTTAGACTGGTCATCCATTGAAAAAGCTGAACGATCAAAAGAGGAAATCCACTCATTTATCGAACTGCATATTGAACAAGGGACCCAAATCGAAGATCATGGCGCTCAATTCGGAATTGTTCGGGGTGTAGCCTGTCCGATCCGCTTGAAGGTAAAGGTGGAAGGAATGGCGGGTCATACGGGAACGACACCAATGGGGAAACGGACGGACGCCCTTGTGGCTCTCGCTCCCCTTATCACATTTGTTTCCCAAGAGGCGGAAAAGCTATCAAGCCGGTCATCGAAACCACTTGTAGCCACCGTCAGCACGATGAACGTAAAACCGAACGTCATGAATGTCATCCCCGGTTATGCTGAAGCGGGAATCGATATTCGATCCGTCGACGATGACCTAAAGAGATCCATGGCCGATAAAATAATTAAAAAGTGTCGAAGCTTAGAGAATGAATTTAATGTTACAATCAACGTAGATACTCTTGTAGATAATCCTTCTATTCTATTAGATGAAGAGCTGACAGCGAGAGTCAAACAAGCCGGGGAAACCCTGGGGTACAAAACGTTTGAAATGGATAGCGGGGCAGGGCATGATGTCATGAATATGGCTGCGAAATGGCCTTCCGCTTTAGTATTCATTCCCTGTGAAAAAGGGATCAGCCATCATCCGAAGGAACATAGCTCGTTAGAAGACTTGTATGCAGGAGTAAAGATTCTAGCTGAAGTATTGCAGCAAGAAGCAGGTGAATGACAGTTGATGATAAAAATTGGTGTCATCGGCCCGGATGATTCGATTCAGCGGATCAATCATGTGGCCACTCATTTTGACAATATAGAACTTATGAATTTTCCCTATTACGGGGTGAATGAGATAGAGGAAATTCTTGAGAAGAACCGCGGTCTAGTAGATCAATGGTTTTTTTCAGGACAATCCCCTTTTTACTATGCTCTTGAAAAGGGATGGATCACAGAAAAAGAAGGGAGCTTTCCGCCCTTACATGGATCCAGTTTCTTTGGAGCATTATTAGAAGCGCAAATGAAAGAACAGACTCTATTAAATAAGATTAGTATTGATACAATTTCAAAGGAGGAAATCGAAACCGCGGTTCAATTTCACTCCTTTGATCAATTAGAAATCTCAACCTATCCATATGAAGGATACCGGAGTGCTGATGAGCTCGTAGACTATCACCGTTCACTCTACGAAAAAGGGGAAATTGAAACGGCGATCACGTGTATTCAAAGTGTTCAGAAGCAACTCACTGAAGCAGGCATTCCTTGTTACCGTGTCGTACCGACGAATTTATCCATCAGGATGATACTGCAGTATTTATTAGAGAGGGCACAATCGAGGAAATATCGCAAATCCCAAATTGCCATTGTTGGAATCGAAGTCATCTATTCCACCCAGACATTGGACGAGTCCCATTTTTCTTATAAAATGAAGCATCAGGAGCTGGATCTGAAACGTAACCTCCTGGATATCGCCCAGAAGATCAATGGATCCATGGTTCAACTGGGGGACGGATTGTTCTTCGTTTATACAACGAGAGGGGAACTCGATCTTCATGAGAAGGAGTCGGTTTTCACTACGTTGACTCAGGAAGTGAAGGCCCATACAGAGCTGGATATCCGTGTGGGATTAGGGTTTGGTGTGACCGTATTGGAAGCGGAACATCATGTCCGTCTTGCTTTTCAACATGCGAGAAAGCATGAATCTTCCATCGTCATAAGCGTCAATGAAGACAAGACGGTAACGGAAATTCTTCCATCGTCGGAGTCCATTATATACGCTCTCAACAACTGGGGCAATGAATGGAAGGAAGTCTTTAAAGAGGCTTCGGTCAGTTCAGCCATCGTCTCAAAAATCCATTCTCTTTCCCGTCATTACGACAAAGAGGAAATTACGTCCCAGGATCTTTCCCGCTGGCTGAAAAGCACCGAACGGAACGGGCGCAGAATCCTTACGGAAATGGAACGGATCGGGATTGTGGAAATCAGCGGCGAAGAACAAAGCGGCGGCAGAGGAAGACCAAGGAAATTATATCGCTTCCAACTTAAATAAGTGGATCTTTAAAATCCCTTACTCTATCTATGAGTAGGGGATTTTTTATATGCATCTATTCAGTAATCCGTAAATTTAAAATTTTCTCATAAATATTAAAAAATAAAGAGGATTTATGCAATCAATATCGAAATACTTATTAACGGAAGTAAAAAGGAATTATTCCTTAAAATATTATTTGAAGGAGTGACCTCATGACAAATCCCAATTTAGAGCCAAATCCACCTCAAAAGGAGAAGGGATATCTTCGAATTTTAGGTGGAATTGAAAAGGTAGGGAATAAACTCCCTGACCCATTCATGTTGTTTGTGTACTTATCTGTCTTTATTGTTTTATTTTCCTGGTTTATTTCAAGTCTGGGTGTGACCGTTATCCACCCGAAAAATGGAGAAGAGTTAGCGATCAAGAGCCTGGTTTCCGGAGAGGGACTTCAATACATCCTGACCTCCATGCTCGATAACTTTACCGGCTTCGCACCACTCGGCCTCGTATTAGCGATGATGCTCGGGATCGGATTGGCGGAAAAGGTAGGATTACTGGAAACAGCGATCAAGAAAACGGTTTTAAACGCTCCACAAGGATTGATTACATACGCGGTTATCATGGTAGGGATCATGGGGAACCTGGCGTCAGATGCAGCCTTTGTTATCATTCCTCCACTTGCCGCAATGATTTTCTATACGGTGGGAAGGCATCCACTGGCAGGGCTTGCAGCAGGCTTCTCAGGAGTAGGAGCAGGTTTTACGGCAAACTTTATCATTACCGGAACCGATGCGTTACTCGCAGGGATATCAACCGAAGCTGCCAAAGCATTTGAAGTAACGGTCACACCGGTGGATAACTGGTACTTCATGATTGCATCTGTAGCTCTTCTTACGGTTGTAGGCGCTCTCGTTACTGAAAAAATTGTCGAGCCGCGATTAGGAACATACAAAGGGAAAGTAGATAAAACATTAGAAGAAGAGAGTCCTTTAGAAGGAAAAGGGCTTCGAAATGCAACCCTGGCAGGATTAGCATTCATCGTCCTGTTAGTCGTCGCGATTGCCTGGCCGGACTCTCCGATGCGAAATGAAGATGGGGGACTCATCCCTTCTACCTTCTTATCTGGAATCATTCCCATCACACTCTTCTTCTTTATTGTGATTGGGGTAGCTTACGGGGTGACTGTAAAAAAAATCCAGTCTTCAAGGGACGTTCCCAAGTATATGACAGAAGCCATGAAAGACATGGGCGGTTATATCGTATTAATCTTTGCAGCCGCACAGTTTATCGCTTACTTTGACTGGACGAATCTAGGGACATGGGTAGCGGTCAGCGGAGCGAATTTCCTCGAATCCATCAATATGACCGGACTTGCCGCCATCATCGGATTTGTCCTGTTGACAGCATTATTGAATCTATTGATCTTTAGTGGATCCGCCCAATGGGCATTGGAAGCACCGATCTTCATCCCGATGTTTGCGACACTTGGATATAACCCGGCGTTTGTACAAGCGGCCTATCGGATTGCGGATTCATCAACGAACATCATCACGCCGATGAACCCGTATATCATCGTGATACTCGCATTCATGCGAGAATACGATAAGAAAGCGGGACTGGGAACCTTGATCTCACTCATGCTTCCTTATACGATTGCGTTCTTATCGGTATGGATTGTGTTACTTCTGACGTTTGCTTTATTGGGTATTCCGTTTGGTCCTGGGGTAGGGGTTTATCTGTAAAAACCGGAATTACCACCATGTAACTAAAAAATAATCATAAGCCCGGTTCAAGAGCTGTTAATCCGCTCGAGAACCGGGCTTTGTCAAGTTTTATAGTTCAAATTTACTCAATATCAATGTAAGCGCTAACAAAATTTCAGTTAATTTACCCTATTTTTACACTATTATGACAAATCCTGTTGTATACTGGTAGATGGTGGCGAATCTACCACTTTATTAAACTACGAACAGGGGGAAGAAAATGAACGGGAAAACAATGAAGCGTCAATTGTTAAGTGTGACAGTTGCCTCCAGTATGGTTTTAAGCTTGTTAGCACCTCCCTTATCTCAGCATGTATCCGCTGCAGACGAGGCATTTCAGGACTTAATCATTTCTGAATATATCGAAGGATCCAGTTACAATAAAGCAATTGAACTATATAACGGTACTGGTGAAGCAATTGATTTATCGAATTACTCCTTAGAATTACATAGTAATGGCGCGGTGACTACGGATAATTCTTTTTCTTTATCTGGAACTCTAAACGCAGGTGATACTTTAGTACTTGCCCACGAGAAGGCTGTTCAGGCCATTCTTGATAAAGCAGATATCCAAGACAGCAATATCATCAATTTCAACGGGAATGACCCCATCACATTAAAGAAAAACGGCACTGTGATTGATTCGATCGGCCAGGTTGGTTCAGAAGCCTCCTTCGCAAGTGACGTCTCCATCGTCCGGAATGATTCCGTGACGACAGGAGATACAGACGTAACAGATGCATTCGATCCATCTGCAGAATGGACGAATTTAGGCAAAGATGTATTCAGTGATCTCGGAACCCATCTATCCGATGAACCGGCTCCTGAACCGACACCTATTGAACTATCCACCATCGCTGAAGCACGCACTGCGCCTAAAGGTACGGTTGTTAAAGTTCAGGGTATCGCGACAGCTGCCTTTGAAGCGGGCGGACAAACAAATCTGTTCATCCAGGATGGTACTGCAGGTGTCATCATCCGTGGGAGCGGTCTTACTGCCGAGCCGGGTGACGAAGTAGTCGCAGAAGGTAAACTTACCGACTATTATGGAATGCAGCAAATTGAAGCAACGGCTTCAAACGTTGAAATTACAGAAGAAGACAAGGGAGTTCCTTCACCAGCCTCCCTTATCTCTACAGAACTGTCAGCTGAAAATGGTGAAGATCACGAAGGAATGTTTGTTGAATTTACGGATGTGACAGTTGAATCCAAAGACAGCAACGGTAATTTCACCGCAACCGACAGTTCTGGTGAGTTCGTCATCAAACCAAATGATAGTACGATGCTTGAAGTTGGCAAAACGTACGAAATTCTTCGAGGCGTGGTGGATTATAACTTTGACGAATACAAACTGGTCCCGCGTAATACGTCAGATGTCATTGAAACAGCCTTCTCTGTAACCGCTGATCCAGCTTCAGGCTCAGTTGTAGAAGGAACGAAGGTTACACTTCAAACGGCAACTGAAGATGGAGCCATTCATTACACAATGGATGGAACGGACCCGACAGCTTCCAGTCCAGAATACACAACACCGATCGAACTTACTGCGGATGTAACGATTAAAGCAGTTGTTGTAAAAGATGGCGACACAAGCGATGTTTCCACCTTCACTTACAAAATCCTTAAATCTGCAGATGGTTTAAGCATTCATGATATTCAAGGAGACTCACATGCCTCTCCTTACGAAAATATGACCGTCTCAAACGTTCAAGGAATTGTGACCGCAAAGGCAGGTTCCAATGCATTTTATATGCAGGAAGAAACACCAGACGATAATCTGGCGACTTCTGAAGGAATCTATGTATATGCAAAGGGCAATTCTGTAAAAGTCGGAGACAAAGTAAATGTGGCGGGTCAAGTAAAAGAGTGGAGAGAAGACGGCTACGCTGATGCTAAAGATCTGCTTACAACTCAAATCACGGCATCTGCCGTTACTGTAGAATCTTCAGGTAATACAGTACCTGCAGCCATCATGATGGGGGTAGACCGCGTACCGCCGTCTGAGGTCATAGAAGATGATGAAATGACCTCTTTCGATCCCGAAACTGATGGACTGGACTTTTATGAAAGCCTTGAAGGAATGCTGATTGAAATCCCAGATGCAACCATTACAGGTCCGGTAAAATATGATGAACTACCTGTTGTAGTGAATACAAGTGAAGATCAACATCGCACAAGAGCAGGGGGAGTACTGATTTCTCCTGAAGATTATAACCCTGAGCGCATGCTGATCGACGTGGATGGCATGAATATCAATGCGAAAACAGGTGATATGCTGGATGGTTCCGTTACTGGAAACGTAAGCTATGATTATAGCAACTTTAAGATCCGTCCAACAGGAACTTTCCCTACAGTTGTTGATGGGAAAACAGCGCAGGAAGTGACGTCGATCACTCCGGTGAAAGAAGATCTAACGATTGCTTCTTATAATATTGAAAACTTCTATGCTGGAATTGAAGAAAGTAAAGTAGAGAAGATTGCTGACTCAATTGTTTCGAATATGAAAACACCGGATATCATTGGCCTGGTTGAGGTTCAGGATAATAATGGACCAACAGATGATGGTACGACAGATGCAAGTGCATCATACGAAACAATCATCAAGGCCATTGAAGAAGCGGGCGGACCGACTTATGAATTCACAGATATCGCTCCTCTGGATAAAACGGATGGCGGGCAGCCTGGTGGAAACATCCGTGTAGGTTTCATCTACAATCCTGAACGTGTCCAATTGACAGAAAAAGATGCCGGGGATGCCGTAACTTCCGTGGGTGTTGATGAAAATGGACTTACTCATAACCCAGGACGCATCGATCCAACAAACGAAGCATTTGACGATTCCCGTAAAGCCCTTGCAGCTGAATTCATGTTTAACGGTGAAAAAGTCATAGTCGTAGCAAACCACTTTAACTCCAAAGGTGGAGACGGAGCTTTATTCGGTGCAGACCACCCGGTTGTGCTTGGTAGTGAGGTACAGCGACTGAAACAAGCCGAGGTACTAAATGATTTTGTAAATGATGTGAACAAAAAGGTCGAAGATGCAAACGTTGTGGTTCTTGGTGACCTGAACGACTTCGAATTTTCTGCTCCAATTAATACTCTCGAAGGGGACGTTTTGACCAATATGATGGAAAAGCTCCCTGCAGAGGAACGCTACACGTATATTTATCAAGGAAACTCTCAAGTGCTTGATCATATTCTAGTGACGAATAATCTGGCAAAGACCACGATGGTCGATAGTATCAACATCAACTCTGATTTTAGTGAAGAAGATGGACGTGCGAGTGACCACGATCCTGTCCTGGCCAAGATTCAGTTTGAAAATAAGGTAGAACGTATTTCTGGTGACGACCGTTACCACACAGCTATTGAAATATCGAAAAAAGGCTGGGAGTCCGCAGACACAGTGGTCATTGCCAGAGGCGATAAATTCCCTGATGCTCTTGCAGGAGCTCCACTTGCATACAAACATGATGCGCCGATCTTATTGACGCAGCAGGGCAGTTTGAACGCTGAAGTACAAGAAGAAATCAAACGTTTAGGTGCGAAGAAAGCGATCATCCTTGGTGGTGAAGGTGCTGTATCCAAGTATGTTCAATATCAGCTTAAAGGATTAGGTTTGAAAACAGACCGTATTTCTGGTGACGATCGATTTGAAACAGCGGCCAATATCGCTGCTAAATTGGATGGTGATCCTGAAAAGGCGATCGTGGCAAATGCATACCAATTCGCTGATGCTCTTTCCGTTGCTTCTTATGCAGCACAGAATGGATATCCGATTGTACTATCTGCTCAAGACAAATTGTCAAAAGCATCAAACAAAGTATTAAAAGACATTGGCGAAAAAATCGTCGTTGGTGGCGAAAATGCGATCAGCACTGAGATTTTCGACAGTTTTGAAGAAGCGACTCGCTATAGTGGCTTGAACCGTTACGAAACATCAGCTGAAATTGCGAAACACTTAACTCCTCAAACTAATAAGGCAATTGTGGCAACAGGGATTAATTTTGCCGATGCACTGGCAGGTTCTGTGCTTGCAGCAAAAGAGGGTGCTGAAATCCTTCTTGTGAAGAAAGAGGAAGTGCCAGAGGATATTATGGAAGCAATTGATATGGATGATATTACTAACTTTCGTGTTATTGGTGGGGAAAATGCAGTTAGTGAAGAAGTTGTAAACCAATTAAAGAAATAGATTGTAGAAAAAGCAGGGGGGAATAACTCCCCTGCCCTGATGTGTAAAAAGAACCAGATTTGTTTTAATATTTAGTAAAATCATCACATTTTTTCATAAAACTACTATATAATGGGTTTTGTGGATGAAGTTCCGACAAAAACCTACATAAGAAAGGGAAGGGATTAACCAAATGAATATTAAAAAACCTTTATACGGTGTATTATCAACTGCAGCTTTGGCCGCTGCGATTTTTGCAGTATCCCCTGCAACTTCAGCTTCAGCAGAAGGGGAAGATTTTGATTTAACGATCATGCATACCAACGATACGCATGCTCATGTTGAAGGCTATCCCCGTTTAGTAACAGCAGTAAACGAGCTACGCACTGAAAAAGCGAATTCTTTACTGGTAGACGCTGGTGACGTATTCTCGGGAACCCTTTATTTCCGTCAATATCTTGGACAAGCTGACCTGCACTTTATGAACGAGCTTGACTTCGATGCAATGACTCTTGGTAACCATGAATTTGATAAAGACTCTAAAACCCTTGCAGACTTTATTAAAAATATGGATTTCCCAATGGTTTCATCCAATGTGACTGTTACAGGTGACAAGGATTTAGAGCCACTTTTCAAAAATGAAATCGGCCAACCTGGTGACGGCGGGAATGTCTACCCTGCAATGATCAAAGAAGTAGATGGAGAGAAAGTGGGGATCTACGGTTTAACGACTCCAGATACAGAATTCATCTCTAATCCTGGTGAAAATGTCGTCTTTGAAGATGCAGTTGAAAAATCAAAGGCTACAATCGCGATGCTTAAAGATAAAGGAGTCAACAAAATCATCGTTCTTTCTCACCTTGGGTATTCAAATGACTTAGAATTGGCTGAGGAAGTGGATGGACTTGATATCATCGTTGGTGGTCATTCCCATACAGTGCTTGAAGAGCCTGTAGTCATTGACAATGAAGAACCGACACTGATTGTTCAAGCTGGAGAATACTTGAACCTGCTTGGATTATTGGATGTAACATTTGATGATGAAGGTGTAGTAACGAGTCATGAAGGAGAAGTGCTGGACCTTGAAAGCTATGAAGAAGATGCTGATGCACTCGCGAAGGTTGAAGAGTTCAAAGCGCCTCTTGAGGATATGAAAAAAGAAGTTGTTGGGAACACGAAGGTAGCTCTTGATGGAGAACGTGCCGATGTACGTCGAAAAGAAACAAACCTAGGAAACTTAATCGCGGACGGTATGGTTGCAAAAGCGAATGAATTCGTTGAAACGCATATCGGTCTTCAAAATGGTGGAGGGATCCGTGCTTCAATCGATGCTGGTGAAATCACACTAGGGGAAGTATTAACGACCATGCCATTTGGAAACAACCTGGTTACTCTTGATTTAACGGGACAAGAAATTATGGATGCCCTTGAGCACAGTGTATCCAGAGTTGAAGGGGAAGACGCACCGGGTGAATTCCTTCAAGTTTCAGGGATTAACTTCAAGTATGATGTTAGCAAACCTGCCGGGGAGCGAGTATGGTCCGTAGAAGTGAAGACAGATAACGGATTTGAAGAGATTGACCCTGAAATGATGTACTCTGTGGCAACAAACGCCTTTACTGCAGATGGTGGAGACGGTTATACAATGTTCAAGGAAGCGAAAGAAGATGGACGCCTGACAGAATTATTCGTTGTCGATTTTGAGGTATTCACATCTTACCTTGAGAAGAACAACCCTATTTCACCTGCTGTTGAAGATCGAATCGTTCAAGAAGAAGCACCGGAAGTATCACGCCTGACTGGAGATACTCGTTACGAGACAGCCGTTGAAATTTCGAAAGAAGGTTGGGAAACTTCGGATACAGTTATCCTTGCCCGTGGAGATTCATTCCCTGACGCACTTGCAGGAGCACCTCTTGCATACAAGCATGATGCGCCGATTTTGTTAACTGAAAATGGTACGTTAAATGCAGCTGCAAAAGCAGAAATCAAGCGTCTTGGTGCAAAGAATGTCATCATTCTAGGTGGAAAAGGTGCGGTGAGTAACTATGTGAAATATCAGCTTGAAGGAATGGGACTGGATGTTGATCGTATCGGCGGAGATGATCGCTGGGAAACGGCTGTCAATATCGCTGCCAGTCTTGGGGGAGCACCGGAGAAAGCAGTAGTAGCAAACGGCAAGAACTTCCCTGACGCTCTTGCTATCGCTTCATATGCAGCGAGCAAAGGATATCCAATTCTATTGACGGATTCTGATAAGCTTCCAGCTGAAACAAAGAAAGCTTTAAAAGGAATCGACAGCACGATTGTAGTCGGTGGAGAAGCTGTAGTAAGCAAGGACGTCATGAAATCACTTCCTGAAGCGACTCGTTACTTCGGTCAAGACCGTTACGGTACGGCAGCGAAAATCGCGACAGACCTTAATCCATCTACACAAGTATACGTGGCCACTGGAAAGAATTTCGCAGATGCATTAGCCGGATCTGTACTTGCAGCAAAAGAAAATGCTTCTATGTTATTAGTACATCCTAATGACCTGCCTTCTGTCACTTCAGATGCTATTGATGAATTAAAAGCGAAGGATTTCCATATTCTTGGCGGTGAAAATGCTGTAAGTGAGACAGTAGCAGAAAAATTAATGAAATAATTTAATTCAAGAGAAGAGCCATCGATTTTTTTCGATGGCTT
This sequence comes from Rossellomorea sp. NPDC071047, assembly GCF_050270195.1. NCBI lineage: Bacteria > Bacillati > Bacillota > Bacilli > Caryophanales > Bacillaceae > Rossellomorea > Rossellomorea sp. NPDC071047. The sequence goes on along the minus strand of NZ_JBNNJT010000003.1, from coordinate 404,284 downwards.
TTTCTTTTTCATAAATGATGTTAAAACAGCCTTAGATGGTCAACGCTAAACACATAGGGAGTGATTAGCGTTGCGTCTACTATTGGCTTTTATCTATTCTATTTTTGTAATTATCATGACTTGTACTCAGAATATCACCAAACTTGCCGTTGAGGGACCATCCTTTCAGTGGAATCCTGAACCGGATTTCTTGAGATTCTTTGATTTTCATTCATATCCATTTCATAGTCAAACTTATTTATTCCAAAAGTCAGGGCATGTCATCGCCTTTTACTTTCTTGCATTCATGATTCACTTTACTATCAGGAAGGGCTCTATTGGGTTTATTCTTTCAGTCGCTTTTGCGTTGTTTACTGAAATCGCACAACTTTATTTCTCAAGGACAGGTTGTTTGCTTGATGTAGGATATGATGTACTTGGAATTTCACTATATTTCATTTTATATACGGTTAATCAAAAAATCATGGTACTTTCCTCAAAAGCACAAAGTGGATGAAATGAAATCTAAAAAAGAACTGGCTGATTTCAGCCAGTTCTTATCCGGTATTCATTAGATTTTCGCCGTTTCCTTCTCCTGCTCAATCACTGCCAAACGCTCTGCCACTTCTTCCTCTGTCAAACCATGCTCTTTAATGTAGCGGTTTTCAGGGCTCTTGCGACATTCATCAGAGCAGCTTCTCATATACTTATGCTCGTTTTCTTCAGAGCAAAGAATTTTTCGGTTACAAGGCGGGTGCGCACAGTTTACGTAGCGTTCACAAGGTTCACCTGTGTAGTAGTCTTTTCCGACAACGACATGCTCTGTCTGATTGACAGGAACACCGATACGTTCGTCGAATACATAAAGCTGACCGTCCCATAGCTGACCTTTCACTTCAGGGTCTTGCCCGTAAGTGACGATTCCACCATGAAGCTGTGCTACATCCTCAAAGCCTTCTTTCACTAACCAGCCTGAGAATTTTTCACAGCGGATACCACCTGTACAATACGTGATGATTTTCTTGCCTTCCAGTTTATCTTTATTATCGCGGACCCAGTTCGGAAGATCACGGAAGTTTTTAATATCCGGCTTCACGGCTCCTCTGAAGTGTCCCAATTCATATTCATAGTCATTACGTGCATCAAGAAGAATCGTATCTTCCTGTTGGATTTGTTCAAAGAAATCCTTTGGCTCAAGGTATTTACCTGTGAGTTCATTCGGATTCACATCATCTTCAAGACGAAGTGTCACTAACTCTGGACGATGCTTCACTTTCAATTTCTTGAAGGCATGACCTTCAGCTTCGTCAATTTTGAACACAGTGTCCGAGAAGTGAGGATCCTTTCTCATCGCTTCCATATATGCATCTGTCTGTTCAATCGTACCGGAACATGTTCCGTTGATTCCTTCAGATGAAATCAGGATACGTCCCATAAGGCCAAGCTCCTCGCACATTTCTTTATGTTGGGCCGTAACCTCCTCGGGATTCTCAATGGCTACATAGTTGTAATACAGTAGTACTCGATAATTTTTCATGTTTATTTCCACCTATCGATATATATTTGCAAGATATAATCTTAGGATTCTGTTCCTTATTACTCTTACGATGTACTATTATAACAAATTTTTAAAGAAATGCATTATGTATGGGGGAGAAAAGCTGGGGATTGTGAGGAAAAGGTGGTGGATTTTGGTATCGGGTGGGGAGTGGTGCGCATACCGACTTTGGGGGAGGGGTATGTGCCTTGTTTGAGATTTATCTTCCGTGATTCGGATTTACGTGCCATTTTGAAAATATACCTGCCATATTTTCGTTTTATCTGCCAAAAATCCGATATATCTGCCACTATCCAAAATACGACAAATTTCGCCGAACTTTCAGGTCACCATCATAACCAAGAAATACAAGCATATAGATACATTAAATTTGAAAATATTTGTTATATTTGAAAGAATTAGAAGTGAGATGAAAAGTCTAATATAGGGGTTGTCGGTACATATGTATAGAAAAGTCATTCTGGTTTGTCTCTTTGTCACTTTCAGTCTGTTGGTCGCCGGATGTCAAGAGAAGCCAAAGCCTGATGATCGTTTGCATGAATACGTCGATCTTTGGAATAAAGAAAAGTTTGAAAGCATGTTCAACGAGTATCTAAACTCTTCTACTAAAGATTCGTTTAAGCAAGAAGATTTCGTCACAAGATACAAGGACATCTATGAAGATTTAGAAGTGAAGGATGTAAAGGTGACTTTTAAAAAGCCGGAAAAAGATGTGGACTGGGACAAGGAAACAAAAGCCGGATTCCCTTTGACTATTTCATTCAATACTTTGGCTGGTGAGGTTTCCTATGATAAAGAAATCACTTTAACAAAAGAAAAACAAGGTGATGACGAAGATTGGTATGTAGACTGGGAGCCTTCTTTTATCCTGCCGGAAATGGAAAAGGAAGATAAAGTAGGTGTGGAGAGTATATCTGCTAAGCGCGGGGATATACTTGACAGGAACCAACAGCCCCTTGCGATGAATGGAGAGGCATTTGAACTGGGGATCGTACCAAAAGAGTTTAACGAGAGCGACTTAAAGAAGCTTTCATCCCTGTTTGATATGTCAGTGGAATCGATTCAGGGTAAGCTTGATCAGAGCTGGGTGAAACCGGAATTTTTTGTACCGATTAAAAAGATTGCCCTTACTGAACGACCTTTAGCTCTGGAAGTTATTGAATTAGGAGGTCTTTACTCTAAACGGGTACCTGCAAGAGAATACCCATATGGGGAAGCGACCGCCCACCTGACCGGTTATATAGGAAAACTTACAGCAGAAAAGCTGGAGAAACTAAAAGGTAAAGGCTATACAGCTCAATCATTGATGGGCCTCAGCGGTGCTGAAGAAGTATACGAAGATCAGTTGCGAGGAAAAGACGGACAGCGCATTTATTTGAAGAAAGAAGAGTCTGAAGAAGTAGTGACCGTTGCAGAACAACCGGTTGAAGATGGCCAAAACATCACCTTGACCATCGACGCCGAAATGCAAAAGAAGCTTTATGAACAGATGAAGAGTGAAGCGGGAACAGCTGCAGCCCTCAATCCACAAACGGGTGAAGCATTGGCCTTGGTCAGTACACCAGCCTATGATCCGAATGATTTTGTATTAGGGATGTCCTCTGAAAAATACAAAAAGTTGGCGGACGATCCGAAAAAGCCATTGCGAAATCGTTTTCCGATTACGTATTCACCTGGATCAACCATGAAGGGCATCACAGCATCCGTTGGATTGAAATCCGGAAAGCTAGATCCAAATAAGATCTATGATATTACGGGGAAGAAATGGCAAAAGGATGATTCGTGGGGGAATTACAAGGTTGTCCGTGTCTTTGATAATGAGAGTAAGGTGGACTTGGAAAGTGCGTTGAAATTCTCGGATAACATCTATTTTGCCCGAGTGGGATTAGAGATGGGGGCAGATACCTTTATTGCAGGATTAAAGGACTTTGGATTTGGAGAAGAAATTCCATCTTCTTATCCAATTTATAAATCGCAAATCTCCAACGACGGAACCATCTCCAAAGAAGTCCAACTGGCTGATTCAGCCTTTGGTCAAGGGGAAGTTCTCATGAGCATCGTCCACCTGGCCAGTGCCTATGGAGGAATCATCAACGAGGGGAATATGATGAAGCCGAGGCTTCTAAAGGATGAAGAACATGAGGTTTGGAAAGAAAACTTGCTGTCGAAAGAACAAGCTGACATGCTGAAAACAGATTTTCGTAAAGTTGTCACTGAAGGAATTGCCGGTAAAGCGAGTGTAGAAGGAAAAGCAATCGCCGGAAAAACCGGAACGGCAGAGATCAAAGCAGAACAGGGAACAACCGGGACTGAAAATGGATTATTTGTATCCTATGACCAGAATGACCCCACGATGGTGCTCGCCGTGCTTCTTGAAGACGTAGAAAAAGCGGGAGGCAGTACGCATACAGTAGAAGTGACAAAAAGATTTTATGATAGCTGGTAATCCAAAAACGGTGAGCAGGCATATGCTCACCGTTTTTATATTAGAGAGGGACGGACCTCTTGATTAGGAATATAAGGTCCGTCCCTCTGTTTAATTTTGACATCATGTTCCAACTCGCTCTTTAACCACGATTCCGCTTTCAATATGTGCTATGATAGACAAAATGGCCCTAGAGGTTGAAATCCACAGGAGTGATCAATTTGAATTTGTTTTTAACGGGATCGACAGGTTTTCTTGGTGGAAGGCTCATCAAGAACCTTTTACAACATAAACGTAACGAAGTCTATATTCTAGTAAGAAATGTAGAGAAGGCTGAGAGATTGAGAGATTCCTTTCAAGAGGATGAGCAAAAGAGAATTCATATTTTCCGAGGGGATATCACGATTCCCAATGCCGGCTTGAGTAAGGATGATCTTGAATGGTTAACAGGGAAGATCGATGCGGTTTATCACCTCGCAGCCCTGGTGAAGTTTGATTTGGAGTTGCGTGATGAACTATTTGCTGCTAATTACGATGGGACCAAGCATATCCTTGAACTAGCTTCCATTCTGCAAGCAAAGAAGTTTTATTATGTAAGTACGGCTTACACGGTCGGAAAGCTGGCAGAAGGGATAGAGGAGCTTTATCCGGCAGACGGAGAATTCCACAACCCATACGAGGAAAGCAAAGTGAAATCGGAGCATCTTGTTTTTTCTTATCGAGACAAAATGGATGTGTCCATTTTCCGCCCGGCTATTATTGTAGGAGATTCTAAAACGGGGGAAGCGGACTCCCAATTCACACTGTACGGATTCATGCGTGCTCTCGGGGTGTTTAAACGTAAGACTGCAAGGCGCCGGGGGGAAGAACGGACCTACAGACTGGTTGCGGCGAAAAACGGAACTTCCAATCTTGTACCCGTGGATTATGTGGCGGACATTCTAAGCCTGGCTCCAGAAAAAGCCCAAGCGAACAAAATCTATCATATTACGAATCCGAATCCTCCTGAGAACATCGAGCTGCTGAAAATGTTAAAAGAAGCACTTGAATTTGAGAACTTATCGGTCGTTGAAAACACGGGTGAGTATGAGTTGGATGAAGAGGAAGTAAAGCTTAATAGCTTGATTGATGTGTTCAAGGTGTATCTGGCGGGGGCGTTGACATTTGATGATCGCAATACTCAAGACCTGATGGAAGGTACCGTGGTGTCCCATTTGGATATGTCGAATGAGACGATTGAGATGATCATTCGGACGGGTTGCGAGCCTAACGGTGGAAAAGTTACGGTATAAACAGAAAAAGCAAAGCCCCAATGGTACGAGCCATTGGGGCTTTGCCTTTTTATAGTGCGGTAACCAACCCGCCATCAACGACGAGGGATTGACCGGTTAAATAGGTGTTGGCGTCTGAAACTAAGAAGGTAATGGCCCGGGCAAATTCTTCAGGCTCGCCGTACCTTCCCATCGGAATAGCTTTTTCACTTTGCTTCTTAAATTCCTCAAGAGAAACATTATGTTTATCTGCGTTTAATTGATCCAACTGAGCCACTCGTTCTGTTGCGATTCTTCCAGGACCTACCGTGTTGATGAGAATGTGATCCTGGGCCAGTTCCCTTGATAAGCTCTTCGATAACCCGACAATTCCTGTTCTGAAGGTGTTGGATAGTATCAGACCATCAATTGCCTGCTTCGTGGAGGAAGAAGCGATATTGACGATCCGTCCGCCCTTATTCTTTTTCATATGGGGAATAACCTCTCTGATGGTACGGATATAGCTGAGCAGGTTAAGCTCAAAGGCATATTGCCAGTCTTCATCATCAAATTGCTGGAATCCCCCTGCAGGTGGGCCTCCAGTGTTGTTGACGAGAATGTCGACACCTCCAATTTTATTTACCGCTGTTTCCACGAGTGCTTGAATGTCTTTTGGTTTTGTCATGTCACATGTTGCAAAATAAACATTCTGATTCCCGGATAGTTCAATGATTTCTTTTGCAGTAGATTGAAGCTCTTCTTCATTTCGACTGGAAATAAGCACGTGAGCCCCTTCTTTTGCAAGCTCGAGTGCCGTTGCTTTTCCTAATCCTTTACTGGAAGCAGTGACAATCACTGCTTTATTCTTCAAACCAAAATCCATTAAAATCCACCTCGTTTAATTGGGAATATTGATCTCTTTATTCATCGGTTTACCCTTTCCTTGGTAATTCCAAAACAGTACAAAGACGAAGACGGTTAAGCCGATAATGTCTGTTATCCAACCAGGATAGATCAGGAGAAAAGCGGATACAGCACTTATCAATCTCATACTGACAGGGATTTTCTTTTTGAAATAGCCCTCGATGGAAACCGACAACAGGAACACTCCGATAACAGAAGTAACCGTCAGAACAAGAATACTCGTAACGGATGCGTCCACCATCAGCATTTCATGGGAAAACACAAACATAAATGGCACGATAAATCCTGCAATGGCAAGCCTCATTGCCTGGAATCCGGTCTTAGTCGGATCACCGCCACTGATGCCTGCACCGGCAAACGCTGCCAGGGCGACAGGCGGCGTGATATTCGCAAAGATCCCAAAGTAGAACACAAACATATGAGCAACAAACACGGCCGTTTCCGTCGACCCGGCCAATTCACGGAACAGTGGCAGCTGTAAAAGGATCGGTGCGGCCATGGTACTCGTGATGATATAGGTTGGGATACTTGGTAGACCCATTCCCAGCACGATGGAAGTAACCATTGTCAGCAGTAACGTTATGACGAGCTGAAGGAGCGGGCTGTCAATCATTTCACCAATTCCGACAATGCTGTTGGCGAGCTCCAGTGCAACTCCGGTTAGTGAGGCAACTCCGACGACGATTCCAACAGCACCGCAGGCGACTGCCACCGGAATTGTCGTTTTAGCTCCTTCTTCCAGTGCTTGTACGCAATCCTTTAAGCCAATTTCTTCAGCTTCCAAATCCATTGTTTTTCTAACGAGATTGATGACCAATGGTATCACCACGATCAACAGGAGTTCCCACCATCCGCTTTTAAGAGGAGGGATGCTTTCTCCTGAAAGGACGCCATTCACCTGTGGTTGGTAAATGAAAAATACTCCTAGAAGGGTTGATAACGTCAGAACCTGCTTCGAACCGGAAATGATAATCGTTGCCAATATCGACCAGAACGCAGCATAGAACGGTGTTTTTCCTGAGAATAATAAGTACAGGAGAATCACCATCGGAATGATTAAGTGCCCTCTTTCGGCCAGCACTGCTTTCACCGACGGCAACTCTGATTTTGGTACTCCGTGCAATCCGCGTTTGGATGCTCTAAAGTGCACCTGAAGCAGGATACCGATGTAGAATAGCAGTGCAGGAATGATACCTGCCATGATCACTTTGGTATAAGGAATATTCAGGTTCTCTGCCATAATGAAGGCGGCTGCACCCATGATGGGAGGAAGGATCTGCCCACCGACACTTGCCGCTGATTCGACCGCTCCTGCAAATTCCTTTTTATAGCCGATCTTTTTCATCAATGGAATAGTGAAGGCACCGGTTGTCACTACGTTGGCAACAGCCGATCCATTAATGGAACCTAGAAATCCACTGGCTATAACGGCAACTTTAGCAGGACCGCCTTTTGTATGTCCTGCAACTGCCAGTGCCAGGTCATTAAATAATTTCCCCATGCCAGAGCGGCTAAGGAATGCTCCAAATAAGATAAAGAGAATGATATAGCTTGCCGACACGCCGATCGCTGTACCGAGGATCCCCTCCGTGATGTAAACAAGCTGGGATATCATTTTCTTTGTCACGGTCAATGTGATTTGAGAATTCAATGCCGGATAGATGGCCAGCTTCACATAGAGACCATAGATTAAAAATCCAAGGGCAAGGAGGGTCAGTCCCCAGCCGGTGACACGCCTTGTCAGTTCGAGAAGAAGGACGATGACGAGTATTCCGACGATGAAATCGGTATCGTTGATCTGTCCTCCCATTTTAATGATTCGCTCCGCACTGAATAACATATAAATACCTACGAATAATGACAAACCGCTTAAGATATAGTCATAAAATGGAACAGGATGGCCTTTCTTTTTGCTAATAAAAGGGTACAGGATAAATCCAATGGCCATCAATCCATATAAGTGGATGCTTCGCTGCTTTACATCGACTAACGCCCCTGCATAAGAAGTGTATAAATGGAAGAGAGCAATCCCTGCTGCCAATACTAAAATAAATAGACCGATCACTTTGGGAAACCCGCTTCTCGTATTTCCCTCCCGATCCAACTCTTCCACTGATGTGTTCTTTTGTTTTTTCATTATGAGTCACCTCGCTTAATCATTTACAATCATATAAATCAGTTCATACATAGGGACGGACCTCACGGATAATTGGTAGGACCGCTGAGAATCGAGTACTAGAGTCCGTTCGTTTAATGAAATACGATGATTCGTATTCTTACCTGTCTGGAAGCGTAATGTGTCTCCAATCGGTTGATGGATATTCGTCATATACACCCAGCCATCTTTGATAAAGGTGTCTTTGCCTGCGTTATCCGGGACACCGGCACCAAATGTTTTGAAACGGGTGGAGGTCAAGTTAATGGTGTTATCGTTTATGTGGAAAAATTCTTCCCAATCTTCTTTTTCAACAGAGTGTGTCCAGCGGATGGAAAATTCCTTTTGGTTGAAAACAGGCTGCACTACTATATTTTTATTCTCATAGGATAAGACGATCGTGTTCATCGGGACAATGGCGAGAAGGGTAAGAAGGAGCAGGGCAGAGGCACCCAGTATTCTTTTTCTCATATATAGAATGAAAAGGGCACCAGGATTGATGCCCTTTCTCTATTATTCCAGTAATCCTTTTTCTTCATAAAACTTCTTCGCCCCCGGGTGCAGGGGAGCAATGAGGCCCTTCGCCATTTCGTCCCGGTTCACTTCTTTAAGCGGTGCAACCGCAACGGCGTCTGTTCCTAAGTAGTCGTAATAACGTTTTGTTAAGTCGTACACTGTGTCTTCACTTACGTCCTTCGATACAATCAGCATATTCTGGATCCCGACGGTTTCAACTTTTGAATCCAGGTTATATTTTGCCTCGTCTCCTGACTCAATCGTAAATGTTTTATAGAACGGATATTTCTCCATTAGCTTATCAGCAAGATCTCCTTTGATTTCAATAAACGATACATCATTTTGCTGCATAAGGTCAGTAATATTACTGTTCGGTACACCTGAAGTGAAGAATGCAGCATCAAGTGTGCCATTTTTCATTTCCTGAACAGAATCCGCGTATCCTGTGTGAGTGACTTTTTCAAGGTCATCATACGTCAAGCCGGCCGCTTCCAATACTTTCTTCGCGCTTTGTTCCACGCCGGAGCCTACCTGACCTACTCCCACTTTCTTACCCTTTAAATCTTCAATACTCTTAATTCCGCTATCAGACATAGCAACTACCTGTACTACGTTTTGGTACATGCCTGCAAGGGCCTGGACCTCTACTTTATTGCCTTCGAACTGACCTTTTCCTTCTGCCGCATCATAGGCAACATCGCTCATGACGATCGCCATTTGATTTAATCCGTCCGTAATGTTCTGTATATTGGCAACAGAAGCTCCTGTCGATTCTACTGTTACATTCCCGATTGAATCACTTTCCTCGAAAATTGGTTTTAATGATCCGCCAATCGCATAATAAGCACCGGACGTTCCACCTGTCCCGAATACGATTGATTGGCTGGAAGAATCATCGCCACTGCTTGAATCACCGCCGCTTGCGCCATCACTGCCACATGCCGCTAGTAGTAATGAAATGATGGCCACCATCGAGATCCATTTTAATTTTTTCATCGTTTCGTCCTCCTTTAAGTTACCTATTAAATATGGTAACGCTTACATATTGAAATGAGAATATTTAGAACTTAAAGGACGTTTTGGTCTTTTTGGTCCGGGAGTGCGTGCGGTTGAGGAGAATAAAAAAAGAATGAGGTGTGTCCTCATTCATTCTTACTGCCATTGATATCGATTGATCGGGCGTCCAATACCGCCATACTCGATCATGATTTGAACCTGTCCTGATTTCTGTAAGTAGTCTAAATATCTACGGGCTGTTACACGGGCAATTCCGATTCCTTCAGCAGTTTCTTCTGCTGATAAGGGGCTTTTCTGGTCTTTTATAAATTGTATGATCTGCTGTAACGTTTGCTGGTTCAACCCCTTTGGTAATTCTTCCTTCACCGAGGGGGATTTAATGGTAGAGGGAACACCCTGAAGCTGATCTAAATCCTGCTGTCCCACCGATCCCTCTCCAGTCATTTGATGTTTAAACAATCGGTATTTCTCAAGAGCTTGTTTCAATCGTTCAAACTTAAAAGGCTTAATGATGTAATCGAATACTCCCAGTCTCATCATCGTCTTGATGGTTTCTTTATCCTGTGCCGCTGATATGACAATCACATCCACGTCTGTATCGTGATTTCGGAAGCCTTGTAAGGTTTCAAGGCCATTTTGTTTAGGCATAAAGTTATCCAGGAGGACAAGGTCGGGTTGATAGGAAGCAACCTTTTCCGCTCCTTCCTGTCCATTTCCTGCAACGGCACACACTTTAAAGCCGGGTACACGTTCTATGAACATTCGATTGACTTCCTGAACCATGGGATCGTCTTCAATAAGTAGTACGTTAATCGGTTCCGACATGATCGTTCCCTCCATTCATTGGAAAAGTAAGTTGGAATAACGTCCCTTCACCCGGGGTTGACTCCACTTTAATATGACCGTCTGCTTTCTCTATAATGCTATGAATCAAGTAGAGGCCGATCCCTGACCCATCATTCCCTTTGGTGGTGTATCCTTTTTGAAATAAGTAGGGAAGCTGTTCTTTCGTCATCCCTGTTCCATTATCTTCTATTTCAATGTAAAAAGTGTCAGGGTCTTCTTTTAAATAGACAGTAATGACTTTGGAATCTTCTCCAGAATCTTTTAGGGCATAAAAGCTATTTTCAATCAAGTTACCTAAGATAATGACAAAATCATGTTCATCCAGAAGCGGGGGAAGGGTTGATAGGTAGCTATCGGGATCGATCTTTACTTCTATCCCCATTTCATTTCCCCTCCTGATCTTGCCCAATAGTAATCCTGTCAAACTATCAAGCTTGATTTGCTCCGTCAGGGAGGCGGTGAGATGTTCCTCTTCTTGAGAGGATTGAAAGATATAATCGAGAGCCTTCTCTCCTTCTTCTAATTGAATCAGACCGGCAACGGTATGTAATTTATTCTGGTGTTCGTGGTTTTGGACCCTCAATGCCTCAACGAATTCTTTCACTCCAGTCAGCTCTTCTGCCAGTTGAGTCATCTCTGTTCGATCCTGAAACACGGCAACGGCCCCGACAATGTCCCCGTTTACCATGATAGGGACCCTGGAGCTTAGTACAATTTTGTTCTCTAATCTCATTTCTTCATGATAAATCGGTTCCTTCTTGTGTAACACATCCGGTAATTTTGAAGAAGGAAGTACCTCTTGAATGGATTTTCCGGTGGGGTCTCCATTTAACACCAATATGTCTTTGGCTTTCTCATTAAAGACGGTGATCCTTTTTTGATTATCAATGGCAATGATGCCTTCATTCATGGCTTGAAAAGTAGCGGTCCTTTCCACCAGGAGTTTTCCAATTTGGTGTGGTTCCAGCTGAAAGGTATCTTTCTTTATTTGTCTTGCTAATAACCATGAACCTATGATGCCGAACAGGAGAGTGATAGCACCTATAATGATAAGTTCATTTTGAAGATTCCTCATTATATCGAGTGTAGAGGGGAGCAGGATACCTACAATGACCACACCGATTTGTTGGTGCTGTTCGTTCATGATCGGAACAAACCCCCTGACCGCCGTACCGATTTCACCCTTAGCAGTCGTCACATAACTATGCTCGGCAAAAGCAGGGCCTTCATCCTTTCCTGCAGAGATGGTCCCAAGCTGCTCATCGGACGGGTGTGAGTAACGGATCCGGTTCATATTAAGGACGACGATGTAGTCAGAGCTATTTACCGTCCTGATGTTTTCTACAATGGGCTGGATTTCACCCCATCCACCGGAATCCTCGAGATGGCTTTGCACGTTTTGAAGATTAGCTACCGTCCTGGCTGTTATAAGTGCCTGGTTTCCCAACTCTTCTTTCTTCATTTCAATCGCTTTTCCTACAAATATAATAAATCCAATGATGAGCGCAAACAGGACTACACCAAAGGATAATATCGTCATTTTCCAACGAATGGGCATTTGTTTTCGATTCATTCTGAATATTCCTTCCTCTTCATTCAAAGTTATTGTACCATTTTTAGTAGAACGGAGAGAGGGGAGGTCCAATTATTGAGAACATTTTTCTTTATAGGGTTGTTCATTTTAACAGGGATTGCTACAGCCTATTTTGTTGGATTTCATTCTCAGGCCGGCTTTACCTCGGAATATGATGACGATCAAGAAAAGCTGAAAGATGCTATTGTCATTAAAGTCAGTCATGTTGTTTCCGAAAACACACCGAAAGGAAAAGCAATCAGGCGTTTTAAAGCACTGGTAGAAAAGAATACCAAGGGAAAAGTGAAGGTTGAGATCTACCCGAACGGCTCGCTCTATTCGGATATCAGTGAATGGGATGCTCTTAAAAATAATAATGTTCAAATGATTATCCCCGCCACGTCTAAAGTCTCTGCTTATGTTCCAGAGTATAGTGTGTTCGATTTACCCTTTGCGTTTGATAGCTATGACGATGTTCAACGGGCATTTGAGGGGAATATAGGAGATATATTACTTAAAAAGGTAGAAAAACAAGAAAACGTGAAAGGACTTACCTTTTGGTATAACGGATTTAAACAAATCACCAATAGTCAGCGACCCTTGATCAGGCCGGGTGATTTCAATCGGCTCCACTTCCGTACGATGCCGGGTGAAGTGATAAAAGATCAATATCAAAGGATGGGGGCTGCAGTAAGTCACCTGCCTTTTAATAAAATCTACGAGAACTTAGAAGTAGGATTTATAGATGGACAGGAAAACACCATTTCGAATATTTACTCGAAGAAGCTTTATGACCATCAATCGTATCTTACAGTCAGCAATCATACATACTTAGGTTATGTTGTCTTAATGAACGAAGAATTTTGGGAGGACTTGCCTGAAGAGTACCAGGTGGAAATTGAAGAAGCGATGAAGCAAACGACGGGGTGGATTCGCAGGCATTCGATTGAAATCAATGATGATCATATGCGCGAACTAAAAAGGAATACTGATTTGGATATTCACATTCTGCTGAACTCAGAAAAAGAAGAATGGATGAAGAAGCTGGATCCTTTGTATGAAGAATATGAAGATGAAATTGGGAAGGAATTAATGAGGGAGATTAGTGAAAGAAACGGCAGACCTCAGTAAAGGTCTGCCGTTTTGTATTCAAAATCGAACTCTTTTAACATTTCATTGGTTTCTTCCAAATCGAATTCTTCGGGATCGTGATCACCAAACTGTTCTCTGAAGAACTGGGCGTCCTCGTCCATTTTTTCAGTATTTAATAGAACCTTTAAAGCATGTTGATAGCGATCAATGCCTCCGCTGTCTTCTAAGGGGCAATTTCGCTTTCCTTTTATACAAACGGGGAAGGTCAGTCCTTGGTCCCTTGTGATTTTCTCTAGGAGAATCTGATGTTGCCAATAGTCCCCGAAATCATAGGTATAAGAGATCGTATCTTTCTCACTGACTAAAAAGTTTCCAATGATGGCTATTTTGGAATCACGTGCTAAATCTGAACGAAATTCATATTCTTCGTCAGGGTATTCAAAAACTCCCTGTATTCCCTCGAATGAGTATAAATGTGAATTTGTCCAGCCCATCGATGTTTGGATTACTTCATGAAGCTGATGAAAGGATAATGTATTAGGTATGAGCACCCGTCTCCAGATGGGTGGTTTTGCACCCTTTATCGAAATTTTTAATTGAAAGGTTTTTTTCTCTAAAATCGTGAATTTTTCATCTTCATCAATTTCCTGATACGTTTCCTCATGAAGAATTTGGTTTACATCCGGGGCGAGGAATTGCTCATTTAAGGCAGATTCAAGTCTGTTCTGGTCTTGAGCGGAAAGGTGATTGAATTCATCAGTGGTCTTTACTTTATTGATGAGACGATGCAGGAGATCGTTGCGGTTTAGCATGGGTATCCTCCTTTGGTTTAGGGAAAATAAATGGATGTATAAGATTTTACGATTGGGATGCAACTTGAGGTAGTGTTCACAGAAGAGGAAAGAGTGGGAGTGAAAGGTTCTGAGGTTATTGCTCCATCCCCACCCGTCGTTTTCCTTTATGGAGATCTTTTTTGTGATCGCAATTTTCCTTTACCAGAATCGTGATGTTATCCTGGGTATCTTGCTGATTTTCTTCGAGGACGGTCATTCTGGATTCGAGCTTGTCCATGCGGGATTCAATCCTGTCAATACAGCTTTCGATATTATCCATCCGAGTTTCTAATTTCGTCATACGTGCATTCATATTTTCTTCAAAACGTGTCATTTGCCCTTGCAACTCTCTTGTGGCTTGTAATACCTGATCCATACTATTTATCACCTCCTTGTCCCCACAGTATAACACAGAATTTGGGAATACTGCCTTCATAATCATTGGAAAAAATCTTGCCCAACGGATACGGTTTTGCTTTTAAATATGGTAATATAAGAAAATGTAAAGAGAGAAATCAATGATAACCATTACATAGAGTTAGGAGAATGATGATGAGTAAAACACTTATTTTCGGACACAAAAATCCAGATACAGATACGATTACATCAGCACTTGTATATGCTGATTTGAAGACAAAAATCGGTATGGACGTCGAGCCTGTACGTTTAGGTGACGTGAACGGTGAAACACAATATGCCCTTAATTACTTTAACGTTGACGCCCCTCGTTTGGTTGAAAAGGTTGCCGGTGAAACAGATACGGTTATCCTTGTTGACCATAATGAGCGCCAGCAAAGCGCGGTAGACATCGAGGAAGTACGCGTTCTTGAAGTGATCGACCACCACCGTATCGCCAACTTCGAAACGGCAGATCCTTTATACTACCGTGCAGAGCCGGTTGGATGTACGGCAACGATCTTAAATAAGATCTACAAGGAAAAAGGAGTAGAGGTAACGAAGGAAATGGCTGGATTGATGCTTTCAGCAATTATTTCGGATTCCCTTTTATTCAAATCTCCAACTTGCACAGATGAAGACGTAGCTGCAGCAAATGAACTGGCTGAAATCGCAGGCGTTGATGCTGAAGTTTACGGCTTGGAAATGTTAAAAGCCGGTGCCAACATGAGCACGAAATCAGTTGCGGAGCTTGTAACCCTTGATGCGAAAGAATTCTCCATGGGTAACGCGAAAGTTGAAGTAGCGCAAATTAACGTTGTGGACACGAATGACGTATTCGGACGCCAGGCAGAAGTGGAAGCTGCGATGGAAACAATGATCAAAGAAAAAGGACTTGATCTTTTCCTACTAGTTGTGACTGACATTCTGGAAAATGACTCAACGGCATTGGCTCTTGGAAGCAAAGCTGCTGAAGTGGAAAAAGCATTTAATGTAACACTTCAAAACAATACAGCCCTATTAAAAGGCGTTGTATCACGTAAGAAACAAATCGTACCTGTGTTGACGGATGCGATGAAATAATAGGTAACGGAGAGGAAGCAGTTTATGTGACTGCTTCTTTTTTGTTTTAATAAAATACAGGAGGTACCTGTCACCATATGAACTTTAGAAAAATACACCACATTGCTATCATCTGCTCTGATTATAATAGATCAAAGAACTTCTATGTCAACAAACTGGGCTTTGAGGTCATACAAGAGGTTTACAGAGAAGAGAGGAATTCTTACAAGCTGGACCTCGCGTTAAATGGGGAATATGTTATCGAGCTATTCTCCTTTTCCACTGCTCCAGCACGTCCAAGTTATCCAGAAGCACGAGGGTTACGTCATTTAGCATTGGAAGTAGAGGATATTGAAGAGACTGTAAGACTTCTTAAAAAAGAAGGTATTGAAACGGAGGAAATAAGAATAGACCCTTATACTCACAAACGATTCACTTTTTTCGAAGATCCAGATGGTCTCCCATTAGAACTCTATGAAAGCAAGTAGAGGTCCGTCCCTAAAAAAAGAGCACTTCCCATAAAGAGAAGTGCTGTCCAAAGGTATTGTAATTTGTCGTTAAGATAATTAAAACATAAATAGAATAACTATGAATTATGGATGTAGAACGATTTTCCTTGAAATATGAAGGAGTTCCTTACGAATATCTTCTTTTTCTATATTAATATAAAGATATTAATATTTTTGCTTGTCGCTAAGTGTAAAAAAAAAGAGCACTTCCCACAAGGAGAAGTGCCATCAAAAGGTATTGTAATTTGTCGTTAGATATATTAAAACATATATTTAAAATGGATGTATTGGCGGTTTAGCATCTTAAGAGAGAATATATGATGATTTCCCTAAAAAATTTGCATGTTTCCTGTTAAAATATAAAAATATTAATATTTTAGGGAGGTGGGTTTGTGGACAATTCTGTCATCGGTAAAAAAATCAAAGAGTTGAGAAAAGTCGTGGGTTTGACTCAGGGTGAACTAGCAGACGGAATTTGTACTCAAGCCCTGATCAGCCGAATTGAAAAAGGGGATATTTATCCAAGTGCTACGTCTCTTTATCAAATTTCCAAGAAGCTTGGGGTTGATGTGAATTACTTTTTCGAGATTGGTACGACTCCTCGCCTGGATTACGTAAAAGAAGTTGAACGTCAACTAAAAAAATTAAGAGTGAAATTGAAATATGATGAAATCATTGAGATCGTTCGAACAGAAGAGAAGAATCCTTTATTTTTAAAAGATGAAACAAACCTTCAGCTTCTCTACTGGCATAAAGGAATATATGTGAATGAGGTAGAGCAAAACAAAGAGGAAGCATTGATCATTTTAGAGAAGGCACTCTCCCTGACCTATAATCAGAAAAAGGCCATGTCTGAGCGTGAAATGAATATATTCATCAGTATGGGGATACTGGAATTCAGTCGTCATAATTATGATCGGGCAATAGAAATTTATCAAGGTGTAAATGATGCTCTAACATATAACGACCAACTTCAAGACAAGTCCATTAAAACGAGGCTCTTATATAATATCGCCAGGGTATTCACGAGGCTAGGAAACTATCATGAGTCTATCCAGTATTGTGAAGAAGGTATCCGGTGGATTATTCAAGAAGAAACTTTATATGGATTCGCTCAATTAAATTATCATATTGGGTATAACCTGGAGTTGCAAGAGAGGTATAAGGAAGCGCTGCCTTATCTTGATAAAGCAGCGATGCTTTTTGATATACAATACAACCTGAAGTTATCCAATTTCATCAAAGGGAATATAGAAAAAATAAAAGAAAAGATCGAAAATGAATTTCAGGCTTAATCACTTTCTTACTAAATAGTACTTCTAGGGAGGCAGGGCTCGTGGATTACTCCATCATTGGTAAAAAGATAAAGGAGCTGCGTCAGGTTGTTGGTATAACTCAAGGAGAATTAGGAGAAGGGATATGCACACAGGCACTTATCAGTCGGATTGAAAAGGGAGATATCTATCCCAATGCCACGTCACTTTATCAAATTTCCAAAAAGCTTGGCGTGGATGTGAATTATTTCTTTGAGATAGGAACAACTCCCCGTCTGGACTACATAAAGGAAGTTGAGCGCCAATTGCGTCACTTAAGAAAAAAACACAGATATAAAGAAATGATCGAATTGGTGAGAGCAGAAGAAAACAATCCACTTTTTAAGGAAAGGGAAAACCTTCAACTCCTTTATTGGCACAAGGGAATCTATATATTTGAGATAGAAAATGATCAGGATGAAGCCTTTCAACTGTTAAACGAAGCCTTTTCCCTTACAGGAGACAGTAAAAAAGCGCTTTCGGAAAGGGAAATGGAGATCCTCCTAACCATCGGAGGTTTTTATGTAGGGATAGAAGATTATGACAAAGCTCTTCAATATTATGATCAAGTTAGGGATGCTATCCATGCTACTGGACAACTAAGCGATAAATCAATTAAAACCCGATTGCTTTATAATAAAGCAAGGGCGTTAACAAGATTAGGAAATTACAGTGAGTCGATTGATCATTGCAGGGAAGCAATCAAATGGTGTATAGAAGAGGAACACTTATATGGTTTAGCCCAACTACATTATCATTTAAGCTACAATTTCGAGCTGAAAGAGAACTACAAACAAGCATTTTCTTATATAGAAAAATCAATAATGATGTTTGAGATGCTTGGAAATGATGAGCATAAGACCTTTCTAACTGATAAGAAAGAGCAATTATTCGTCAAAACGCTGTCATAATATTTCGGTTTCATACATTCAACATGTCCTTCATAAGCATGATTATAGATGAGGAGTGTTGGATGTATGAGAAGAAAAAGCCCGGTTCCTCTATTTATCGGAGCGGTTGTTGCCATTCTGCTTGTTGTGGCTCTGTTTATGTTTATTGGAAAAACCCAGGAACCAGATTCACCAGAAGAAGTGATCGAGGAATTCTATAATTTTGAAAAAGACGGTGACTTCGGTAACGCATGGGAGTTATTCCATTCGGAAATGCAAAATAAGTTTCCCAAATCCTCCTATATCCAAACGAAAAACCATGTCTTCATGGGACATATGGGGGTTGATGAGTTTGAGGTGGAGGTCGGCAATATTGAAAAGGAGAATGAGTTTACCTTTAACGAAGAAGGGCTTCAATTTAAAAATGTCCGAAAAGCGGAAGTGAACTTGTATTATGATAGTCAGTTTGGTGAATTAATGATCACACAAACCTGTTTTGTAGCCATCGAAGAGGGAGAATGGAGGGTACTATGGAACTATAACTTCTAAAGTGATGATTAAAATGAAATTTTTCACTGAATTTGGTTTTATCTAGAATTTTTCGGGTAAAAAGAAACTAATATTTTTACAAAGGAGGGCATTAGCTGTGTCGCTACTCTATTTTAAGGCTCGTGAAGCCTATGAACTGGATGCGAAGATTTCTCAATCCCAAATCACAAGATTGAGGGAGTTTCGCAGAACCAAGCCCGCCCCTGTTGCCAAAAAGAGATAGCTAATGATTCCTTGAAAATGGAAATTAATCCCCTGCTCAGTCTAAATTTATTTAGACTGTTTTTTTTGTTTTAAATTAACCTATAAAAAAGTCAGGAATCAAATGATCCCTGACTTTATTCCAAATCTTCTCCGATGATGCGAACTTCCCGTTCCAGCTCCACATCAAATTTTTCTTTCACAGTTTTTTGAACGTGTTCAATGAGTGAAATATAATCCGAGGCTGTCGCATTGTCCTTATTCACGATGAAACCGGCGTGCTTCGTGGAGACTTCAGCGCCTCCAAAGTTCGTTCCTTGAAGCTCACTGTCCTGAATAAGCTTACCGGCGAAATATCCAGGAGGGCGTTTGAAGACACTTCCGCAAGATGGGTATTCCAGTGGCTGCTTCGATTCCCGTTTATCTGTCAGATCATCCATAACCGCCTTGATCTCTTCGTAGTCGCCAGGCTTTAAACTGAACGTTGCTTCCAGTACAATATCGCCTTTTTCAGCAATATTGCTGTGACGGTAATCAAGCTCTAATTCTGCGGCTGTACGCTTAACCAGATTCCCTTCACGGTCGACGACATGGCAATAATCCAGAACATCTTTGATTTCCCCGCCATAGGCCCCAGCGTTCATGAATAGAGCACCGCCAACGGTACCAGGAATCCCACAGGCAAATTCGAGTCCTGATAACTTTTCAGCTAACGCGCGTCTCGATACATCAATGATTGCTGCACCACTTTGAGCGACAATCAGTTGATCCGTCGTTTTGATGTCTTTAAAGTTTTTCAGATGAAGAACAATTCCACGAATTCCACCATCTTTTACAATCAAATTCGATCCGTTACCTAACAAGGTAAATGGGACATCCACTTCATTTGACAGCTTCACGATGTTTTGAACTTCTTCATAAGTGGTTGGTGTTAAGAAGAAATCTGCTCTTCCACCTAACTTCGTATACAAATGCTCTCGTAACAATTCATCACGTTTGATATTGTCAGAATGCATCACCTTTGATAATTCTTCAAACACTTTTTCCTTATTGTACATTCTATATCAGTCCTATAAAGTAATTTTCGTCTTCTCTAAGTTAAATCCTACCCCACCATTATATGACGAAAACCCATGAAAGTTAAATGGTTTCAGTTGGCAGATGTGAATCCCCTTCGAATGAACCTCATTAATTGGAAAAGAATGCTTTATTATAGGTCGAAAATATGAAAAAAAGAATGTTCCCATCTTAAGCAAAGTAAGTTAGGATAGAACTAACAAAATATGTTATAACGTCTATTTAACTATTAAATTATACAATCTAGGGAGGAGGAAGCGAATTGACCAGATTATATGTAGCCTTAATTGGTTTAAGTCTCATTTGGGGGATGTCGTTCGTTTTTATCAAATGGCTGGTGGATCCCGTTGGAGTGTGGGGTACAGTCTTCTTACGCTGTTTAGCCGGTGCGCTTGTGCTTCTTCCGATCTTTTTCATACAGAGGAAAAAAGGGGAGAGGAAATCGCTCCCTATGTGGAAGCTGATCGTCGTTGGGATTGGTAATGCGGCGTTACCCTGGACCCTGATCGCGTTAAGTGAAACACAGATTAATAGTAATACGGCCTCCATATTAAACGCGACCACACCGATTTGGACAGGGCTTGTAGGATTTTTATTTTTCTCTGTCATTCTGACCGGGTTTCAATGGATTGGAATTGTCGTTGGATTTATGGGGATTCTTGTCCTGATGAATTTCGAGGTGAGCGGGATTTTCACTTCTGATTTTGTAGGTGTCGGGACGATGGTGCTGGCCACCATGAGCTACGCGTTTGCCTCTCAATTCACCAAAAAATATCTGGCCGGAACGAGTGTGGTTGTCATTTCTACGTTCCAGTTGTTGATAGGTGCTGCGGTAGGCTTTGTGGGTATGATAATGACTAATCCGATATCAGTTGGAGACTTATTATCAGGAGAGGTCATCCTCGGTATCTTAGGGCTAGGCTGCTTAGGATCCGGTGTAGCAACTCTTCTTTATTTCTATATCATGACGAATGGAAGTCCGGAATTCGCTTCGACAGTGACATACTTGATACCGGGTACTGCGATGATTTGGGGATTCGTCCTTCTGGGGGAACCTGTCACTCATAACCTGATATTAGGATTACTCATTATTTTTGCAGGAGTATTCCTATCGTCAAGAAAATCGAAAAAGCTGATTACCTCGCTGCCTGTTGGCACGAGGTAAGACCTTTAAACAAACGTTTGATTAGGACATGGGATCCCTTGTACCATATGGGCTCAGCGTCTTAAACAAACGTTTGTTTCGTTTTGTGGAAACGAAACTCCCGAGAAACTAATGCAAACCAACTTGTTTTCATATAAAATGAAAAGGATACATAAGGTAGACTAGACAAGCTCGTAGCAAGGGCTATAAAAATAAACAATAAGGATGGTAATTCTATGAAAACGGCAATTGTAACGGATAGTACCGCCTACATCCCGAAAGAATTGCGTGATCAACTGAACATACATATGATTCCTCTCAGCGTCATTTTCGGAGGAGAAACCTATCAAGAAGAAGTTGATATTACGGCAAGTGAATTTTATGAAGAGGTAAGCACCCAGGAAAAGCTTCCAACCACTTCACAGCCTCCAGTCGGGAAGTTCGTCGAGTTATACGAAAAGCTTTCGCTGGACTACGATGCCGTCATTTCCATCCATTTATCCAGTGGAATCAGCGGAACGTACCAAGGCGCAGTTCAAGCGGGGGAAATGGTCGAGGGCATCAAAGTGTACCCATATGACTCTGAAATCAGCTGCATGATTCAGGGCTTCTATGCCATTGAAGGGGCCAAGCTTGGCCGTGAAGGGAAAAGTGCTGAAGAAATCGTTGCGTTATTGGATGAAATGAAGCAATCGGTACAGGCCTACTTCATGGTTGATGACCTGGCACACCTGCAACGCGGAGGCAGGCTATCACAAGCTCAGGCGATCATCGGAAGCCTGTTACAAGTGAAACCTTTGCTACACTTTGTTGATAAAGTGATTGTTCCGTTTGAAAAAATCCGTACGAAGAAGAAAGCGTTGAAGCGGGTGGAGTCTTTGCTTGAAGAAGCAGTGGCTACTGGAGAAGAGTTTCAAGCTTCGATTATCCATGCAAATCGTGAGGAAGAGGCGATTGAGTGGAAGAAAGAGCTTCAGGAGAAGTATCCGAATGTGGAGTTCAATGTTAGTATTTTCGGTCCTGTGATCGGTACTCATTTAGGTGAGGGATCAATGGGGATGGGATGGGCTCGGAAGATGAGTCGGTAGTTTTTATTGTACCTGGTACAAATTGCGTTTTTTGTACCTGGTACATTTCCCACGATTTGTACCAAGTACAATTTGGTCATCATGTACCAGGTACAATCCCTAACTCCCCGGTGCCCGGCACAAAACAACGTTTTTGTGCCGGGCACCATTTTTATTAGGCAGGATTTTCACGTCCTTATGTAGAATACATCACTATCCAAGATAAGGAGTGATGTTTTTGCGCTTTGCTTTTGCTGATAATGGGTTAATACCAGAACCCCTTATGGAACATGAAACCCCCGTTCTACAAAGGATATCAGAATTCCCTTTCCTTCCACCTCAACCTCTCAACCTGTCATTTCGTTTTTCTCCAGAGCTTCAATCCTTTCTTAGCGGACGTTCATTGCTACTGGACGAGCTCCCGTTTTCAATCGACACCCTTCAAGATCACTACGTGAATGGCTTTGTATCCTATCAAAAAGGTGTGGAAAAAAGCTGTTGCCACCGTTGTGGAAATACCAGCCCCCATCTATTCGCTTCATTTTCCTGCTCCAGATGCCACACCCCGTGCACCTACTGCCGTAACTGCATCATGATGGGCAGGGTATCGGAGTGCACACCACTCATAACCTGGAAAGGACCGGCGCCAACATCAGAAACGACTCCCACTTTTAAATGGTCCGGCACTTTATCAGAAGCGCAAAAGACAGCTTCTGAACAAATGGTTTTGGCCGTTAAAGAAAGTAAGGACCTGCTCGTTTGGGCGGTGTGCGGGGCTGGAAAGACCGAGGTTCTCTTTGAAGGAATCCATGAAGCTCTTAGGGAGAATAAACGGGTATGCATTGCCGCACCTCGAACGGATGTCATCCTGGAACTATCTCCACGTATTAAAAAGGTTTTCCCTGATACAGGGGTGACCACCCTTTATGGAGGATCGGATGAACGGAACACTTATGGCCAGCTTGTTCTTTCCACCACACACCAATTGTATCGATTTCAGGACGCCTTTGATGTCATGATCATTGATGAAGTCGACGCCTTTCCATACTCCTATGATCCTTCCCTGCAATGGGCAGTGGAAAAAGCACGTAAACCCCAGTCCTCGATGATCTACCTTACCGCTACCCCGGATAAAAAAACACAGAAGCAGTGTGCCAGGGGGATTAGAAGCTTTATCCAGATCCCGGCCCGTTTCCACCGCCATCCCATACCTCTACCAAAGTTTGTATGGTGCGGTCTTTGGAAAAAATCATTGAAGAAAAATCGAATCCCTCATCCTTTGAAAAAATGGACATTATCAAAACTCCAGCAATCCAAACAAGCCCTCATTTTCTTCCCTACTGTCGCACTTATGGAAAAAGCCCTGCCGTTATTTCAAGAAATGAGTCCTCTTATCGAGTTTGTCCATGCCGAAGACCCAGAACGAAAAGAGAAGGTAATGAGAATGCGAAACCAAGAGATTCCGATTCTATTGACCACCACTATTTTAGAGCGGGGTGTGACGATTCCGAACATCGATGTTGCCGTCCTTGGGGCAGAAGAAAAGATTTTTACGGAAAGTGCCCTCGTGCAAATCGCTGGAAGGGTGGGGCGTAGTGCTGACTATCCAAAAGGTGAAATCATCTATTTTCATTACGGCCGCACGGGTGAGATGATTAAGGCTCTTCTTCATATTGACCAGATGAATAAAGAAGCTGGGAAAAGAGGGTTGCTTCATGATTAATAACTGTTTGAATTGTTTGAATGAACTGGTTGAGATGATGTCCTGGAGAGGGTTGTTTTTCAAGGAGCCTCAATTTCTGTGTGAAGAGTGTAATAAACAGCTGGTGAAGATAGAAGGGAAGCGTTGTTTGGGGTGCTCCCGGTCATTAGATGATCTAGCTCCGCAATTAATTATGAGCGAGGTGTGCCTGGACTGTCATCGATGGGAAGAGGCTCCTGAGTGGAGAGGGGCTCTACATCAGAACTTTTCATTATACCGGTATAACGATTTTCTTAAGGGCTATCTGGCAAAGTATAAGTATCGCGGGGACTACGTGTTGGCAAAAGCCTTCTCCCATACTATTAAAACCTATCTCACTAAAATGGAATATGACCTCGTCATTCCCATTCCCCTAAGTGATGAAAGGCTCTATGAGAGAGGGTTCAACCAATCTATCGCTCTACTGGAAGAAGCAGAGGTCCGTCCCTCCAATATCCTGACCCGTTCACATTCTGAAAAACAGTCGAAGAAGACACGCAGCGAGCGTCTTCAGCAGAAGCAAGTTTTTCAGTTGGTTAAATCCGATCTGAACGATACATCCATTTTGTTGTTTGATGATATTTACACGACTGGAACGACCTTGAGACAGGCGGCAAAACTCTTGAGGGAAGCAGGGGCTGCCGAGGTATCTTCCTTAACTCTGGCAAGGGGTTAAAGCAATCTCAATTACTGCCGATATAATGAATAAGAGAAGCTTTACCGGGAGGAAACAAATATGTCTGAAGTTATCAACTGTCCACGTTGCAACGCGATTTTTATGAAAAATAAATTTCGTGATGTGTGCGACAAATGTTATAGAGAAGAAGAAAATATGTACGAGACTGTTTACCAATTTTTAAAGAAACGGGAGAACCGTGCCGCATCGATGTCACGTGTGATTGAAGTGACAGGGGTAGACGAAGAACTTTTATATAAATGGGTGAAAAAGGGCCGTATCCAGACGCGACAGTTTCCGAATATGGGTTATCCTTGTGATAAATGCGGGAAGATTATAGGGACGGGTAGGATTTGTAGTGATTGTTCCTCTGAACTTGCCAGTGATTTGAAAAAGTTCGAAACCGAGCAGGAATGGAAGAATAAATCAAAGGAATCCGGTCAGAGAACGTATTACACTATGAGAGATAAGAACTAGAAGGTTAGCACATAAATCAGGAAAAACTAACCAGACTTTAAAACTAAACAAACCGAGGTTTTATCCGATATACTAGGTAGAAACAATGGACGTGATGAAAGCGAGGAGAAAATGATGAAGATTAACAATATCGGAAATCAGAACATCAATCCTTATAAACGCAATCTTAACAAGATGGACCAGGTCGGCAAAACGGAAAAGAACGCATCGGACAAAATTGAAATTTCTTCTGCTGCAAAAGAAATGCAGGAGGTTTCCAAACTCGGCAAAGAGCGCCAGTCTAGAGTGGAAGCGTTAAAAGATCAAGTTCAGAGCGGGAACTACACCATCGATCCCAGAGCCATTGCTAAAGGATTGAAGAATTTCTATAACGGACAATAAAAAGGGAGCGAACAAACATGTCAGCAACCAATCTAACGACAACTCTTGAAAAACTATATAAGCTGCATAAAAGTTTGTTCGATCTTTCAATGGATAAAACGGACGTCATCAAAAAAGGTGATATGAGTGAACTCGATCGTGTCTTGAAGGACGAACAAAAGCACTTGGCCGCCATCAATACGGTGGAAGTTGACCGGCAGCGGGAATCCGGTTACTATCTTCAATCACGGGGAGTGCCTTTTAACGGGGCACCCACGATATCTCACTGTATCGAGCACAGTTCACCCCAAGACCAAAAAACGCTCGCCCATTGGCAGCAAAAACTGGTCGGAATCATAGAAGAGTTGAAAGTCCGAAATGAGCTGAATCAAAAGCTTGTCTATCAATCTCTTCAATTCGTGAATATGAATCTATCCATGACTCAACCGCAGCCGGATCAATCAACCTATTCACGTCCAAACGGTGAAAAGAAATCACCAACCGGACGATCCATGTTTGATTCGAAAGCATAGCACTTACTAATTGAAACGGAGGCAACACCATGCGATCCACTTTTATGGGCCTGGAAACGGCGAAACGAGGCATGTACACCCAGCAGGGCGCCCTTTATACAACCGGTCACAATATCTCCAACGCAAATACCCCTGGATATACCCGTCAACGAGTCAATTTTGAACAAACGACACCCTATCCTGCCCCCTCTATGAACCGTCCGCAAATCCCAGGTCAAATCGGAACCGGAGTCGACGCCGGTTCGATTCAACGCGTGCGTGATTCTTTCCTCGACATGCAGTATAGAGGTGAAAACCAAAAGCTTGGCTACTGGGAAACAAAAATGGAAGCGATGAAGAAGATGGAAGAGGTCATGAATGAACCATCGGATTCAGGCTTATCTAAAACGATGGATATGTTCTGGCAGTCCCTTCAGGATCTAGCCGTTAATCCGTCCAACTCAGGTGCACGGTCAGTCGTTGTTGAAAGAGGAAAAGCCGTTGCTGAAACATTCAATTACTTATCGTCATCCTTAACGAGTGTCAGGGGCGACCTGAAAAATGAGCTGTCTGTCAGTGAAAAGCAAATCAATTCCCTGTCCAGACAAATCGATAACATCAATAAACAAATAGCTGATGTTGAACCACATGGCTATCTTCCAAATGATCTATATGATGAACGGGACCGATTGATCGATGAACTTTCACAGCATGTCTCCATTCAAACGAGCTACCAATCCAATGGGGGAGCGTCTTCACCTATCGCAGAAGGTGCGGTCACTGTCACATTGGTCGGTAAGGATGGAAACCTGGCCGTCAACCTGGTCGGGCAAGGTGGAGTCAATGAACTTAAGCTTACCTATGAAGGCCCTCAAAATACGGTGGATTCCGTAACCATCGGTAATCAGACGCTCGACATTAAAGACTTCTTATCACAAGGCGAAGGGAAATTGAGAGCCCTTGTCGATACATACGGCTTCAAAAATAAAGAAGGTGAAGCAGAAGGCTCCTACATCAGCATGCTCGATGAACTGGACAGCATGGCGTACGAGTTCGCCAAAGCATTCAATGACCAGCATCAAAAAGGTTTCACACCTGAACAAATGAACGATCCAAACTTTGATCCTGACAACGATACTCCGGATACTCCGAAGTTCTTCCAGGATGCAATGAATGCCGCAGCAGATTTGGACGGTGTGCCTAAAGCAGGATTCGCTCAAAGATTACAGGTTGCCGATGAAATGAGTAACCTCGATAACATCGCCACAGCGGGTGCAGATAATCCCACACTTGGTGACGCATCAAATGTTCTGGCGCTTGCCGACATCATCACTACGACTAAACTGCCTTATGGTGAAAAAGAAGCCTCATTCCAAGGGCACTTTGAATCCGTGATCGGAAAAATGGCAGTAGAATCACAAGAATCCGTGCGACTCGCAAGCAACTCCAACGTTTTAAGAGGAGCAGTGAACGAACGCCGAATGTCCGTCAGCGGTGTGTCCCTTGACGAAGAAATGACCGACATGATCAAATTCCAGCATGCCTACAACGCCTCTGCTAGAATGATCACACTACAGGACGAAATGCTCGACAAAATCATCAACGGCATGGGTACCGTTGGAAGATAAGTAGGTGAAATACTATGCGCGTAACACAAAGTATGTTGACTGCAAACTCGATGAGAAACCTTAGTTCTTCATATGGACGAATGGGTCAACTGCAAGATCAATTGGCCACAGGGAAGAAGATTACAAAGCCATCGGATGATCCTGTGGTTGCGATGAAAGGGATGTTTTATCGTTCGAATCTGACTGGGATTGAGCAGTATAAGCGGAATCTATCTGAGCTTTATTTGTGGATGGAGAACTCCGAGTCTGGAATCGATCAGGCCAATCAAGGTTTGCAGCGTGTTCGGGAATTGACGCTTCAGGGGAAAAATGGAACGTTAAGCCCGGAAGACCGAAAAGCGGTAGCTGTTGAAATTGAACAGATTAAAAACGACCTTGTCAGTGTTGCTGAAACGAAAGTAGCGGGAAGATATATTTTTCATGGAACGGATGTTGGGAATTCTCCGATTAAGGATGGAAATCCTGCAGATGGAAGTGCTCCACAGGTCGCTGACAATTTAGGCAGCAGTGCTATAGATGCTTATCCTGTAGAGGTTTCACAAGGTGTTTCATTAAAAGCCAATGTTAATCCTAATAAGGTCTTTAATCAGGAACTGTTTAATACAGTGCACAACATTCAAAAGGCATTGGAATCTGGAGATGATTCGGCTCTTGATACCGAGCTTGAGAACCTGGACAGCGTAATGAACACATTATCAGCAGAACGATCTGAATTAGGTGCTCGATACAATCGTCTTGAAATGGTAGATGACCGACTGGGTCAGCAGGAAGTAACAGCAAACCGGATTCTTTCTGATAACGAAGATGCCGACATCGAACGCGTCATCACGGATTTGAAAACCCAGGAAAGTGTCCACAGAGCGGCACTCAGCGTCGGAGCCAGAATCATTCAGCCGACATTAATGGATTTTCTACGATAAAAGCAAGGGGACTGACCCTTTAAGGTGTTTCGTCACCTTAGGTCAGTCCCTTTTTATATGGAGGTGAGTATGTATGAACGTTCCACAAATAAGATTGCAGTCCACGTCAGCAGCCCTGAGCATCCGGACGACTCCAGGACGCATGGACATTGAACAGCCACCGGCAGAATTGGATATCCAGCAGCCACAGGCAAAGATGGAAATTGAACGGACCCCTTCCAGACTGAGCATCGACCAAACCGAAGCCCGGGCCGATATGGATTTAAAATCTGTCCGTCGCAGGATTGAAGAATATTCTCAGCAAGGGTACGAAGACTGGCTGGCGGGACTTGCCCGTGTCGCTCAGGACGGGGATGAGCTGATGATGATCGAAAATGGTGGAGGTGCGATTGCCGTCCAGGCGAAACGGAACAGTGAAGACCCGATGTATGAATTTAACATAGGATGGATTCCATCTGCGGGGAGCGTCAAGATCAGCTATGCCCCCGGAAGTGTCAAAGTTAACGTTGAGCCGCAAAAAGTCGTGAATCACTCTCGTTCTCAAAAGCCTAATATCCAGTATACTCCAGCTCAGGTAGATGTCAGTTTGAAACGGTATGCAGACTTACAAATTGATTTTGCGAACTTGAAGCATGTGGGGATCAACTACGAACAAGAAATATAGAATGAAGGAATGAATTGCATGAGAATTGATACGAAATATCATGGAGAAATAGAAGTAAAGTCAGAAGAAGTTCTGAAATTTGAACATGGGATTCCTGGATTTGGAGAAGAGAAGCAGTTTGTACTGTTGCCACTTCCTGAAAATGAGTGGTTTCATATATTGCAATCGGTGACGACTCCTCAGCTTGGATTTGTGGTGACAGATCCGTTTGTGTTTTTTAAGGAGTATGATTTTGAGCTGGATCAGGCTAGTGTGGAATCTCTAGGGAATCCTACTGAAAAAGAAGTGCAGGTGCTTTCTATTCTTACTGTTCGAGACACGCTTAATGAATCTACAGCTAATTTACAGGCCCCTATCATTCTTAACCTGGCAAATCACAAAGGAAAACAAGTCATCTTAACAGACTCAAACTTCCAAACCAAGCACCTGATCTTTGCTCAGCCTGCAGGAAAGAAGGGGTGAGGGAATGTTAGTACTGACAAGAAAGACCGGAGAAAGCATTCAGATTGGGGATGACATTGAGCTAACGGTCATTTCGGTAAAAGGTGATCAAGTGAAATTGGGTATCAACGCTCCAAAGAACGTGGATATCCATCGGAAAGAAGTCTATCTCTCTATCCAGGAAGAAAACACCGAAGCTTCGAAAGGAATCGACAATCTGTTTAACCTTTTGCCAAAAAATGATTAATTATTTTTCTCAAACTATTAAACACTAGTCTAAACGACCGATAATAGTATTGTAAGCAATGAGGGGAAGGGCGGCCGACCTTTGTGACTTGTTGCAAACTAAAAATTAGATAGTTCACATGGATGTGGGCTTACTTTCAAGGAGGAAATTATTGTTATGAGAATTAATCATAATATTGCAGCGCTAAATACTTATCGTCAGTTGAATAGTGCTTCGACTGGTCAAGCCAAGTCAATGGAGAAATTATCTTCAGGACTTCGTATTAATAAGGCCGGGGATGACGCAGCGGGTCTAGCAATTTCTGAAAAAATGCGTGGTCAAATTCGAGGATTAGATATGGCTTCAAAAAATGCTCAAGATGCCAATTCGTTAATGGCAACAGCTGAGGGAGCATTGAACGAAACTCATGATATTCTTCAACGTATGCGTGAACTTGCTGTTCAATCTTCAAATGATACAAACACATCAGCTGACCGTTCTGAAATTCAAAAAGAAATTAGCCAGTTAATTGAAGAAACAGATAGAATTGCAAGCACAACTGAATTTAATACAAAGAAATTATTAAATGGAGCTTCAGGATTAAAAGTATCTGATGGTACTCAAATAGCTAACGCTAGTTCGGGTCCAAGCACTAAACAAGGGACATATTCAGTTGACGTTACTAGTGCAACTTTAGCAGATTTCGCAAAAACTGGTACTGCAACTGGTGCAACTGCAAGTGCTACTGTGGAAGGTGCAGGTACTTTAACGGTAAACGGAGTAGATATATCTGTTGCTTCAACTGATTCTTACCAAGATTTAGCAGATAAAATTAATTCAAGTGTATCTGGAGTAGTTGCTGATTTTGAAGGTGCAGGAAGCACATTCCGTATTCGAACTGCAGACGTAGGTGCATCACAATCATTATCTGTTACAGAAGGAGCAGATATTATTGCTGCTTTAGATTATACTAGTGGTGGTACTCCTTTAGCTGCCACAGGATCTAATGCATCTGGTTTAACAGCTGGGAATTTTGGTGCAGGTGCCACTTTAACATATGATGGAAATGATGTTAAAGTTAATGGTGGAAATGCGGATGGTCTTACTTTCTCTTTGAAAGACACTACAACTGATACAAATATTACCGTGAATGGTTCTTTATCTTTCCATATAGGAGCAAATGAAGACCAAACAATGAATGTATCTATTAACGCGATGGACTCAACAAGTCTTGGAATTAAAGGTGTTGACGTTACAACAACAACTGGGGCTGAATCAGCAATTTCAACTATTAATGATGCAATTGAATCTGTCTCAGCTGAACGTTCTAAACTAGGTGCAAACCAAAACCGTTTAGAACATACAATAAACAACCTAGGTACATCTTCAGAAAACCTAACTGCTGCGGAATCACGTATCCGTGACGTAGATTATGCTTTAGCTGCTTAAGCAGTGACAAGCACAGTCGTCCTAGCTGGTAACGGCTAGAGATCATAATTGGGTGAATTGCTGGAAACCCCTTAGAGCTTTTCTTGCCACAACGTAGTTGGAAACGACAAGCGTGATGGCTTTAACAAAAGAAGAGATTGGGCAATCAGCAGCCAAGCTCCTGTCTCGAAAGAGTGGAGAAGGTTCAACGACTAGGATAGACCATCTAAGGCGAAAGCTATGGTGATGAAATCCGTAGGTTAAACAATGGTCATCAGTATTGTGAATCCGAAGTGCCCAACCCCTACTAGAATGCTAGAGGGTGAAGATATAGTCTGGTCATTTATGAAAGTAAATGTTCGCACGATGGCGAAAGAAATGATGAACCAAACGAAGAATTCTATTCTTTCTCAAGCAGCGCAAGCGATGTTGGCTCAATCCAATCAAATGCCTCAAGGGGTTTTACAACTTCTGAGATAATTGATTCGAGGGCGTCCAGTTTGGTAACGAGCTGGAGAATAACTGGGTGAATTGCTGGAACTTCCTAAAGCTTTATCAACCACAACGTAACTGGAAACGGTAGGCGGAAAGGTTTGAAAATGATAGAGATGGAATAATGGATAATCAGCAGCCAAGCTCCTGTGGGGAAACTCTGGAGAAGGTTCAACGACTAGAGAATACTGTCTAAGGTGAAAGCTATGACTATGAATCTCGTAGGGCAGGGAAATCCTGTTCGAAGTGCCCAGCCCCTTATACAAAAGGGTGAAGATATAGTCTATTCTATGATCGAAAGACATAGTCGCAAAGCAAGCGAACCAACAACCACAAGGAGTTTTACAACTTCTTCGTTAATATTAAACTGTTTACGAGAGACTCTAGGCTTCCTAGAGTCTCTTTTTATCATTGTCAACAATGGCTACAATACCCCACCATTCCGTAATTCGCGCAATTTATACACTACAGACCAATAGCTTCTAGATAAAGTATTCGCAATCTCTTGATCTTTACAACCCTTCTTCTTGAGGGAGATCATCTCATTTATCTCTTTATCAGAGTAATTCTTGTTTCTACTCGAAGAAGAAGCGATAATTTGATAATTAGGATATTGTACTAAAAATTTTTGCTCTTCCTGTTTGAGCCTCCATTCCCAATTAGACTTATAGTACATACTTTCGCATGTCAAAGTAATGGGAGAAAGTAAGTTTAAGAAATTATATGTTAAGTCTGTTGAGGTTCCTCTCAAAATATAACCATTGCCATCTCTTCTCTTATTCAGTTTGAAGTCAATTTGAAATGATTCTAATATGTGTTGCTGTAACACTTCCAATTCCTCTTTGGTGTAATTTTGAAGGTATAAGAATATATGAGGTGTTAAGTAAATCTTCTTGTTTCGATGATTAATACTTTTAGAGATTGATAGAGAACCGTCGTCAAGATAAAGTGCTGTCAAGAAATAAGGAGAAGTACAATATTTCAAAAGCTTAATTGGGATTTGTTTAGAGTGATTAGTGTAGAAGTATGGAAATAACTCGGTGAAAAGAGGGTCAGATTTTGAACGCATAGTTTGGCTTTTCTTTGTAAGGTAGAATAACTCCGGAAAGAAGGAAGCTTTCCAGATTCGGTAGTTTTCTTGTACCACACCATAATGTTCACGATAACTATGGTTTTTACGGCGTGAATTAGGGTGTATTTTTGTGATTTCACCATCTCCCATAATGCTACCTACAAGTAAATTCCTTTGTATAGAAGAAAGATTTAGGAACTTCTCCATCTAATACAACTCCCTTTTAACAAGAATTTGTGTTCTGTATTTATTTTACTACTTACCCATATGGTAACAAAATAAAGCTTATTCTCCCTAAACTTTCCTCGCCTAACTCCGATATAACCCATATAACCCTCAGGAGGATCCAAAGATGATTGATAAAGTGACAGGCGGAGTACTAGGAATACAATCATTTACTAGATTAGAGAACCAAACAAGCGAAGAAGTGAAACAAATTCAAGCGCAGGAACGACACCATGAAGAGACCACAACCAAAGAACCTGTCACCAAAGAAAAATTGGAAGATGTCGTTCATGGGATGAATGAGTTTATGTCCACTTCGAATACTCACCTCAAATTTGTATTTCATGATAAATTGAAAGAATACTATGTGACGATTGTAGATGATCGGACACAGGAAATAGTGAAAGAAATACCAGCAAAGAAAATGCTTGATATGCATGCCGCAATGACGGAATTTGTTGGTTTATTGGTCGATAAGAAGGTTTAGTGGAAGGAGATACATATGGCTGATATGCGAATTGGTGGACTTGCCAGTGGCATGGACACGGATCAAATCATAAAGGATTTAATGAAGGCTGAACGAATCCCATTAGATAAATTGGAACAAAAGAAGCAGTACCTTGAGTGGCAGCGTGATGATTACCGGGATATGAATAAGATGATGTTTGATTTTAGTAATCTTATTTTTGATGGGGTGATGAAGCAGGGGACGTATACGCAGAAGTCAGTTACAGTCTCTGATCCGAATGAAGTTTCGGTTAAAAACATCAATTCAACTACCGATTTTACCGGGACATTAAAAGTTGAGAAGCTGGCTACTGCTGCTACTATGTACAGTTCAGCTATTACTCAGTCTGACAGTGGAACATTTGATTCTAAGAAAAAATTGAGTGAATCGTTTGGAATGATTGGTGAGCAAAGTATTAAAGTAAAGGCAATCAAAGCAGACGGAACGATGGCGTCTGATTTTACTGAAATTAAATTTAATGCTGAAGATGAAACATTGGACAGTTTAATATCCAAAATCAATGCGCAAACAGGTGTGACGATGTTTTATGACCAGCATACAAAGCAAATGTCAGTGATGAGTAAAAATACAGGAAGTAATGCCAGTGGGGCTGAGATCGAGTTACAGGGTGATCTATTTACCACACACCTGAAATTGGATGCGGATAATGATGTTGCACTGGCTAATAATCGGGGTTCCATTGGTGAAAATGCCAAATTTACATACAACGGAATGGCTACTGAACGGTCATCCAACACGTTTACTATCAACGGCTTTGAACTGACCCTGAAGAACGCATCCAATACAAGTGTAACTTTCGCTTCACAACCCGACACCGACAAAATCCTGGAAAAGATCGTCAAATTCGTCGACGAATACAACAAACTCATCGAAAAAGTGAACGGCGAAGTAAACGAAAAGAAATACCGTGATTTTCAACCGTTGACTGCGGAACAAAAAGAGTCCATGGAAGAAAAGGAAATCGAATTATGGGAAGAAAAGTCCCGCAATGGTACTCTAAGAAACGATTCCGTTCTAACTTCTAGTCTCAATAAAATGCGAACCGACATGTACACACCAATCTCTGGTGGATCATCAGGCGTTGACCAATTAGCCCAGATTGGAATCAAAACATCAAGTAACTACCTTGATCGTGGAAAGCTGATTATTGACGAAAACAAGCTGAAAGAAGCAATCTCGAAAGACCCGAACGCGATTTATGAAATTTTTGCTAAAGATGGTGCGACGTCTAATGAACAAGGAATCGCCCGTCGTTTACGTGATACGTTGAAAGATACAATGGACAGCATTGAGCAAAAAGCAGGGAAAGCTTCGAGCACCAATAATACATTTACTTTGGGCCGCTTACTAAATAACATGGACGGCCAAATGGATCGATTCGAGGATCGGCTGATTCAAGTCGAAGACCGCTACTGGCGTCAATTCACCGCCATGGAAAAAGCCATTCAGCGTTCCAACCAACAGTCCATGTTCCTCATGAACCAATTCGGCGGCTAATCATAAATAAAGGAGTGTCACTATGGCCATCAACAACCCGTATGCAACATACCAGAATAACTCGGTCAACACCGCATCACCAGGTGAACTCACCCTTATGCTCTATAACGGAAGCCTGAAATTTATTCATATCGCGAAAAAAGCGATTGAAGAAAAAAATATTGAGCTAAAAAATACCAACATCCAAAAGACCCAAGCCATCGTAAATGAACTGATGGTGACATTAAACACGGATCTTGAAGTCTCACAGAACCTCATGTCCCTTTACGACTACATCAACCGTCGCTTAACAGAAGCGAATATCAAGAATGATTTGGTTATTTTAGAAGAAGTAGAGGGGCTCATCACTGATTTCCGTGACACATGGAAACAAGTCATTCAACTGAACCGCCAGAAACAGCATGCCGGACAAGGTGGACAGGCGTAATGAGCTCGGTCCTTCTTTGCTACACGATCACGAAGCAATTGAAAGAAGCATTGGAACAGGTGACCGATGAAAACAGGGAATCTACGATTGAGGAAGTGGAGTCTCTTTTAGAAAAAAGACAGAGTGTACTTGGGACAATTAAGCCTCCGTATACGTACGATGAGCAGGAGCTCGGCAAGCAGATGATCGGCTGGAATCAGCAAATTGATCGGCAGCTGGCTCAATTGCGTTTGGAAATCAAACGAGACATGAATGGATTAACCAAGAAAAAAACGTCTGTCCAAAAATACTCAAACCCATACGGATCTTTGCAATACGATGGAATGTTCTATGATAAAAAGAAATAGGTGATTCTTTGACAACGAAACTAGACGAAAAACAGTACGAATTGGTCAGCCAATACGTCGGGATGCTCGACACAATCGAAGAAGCACTGTACTATGTGGGAGCAAGCTTCACTGATTTAAGCAAAACAGAAGGGGATCGGGTCCTTTCAGATATCTTCATGGCCATTGGTCAGATTTCAGAAAGCAATGGCTTGTTAAAAGAAATGTTCGATGGACGGGAAGACATTCAGCAAGCTTTAACCGGATTTGATACTGTGACGGATCAGGCATGGAAACTGGACGGACAGTTAGACAACAATGAGGTCAAGCAAAGTATTGTACAAGAAAGTCTGTCCCCAGCCTTTTTAAATTGGAAGTCTACGATTGAAAATGAACTAAATCCCTACCTAACACACTAAGTCTCGAATTTTCGAGGCTTTTTTCTTTTTCCAAATACTCTCATGCTATAATAATAGAAAAAATGTTGGAGGAAGACTTGATGAAAAATAGTCTGGTAGATGAAATCAGAACCCTGTGCGCAACCTATCCTGAAGTCCATGAACATATAGACGGCTTCGGGCACACTTCTTTCCGGGTGAAGGACAAGCCATTTGTGATCATTGGAGAGGAGAATAATCTCTCCCTATCTATTAAAACCCTCCCCACCACTCAAGAAATCTTACTCGAGCAGCCAGGTTACACAAAAGCCCCCTATATTGGAAGGCATGGATGGGTCTTAGTAGAGAAAGAGGAAGTAGGCTGGCAAGCAATTGAAGCCTTGATTAACGAAGGCTATTTGAGAGTGGCTCCAAAGAAACTGGCAAATCAAGTACGAAACGGATGAAGACAGATGATCAACCTAGTCACCAATGAACTCTTAAAGCAACTATCCCGTCCCCGCATGTGGATGTCCCTTGGAGTCATCGTATTCATCAACTCCGTCGCATCCCTATTCGTCTACATGCTGTTCGAAGGAATCCAATTCTCCTTCTGGGAGTATATGCGAATCAGTTCAAACCTTATCATCGTCCTACAAGTCTTCTGCCTCATCATAGCGGGTGACATCGTATCCAATGAGTTTTCGTCAGGTACCATCAAGCTATTGCTCATTCGTCCTGTCAACCGTGTGAAAATACTGCTCTCCAAATACTTAGCCGTTATCGTCATAGCAACCATTCTTACTTCTGCCCACTTCTTATTTTCTGCCGTACTGGGTATTCTGTGGTTCTACGACAGTTTCTTTGAGTTCAACGTAAATTTTTTCCTGGTAGCAGGTGCTTATGTCCTGAGATTTTTTGAACTTATTGTCATCTGTTCTGTGGCTTTCACTCTGTCTGTGCTGACGAGAAGCGGTTCCTTTGCCATTGGAACGACTCTCTTTCTGACGTTTTCTGCAGGAACGTTATTGATTGTCATGAATGAGCGGGGTATGGAATGGGGGAGGTACTTATTGTTTGCTAACACCGATTTGCAGCAGTATTTTTTCGGCACTCCGCCTTTTGAAGGGATGACGTTTTTGTTTTCTGTTGGGGTGATTGTAGTGTATTTGATTGGGTTTGGTGGATTGGCTGGGTGGTTTTTTGGTCGGCGGGATGTGGATGTTTAGTGAATTGATTGTATCAGGTACAAAAAAATCTAACACATCAAAGCATCAACTTAAACTTTCACAAA
Source organism: Rossellomorea sp. NPDC071047 (assembly GCF_050270195.1). Classification (NCBI taxonomy): domain Bacteria; kingdom Bacillati; phylum Bacillota; class Bacilli; order Caryophanales; family Bacillaceae; genus Rossellomorea; species Rossellomorea sp. NPDC071047. The sequence continues at coordinate 366,596 of NZ_JBNNJT010000003.1, read as the reverse complement.
TCCGCCCCAAACCATTCACAAATCCTCCAAATTCCCACCGTTTAATCTCCTCAAAAAGTGAGAAAATAATAATATAAAGAGTGAAAGGTGAACCCTACATACTCGCAACCCTCACCTCACTCTTTCATTCTCCAATCCCTGATCCATCAACACTCTCGACACCATATTACAAACTTTACGAAAAATTGACAAAAAATTTAGAAAGTTTAAGAAGGAATATATGAGGGAATGGAGAATATATAAACATAGCTTTATTTTTAAAAGGAGGAGTTTACATGTTGAACTACAACATTCGAGGCGAGAACATTGAGGTAACTCCAGCGATTCGCGAACACGTGGAGAAGAAGATTGGCAAGTTAGACCGTTACTTTAATGAAACTCCTGATGCAAATGTACATGTTAATTTAAAAGTGTATCCTGATAAAAATACGAAAACTGAAGTGACTATTCCAATGCCGCAATTAGTGTTACGTGCAGAGGAACGCAACACGGATATGTATGCGGCCATTGATCTGATTGTAGATAAATTGGAGCGTCAAATTCGCAAACATAAAACAAGAGTGAACCGTAAGATGCGTGAGAAGGGCAGCCCGAAGGAGTTTTTCGCGGCTCAGGAAGATCTGAATCACGTTTCTCCAAATGGTGCAGCTGCGGTTGAACTGGAGGAAGAGGACGATACGGAAGTAGTAAGAACGAAGCAGTTCAATCTTAAACCGATGGACAGTGAAGAAGCGATCCTTCAAATGAACATGCTGGGTCACACATTCTTCATCTTCACGGACGCAGAGACCAATGCAACGAATATTGTGTACAAGCGTCGTGACGGGAAGTATGGCCTGATCGAAACAAACTAATTACTTTAAATCCTGCGGTCACTGCGACCGCAGGATTTTTTAATTTCTAAGGAGGTTTCTTCCATTTTTTGTCGAAGTTTGAAGGTAGACAAAAATTAGGGGGATACCAAGTGAGAGATCCAAGATTAGAGAAGTTGGCAGAGGTGCTGCTGACCCATTCTTTGAAATTAGTAGAAGGGGAGAAGCTCTTTATAATGGGAGAGCATTCGACAAAACCACTGTTAAAGGAGGTTCTACAGAAAGCGTATGAGATGGGAGTGATTCCATATTATGAGCTCGGCGATCAGGAGTTATTGCGTATCATGGCCACTCATGCGAAACCGGAACAAATGATTCTGCAAAACAAATGGAATATGGAAAAATATCAGGATATCGACGCATTTCTCAATATTTCAAGTGAAGAAAATGATGCAGAGATGAGTGAAGTGCCGGCCGAACAGTGGCAGCTCCTCATGCCGCATATGAAAGAATCCAATGATTATCTCATTCAAAATAAAAAATGGGCTCTATTAAACTATCCAAATCCGTCACTCGCCCAAAAAGCGAAGATGAGCTATGACACGTTCTTCGATTATCTTCTGGAAGTTTGTACTGTGGACTACAAGCAGATGGAAGAAGCCCAGAAACCTCTTAAAGAGCTGATGGATAAAACCGATAAAGTACGGATTACCGGCGAAGGGACGGACCTTACGTTTTCCATCAAGGATATCCCGTCTGTCATGTGCTTTGGAGAACGGAATATTCCGGACGGGGAAGTGTATACAGCTCCTGTGAAGGATAGTGTCAATGGGACGATTACATACAATACACCGACACTGTATCGCGGATTCTCTTTTGACAATGTTTCTTTAACGTTTGAAAACGGGAAGATTGTGAAAGCAACGGCAGATAAAACGAAGGAACTGAACGATATTCTGGATACAGATGAGGGTGCCCGTTTCATTGGGGAGTTTGCACTTGGTGTGAATCCGAAGATCAATGAGCCGATGCTGGATATCTTATTTGACGAAAAAATAAACGGAAGCTTCCATTTCACACCGGGACAGGCCTATGAAGGGGCGGATAATGGAAACCGTTCGAATGTGCATTGGGATATGGTCTGCATCCAGCGTTCGGAATATGGCGGAGGAGAAATTTACTTCGATGATGTTTTAATTCGGAAAGATGGGTTATTTGTAGTAGAAGAGCTAAAAGGATTAAATCCTGACGCTCTAATTTAAAGGAGGGTTCCAACATGACGTATTCCATTGTAGGCTATGACCCGGAAGAGAAAGAGTGGGGGATTGCGGTACAATCCAAATTCCTCGGTGTTGGTTCTGTTGTACCTTTTGCGAAAGCTGGAGTGGGAGCCGTGGCGACTCAGTCTTACGCTAATACTTCCTACGGGCCACATGCACTTCAATTAATGGAAGAAGGGAAGACGGCAGAGGAAGCGCTGGATATCATCACAAAGGATGATCCCGAGCGTCCATTGCGACAGGTGGGATTGATTGATACTGGTGGAAATGCCGCCACTTTTACAGGAGAGGGATGCTATGACTGGGCCGGTGGACAAACTGGGAAGCATTTCGCAGCTCAAGGAAATATTTTAGTAGATGAGAATACTGTAAAGACGATGGCAGAGACATTTGAGTCGACATCCGGATCTCTTGCAGAACGATTACTCCATGCACTCGATGCCTGGCAGGACGCTGGTGGTGATTCACGGGGCATGCAGTCTGCTGCGCTTCTAGTCGTGAAGGAAAGCGGTGGATATGGTGGCTTCAATGATCGGTACATCGATCTCAGGGTGGATGATCACCCGTCTCCCATTAAGGAATTGAAACGAATCTACTTGATGCATCAGCTCTATTTTAAAGAGTCAGAGCCTGGTAGAGTCGTATTGCTGGAAGGTGAAATCCTTGATGAAGTGGAGCGGGAACTTACACGTCTTGGTTATACAAAAGAAAGACAGTCTCTTCATCAGAGCTTGAAAAACTATCTCCATACAGAAAACTTCGAAATGCGGGAACAGGATGAGAATTATATTGATCTTGACGTGTTGGATTATATGAAAAAACAAGGAAAATAGATAGTATGAGAACCAGTCCAAAAGCGATTGGTTCTTTTTTCTTGTTCTAAAACAGTTTAATGAATGCCGGAAATGTTATATAATGAACATTTGTGTACGGGACTCAAGAAGTTGGAGGTAAATACAAACATGAGTACAGTCGGTAGAAATGAACCATGCCCATGCGGCAGTGGGAAAAAATATAAGAAATGCTGTGAAAAAGAAAATGTTGTGAATATAGATACGTTGGTGAGTCAGGAGCTTGATGTACTTCAGGCGCAGCTCTATGATTATATCGCTACGGCACAATCAACAGAGATGGAAGAATCCTATCATCATTACTTAGCAAAAATGGATCTGATGCAAGCGGATCCTGATATTTATGAAATGGCATTTGTCAGCTGGTACGGAGCGACTCAAAAGGATGCTGACGGTGTTCGTTTGATCGAACGTTTTGTTGATAAGCAGTTGAGCACGGTGACCCGTCCTCAGACCGCTGAAGTACTGGAGTCTTGGAAAAACGTGCGTGTGACGGCAGGTACCGTAGAGAAGCTGGATGACAATACGTTACGTGTGGAAGAAGCGATCACCGGTGATGTGCTGATTGTAACGGAAAAGTTCGGTAAGTTAGAAGAGAATAGTTTCTTCTTGGGGTTACTATTGCCGAATGGGGAGAAGTATCTTCCATTTGCTCAGTACTTCATTTATCCTGCGATTGAGAAAGCAGCGATGGAACTGGTGAAGATCCGATTTGAACAAGGTGAGTTTGGAAATCTGCATGACTACCTTTCAGGGCAGTACTTGGAAATAGCCGATGTCGGATTCGTCCTTTATAGTGCTGAGAAGAAAAAGGCCGGAAAAGCAACTGCATCTACTAAAGCTTCGGATGAAACAGAAACAGATACTTCAAAGGATTCGGATGAGAAATCCGAAGAAGCGATCGAAGGAGTAGAAATCTGGAAAACACCGGAATACGTTGAAGCGATCACATCCCTTCAAAACTTCCTGACTGAAAAAGGGGAAGACAAAAAAGAAAGTGAGCTGCTGGTAGCCGTATTGGAAAAATACTTCTACACAGAGCGCCCAACGATCCGCAATCCGAAAATCTACTCGGGAGCACTGGTGGACATGGCCAAAAACATCGACGAAATCAGTATCCGCCACGTTCAAAAAGAACTGGCAGAATACTTCGATGTCTCCGCCAACAGCATCTCAAGACGAAGCAAACAAATCTGGGAAAGCTACCAGGACACCGTCAATGAACTACTGAGAGCAACCAAAGCCTGACCAATACACAACACCTAAAAGTCGTCTACATAGGCGGCTTTTTTGTTTTTGAGTGTTTTTGAGGGACGGACCTCGGATTTCACCTAATATATGGCGGAATGCTGAAAAGTCGCCGAACCTAGACTGATTAATATAATTGGTAAGGTCCGTCCCTCAACCTAAATCAACGCTATATCAAGAGGGAAGGACCTCACATTTCATGATCAATTCAGGAATACCGCGTGATAGTAAAGCATTCAACCTTTGAAAGGTCTGTGATCCAGAGGTCCGTCCCTCCCTGAGTTGTAACCCATATAGGATAGTGGTAAGATTGGTAGGGAATATATCGTGTTTTTGTGGGAGGATATTTGGATTTTGTAGCGAATTTTAAGTAGAGTGATTGGAAACGGATATAGGTGACTTTTTACATGGATTTTTCATGATTCTCATCTGAATTTCATTTTCTTTCGTTATTCTAGTGACGTTCGGCTCTCATTTAAACACAGATAAAGGAGCGTTTATACATGCTTGGTCTATTAAACAAAGTGTTCGATGCGAATAAAAGAGAATTAAAGAGGCTTGAAAAACTGGCTGATCAAATAGAAGAATTAGGCCCCGATATGGAGCGATTGACGGATGATGAAATCCGTGAAAGAACAGAACGATTCAAGGAGCGCTATCAAAAGGGTGAAGACCTTGAAGATATGATGATTGAAGCTTTTGCTGTCGTGCGGGAAGCGGCTCGCCGCGTTCTTGGTTTATATCCATACCGCGTCCAGCTTATGGGTGGTGCCTCCCTTCATGGCGGTAATATTTCCGAGATGAAAACCGGTGAAGGTAAAACGCTGACAGCGACTATGCCTGTGTACTTGAACGCGATCACTGGAAAAGGCGTTCACGTTATCACAGTCAACGAATACCTGGCCAGCCGTGATGCTGAGGAAATGGGCAAGCTATACAATTTCCTGGGACTCACTGTAGGACTGAACCTGAACTCGATGTCCAAAGACGAAAAACGTGAAGCATACAAAGCGGATATCACGTATGGTACGAATAACGAATTCGGATTCGACTACCTTCGTGACAATATGGTCCTGTACAAAGATCAAATGGTGCAGCGTCCGCTTCACTTTGCCGTAATCGATGAGGTTGACTCGATCTTGATCGATGAAGCACGTACACCGTTGATCATTTCCGGTAACGCACAACGTACGCCTCAGCTTTATATCCAGGCAAACGCTGTTGTACGTACGCTGAAAAAAGATGAAGATTACACCTATGATGAAAAAACAAAAGGTGTTCAATTAACGGAAGACGGAATCAGCAAAGTGGAAAGAGCTTTCCACATTGAAAACCTGTTCGATATTTCACACGTAACCCTAAACCACCATATCAATCAAGCGTTAAAAGCTCACGTCAGCATGCACCGTGATGTGGATTATGTGGTTCAGGAAGGCGAAATCGTCATCGTTGATTCTTTCACAGGACGTCTGATGAAAGGTCGCCGTTACAGTGACGGACTTCACCAATCAATCGAGGCAAAAGAAGGTCTTGAAATCCAGAACGAAAGCATGACCATGGCAACGATTACGTTCCAGAACTACTTCCGTATGTACGAAAAGCTTTCCGGTATGACCGGTACGGCGAAAACGGAAGAAGAAGAGTTCCGTAATATCTACAATATGAATGTTATTGTTATCCCAACGAACAAGCCAATCGTTCGTGATGATCGTGCCGATCTGATCTATGCTTCTATAGAAGGGAAATTCCTTGCTGTAGTCGAGGATATCAAAGAGCGCCATGAAAAAGGACAGCCTGTACTGGTTGGTACGGTTGCCGTTGAAACGTCAGAGCTTATCTCTAAATTATTGTCGAAAAAAGGCGTACGCCACAATGTATTGAATGCGAAAAACCATGGCCGTGAAGCGGAAATCATTTTGGAAGCCGGGCAGCCTGGTGCCGTTACCATCGCGACAAATATGGCCGGCCGTGGTACGGATATCAAGCTTGGTGAAGGCGTCATCGAACGTGGCGGTCTAGCCGTTATTGGTACCGAGCGTCACGAATCACGCCGTATCGATAATCAGCTTCGTGGACGATCCGGACGTCAGGGAGACCCCGGTGTGACTCAGTTCTATCTTTCAATGGAAGATGAATTGATGCGCCGATTCGGCTCTGACAATATGAAGAGCATGATGGAACGCCTTGGGATGGATGATACACAGCCAATCCAAAGTAAAATGGTCAGCCGTGCTGTAGAGTCGGCTCAGAAACGAGTGGAAGGAAACAACTTCGATGCTCGTAAACAGCTTCTGCAATACGATGATGTTTTACGTCAACAGCGTGAAATCATTTATAAACAGCGTTATGAAGTAATCGACTCTGAAAACCTTCGTGAAATCGTTGAGGGAATGATCAAATCAGCGATCGAACGTCAGGTAGCAGCCCATACAGCAGAAGAAGACATGGAAAACTGGAACCTTCAAGGCATCGTTGATTATGTGAACGCGAATCTTCTTCCTGAAAACGACGTAACAGTGGATGATCTTCGTGGAAAAGAGCCGGAAGAAATGATGGATCTGATCTATGAAGATGTGAAGCACCGTTACGATGAAAAAGAAGAAGAGCTTACTCCGGAGCAAATGCGCGAGTTTGAAAAAGTCATCCTGCTTCGCGCGGTTGATACGAAATGGATCGACCATATCGATGCGATGGATCAATTGCGTCAAGGTATCCACCTTCGTGCCTACGGTCAAACCGACCCACTGCGCGAATACCAGCATGAAGGATTTGCCATGTTCGAAAGCATGGTACTCGCAATTGAAGAAGACGTGGCAAAATACGTCATGAAAGCTGAAATCCGCAACAATCTTGAACGTCAGGAAGTAGCCAAAGGTCAAGCGGTGAACCCGAAAGAAGAAGGCGGTAAGGCGAAGAAACAACCAGTTCGCAAGCAAGAAGACGTAGGACGCAACGAACCATGTCCATGCGGAAGCGGCAAAAAATACAAACACTGCCACGGCATAACTGGATAAATAAAGAGATGCTACCTGGTGCTTATTTTGATAAAATAAGTGCCAGGTACTTTTCCGTTTTTTATGGGTGCCTGGGATAGCGGCTTTTTATAATTGGATAATTTTTGTAAGATTGTTGTATTTATAAAATGTTATGTTAATAGCATACCTTTTAAGTTGAGTGTAGCGGAAGGTGCTCGACTCCTGCGGGAGAAGCGGGACAGGTGAGACCCCGCATGCGAAGCCGAGGAGGCTCACCGCCCGCCCCGCGGAAAGCGAGCACCTGCAGCGGAAATCAACCACTACTGTCTTATAAAAACACGGCCACTCTATTCCAGGTATCATCCATAAGACCAAAAAATTCAACAACCCAAATAAATATAGAGGTGACCACACATGGAACTATCAGAAATCAGAGCAGAGTTAGAAAAATCAGCTAAGACATTAGCGGACTTCAGGGGGTCTCTTTGACTTAGAAAACAAAGAGGCAAGAATCCAGGAGCTTGACGAAATCATGGTTCAACCCGACTTCTGGGATGACCAGCAAAAAGCTCAAGGATTAATCAATGAAGGAAACGGTTTGAAGGATCTTGTAAATGAGTACAAATCATTGCTTGAATCCCATGAAAACCTTGAGCTTACCCTTGAACTTATCAAAGAAGAACCCGACGAAGAACTTCAAAAAGATCTTGAAGAGGAGCTGGGTGATTTAGTCAAACGATTAAATGACTACGAACTTCAGCTTCTTCTAAGTGAAGAACATGATAAAAACAATGCGATACTTGAACTTCATCCCGGGGCAGGTGGAACCGAGTCCCAGGATTGGGGTTCCATGCTTCTACGTATGTACACCCGCTGGGGAGAAAAACGAGGTTTCAAAGTAGAAACCCTCGATTATCTTCCTGGCGATGAAGCGGGAATCAAGAGTGTGACCCTTGCCATTAAAGGGCACAATGCGTACGGTTACTTAAAAGCTGAAAAAGGCGTACACCGTCTTGTTCGTATTTCACCATTCGATTCCTCAGGACGTCGTCACACTTCCTTCGTGTCCTGTGAAGTCATGCCTGAGTTTAATGAAGAAATCGAAATTGAGATCCGTACTGAAGACCTGAAAATTGATACGTACCGTGCAAGTGGAGCCGGTGGACAGCACATCAATACGACGGACTCGGCTGTCCGGATCACTCACTTACCGACGAATGTCGTGGTAACGTGCCAATCTGAACGTTCTCAGATCAAGAACCGTGAGTCAGCGATGAAAATGCTGAAAGCGAAGCTCTACCAAAAGCGAATCGAAGAGCAGGAACAGGAGCTTGCCGAAATCCGTGGAGAACAAAAGGAAATCGGATGGGGAAGCCAAATCCGTTCCTACGTTTTCCATCCATACTCCATGGTCAAAGACCACAGAACAAACACAGAATCAGGAAACGTACAAGGCGTCATGGACGGCGACATCGACCCATTCATCAACGCTTACCTGCGTTCCAAAATTCAATAATCATACTCAAGCTGAACCCTCCATTCAATTGGAGGGTTCAGCTTTTTTTGAGGGACGGACCTCAAAATGAGGTGAGTTTCTTCCATTATATGTATAAAAATGAACGTGGAATCTACTTTAAATACACGAATAATCATACGCCGACTACTAGTGTTATCACTTATTGCCTAAACGGAATCTGAATTTACTATCCCAGAAATTTGAAATGCAGTTGTAAAGCCACTCACTATTCAAGGTCCGTCCCTCACCACCACAACACCCCAACTTATTAATGCTTTACCACGTTATTGAAGTGTTATTTACACCTCTAAGTACCCATGCTATACTCTCAAAGGTTGACACAGAGCGTGTTTGAAGGGTGGAGAAGTAAATTTGAAACTGATTCAAACATATGCTTTACAACTATATCAAGTGAAATTTAGGTACAATTTCCATCTTCAGGGGTTCAAGACGTGACCAATTTGAGGTCCGTCCCTCTGCATATTCTGCATAAAGGAAGAGGTTGTACTCATACTATAAATACATAGGTTAAAGGAGTCGTACTGGATGGGTTTGAAAGAGAGACGTCGTGGGCAGGCATTTAATCCGCGGAAAGAGAAGTTGTTAGAGTATTTGTTTGTTGTGTTTGGGTCAACGATTGTGGCCCTTGCTTTTAATGTGTTCTTACTGCCGAATGAGGTGGCTTCAGGAGGGGTGAGTGGGATATCGACCATCCTGAAAGGTCTGTTCGATTGGAAGCCGGCCTTTGTTCAATGGGCATTTAATATTCCGCTGTTCATTGCAGGGTTAATCTTTCTTGGTCTTCAATTTGGTGTGAAAACAGCCATCGGTACAGTTTTCCTGCCGCTGGTAGTATTTTTAACAGAAGACTGGAAGCCATGGACCGAAGATCCCCTGCTGGGCGCATTATTCGGCGGGATTGGTGTAGGATTGGGGTTGGGAATCGTCTTTCGAGGTAAAGCATCTACAGGAGGGACGGACCTTGCAGCTCAGATTGTAAACAAATTCACCGGGTTGTCATTGGGTACCTGTGTAGCGCTTATCGATGGAATGATTGTACTATCTGCTGCGATCGTATTTGACATCGAACGTGGTTTATATGCTCTTATCGGCCTCTATGTGACAAGTAAAACGATTGATTTAGTCCAGGTCGGGATAAGCCGTTCAAAAATGGCACTGATCATTACAAACAGACAGGAAGAAGTTCGTGAAGGAATCCTGAATAAAATTGATCGAGGTGTGACAAAACTATCTGCATACGGTGGTTATACGGACGATGAGCGCCCAATCCTTATGTGTGTGGTCGATCAAACAGAATTCACAAAACTGAAACAACTGGTCAAAACCATTGACCCCTCTGCTTTCGTCGTCACAATGGACGCTTCAGAGGTGTTAGGTGAAGGTTTCAAACGGGTTTAACCTTGGTATAATTAAGTAATAGAGGGACGGACCTCGACACATGCCGTTACTCTTAAAATGTTTTCCTAGGGGGATAAAAAATGAAGAAAAAGCTACTTGGTATTGTTTTTGGCGCTTCATTGGTACTTGCAGCCTGCGGTGGTGGTGGCGAAGAAAGTACAGAAACAAGCTCTGGCGGAGTAGACCCTGAAAAAATCGTAAACAATAAATGCACCAGCTGCCATGGTGGAAACCTTGAAGGCGGTATGGGGCCAGCCCTTAATAAAATCGGTGCTGATTTAAACAAAGATCAAATCCTGGAAGTCATTCAAAATGGTAAAGGCCAAATGCCTGCAGGACTCATCGAAGGTGAAGAAGCAGAAGCCGTGGCAGAGTGGTTGGCAAATAAGAAGTAAGTGAGGAAGGAGAGTCCCGAACGGAGGATTCTTCTTTTTTGTTTTATCCACAAACTTTCTCGTTTCCCTTCTTTAAATATATGTTACAGAAGCTCCTCTCATAAAGATTCTAAGAAATAAGCAGTGGAATCGCAAATAATTATAACCTAGTAACTTACTGAGATTAGCATCACCCTAAGGTTTAATCCCCTCCTATCATCAAACTTTTTTACTTGATTATAGTACCAGGTTATAGATAAAAATACCCACTTTTGTAACGAGAAATAGGTATAATCGACAATAAAAAAGGTAAAATATACACATTATTTCAATCTTTGAAACGTAAATGTAATAATTTTTTTCCTTAACAACGTACAAAGTGATGTTATAATAATTTTCGGGAGAGCAATTCGAGGTTTTTCGCCATTTCGTGTCTAATTATGGTAAAAACGTCGTTGAGTTCAAACCTGTACATATGTCGATAACAGCCAAGAGGGTAACTACATAATACAAATTAGGTGATTTTAAAATGATAGAAATGAAAGACGTGTATAAGCAGTACAGCAACGGTGTCATGGCTGCCAATGGCTTAAACGTCCACATTAAGCAAGGTGAGTTTGTGTATGTTGTCGGTCCAAGTGGCGCCGGGAAATCTACTTTCATTAAAATGATGTACCGTGAAGAAAAGCCTTCTAAAGGTGATATCATCGTAAACGGTATTAATCTTGCAAAATTAAAAAATAGTAGAGTTCCATACTTACGAAGAAACGTTGGAGTCGTGTTTCAAGATTTTAAGCTGTTACCAACTCTTACAATCTATGAGAACATTGCCTTCGCACTTGAAGTAATAGAAGAACATCCAAAGCAAATAAAGAAGAGAGTCATGGAAGTACTGGATTTGGTAGGGTTAAAGCATAAAGCAAGAATGCTTCCCAATGAATTGTCAGGCGGAGAGCAACAGCGTGTATCGATTGCACGATCCATCGTGAATACGCCGAAGCTGGTGATCGCAGACGAGCCTACGGGTAACCTGGATCCGGAAACATCCTGGGATATCATGAACATCTTAGAAGATATCAGCAATCGTGGAACAACGGTGATCATGGCTACTCATAATCGTGAAATCGTAAATACCATCAAGCATCGGGTAATTGCCATCGAAAATGGCCGAATTGTTCGTGACGAACAGCGAGGTGATTACGGTTATGAAAGCTAGGACGTATGGTCGACATCTAAGAGAAAGCTTCAAAAGCATCGGACGTAATGGATGGATGACATTCGCATCCGTGAGTGCCGTTACTGTAACCCTGTTACTTGTTGGTGTATTTATGGTACTTATGCTAAACATGAACAAGGTTGCAACCGATATTGAGAAAGACGTTGAAGTACGCGTACTACTAGAGATCGGTACTGAAAAATCTCAAGTAGAAGAAATAGATAAGAAGATCAACCAAATAAGTGGAGTGGAATCCGTAGAATATTCTTCTAAAGAAGAAGAACTTCAGAATCTGGTTAAGGATTTAGGAGACGATTTCAGGTTATTTGAACAGGATAATCCACTATACGATGTATTTATCGTAAAAGCCGAAGATCCCCGTGATACCGGGAAAATCGCTGCTGAAGTCAGCAAGTATGAAGGTGTGAACGAAGCACTTTATGGTGAAGCGAAGATTGAAAGATTATTTAATGTACTGGAAATGAGTCGTAACGTTGGATTAGTGTTAATCATCGGTCTATTGTTTACCGCCATGTTCCTCATCTCAAATACAATTAAAATCACCATTGTCGCCAGAAGAAGGGAAATCGAGATAATGAAACTCGTGGGTGCAACCAACTGGTTTGTACGCTGGCCATTCATTCTAGAAGGATTATGGCTTGGAATTTTAGGTTCTATTATCCCGATCGCTCTTGTCACAACAGGTTACTACTATGCTTATGAATTTATTAAACCAAAACTACAAAACCATTTTATTCAGATATTAGATTTTACCCCCTTTATCTATCAAGTAAACGGATTGATTCTATTAATGGGTTGCTTGATCGGGGCTTGGGGAAGCTTTATGTCTGTTCGTAAATTCTTAAAAGTGTAAAATTTGATAGGTTGATAGAAGCTGAAAGGAGCATGCCGCTTGAACAAGAAGTATTTCGTATCATTATCAATTGCAGCAGCATTAACAATCGGAAGTCTACCAACGTTAGGGACAACTGCTAACGCTCATTCCCATTCTGTGGAGGAATTACAAAAGCAACAAGAAGACATTTCTTCCAAAAAAGAGGAAATCAATGGGAAGATTGATGAGAAAAAATCAGAAATCAATCAAAATATCAATAAACAACAAGAAATCCAATCACAAATTGCTGAAATCAGTACAAAATTAAAAGACACTGAAACAAAAATTACCGAAAAAGCAAAAGAGATTGATGAAACAACAGCAGAAATCAATAAACTTAAAGAAGAAATTGAAGTTCTAAAGCAAAAGATAGAAGAACGTAACGAACTATTAAAAGAACGTGCACGTGCGATTCAGGAAAAAGGCGGCTCTGCAAATTATCTTGATGTACTACTTGGCGCGGACAGCTTCGGTGACTTCATCAACCGTGTAACAGCAGTAAATACAATCGTTAGTGCTGATAAAAAGATCATGGACGAACAAAAACGTGATCAGGCTGAATTAGAAAAGAAACAAGAAGAAGTAGAAGGCAAGCTTGCAGATTTAGAGTCTACTAAAGCGAGCCTTGAGTCTCTGAAAAAAGATCTTGATAGTCAAAAAGCTAAAAAAGCGGATTTGTTCAAGCAACTGGAAGCACAGCAGGCTTCCCTTGAAGTAGAGAAAAAAGATCTTCAACAAGAATCAGATGAGCTTGCTAAAATGGAACACCAGCTTGAAGGTGAAATCCAGGCTGAACAAGCACGTTTAGCAGAGCTTGCTCGCCAGCGTGAAATCGAACGCAAGCGTCAAGCGGAAGCTGAAGCGGCAAAGCGTGCAGCAGAACAACAACAAGCAACAACAAGCAGCAATAGCGGAGGTGGTTCTTCTGCAGCACCTGCGCCATCAGCTCCAAGTGCACCAGTAAGTGCCGGTGCCTGGACAGCCCCAGCTTCTGGAACGATTACAACGAACTTCGGCTGGGATGTATTAAACGGTAAGAAACGTTTCCACTATGGTACAGATATCGCGGCAAGAGGCAGTGTTCCGATCTCAGCAGCAGCTGATGGATATGTCATCAAGAGCCACTATAGCTCAAGCTATGGAAATGTCGTTTACATCACTCACTCAATCAATGGCCAAACGTTCACAACGGTTTATGCTCACATGTCTTCTTCATCAGTAAGCACTGGACAAGCTGTGAACAAAGGTGACAGAATCGGTTACATGGGTAACACAGGATATTCTTTCGGACAGCATTTACACTTTGAGCTTCATGCAGGTTCTTGGAATGCATCTAAATCAAACGCTGTAAATCCACGTCAATATATTAACTTTTAATAAGAAAAACCCCGCCATGTGCGGGGTTTTTTTAATTGAAGGTCTGCATTACGATAATATGTAAGGAAATGGAATGGAACAATATTCTTATGACTGTTTTCATATCCTCTTCCATCTAGTATAATGACAACTGTATTACCTAAATATTAAAACAATGATTTGTAAAGTCCTTCGAAAAGGCAAACTAATTGAAAGATTAGGACGCAAAACCACGGGTCTGCCATTTTTTGAAAAATAATGATCGCCGGGTTACCGAAAAAATGGATGAAAATGAATACTAATTGGACGTTTTTTAATAGCATTAACCTGCCTTTTTGGTAGGATTTTTTTATCTTTATCTCCAATATAGTAGGATTTGAATCTGTAGTAAGGATGATGATGTTGGAATCGACTGAATTAAAAAGGCAATTAAGAAGTTTTTGTAGAAGGAACCGTACTGCATTGAAGTATTCCTATGTCGGGAAACATTCAGCAGAAGAAATAAGTGAAATGCTTATCCATAGTCTGGGTGCTGAAGAAGTTAAGCGGATTCTAGCTGATATTGATATAATCAATCGACGCAGTGGAGATACAGTTAAATACTTTATGCTAATTTTAGAAGGACTGAAAGCAGCATAAGAGTACATAAAAGCCGAATGCCGGTCTTAAATGGCATTCGGTTTTATTTATCTTTTAACAGGATTGGGTTCTCTCCCATAGGTTATAGGCAAATATCATTGCAAAAAGAAAAAAAGTATGGTTTAATAACCATATGCTTTTTAAAACGTAATCATTACGATTAACATAAGGAGTGAATCATATTGGCTAAGAAATCAAAGGTAGTAAAAGAGAAGAAGCGTCAGGAGCTTGTTCAGAAATATGCAGATCTGCGCAGGGAGTTAAAAGAGAAAGGTGATTACGAAGCGTTAAGAAAGCTGCCGAGGGATTCCTCACCGACACGATTAAACAGTCGTTGTGAAGTGACAGGGAGACCGAGGGGGTATCTCCGTAAATTTAAGATGTCCCGTATCGCTTTTAGGGAGTTTGCTCATAAAGGGCAAATACCAGGTGTCAAAAAATCAAGCTGGTAATCCACGAAACTATAAGGAGGAATAAGAATGAAAAAAGACATTCATCCAGAGTATCAACAGGTGGTATTTATGGACACGAACAGTGGTTTTTCCTTTTTAACAGGATCTACAAAAACATCGAATGAAACGATTGAGTGGGAAGACGGGAAGACTTATCCTTTATTAAAAGTAGAAGTAAGTTCAGACACGCATCCTTTTTATACAGGACGACAAAAGTTCTCAGATCGTGGAGGCCGTGCAGAACGCTTCTTGAAAAAATACAACATGAATTAGTGCATGTGTGGCCGTCAGGAAGAATATGTTATGGTATAGACCCATGCCGAGGTGACTATGATGAACGAACACTTAATGGAAATTGTCGCAAGGGATATTGTTGAAGGCTTGCCAAAGGAAAAAAGGGACATCTACCAATATGTGGTCAGTCTTGAAGATGATTTAGCGAGCCGGTCGGAGACTTCAGAGGAATTCATGGCATTACTTGTGAAGCATGCTCCTCATCAGCAGGCAGCCTCTCATTTTAACATGAGCTTTGGAGAGTTGATGAAACAGATGAAGAACATTGAGCAAGAGATTAATACGAAATTAGATCAGAAGCTGAAGCATGCTACATGGATTGATTATACAGACACCATACGGTCGATGAAAGTATCAGAAGCAATAAATACGAGCTACTTCTTCTTTTCCATGGATCATGCTTATACTAAGTAAAAAGAATGAAGTATAGGGTTTAAATCGTAATCATTTCGTTATACGTAAAATTACTTAGTAAAAATACCGGATATCAATGAATAAGTGATTTTTAGATATTTTCGTTAAAGAAAATCAACACAGAAAAAATCCGGTACAAAGGGCTCTCCCATCCAGGAGAGTCCTTTTATTGTTCATATTTTAGACACATATTCCTCCACGCTATCTGTAATAATTTTCATATAGGATACACTATGAGTAAATAACTTGCTTGTATATATAAAATTTAAGATACTAATACATAATAGGGTATTGTTTCAGAACGGAGGAACCCCGATGACCGGAGATTTATATGAACATCACAAAGCTTCAAAGCTCCTCGATCCAAAACGACAAGAGCTCGTACCGGTGGAGAAAGTACTGGAACTTCTCAAACTCAATAAAGACGATATCGTCGCCGATTTAGGCTGTGGCAATGGCTACCTGACCCTTCCTATTGCCAAAACGGTTGAAACAAAGGTCCAGGCGGTAGATCTGCAACAGGAAATGCTGGAGTATCTGAAACACCGTGCCACTGAAGAGAATGTAGATAATATTATTTATGAGAAATCATCCCTTGAATACCTCAGCTTCAACAAAGGTACTTTGGACAAAATCGTATCCGCTTTCGTCTTACACGAGGTTCCCGATCTGATTAAAGTATTTCAAGATTTACACGATATGCTGAAGGAAGATGGAATTTGGCTGATCCTGGATTGGGAGAAGGTGGAATCTGAAATGGGACCGCCTTTAGATCATCGGATTTCTTCCGAGGAACTCGATCGACAGCTCAATTCATCCGGATTCCAGACAACAGTAGGTCACTTGCATCCATCGGTTTACTATATTGTTGTCAGAAAGAATAATAGATAAATCAGAAAGTATCTAAAGGGAGGGGAATGCCTATGACTGAACAATGGTACACTATTGGCTCCTTCACATTTCCGGCTTCATGGGCAGCCATTATTGCTTCCTTAATACTCACTTTCTTGGTCCTCTACTTCTGGAATAGAAAGGCGAGCGACTGGTATTCGAATAGTATTTTTACTTTTTTACTCGTCTGGAAGCTGAGTGTGATTGTGGTTGATTTTCCAACGGTTATGGAGCATCCCATTACAATCCTCTATTTTCACGGTGGAGTCATTGGGTACTGGTTAGGACTGATAGCAGCCCTTGCCTACATATTTGTTAAAAAAGTAGATCAACCGGCTACTGTCATCATTGCATGGATGGTTACGGTTCTTGTATTTGAAGCTGTCCTTCATACGCTTCATCACCACTATCTTCTAGCTGGTATCCAGGTGCTGCTCAATCTCTTGATCACTGTCATTTATATTAAAAAAGCCATTGATCCCGGCGGCGATATCTGGACAGGACAGTTATTGGTTATGTTTACTTTAGTCCAGCTACTTCTAAGTGCTTTCATCGGTGGCTTTGAATTTACCGTCACCACCTGGACGTATCTGATCATGATGACCAATCTCATCTTTCTTTTAAGCGTAAGGAGGAAACACAATGAATAAACGAAATTTTGCTTTGGCAATCGTTGCGCTTCTGATCGGCATTTTCTTAGCGAACTTTTTTCAGGGTCAGCAGGAAAAGAAGGCCAGGGAAGAGGCCGCTCAATTAGCCAATGAATCCATGGATCTGTCTAATGCAGCGCAGGGGCTAGCAAAAGGAGACAGGGCTCCGGAGTTTGAATTAACCACTTTAAGTGGTGAAGCAATAAAGCTTTCAGATTATCAAGGGAAGAAAGTGATCCTGAACTTCTGGGCTACCTGGTGTCCGCCATGTAAAGCTGAAATGCCCCATATGCAGAGTTACTACGAAGAGAATGCAGAGAAGGAAAACGTTGAAATCCTTGCCGTCAACCTGACGTCCATGGACGATGGGGAAAAGGCTGTCCAGGAATTCATCGACGGCTACGAACTCACCTTTCCCATCCCAATGGATGAAAAGGGAGAAATCGGAGACGAATACCGGGCCTTCACCATCCCGACCACCTACATGATCGACACCAAAGGCATCATCCAACATAAAATCGTCGGCCCCATGAACGAAGACATGATGGGGAAAATGGTCGAAGGAATGGATTAATGGCGAGGGACGGACCTCTAGATATCGATGTTTGATCTGATACTCTATGAGGTATTAACAGAATGTGAAAGAAAAAGGAGGAGATGTGAACATGTTTCATTACACTAAAGAAGTCTCGATGAGTGTGAAAGAAGCAGTGGAAGCGGTAGAATCCAGTCTAAAAGACGAAAGCTTCGGTGTACTATGGAATCTCGATCTTGCTCAGAAGCTGCAGGATAAAGGCCTTGATTTCAAAGAAGAAGTAGTCGTATTAGAAGTGTGTAATCCACATGAAGCTAAGAAGGTACTGGAAGAAAGCATGCTCGTAAGCTACTTCCTGCCTTGTAAAGTAACAGTATATACAGAAGGCGGAACCACCAAAATAGGTATGGCAAAACCAAGCAAGCTGATCGAAATGGTGGATAACGATGAACTGAAAAACCTGGCATTGGATATTGAAAATCGCCTGATCGGATGTTTAGATAACGTTCAATAAACGAGGAGCACCTGTTGCAATGGGACAGGTGTTTTTTTATGCCTCCGGATACATCCTACTCCTCACAATCTTCTGAATATGATACACTTTTAAAAATAAATAGATTCAGGAAGGATGACAGAGATGAAGTTCACAACGAAGGTCGTACATAGTCAATTAAAAGGGACTGAGGAAATCCGCAGTAAGACGACGCCGATTTACCAAACATCTGCCTTTTCTTTTACATCTTTAGAGGAGCTGGAGGGTTTCTACGAAGGAAAGTCTCCGTATCTCTACACAAGAACGGGAAACCCGAATACAGACGAGCTTGGTAAAATGGTGGCAGACTTGGAAGGAGCTCCAGCAGGTGTCGCTACCTCTTCTGGATTATCGGCCATTCTTGTAGGAATCCTCGCTGTTGTGCAATCAGGGGACCATATCATTGCTGCCGAGGATTTATACGGCGGTACGTTTCATATGTTAAAAGAAGAGCTTAAGACATTTGGCATATCTACTTCTTTTGTGAATTTTACGAGTGTTGAAGAGATCGAGGAGGCTCTAACACCACAAACGAAACTCCTATACAGTGAGACGGTGACGAACCCGTTTATGCGGGTAGAAGATATTTCAAGAATAGTTGAACTTGCTGAGAAACATAATCTGAAAACCATGATCGACAACACATTTGCCACACCGTTTCTGCGCCGGCCTTTCCTGGAAGGGGTCGACCTGGTCGCTCACAGTGCCACGAAATATATCGGTGGACACAGTGATATCACAGCAGGAGTCGTCGTGGGAAAAGAAGAGCTTGTTCAAAAAGCGAGAGAGAAAGTTGTCAACATCGGGTCGAACTTGAGTCCATTTGAAGCGTGGCTGACTTGCAGAGGGGCAAAAACACTCGCTCTTCGAATGGGAACCCAAGCAAGTAATGCAGAAGTTCTGGCGGCGGACCTTCGTTCAAATGAATTTGTGAAGGGAGTCTATTACCCAACCGATTTATCGGATAAGGGAAATGGCGCTATCGTTACGATCGAACTATCCAGCACATGCGATATCAGCACATTCTTCAAATCACTTGGATGGATTAAAATCATTCCTTCCCTCGCCGGTGTAGAGACGACGGTTTCCTACCCATTGGGAACATCTCACCGTGCTCTACCGAAGGATGCTCAGGAAAAACTCGGAATAAACACACATGTCGTGCGCATATCGTTAGGTATTGAAGACGGGGAAGACATCGTCGTGCAATTTAACCAAGCGATTGCAGCTTCGGTTAAAAATTAAATAATGTAAAAATTCTAAAAATACTCTTGACGTCGAGGTTGGTTACCCCTTATAATTCATCTCAACGCAAGAATTTTCACATTGACAACTACATGCTCTTATCCAGAGAGGTGGAGGGACTAGGCCCGATGAAACCCGGCAACCTTCATGTGCGCAATAATGCGTCACATGAAAAGGTGCTAATTCCTGCAGGCGATCTGCCTGAAAGATAAGAGGAGGACCCTATTAAATTAGACCCTCTTCTTAGGAAGAGGTTTTTTTGTTTTTTCCTCTTCTATCTTCTTAGTAAAACACATTTCAGACATTGGGGGTGTTCAGCAAGAATGTTTGGAGATATCAGCTGCTGATTTTTTGAGAAATTTCAGCAGCTGAAAAAAACATCTTTTCTAACAGCTGAATATGTCAACTAACATTTAAACAAACCCAATCCCAATCCCAAAAAACCATTTTAGGAGGAATTCCCAATGACAAAATCATTCGATTTCGACACACTACTGCTTCACGGTGGCCAGGAGCCAGATCCATCCACAGGTTCAAGAGCGGTGCCCATTTACCAAACAACATCCTACGTTTTCGATAACAGTGATCATGCGGCTAAATTATTTGCCCTTGAAGAGCCAGGCAACATCTATACCCGTATCATGAACCCGACGGTCGATGTACTGGAGAAGCGCCTCTCTCTTTTAGAAGGAGGAATCGGAGCACTAGGGGTTTCATCCGGGATGGCTGCTATTTCTCTATCAATCTTGAATATCGCCGGAGCAGGTGATGAAATTGTAGCAGCTACCAATCTTTACGGTGGAACCTATAATTTATTCTCTACCACTCTTCCGAAATACGGAATAAAGGTTCATTTTGTAGATCCGACTGACCCGGAAAATATCCGCAAAGCGATCACTCCTAAAACGAAAGCCGTATTCGCTGAGACAATCGGAAATCCAAGTCTACATGTGCTTGATATTGAAGAGGTAGCAAAAGTGGCTCACGACCATCACATCCCGCTGATCATCGATAATACCTTTGCCACTCCATATGTATGTAAGCCGATCGAGTATGGAGCTGATATCGTCATCCACTCTGCAACAAAATGGATTGGTGGTCATGGAACGGCAATCGGGGGAGTCGTCATAGACGGTGGGAAATTCGATTGGAATCATGAAAAATTCCCGGGATTCACGGAAGAGGACCGGAGCTATAATGGACTTCGCTACGCACAGGATGTGGGGCCGGCTGCCTTCATTACAAAATTAAGAGTGCAGCTGCTTCGGGATTTGGGAGCGTGCTTAAGTCCACAGAACGCATTCCTTCTGTTACAGGGATTAGAAACGCTGCACCTTCGCATCGAACGTCATACAGAGAATGCCTTGAAGATCGCAGAGCATTTAGATCAGCATAATGGCGTTGCGTGGGTATCCTATCCGGGATTGCCGCAGCATCCGTCCCATAAACTTGCTCAAAAATACTTGAAAAATGGAGCGGGGTCCATCGTCGTCTTTGGAATTAAAGGTGGAAGGGATTCCGGACGGAAAGTAGTCGATAACATTTCCCTTTGGTCCCATGTTGCCAATGTAGGGGATGCGAAATCACTGATCATCCATCCGGCTTCCACGACCCATCAGCAATTAAATGACCAGGAAATCCGTGCGACAGGGGTAACCGAGGATCTTGTGAGACTTTCTGTTGGATTAGAGTCAGCGAAGGACCTGATTGAGGACTTGGATCATGCCATTGAAGTCGCATTGGAAACATCACGGGTATAATAGGATATTTTTAACCAGCGGGGGTATACCGATTGGAATCCTGATCCCCCCGCCACAACACCAAAAAAGGAGGTGGAGGAATGGAGAAGCCATGCACATATGAAGTTAGCTCCATTACCATCCCATCCCTAACATTAGAGTCAGGCACCACGTTGAAAAATGTAGATCTTACGTATGAACGAACAGGAAACAAAGACGGACCGACCATCCTGGTTTGCCATGCCCTCACCGGGACCCATATCGTAAAGGGGGCGAGTGAGGACCGCGGCTGGTGGGATGGACTGATTGGTCAGGGGTCGTATATTGATACCGAACATTTTAATGTGATTGCCTTTAATGTCTTAGGAGGATGTGAAGGAAGCACGGGACCGACGTCCACCAATCAACATACGGGAGAGCGTTACGGTCCGGACTTCCCGAGTATTACGATAAGGGACATGGTCCATGGCCAATATAAAGCACTCCAAAAACTGTCAATCGACCACATCGAAGCGGTCATCGGAGGATCACTGGGAGGAATGCAGGCCTTAGAATGGGGAGCCCTCTATCCTGCCTATATAAATAAAGTATTCGCCCTTGCCGTTACTCCTGCCTTAAATGACTACGGTCTCGCCTTTAATCACATCGGAATCACAGCCATTGAAGAGGACCCCGACTTTCAAAAAGGCCATTATCCACCAGACTCCATTTTAAAAGGGTTGGAGATTGCCAGAATGGTTGGAATGGTTACGTACCGGACACAGGAGCTGTTCGATCATCGTTTCCAACGTGAAAAGCAAAACGAACAATTCAATGTCGAAAGCTATCTCGATTACCAAGGAAAGAAATTAGGAAAGCGGTTTGACCCAAACAGCTACCTTACCTTGCTGAAAGCGATGAACTCACATGATATCGGAAGAGGAAGAGGAGGAACTGAAGAGGTAGCAAAGAATTATCAGTGCGAACTGATTTCGATCAGCTATGAAGGAGATTTAATTTATTCACCTCAATACTTAAAAGAGTTTACTCAGCTTGTACCAAAGAGTGAACATTACTTTATCTCCACCTCCTTTGGTCATGACGGGTTCCTGGTGGAATTTGAAAAGTGGGGAGGAATCATTGCTTCTCATCTTCAAAACCATCACGTCCATAGAGTTTTTACAGGAATAAAATAAGGATCGCCTTATCATAACTCGTCCCTCTCCGGCATATAGTTAGATAAGCAAAGACATCGCACCGCCTTAGCGCGTTTTTGTGTGGTGTCTTTTTCGTTGGATAAGAAAGGCTGGCGTCCATATTCGCGCCACTCTTATCTATACAATAGACCAACAACAAGCTGGAGGGGAATATATGGAGTGGACGGGCAGAAAGCTCATCATCACAATCATCATTAGCATGCTGATCGGTGCTGGAGGAATGTATGGCGGCTTGGAATGGACGGGCAAGGATGGGGACGAGCTTGCTCAGTTTGATGGAAAAGGCGAGCTCAATGACAAGCTGCACAAAGTAGAAGTAGCGTATGACTTGATCAGTGACAAATTCTTTCAGGATGTGGACAAAGGACAGCTTGTTGAAGGAGCGATTCAGGGAATGCTGAAGACTTTGGATGATCCATATTCCGTTTATATGAATGCGGAAACGGCATCGCAATTTAATGACGCCCTGGATTCTTCTTTTGAAGGAATCGGAGCAGAAGTCACAATCATGGACGGAAAGCTGATCATTGTCGCTCCTTTTAAAAATTCTCCTGCGGAAGAAGCGGGGCTGAAACCGAATGACAGGATCATTAAAGTAGACGGAAATAGCATCGAAGGACTTGATCTGTACGAAGCTACTTTGAAAATCAGAGGGAAAAAGGGTACTGAGGTTCAATTGGAGATTACGCGGGAAGGACTGACGGATCCCATCAAAGTATCTGTGAAGCGTGATGAAATTCCTGTAGAGACGGTCATCTCTGATGTAAAGGAAGTCAATGGAAAGAAAACAGGTTACATCCAGATTACTACTTTCTCAGAAAATACAGCCGTTGATTTTAAAAAGCAATTAGAGGATCTTGAGAAGAAAAAGGTAGAAGGATTGGTCCTTGATGTGAGAGGGAATCCAGGAGGTCTCCTTTCAAGTGTAGAAGAAATCCTCAAAGAGTTCGTAACAGAGAAAAAGCCGTATGTGCAAATTCAGGAACGCAGTGGGGAAGTGATGAAATCCTTCTCAAATAGCAAAGCAAGAAAAGCGTACCCTGTGGTGGTGTTGATAGATGAAGGAAGTGCCTCAGCTTCCGAAATTCTCGCTGGCGCACTAAAAGAGGCTGAAGGATATCCACTCATCGGAACGAAGAGTTTTGGAAAGGGCACGGTACAACAAGCCGTTCCAATGGGAGATGGAAGCAATATCAAGCTGACGATGTTCAAGTGGTTGACGCCAAATGGAAACTGGATTCATAAAAAAGGGATCAAACCGGATATCCCAGTCAGACAGCCGTCCTACTTCTATGCCCACCCGCTTCAAGTTGAAAAGCCCCTTAAAGAAGGGATGAACAATGAACAGATTCAAAACGCCCAGGAAATGCTTCAAGGACTTGGATTCACCATTGACCGCGTGGATGGATATTTCAGTAAAGAAACTGAGAAGGCTGTAAAGGATTTTCAAAGCCAGGAGAGTATTGATGTGACAGGGATCATTGATAATGTAACAGCAGAAAGATTACAGGAAGAAATCTTTGAAGCGGTAAAGAATGAGAAGAATGACATGCAATTGCAGGCGGCTTTAGAATATATTGAACGAACAGCACAGCGTTAATAAATTTGGAGCCGATCATTATTGTGGTCGGCTCTATTTTCATTTTGAAAATCACACATAATTACTTGTTTTTCCTGTCTATCCGACATCATTTCCCGGGAAAATATGCAGAATACTGTCGGAAATGAAATCGAATCGTAAAACTATCAAATAAAATTGCAATAGGTTTTAGGGGAGTGTTTTGATAAAATAGTAGATAATGCAAATTTTCTTAAAAAAGGTGGTGACGGATCATTGGTTGAGCTTTGGTTGCTGGAGGTAGTGAAGGGATTTGGAAAGTTGTTTCTTCATCCTGTTTTATATTTGTCTGTGTTTTTCGCTATCATGACGGGCTATTATCGTGTCAAAAGAGAACGAAGAGACTTTAATACGAGGTTGCTGGACGGATATCATGATACTCGGGTTTTATTTTCATATGGAATTGTACTAGGATTGCTGTTTTCTGTCGTAACGGTTGGAGCAGGAGTTGTGATTCCTTTCGCCGGAATCATGCTGATAGGGTTGGTGTCCATCCTGTTTGCATTAACGAGTCGTTTTCACCTCATGTCTGCGGCCATGACGGTTGGGTTTTCATATTTCGTCCTGGTTGCGTTGGATTATTTTCAGTGGGAAATCCCTTATGTGAATACATATGTAGATAACTTGAATGCAGGGCTGCTGAGCTCTATCGTTGTGATTCTTGGTGTATTGATGATGATTGAAGGAAGCCTGATTCGATTGAACGGGTGGAAGCATACTTCCCCGCGTCTACTTAAAAGCGCACGTGGACTGAAAGTAGGTGCCCATCAAGGGAAGAAGCTGTGGCTTGTGCCGATGTTTGTGCCTGTTCCTACCGGGACATTGACGCTTCCATTTGAATGGTGGCCGGTGTTTACACTGGGAACAGAAACGTATTCTCTCCTTTGTGTGCCGTTCCTTCTTGGTTTTCAGCAGCTTGTTAAAAGTACCTTGCCTGAAGTTGCGATCAAGCATACGGGTTACAGGGTTTTCTGGCTTGGTGCATTCGTATTGACACTCGCTGTAACAGGATTCTGGGCTCCTATGTTTTCAATCGGGGCAGCGGTTGTGGCAATGGGAGGACGCGCATGGATTTCTTATCGCTACCGAAGTGCTGAGGATTCTAAGCCATACTTCTTTAAAAGACAGTCTCAGGGAGTCATGATTCTTGGAATTCTACCTGGTTCTCCTGCAAAGAAACTGACACTGGAAGTAGGGGAAATCGTACTGAAAGTAAATGGAGTCGAAGTAAATACAGAAAGAGCGTTTTATGAAGCCCTTCAAAAGAACGGGGCGTACTGTAAGCTTGAGGTACTTGGGACAAACGGGGAAAACCGTTTTACACAAGGCGCCCTGTACGAAGGTGATCATCACGAGTTGGGAATTATTTTTGCCGATGAAGCTTCAGGGTGGGAGCATCATCAGGTTTCGTGAAAATTTCAAGAAGACTTTCGTCTTAGATAATATATGATAATTAGAAGGACGTCCTTAAGTAGTGGGTCCTTCTGTTTATTCAGAGGAAATCAATCTGTTGTTTTTTCTGGATTAAGGACTAAAGGAACAGGATTAAAGACCTCCGTGATTTTTCGGAGAATTCTGATACTCCCTTTTCTTAAAACTGGTTTATCGTTATAATAAATTTACTTTGTTAAAAATACTGTAAGGTGAATTTGTGAGGTGATGTGATGAAGATTGATGACATTGATCGAAAAATATTACAGTTGTTAACTGAAAATGGACGACTTTCTTACGCTGATATTGGGAAAGAGTTGAATCTTTCACGTGTATCTGTCCGGGAAAGGGTACATCAGTTAATGGAAAATGGAGTCATAGAGCGATTTAGTGTGGTAATTAATTCTGAAAAGGTTGGAAAGCAGGTATCGGCTTTCTTTGAGGTGGATTGTGAGCCCGCTTATTTAGTGGAGGTCGCTCAAACCTTAGCCGATAATCCAAGTGTAGCAAGTTGCTATCAAATGACAGGGCCAAGCACATTACATATGCACGTACTTGTCGAGGATTTTACAGCGTTAGAGAAATTTGTTAATAATGAATTGTATTCTCTGGAGGGGATTTCCAGAGTAGAAAGTCACATTCTGCTAAGAAGGTTTAAAAGTAGAAGTGGACTTAAATTATAGGAAAAAGGGCTTAACCATCATTTTGGTAAGCTCTTTTTTTTGGTTTCTTTTGAAAACGCCATCAAAAGTTAAATATTCAAAATAAATAAATTTTTTAGAAAAATGTGTAGATTTTCCTTTCGGTATCCGATATAATCGTCAATAACATAAAATTAACTACGTTTGTTAGGTTAATATCAATTTTCTCCTAACAAACGTAAATTTCTTTCAGGTTAGAGGAAAAGGAGGTTGAACATTTTGGCAGCACTCATTACACGTAGATTTTTAGAGCTAATACTTTTACTCATCGGTATTTCGTTCCTGGTTTTCGGCAGTATGCATATCGCACCAGGAGATCCAGCATCCATTATCGGAGGACCCACTGCTTCAGAATCTGATATTGCAGCCATCCGAGATAATCTCGGCCTGAATGATCCATTCTTGGTACAATATTGGGATTATCTGAAAGGGGTATTTCAAGGTGATTTTGGTTATTCCTATCAAACAAAACAATCCGTATCCGAAGCGATTGCAGTCAGGTTCCCTAATACGTTGAATCTCGCTGTTGCAAGCATGATTGTAGCAGTAGTGATCGGACTCATCGCTGGAATTATTTCAGCATTAAAACAAAATTCTTGGTTGGATGTTTCGAGTACGGTGGTGGCTTTAGCGGGTATTTCTATACCGAACTTCTGGCTTGGAACAATTCTTATTCTGGTATTTGCAGTAAATTTGCAGGTCTTACCAGTCGGAGGGCTGGATTCTCCTTTTTGGACGATAGAAGGGATGAAACAGCTGATTCTTCCAGCTATCACATTGGGCACAGGGTCGGCCGCAATGATTGCAAGGATGAGCCGTTCCTCAATGCTTGAAGTCATTCGGGCAGACTACATACGAACAGCCAGGGCAAAAGGATTAAAAGAGAAAACAATCATTTGGATACATGCCCTTAAAAATTCAATGATTCCTGTCATTACTGTCATTGGATTGAACTTTGGTTTCCTCCTTGGTGGAACGATTATAACGGAGCAGGTCTTCGCTATTAATGGTGTGGGAAGGTTAATGATTGATGCGATAGCAGCCAGGGACTTCCCTATGGTTCAAGGTTCCGTTCTATTAGTGGCAACACTCTTTGTTCTTGTGAATTTGTTGGTTGATATTATTTATGTCTTTATAGATCCACGAATTAGCTACGATTAATAGAAGGGAGGAAAGACAAAATGGCAGCAGAAGTTGTGACAACTAACTCTGTAAGAAGCTCCGCTCAATTGAAGAAAAAGGAAAAGTATCTGGTAACGACCGTAAAACGTTTATTGAAAAATAAATTAGCCGTAATTGGATTGATTATTATAACCCTGCAAATTTTTCTGGCAATAGCAGCACCATTGATTACTAGCAACGGGCCGCTTAAACAAGATTTAGCGGCAAGTGAATTACCTCTATTCTCGGAAGGACACTGGCTTGGAACGGATAACTATGGCCGCGATATGTGGAGCAGGATTGTCTTTGGAGCAAGAATCTCCCTTGTAGTTGGAATTACTGCTGTAAGTCTGGGGCTGATTGGGGGCGTGACACTTGGTCTCCTGTCAGGTTATTATCGTAAGCTGGATGGATTCATCATGAGGATTGTGGATTTACTCTTTGCTTTCCCAGGTATCCTCCTAGCTATGCTGATCATTGCCGTTCTTGGAACGAGTTTAGTGAACGTGGCGATTGCAATTAGTATTTGGTCCATCCCAACTTGCGCACGTATCGTAAGAGGATCTGTATTATCCGTAAAGAAGCAAGAGTACATTCAAGCGATGAAATCACTTGGAGCCAGTGATCTGCGGATCATGGTAAAACATATTCTGCCTAACTGTATAGCCCCCATCATTGTATTCGCCACCATGAGAATGGCAACGGCCATCCTATCAACGGCTGCCCTTAGCTATCTTGGTTTAGGGGCACAGCCACCGACACCCGAATGGGGGGCAATGATTGCCCAAGGACAAAATTTCATGTGGACGTCACCACATATGACGATCGTACCGGGAATTGCCATCATGCTTATCGTATTTGCTTTTAACGTAGTCGGAGATGGTTTAAGGGATGCACTTGATCCAAACATGAATTTGAATCAATAAAAATAGAGGGGGATGTAAGATGAAGAAGTGGCTAATCGTATTGGTAGGATTATTAGTAGTTTTCATGACGGCATGTTCAAGCAGTTCAAGTGGAGGTGGGGACAAAAGTAACGGGGAAGTCTCCCAAGAGTTAACGTATGCGTCAACTTCCGATGTAGTGGGGCTTTCACCTATATTAACAAACGATTCGGTTTCCTCTAACGTCATTGAACAAGTCTATGAAACTCTATTCACGAGAAATCCAGAGACGATGGAAATGGAGCCTTTACTGGCTGAATCATATGAAACACCAGACGATAAAACGTGGGTTATTAAACTAAAAGAAAATATTAAATTTCATGATGGAACGGACTTTAATGCAGAAGCAGTTAAATATACATTCGATAAATTTATGGACCCCGAGACAGCTGCACCCCGTGCGTCGCTATTGGAGCCCATCGAGTCAGTGAATGTTGTGGATGACTATACGGTTGAAATTAAGACGAAATATCCATATGGACCATTATTGGCAGCATTGTCACATACAAATTCATCAATTGTCAGTCCTGCAGCGGATGAATCTCAAGATTTAATGAAAGAACCTGTAGGAACCGGCCCCTTTACATTCGTAAGTTGGACACCGGGAGATCAGGTTGTAATCGAGAAAAATGAAGAATATTGGCAGGATGCACCTAAACTTAAGAAAGTCGTTTTTAAAGTAGTACCAGAAGTGACGACAGCGATTTCTATGCTTCAAACAGGGAAGGTTCAATTTATTGATGCTATTCCTACTGAACAGTTACAACGTGTAGAGACTCTAAAGAATGTAGAGGTATCAAAGCAGGAAGGGACCCCTGTTTACTATATGGGATTCAATATGGAAAAAGAGCCGATGAACAACCCCGAGTTTCGACAAGCGGTGGCATATGCACTCAATCGTGAAGCCTACGTGAAAAAGTTGAATGGACTTGGCATTGCAGGAAACAGTGTAATCGGTCCGAAGGTATTCGGTTATGATGAGTCAGCAAACGAAGAAGGGTATCAACACGATCTGGAAAAAGCGAAAGAACTGGTGAAAAAGAATAACTTTGAAGAAAAAGAGCTTACGATATTAGTTGCGAATCGTGATAGTTATATGCTGATGGCAGAGATTGCTCAATCCCAGTTGCAGGAAGCTGGTTTAAAAGTATCCATTGAAACAATGGAATGGGGAACGTTCTTAGATACAGCCCGTGATGGGAAATATGATATGACGTTCCTTGGCTGGTCTAATACAACGTCAGATGGAAGTGAGCTATTGTATCCAAACTTTCATTCAGATAACGTAGGTTCCTCCAATAGAGTCCGATATAGTAATCCTGAATTCGATAAGCTCGTTAATGAATCGAGAGAAAATGTTGATCAAAATGTACGTGCCGAGAAACTGGATGAAGCGAATAAATTACTCGTTAAGGATGCACCGGTCATCGTCATGAATCATGGAGTAGTAACGGCAGCGACGGATCAATCTGTAAAAGGTCTTAAATTAGATCCGACTGGTCAATGGTCGTTATACAACGTTTACAGAGAGTAGGGGTAAAGATGACAACAGATCTATTATCTGTAAAGAACTTAGTCACAGCTTTTCGGACGGCAGACGGTGATGTGTCGGCTGTCCGGGGAGTATCGTTCTCTATAAAAAAAGGAGAGACCCTATGTGTCGTAGGGGAGTCAGGGTGCGGAAAAAGCATTACCTCATTATCCGTGATGGGGCTGCTTCCAAGCAATGGATTCATCAAGGAAGGCAGTATCGATTTCAAGGATCGGAATATAACCCAAATATCTTCAGAGGAACTTAGAAAGATTCGCGGTAAAGATATATCAATGATTTTCCAGGAGCCAATGACGGCGTTGAACCCGGTTTTGACAATCGGGTATCAATTGAGAGAACCGCTCATTTTACATCATAAGCTAAATAAATCAAATGCTCATAAACAAGGGATTGAACTATTGAAGCAAGTAGGCATCCCATATCCTGAAAAAAGAATGAAACAGTACCCTCATGAGTTAAGTGGAGGAATGAGGCAGAGAGTCATGATTGCCATTTCACTCGCCTGTCACCCCCAATTACTCATTGCCGATGAACCGACTACTGCCTTGGATGTGACCATTCAAGCTCAAATTCTTGATTTAATCCAAGATTTGAAAGATAAGCT
Organism: Rossellomorea sp. NPDC071047; assembly: GCF_050270195.1. NCBI lineage: Bacteria > Bacillati > Bacillota > Bacilli > Caryophanales > Bacillaceae > Rossellomorea > Rossellomorea sp. NPDC071047. The sequence goes on along the minus strand of NZ_JBNNJT010000003.1, from coordinate 336,056 downwards.
TGGCATGGGGGTTATGATGATTACACATGATATGGGGGTTGTAGCAGAAGTGGCGGATCGAGTAATGGTCATGTATGCAGGGGAAAAAGTGGAGGAAGGATCAGTAGAATCCATTTTTGAAAATCCCCAGCACCCCTATACCAAGGGGTTGTTGAATTCCGTACCCAATTTGGATGAACCCGATTTTGAACTTGAGGCAATACCTGGTTCACTTCCAAATATTAATGAAGAAATCAACGGCTGTCGTTTTCATCCCCGGTGTCCTTATGCAATGGAAAAGTGTGTCGTTCAAGTTCCAGATGAGTTTGAATTGCATGGAGACCACAGAGTGAAATGCTGGCTACAGGAGGTAGACGAAGGTGCCGACAACCGTCAAAAAATCGTCCATACTTAAGTTAGAAAGAGTGAAAAAATACTACCCCATCAAGGGCGGATTACTTAAAAGAGTTCAAGGTCATGTGAAAGCAGTGGAGGATGTCAGTTTAGAAATGTTTGAGGGTGAGAGTTTAGGTGTAGTCGGGGAGTCCGGGTGTGGTAAATCTACATTAGGTAGAGCCGTGCTAGGATTAGAATCTGTGACTGAAGGAAAAGTGATCTTTCGGGGACAGGAGCTTCAGCATTTATCCGATCGTAACCGACTTCCCTTCAAGAAACAAATGCAAATGATTTTTCAGGATCCATATGCTTCACTGAATCCAAGACAGCGAATCGGAGATGCTCTTGAAGAAGTTTTTATCATGCATACCAAGCTGTCCAGCAAAGATAGAAGAGAGAAAGTAATCGACCTGCTTAAAGAGGTGGGCCTCAAGGAAGAACATTATGACCGATATCCACATGAGTTCAGCGGGGGTCAGCGCCAAAGAATAGGAATCGCTCGTGCCATAGCATTGAATCCTTCAGTCATTATTTGTGATGAAGCAGTTTCTGCACTCGATGTATCCGTGCAGGCACAAGTTCTGAAACTGTTAAAGACTCTTCAGTCAAAATACGGTTTAACCTACCTATTCATCTCTCATGATCTGGGAGTGGTACGTTATTTTTGTAATCGGGTAATGGTGATGTACTTAGGAAACACGGCTGAATTGGCATCTGCCAAACAGCTTTACGAAAACCCATTGCACCCTTATACGAAGGCTCTCTTGTCATCTATTCCCCGTCCTTCGATCGAGAGGAATCGGAAGAGAATCCGGTTGGAAGGGGAAATCCCAAATCCTGCAAATCCTCCTTCGGGATGCACATTCCATACACGCTGTCCGATTGCTACAGAGAAATGCAAGCAAAAGAAGCCGGTATGGCGTGATATGGGAGATCAACATTATGTAGCTTGTCATCATGTCGAAAAAGGAAGTGAACTATTATGAAGATGGATCATTTATATCAACCGTATTCTTCAATACGTAATACCGTTTTTGCGAAGAAAGGAATGGTGGCTACTTCTCAGCCTCTTGCATCTCAGGCTGGATTGGAAATTTTACAAAAGGGCGGAAATGCAATAGATGCTGCGATTGCGACTGCTGCTGCGCTGACAGTAGTTGAACCTACATCCAATGGAATTGGTGGCGATGCATTTGCCTTGGTTTGGGTAAAGGGGAAGCTTCATGGTTTGAATGCAAGCGGACCTTCTCCAAAAAGTATTTCCATTGAAGATGTTAAAAGGAAAGGGCATGAAGGGATGCCTGTGCATGGAGCTGTCCCTATAACCGTTCCAGGTGCCCCTTCAGCATGGGCAGAGCTATCAAGCAAATTTGGTAAACTTTCATTAAATGAGGTACTGGCACCAGCGATTCGATATGCTGAAGAAGGGTATCCAATCAGTCCTGTACTTGGGAAGTATTGGGGGCTGGCCTATAAGAAATTCCGGGAGTTATTTAAAGATGATAAAAAATTTCAGCCCTGGTTCGATACATTTGCCCCCGATCAGAGAGCCCCTCTTATAGGGGAGATATGGTCATCACCAGGTCACGCCGCCACTCTCAGGTTGATTGCAGAATCAAATGGAGAAAGTTTCTATCGGGGAGAGCTCGCAGAAAAGATTTCTTCCTATGTTGAAAGGTGTGGCGGTTACTTATCCAAGGAAGATCTTTCAGAGTATAAAGCGGAATGGGTGACCCCGATCTCAACAAACTACAAAGGCTACGATGTTTGGGAAATTCCTCCTAACGGTCAAGGGCTGGTTACCTTGATGGGACTAAATATCGTGCAGGGCTTCAATTTATCAGAAAAAGACGCAGTTGATACATATCACAAACAAATCGAATCCATGAAGCTTGCCTTTACCGATGGAAAAGCTTTTATCACAGAGGAAAAAGAAATGCCGGTTTCGGTGGAACACTTGTTATCTGAAGGGTACGCACGCTCGAGACGGGAAATGATTGAAGAAGACGCGATCACTCCAAAAGAATATCAGCCTCAAAAAGGCGGAACAGTCTACCTGGCTGCTGCTGACGATGAGGGGAATATGGTTTCCTTCATACAAAGTAACTATATGGGATTTGGTTCTGGTATTGTGATTCCGGGTACCGGTATTTCCATGCAGAACAGGGGGCATGATTTCTCTTTAGATCCTGAGCATCCCAATGCACTCAAATCCGGAAAGAAAACATACCATACGATCATTCCTGGATTTCTGACAAGAGGAGATGAGGCAATAGGTCCGTTCGGTGTGATGGGGGGGTATATGCAACCTCAGGGACATTTCCAAGTAGTGATGAATACGATTGATTTTCATTTAAACCCACAAGCAGCTTTGGATGCACCAAGATGGCAATGGATAAAGGATAAAGAAGTTCTGGTTGAGCCCGATTTCCCCAATCACATTGCCCAGGCATTGGCTAGGCGGGGACATCATATTCAAGTAGCGACAGATCACGGATCTTTCGGAAGAGGCCAGATCATTTGGAGGAATCCAGCATCAGGAGTTCTAATGGGAGGTACAGAGTCACGTACTGATGGGGCTATTTCGGCTTGGTGATGAATGATGATTGATCGAATGGAAGAGGGGGTGACATCATGAAACAATGGCATTTATTTCTCGCTTTTTTTCGAGTAGGTATGTTGGGATTTGGAGGAGGGCCTTCCTCCATTCCTCTTGTTCACAAAGAAGTAGTGGAAAAATATAAATGGATGAACGATGATGATTTCTCCGATGTTTTGGCTCTTGGGAATGCTTTGCCTGGTCCGATTGCAACTAAGATGGCGGGGTATATAGGATTTCGGGTCGGTGGCTACGTAGGGATGATTAATGCCGTGTTGGCCACCATCATTCCGACTATTGTTTTGATGGTTTTATTGCTGACCGTTCTAAATACTTATAAAGATAAGAATTGGGTACAGGGGATGGCGAGTGCAGTAGTTCCAGTAGTCGGCGTTATGCTGGGTGTATTAACGTGGGGGTTTGTCAAAAAGTCTCAAAATAGTATGGGCTGGAAAATAACCATCATTCTGTTGGCAGTGAGTGTTCTATTACTTTCCGTCTTAGGAGTTCATCCGGCTATCGTGATTGGTGCTTTACTAGGATTTGCCCTTATGTCACGAAATCCAGGTCAGGAAAAGCAGGTGAAAGCATCATGATTTATATTCAAATTTTCTTGGCTTTCTTCATTCCCGGTGTATTGGGATATGGAGGGGGACCGGCATCAATACCATTGGTGGAAAATGAAGTAGTTGATCATTATGAGTGGCTGACAGTAAGTGAGTTCAGTGAAGTTTTAGCCTTAGGAAATGCATTGCCAGGACCTATAGCTACCAAGATGGCCGGTTACATAGGCTACCAGCAAGGCGGGGTGCCAGGGGCAATAGTCGGTGTGTTTGCAACAGTTGCCCCTTCATTGATCTTGATGATTATGCTACTCGGTTTATTAATGAAATATAAGGATTCCCCTAGAGTGAAAAAGATGACAAATTTGGTTCGTCCGACAATTGCAGTATTATTAGGGGTCATGACGATTGGTTTCTTTACCAATGCTTATGAGGGAATTGGAATTTTTCAAACTGGATTGATCGCAGTGTGCAGTTATTTTCTACTTGAAAAATGGAAAGTGAGTCCAGCATACGTAATAGGTGCTGCATTGCTATATGGGGCATTTTTCCTTGGCGCATAATGTGATGATGAAAGAGCTAACTTCGGAATGAAAGAGTTAGCTCTTTTTTGTCGTGTTTTTCATTGGAGAATGTATTAAGGCAAGATTGTGAGATTGGTATTAGAAGGAAAATCACAAAATTGATATAATAATATAGTTAGTTTAAAGGAGAGGTAGCCTATGAAGAGAGAAATCATCAACCACCACTTACTAACCTGCTCCAAGAATCAAATCATCCTCCAGTCAACACGCCCACTCAAAACCATATCCTCAGGCGTCACCAATGCCGGAACAGGCTGGTATAAAACATTTGTGAATCGCCATGTATCGAAAAACTACAATAGTGATAACCATCATGAAGAGATGCAAGGTTATCTCCAGCAAATAGGTGTAAAAAGAGAAGATACGGTCGGGATGATGACGGCTGTTCAATTGGAAGATGTGTGCTGGGGGTTTTATGAAGAGGAATCATTTTCTGTATTCATTGTTGTTACAGCTGGAGTCGGCAATGCTGTTGATGCGAGTATGAGTGACCGTCATTCGTTTGATCATTCACCGGGCACGATTAACATCTGGGTGTTTATCAATGGGAGAGTATCGGAGGCGGCAAGCATCCAAGGGATGATGACTGCAACAGAAGCCAAGGTGAAAGCACTTGCAGCTCATAATGTAAAAGACCCCATTACAGGGAGTGGGGCAACGGGCACCTCTACTGACAGTATATTGATCGCGAGCACTGAAGAGGGAGTTCTTCTGGAATATGCAGGAACGATTACCCCCTTGGGAAAAAGGATTAGTAAAGGGGTTTATGAGTGCACCTTCCACGCAATTTCCAAGTATAAGAAAAGGGTGGGGACCTGATGATTCATCACTTGTTTGCTATAACAATCGCCTATTTGCTGGACCTATGGATTGGAGATCCGCCCCACTGGCCCCATCCAGTAAAGTGGATGGGTAAAGCGATTTCTTTTTTAGATCGTAGGTTGAATGAAGGAGGATTTCTAAAAAGGAAAGGTATAGCGATGGTATCGATATTGGTAGTGGCGGTATTTATTCTTACCTCTTTCCTCATTTGGGCAAGTTACTCTATGAACACAATTTTAGGGATCTTGGTAGAAGCCATCGTCATCATGACGACCATTTCCCAAAAGAGCCTTAAATTGGCTGCTTTAGAAGTATTTCAACCACTTGAAGAAAACGATTTGAAAACAGCAAGGGAAAAGCTTTCATATATCGTGGGGAGAGATACAGAAAACTTAAATGAAAGTGAAATTGTAAGAGGGACTGTTGAAACCGTTGCGGAAAATACAAGTGATGGGATAACGGCTCCTTTGTTTTGGGCATTGATTGGGGGGGCCCCTCTTGCCATTGTGTACAGATGTGTGAATACGTGTGATTCCATGGTGGGATACAAGAATAAGAGATACATAGACTTTGGGTGGGCATCAGCCAAGCTGGATGATGTCCTGAATTGGATTCCAAGTAGAATCACAGGATTCATCTTATTTTTCTGTATACGTCCTGAATATTTCACCTTTAAAGAAGGATTTCGAATTCTACTGAAGGATGCCAAGAAACACCCTAGTCCAAACAGCGGCTGGGGAGAAACGGCAGTGGCGGCGAGTCTAGGGGTTCAACTGGGCGGCCTCAACACGTATAAAGGGATGGTTTCCCATAGAGAAAAAATGGGAAGAAAGGTTTTTGAATTAGAACGGAATCATATCCCTGCAACCATTAGCCGTATGCAGAAAGCGTGTTTCATTTTTATCATGATGCTTTGGATAGGGGGAGTACTTGTTGAAATTACCAGAACATGGATCTAATCCGCAATATACATATAGAGCAATGGATATTTCGATGCCTGATCAAATCGTCGACTTAAGTGCAAATATTAACTCCAGCGGTCCCCCAGATCGTTTAAAAAAGATCTGGCAGGATCTATTAGAGGAAATTGTGACGTATCCGGATCCTCACTCTGTATCCTTGCGAAGAAAAATTGCCCGTAAAGAAGGGGTGTTGGCAGAAGAAATTCTCATAGGGAATGGTGGTGCTGAACTGATCCATCTTATTGGGAGATGGTTGGCCCACTCGAATGTTCTCATCATTCATCCCACCTTTTCAGAATACGAGAAGGCTTGTCAAATCAATGGCTGCACCATTCATCATCTACTTCTGGAAGAGAACGACTGGGATCTTGGTTCAAAAAAGATGGCAGCGTATCTTTCAAAGGTGGATGCTGTCTTTATATGTAATCCGACCAATCCGACTGGTGTGTTATATTCAGCTTCGAAGATAAAGGAGATAGTAAAGGAAGCTCACAAAGAACATTGTTATGTGATTGTGGATGAAGCATTTTATGACTTTCCTTTGAAAGAGGTGACGGTAGGTCATCTGGTAAAGGAATACTCAAATCTAATTGTGTTAAGAAGCATGACGAAAATGTTTAGCATTCCGGGGGTCCGCTTAGGTTTTCTAATGACTGATGAGACAATCGTGAAGGAACTGGGAAACTATCAGGTTCATTGGAGTGTAAACGGAATCGCTCAAAAAGTAGGGGAAACACTCTTGGAGGAAACAAATTTCGTTCATCATACTAAATATATGGTGAAAAGGGAGAGGGAGAAGCTGTTTTCATTTTTCGACCAATCCCAATTTGACTATTCACCAAGTCAGACAAACTTTTATCTCTTAAGGGATCCTAAGCTTAACGATCAAACCGAGTTATTCCGTTTTCTGTTGGAAAAGGGTATTGTGAGCCGCCATACCCATAATTTCAAAGGGCTGGATGGAAGGTGGTTAAGGTTTGCCATTAAGGGAGAAAAAGAGCATGGAAAGTTAATGGTAGTCTTAACGGAATGGAAATCCCGTCCTTAAAAAAACAAGCTTGAGGCCAGCTCAAGCTTGTTTATTCGATATTTATATGGAAGCTTCTTCTTGATTGTCTTTGTTCTCCGTCTTATCAATAATCGACGTACCAACCAAATCCCCCGTCACATTAAGAGCCGTACAACCCATTCCAACAAGAGCATCGATCGCCGTCAGCAGGGCAACGGTCTCCATCGGTAACCCGAGCTGGGCGAATACAGTGGCAATCATAATAATGCCTGCACCCGGAACACCGGCTGTTCCGATTGAAGCCAGAGTTCCTACGAGGACAACGACCATCATATCAGTCAAGCTTAATGGATTGCCGATTACGTTGGCAGCGAAAACAGCCGATACGGCGATCCGGATCGCAGCGCCATCCATATTGATCGTGGCACCAAGTGGTAAGCTGAATCCATATAAGCTTTTAGGCAGACCAAGATTTTTCGCGGCATTTAATGTTAGAGGCAGGGTACCCGAGCTGCTCTGGGTCACAAATGCTGTGATCATCGGTGTCCGTGCCTGGGCAAAGAACCTGCCGGTACTGATCTTGAACATGAGCAAGGCCACAATATAGATGGCTATTTGGACAAACAATGCAATGTAAAGCACCAGAATCATATTTCCTAATGATAACAATGTGTCTAATCCCTGTTTTCCGACAGTAACAGCCATGATCGCAAAAATCCCAATAGGGACATATTGAAGAATCACCTTCATGATGGCTAAGGTTGCTTCGTTTAACCCGTTCACGACTTTATAGACTTGTTCACCCAGTTCATGATGTTCCTTTGAGGATCGTAAATAGGATATGGCAATACCAAAGACAATGGCGGTAAAGATGATTCCCAGGAGGTTCATATCCGTGAACGCCGTGACGATATTCTCCGGAATGATGTTCAGAAGTACACTGGTCACCCCCGGATTTTCCGGTACTTCAAATTTCTCCGCGGTATCGAGGGTCATGCCCGTTCCAGGGTTGAAAATACTTGCAACGGCAATTCCTACCACAATCGCTAAAGCTGATGAGAATAAATAATATAAGAACGTTTTTCCACCCATTCGTCCGAGTTTGCTCACATTGGTCTGGTTCACTCCAACTATCAATGTAAACAGGATAAGGGGGATGATAAGGAATTTCAGCAGGCGGATCAATATATCGCCAAGGGGAGAAAGGACGGATGTATCCTTTCCGAATACCAATCCCACCGCAACCCCCAGTACAAGAGCAACGGTTATTTTCACAATAAGGGATGTATTTAGATAACCTCTCCAAAGAGATTTCATTGTAGCCCTCCTTCTATTTTGTAGTAGATTTCCCCAAATATCTCAAACATACATATTTATAATCCCGATATGTTTAGTAAGGATTCATTGTCATAAGATACAACAGAATAGAAAGAGTGTCAAAATTCATGCCTGATCCAGACAAAAAGAGCCTGGATTCAAAATCCAAGCTCTTTAAAAACGTAAAGGAAGGGTGAAACCGGCAGTAGTACCTGAGCCCTTTTTACTTTTTACAAACAAATTCCCATGGTGCAGTTCAATGATGTTTTTACAGATGGCTAATCCTAACCCTACCCCATCTGAATTCGCCTTCTCCTTATAGAATAAGGTGGCAATATGCTGCAGGTGTTCCGGGTCGATTCCATGCCCCTCGTCTTCTATCTCAAAGGTAAGATGGGAATTCGTCTGATTATAACGAATGAAAACCGTTGAATCCGGATCTGAGTACTTAATTGCGTTATCTAAAAGATTGATCAACACTTGTCGGATACGATTTTCATCGGCGAATAGATCCACTGTCTCATCGCTTTCCAATTTAATGGATATACCTTTTTCTTTCCGTCTTTGATCCAGCTGCATAATGACTTCTTTGACTGTAAGATTGAAAGAAAAGGTAGTGGGGTGAATCGTAAATGATCCATTTGAAAAACGCGAAAAGTCCAATAGTTCCTCTACCAGTCCAATCAATCGATTCGTTTCGTTTGTAATGATGGTCAATCCCTTTTTGTTTTCCTGCACATTTTGTAAATCACCCGTCAGCAATGTTTCGCTCCATCCTTTAATACTCGTAAGGGGAGTGCGAAGTTCATGGGAAACGGAAGAGATGAACTCATTCTTCATTTTCTCCGTTTTAAGCAGCTCACTCGCCATATCATTAAAGGACGTACTCAAGGTTTGGAATTCGTCCTTATACTGTCCGACAATTCTCGTTTCCAATTCTCCTTTGGCAAGCTTCTGTGATGCTTCGGTCAGTTCAATGACAGGTTTCGTTAAATTACGTGCGAAAAATGTACTCACCATAAAAACGATAAGCAAAATAACGAGTCCAATAAAAAATAATGAAAGCAAGATCGTTCGGAAATTATTATCCAGTGATTCCAGGGATGTAATGAACCGGATCAATCCAATGGTGTTATTCTCACCATTTAATGGTACCGACACAGCCAAAATATGCTCCCCTGTAATAGGATGATTGCCGATCCAGGTTCCGCTGCCATTTCGAAATGCCTCCTCAATATCCTTGAAGTCAGGATTTTGATCCGGAATAAAGCCAGTCGAAGAGGATAATAAGTCTCCACTCGCGTTCAATATTTGTGTTTCGGCTTGAGGGATGGAGAAATTATTCTGGAGATTAGTCAATTCATTCCTTAAAGTGAAGGAATGCAGGTTCATATATTTATTGGCGAACTGAGATGAATTGACAGCATGATTCTTCAGCATATCTATTGTACCGTTGTAGTAATAAGAATAGATTCCTGAAACGAGAATGCCCAAAAATAACAGAATGGTTAAGGTGATAATGGAGACGTTCTGAATGAGTAATCTTCTTTTAATTCCCATTTTCGTCATTCCAGCGATACCCATATCCCCAAACCGTCAGGATATAGTGAGGATGGGAAGGGTCTTTTTCAATTTTTTGACGGATTCGTCGAATGTTCACATCCACAATCTTCGGATCGCCTGCGTACTGAAGTCCCCATACTTCATCCAAGAGATCATTGCGGGAGATCGCTTCTCCATTTGCCTTGAAAATGATGCTGAGTAATTCATACTCTATCGGGGAAAGGTCAATCTTCTTTCCTTGAACGAATAGAAGTCTCTTCTGTTCGTGTAGCGTGATGGGGGATTGGCTATCCTCCTTGACCCGATGAACATACATTCTTCTCAATAACGCTTCAATTCGAGCGATGAGCTCATTCGGACTGAATGGTTTCGGAATATAATCATCAGCCCCGTTCATCAACCCGTGTACCTTATCCATTTCCTGAACTTTGGCCGTTAACATGATGATTCCAATGGATGGATTCCAATTTCTGATCTCTTTACATGCTTCAAATCCGTTCATACCGGGAAGCATGACATCAAGTAAGACAATATCGATCGGGGGGTGTGCTTTCTTGACCAGGTCGATCCCTTCCTCTGCGCTACCAGCTTGCAAGACAGCGTATCCGTATCGCATTAAGTTAATCTCGATAAAACCACGGATGGATTCTTCATCTTCAATAATCAAAATGTGCTTCATCCAACTACACCTCCATTTTCTCATCAGATAGGCTGGAAGAGTTGCTTACCTATTGCCGGTGAGTATTTTGTTACATATGTGAATTGATTGGTTTCATATAATAGATTCCAGCCTTTAGGAAGTGGTTGACCTTTGTCAATCGCGTATACATCAAATAGCACGCTGCCATCTTTCATGGAAAGGAATTTTACATAACGTCCGTCTTCTGATTCTTCCACTTCTAAAGATGGCCAGTCCTGTGGGATCTCGAACCTGTATAAATAAGCTGCATTGTCGTAATATCGATGAATGAGCTCGGCTTGCTTTTGATCGCTGAGCTGATAATACTCATTGATGAAAGGCATCTCAGAATAGGCAAGATTATCATCGCTTGCCTCTTTTTGAAGAGTGAATTCAAGGATTCCATCTCCGTTCGAATCTTCACTATTCACGGCATATGCCCTGAAAAGCTCTTCCTCCTCCATGTTTTCCGGTAAAACATTCACCAACTTCTCGTCCTCTACACCAATAATGAATGACGTAGATGAATGAGCACCTACACCTGCATCCAGTATCGCTCCTTTTAAAGAAGGGGAGATGGACCCGGCTAAGGAATGGTAGTAAGGGTATACATATGGATCTAATTTCAACTCATCTAACACATTCATTTTATGATTGCTGAATTGATAAAGACGAACAGAATGAGACTGGTTTGGTACCAGTGACGCCAGGAGGATTTCCCCTTGATCATCCCTCGTGAAGTTCCCTGAAAAAAACGCACTATATTGGGATTCAAACAGCTTCTGCGGCTTACCTTTAGTCAGGTCGTACACGATCAGTGCTTTGTCTGAGGCGTCTTCTGAGAAAGAAAACCCAACCAGTATTTCTTTGTATCCATCCTGGTTTAAGTCCAGGAATTCCACTTTATGAAGCTCCCTTCCAAGGTCCTTCAATTTCATTGTTTCTTTCCATTCCCCTTTTTCTTCCTTTAGGACAATGGCTTCCATTTGAGAAGTTTGATCAGGTAGTCTATAAAATACGATTAATTCATTTGTTTGATCGTGATCCAAATCTGCTTCAATCATTTTGTTTGCTTGTCTGTCTTCAATCGGTGAAACCCATTCCGCCTGTGCCGGAACATATTTTCCAATCGCTTGTTTCACTTCCTGCTGTTTAACCGGAAGTTCAGGCGGCTTCAGTAATGAAGTGTTGGACTGGAATAAAGAGCAACCCGTACACATCAAAAGACAACCCATAAGGAACAAAATCTTCTTCAATTGATCATCACATCCTGCCTATAGCTTTCACTAGTATAGTGTAAACTCAATCGACAAAAGTAACAAAAAAGTTACAAAAGTCGCCCTTGCTTTGTAACCGGGAAGTAACCCTTTTCATCGCCAATGACCCTATCATTAAACGTAACAAGAAAACAGAAAGGTGATCGGCATGGGGAGACAACGGAAAAAAAGAAAATGGATCAAGCCCATTGAGTTGGGAGGAGTGGCGGGAGTGATCGTACTGTTACTCATTCTTTCAACTTCATGGCTTTTGGACATTGGGGAAGCGAAGATTTCAAAGGAAACAACCACTCAACAGAAAGTAGTCCAGGAAGACCCTTCTGAGAAACAGGAAGGTAAATCGGGAGAACCTGTAGTAGGGGATAAGGAACATGATAGCAATACTCAAGAAGAGGAGCAAAAAGCTAATTCCAATGAAGCGGAGAGTGTGAAAGATGAAAATTACTACGAGGAAGAGGAAATAGAAGACCATTCGACAAATGTAAATGAACAAGGGAACTCCGAGGATGAAAAGACGATTTACATCACATTCGATGATGGTCCGAATGAATATACGGAAGAGATTCTGCAAGTGCTTAATCAATATGGGGCAAAAGCGACCTTCTTTATGCTGGAACCGAATATGAAAAAACATAGTGAGGCCGTTCGACAGATGGTGGAAGAAGGGCATAGTGTCGGGCTGCATGGCGTCACCCATGATGTATCCGAAATCTATCAATCTAGTGAATCGGTTGTAGGCGAGATGCTGACGGCTCAATCTACGTTAGAGTCCATTACGGGTATTCGCAGCGATCTGATTCGCGTTCCTTATGGGTCTGTACCCAATATGAAACCGGAATATTTGACAGCAATAAAGCGGGAGGGATTTAGATTATGGGATTGGAATGTGGATAGTGAAGATTGGAAATTTCATAGGGGGGAGTATGTTCATAGTGTCGTGGATCAGTTAGCTTCTTTTCCCTATGAAAATCAATCAAAAATTATTCTTATGCATGAAAAGCATACGACACTCGCTTATTTAGATTCTTTACTTAAAAAGTTGACGGATCAAGGATATAATATGAAGACTTTGACAGAAGAAATGGATCCGGTTACATTTTAACAGTGGTGCCAGAAGAAAAAAGGAGCTGCCCTTTGGCTGCTCCTTTTCATTCTTAATAAATGCTCATATGACGGTTTTTGCCTGTTAATATTTGAAATACCCCATAAAGGACCAACCCTGCCGCTACAATTCCCAGCAGCCATTGTCCATAAGGTTGTTGAGCTATCTTGGAAAGTGCTCCATCCAATCCTTGTGTTTTATCAGGATCGGCTGTGATCGCCGTTTGAATAAAGAAATAACCGATCAGTAAAAAGACCATGCCCCGGGAATATAACCCGAGTTTTCCGGTTTTCCTTCCCAATTCCCATTCTTTCTCGGACATTTCATGCCGTTTAAATTTATTCGTGTATTTTTCAGTATAAGCATTATGAATTTCATAGAGTGCATATCCTATAATGATAAGTCCGACAATTCCTACAACCCATTGACCAAAGGGCTGAGACAATAACTTAGCAGATAAAGTTTGTTTAGATCCCGAACCGGAGCTTTTGGCATGCATCGCAATGGCGAAAGCATTATAAGTCAAAGAACCGTAAGCAATCCCGGTGATCAGATTAGCGAGTCTTCTAAACATCGATTTACCGTCATTTTTCACGTGTTCAGGATCTTTTACTACTTGAATGAGGTGCCATAGAACAATGCCGATCAGGCCAAGACCTAATATCCAGAGGAGGACTTCCCCAAAGGGTTTGCTCGCCACTGCTGCAAAGGCACCGCTAGAGTCTGAAGTGCTTCCTCCTATTCCGAGTGCGGCCATAACGGCCAATGTGCCAATCAATATATAAACAATCCCTCTTGAAATAAATCCAATTCGTGCAAACCCTCTAATCCAAGGTTTTATATCATTAGATGAAACAGATGAACTGTTTGATGTTGTAATGGATGAAACTCCGGCCATATACACTTCTTCCCTTCTGGTTCTATTTTCGTAATACTTATGTATGCTATTCCCCGGATATAGAAAAGAGAAACCTTTTTAACGAACAGTAAATGCTGGATGGATTGAGATAATTTTGCCTGTTTTTCATTTAAAAAATTTTTACATAAAACCTATTTACAACGAATTAGGAGAGGAGTAATATATCTATCATCAAATGAATATTCTTTATCGCTTAATTCATTTTTGAAGCGGGGGACCCGAGTATTTAAAGGGGTGAATCCTTTCTTTTGAAAGGTAGGGCTACTTCCATAACCCGAATCCGTCAGCTAACCTCGTAAGCGTAATGGGAGAGGATGATACTTGTGATCGATTATGGATGACCACAGGCTTAGTTCCTGCTGGTCTTTTTGTGTTGTTTAGAAGTTTGGCTCCGGAGGCCAGAGGTCTTGAGTCAAGCCTGCCATAAAGGCAAAGAGAGTCTTATATTTGTCACCTCTGTTCGAGCCGCATGGGCTTTTGTTGTAATGAAGAAGTATTAGATGGTTAAGCTATTAAAAAGGTTTTGGAGGATTTCATCATGAAAAAGCAGTTTGCAGTTATTGGATTAGGGAGATTTGGAGGGAATCTGGTTCAGGAATTGGCTGATCTGGATGTTGAAGTGTTAGCCATTGATATTCATCATGATGTCGTCCAGCATTATGTAGACATTGCCACGCATGCCGTACAAGCGAATGCGATGGATGAATCTGTATTGAAATCACTTGGGCTCAGAAACTTTGATCACGTGATCGTGTCCTTTGGGGATAATATAGAAGCAAGTATTCTTACCACCTTACTTTTAAAAGAATTAGGGGTTAAAGAAGTATGGGTCAAAGCTTCGAACTCTTATCATCAGAAGGTATTGGACCGGATCGGTGCCGATAAAGTCATTCACCCTGAACGTGACATGGCGCGAAGAATTGCCCATCACATTACGTCAGAAAAGATCATTGATTATATCGAACTATCCAAAGAGCACAGTATAGTAGAAGTGTGTGCGTCTAAAAAGGTCGCAAATAAAACCTTAAATGATCTGGATGTCCGGGCGAAATTCGGTTGTAATATCATTGCCATTCACCGCGGGGAGGAAGTCATTGTATCTCCTTCTGCCGATGAAGTCATAAAAATTGAAGATCTATTGATCGTCATTGGACATAACAGGGATATCAATCGATTTGAAAAAGAAGGTGTATAACCTATGAAACATAAGGTGATCCGGTTAAGCCCCCCTCAACTTCTCGTTGTGACATTTCTATTCTTTATCATAGTAGGAATGGGTTTGCTTAAGTTGCCGTTTGCCACCACAGAATCGATTACATGGCTTGATGCCTTGTTCACGACGACTTCCGCCATGACGGTTACAGGGCTTGCGGTCGTTGATACAGGAGGTGCCTTCACCCTCTTTGGAGAAGTGGTCATTATGAGTCTGATCCAAATCGGGGGACTGGGCATCATGTCTTTTGCCGTCTTGATCTTTATGATGCTTGGTAAGAAAATCGGGTTCAAAGAGCGACTTCTTCTTCAACAGGCATTAAATCAGACGTCTGTAGGAGGAGTCATCAAGCTTGTAAAATATTTATTTATCTTTTCCTTCCTTGTTGAAGGATTTGCCGTTCTATTACTGGCGTCTGAATGGGTTCCTGAATTCGGTTGGAGAAGAGGGCTATACGTCAGTATATTTCATTCGATTTCCGCGTTTAATAATGCAGGGTTCTCTCTGTGGTCCGATAGTTTAATGGGTTACGTGGGAAATCCCATCGTCAACATCACCATTTCGTTTCTGTTTATTTTAGGAGGGATCGGATTCACTGTTTTAGTGGACCTTTGGAAATCGAAAACGATTCGCAAACTGTCCCTCCATACGAAAATCATGATAGTTGGGACGTTTGTCATCAATGTATTCGCTTTTATGATGATTTTCATCCTGGAATATAATAACCCGAACACACTGGCTCAGTTACCACTCCTTGATAAATTATTCGCTTCTTATTTTCAAGCGGTCACTCCCCGCACGGCTGGTTTTAACTCGCTTGATTATGGCAGCATGGAACGCTCCACGTTGCTGTTCACTATTCTTCTGATGTTCATCGGGGCCGGAAGTGCTTCAACAGGTGGAGGAATCAAGCTGACCACCTTTGTCGTGATTTCATTGAGTGTGTTTGCTTTCTTAAAGGAGAAAAGAGAGATTCGTGTTTTCCGTCGTACGATCGATCAAAACTATATTTTTAAAGCTTTGGCAGTGTCGATGATTAGTGTGCTCCTTGTTTTTACGGCTCTGTTTTTCCTTGATATGACGGAAAAGAATGCTTCTTTCCTGTCTATTCTCTTCGAAGTGGTATCAGCTTTTGGGACGGTAGGGTTGTCCATGGGGATTACAGGATCTTTGACAGCGATAGGTAAATGGATCATCATCATCGTGATGTTTGTCGGGAAACTTGGTCCCCTCACACTTGCCTTCTCCCTATCCAGACCGGACAAAGAAAAGATCCGCTATCCAAAAGAAGATATTTTAACAGGCTAATACTCAACCAACCGGCTCTCTTCATTTTGCCCATCTCGGGTAAGTGGGGGAGCCGGTTGCTTTTTTAACGATCGATTTTGCATTAGTTAGTGGATGTCTTAAAGAAGAAAGTAGTAGTTGATTTCCGCTACAGGATGCTCGCTTTCCGCGGGTCTGGCGGTGAGCCTCCTCGGCTGCGCCTCCGGGGTCTCACCTGTCCAGCTACGGGGCTTAGGGGCTCGAGGTCATAAGCCAAGTCTGCCAAAAAGGCAAACAGCGCCTTTCCGGCAGACTCGTCTTATGCTTGTTGCCCCTGGGCAAAGCCCCTATGTTTTTCGTACTGTCCAGCACTTCCCGCAGGAGTCAATCATCCTGCAGCGAGAATCAACTTTCTGAGCATGAATCCTTAATCGAAAACAATTAAAACAAGCTTTTTAGCAAATACTCTCTTTTAAGGTAAGTAGAGATTGATTGTCTTAATGAAGCAGAATTATTTTTTCTAGTTATTTTGTTTTATGGTACACCTTGAAGCTCTGTCACAAAGATCCTATTAAAGATGGTGAGGGGAACTGCGCAGACTCCTGCGGAAGTACGGGCGTGCCGAGACCCCGGAAGCGAAGCTGAGGAGGCTCGGCCGAACGTCCGCGGAAAGCGGAGCAGTTCCCCTCACCATCCAGCACACACTAATTGACAGAGCCTTGCAGAACTTATGTTAAAAACAACAATCGTTACGAAAAGAGCATTTTTTAAAAAACGACAAAGAATCGATCCATAACCGCGCATGAGCCTAAAAACGGTTCTGTTAAGCGTTTTCATCATTGGTTTTTGTTATTGACTAAACCATTGTGCGCGATTATACTGTTGAAAAATTCTGAACTTTAGGCGGTGCTGTTGTTGAAGCGTGTGTATAATTTTTCTGCTGGTCCTGCGGTGTTACCTGAGCCTGTTCTGAAAAAGGTTCAAGGCGAATTATTGAACTATCAAGAAACGGGTATGTCTGTAATGGAATTGAGTCATCGATCTGCCCCTTTCCAAAATATAATAGAAGAAGCTCAAGGTTTATTGCGTGAGCTGCTCTCGATTCCGGATGATTACCATGTCGTATTTATGCAAGGTGGAGCATCCCTGCAATTTTCCATGATTCCTCTAAATTTATTGGGTTCACATCAAGAAGCTGATTATATCCTGACAGGCAGCTGGTCGAAGAAAGCTGTCAAAGAAGCGGAGAAGGCTGGGAATGTTCGAACCTTATCACCTCAAGAGAAGTTTGAGATCCCTGCATATACACCAGAAGACTTTTCAACACAGTCAAGCTACGTACATATTACCTCCAACAATACAATTGAAGGAACGCGTTACTATAAGTGGCCAGAAACGGGAGGCATTCCACTTATAGCTGATATGTCCTCTCATATCCTTTCTGAGAAAATAGACGTTTCCTCATTTGGGATGATCTATGCAGGAGCTCAAAAAAACCTGGGACCTTCGGGTGTAACGGTGGCGATCATCCATGAAAGTCTGGTCGGTCAAGCATCGAATATGTGTCCAACGATGCTGAATTACGAAACGTATGTAAAGCATGATTCACTCTTTAACACGCCACCGACCTTCTCTATTTATGTTTTGAAGCTTGTACTGGAGTGGGTGAAGGAGAATGGCGGAGTGGAAGGGATGCAGGCTGAAAATGAGAGGAAAGCCGGTCTTTTATACACCTGTATAGATGAATCATCTTTATTCCATAACCCTGTCCCGGAAAAAAATCGTTCTTTAATGAACATTCCTTTTTCAACACGGGATGAGGAGCTGGACGCCCAATTTCTAAAAGAAGCCAAAGCAGAAGGGTTTGAATTTTTAAAAGGGCATCGTTCCGTGGGTGGAATGCGCGCAAGTTTATATAATGCCATGCCGCTTGAAGGTGTGGAAGCACTGGTCGGTTTCATGAAAAAATTTGAGTCTGAGCAAGGAGGAGTATGAAAATGATTTCAATCAATACGTACAATGCCATTAGTCAAAGCGGATTATCACTAATAGAGGATGATCTGAACTACCATCTGAATGGGAATGGGGATCCCGATGGAATTCTGGTCAGATCAAAGAACTTACATGATTATTCTTTTCCGGCTTCAGTCAAAGCCATTGCCCGGGCAGGAGCGGGAGTCAATAATATCCCGATCGATCATTGTACGGAAAAAGGAATTGTTGTCTTTAATACGCCCGGCGCCAATGCAAACGCCGTGAAAGAGCTCGTACTGGCTAATTTGATCGCTTCTTCACGTAACCTATATTCTGCAGTCGGCTGGACGAACAAGCTAAAAGGAACTGAGGAGGACGTTCCGAGTGTCGTAGAAGCAAAGAAAAAAGAATTTGTAGGAAGTGAGATTAAAGGGAAGAAGCTTGGTGTTGTAGGCTTGGGAGCGATTGGGGTCCTTGTCGCAAATGATGCCCTGGCCCTTGGGATGGATGTGGTCGCCTATGATCCATTTATATCTGTGGACGCAGCGTGGCGTTTATCCCAGGATGTGAAGCGCGCTCATCATATTGAAGAAGTATGGGCAGAGTGTGATTTTGTGACGCTGCACATTCCATTAACAGACAAAACCGCAAGCTTTGTGAGTGAAGAAGGCTTCACGAAAATGAAAAGGGGTATGACGATCTTAAACTTTTCAAGAGGTGAGTTAGTAGAAGAAGATGCTCTGGAAAAGGCACTTGAAGCAGGAATTGTCCGTAAATATGTGACGGATTTTCCTAATAAAAAGGTGTTGAACATGAAAAACGTCGTCCCTGTTCCCCATTTGGGTGCATCTACCGTAGAATCTGAAGAAAACTGCGCCATCATGGCGACAAAGCAGCTGAAAACATATCTTGAAACGGGTAATATTAAGCATGCTGTGAACCTGCCAGATGTGGAGCTACCTTATAGTGGGAAAATGCGGGTGACGGTCATGCACCAAAACATCCCGAATATGGTCAGTCAAATCGCCAATGTTCTCTCCGGGTACGCAGTCAACATCGCAGATATGATCAACCGCAGTAAACATACGTGGGCCTATACCATGATTGATTTGGATCAGAAACTCCTCGCAGAAGAACAAAATCAAGTGAAAAGCAGGATGAAAGAAATACACGGTGTTGTTTCCGTCCGCCTCATTTAAATAAAGTGACTAGAACTCCCTTAACCCGAGAACAATGTGTAGTAAAGCGGTTGAGGGAGGATTTATTTTTATGGCGATGATTAATTTTAAGGATAGAGATCTTTATTTTGACGACTTAGGAAAGGGGACTCCCCTGGTCTTGATCCACCCCCCGGGAATGGGAAGGATGACCTTCATAAAGCAGCATGTGCTTTCCAGGCATTTTCGCCTCATCATTCCGGACTTAACAGGACATGGAGACTCCTTTACCTTAGGTCAGAATATAAGTATCGCTGAGTTTGTAGAGGACATAAGGGCGATCCTCGACCATCTGAAAATTACTGAATGTGTGATGCTTGGATATTCTGCAGGGGGAATAGTAGGACAAACATTCTCCTGTACCTATGGAAATAGGGTTTCCGCCCTCATACTGGTAGGGGGATATCCGAAAGTCACGAATCCCAAGCTGAAATGGATGCACCATATGGGCATGAAAATGGTCCGTGACCATCCGGCCCGACTATCCGGGATTATTTCCAGAGCGCATTTCAAGGACAAGTTGGAGCGTGAGAAGCTCAGGGATCATATGAATAAGGCGAACCCCCATATTTGGTATCAATTCTACGAGCAATCGCTTCATTATGACGGGATAAAGGAGGTCGAGAAGCTTCCCATCCCGCTCCTCTTAATTTATGGGGAAAGGTCGGATTGGATCAATTCTCAACTTACCCTGTATAACGATTGTTATCCTAAGAAAATATATATCATTCCAGGAGCCTCGCATCAAATTCCCACACGTTATCACGATGCTCTAAATAATATACTGTTAGGAGAAATAGGAGGGTTGGAAGCCAAGGAGTAGTGGATAATCTTTGCCCTTGCTCCTTCAACTTGATACTATTTTCATAAAGTAAAGTCGATCAACGAGAGGAGAATAACATGGGAATTCATCATTATTTTAAGAGCTTATCGGATCTAGAAACACTCATTCGCTGTCCGGGGCGATTTAAGTATCATGAGCATAACGTAGCCAGCCACTCATTTAAGGTAACGAAAATAGCTCAATTTCTTGGGACTGTAGAGGAACAGAACGGAAAAAACATCGATTGGAAAGCTCTGTACGAAAAAGCGCTGAATCATGACTACGCAGAGTTATTTACAGGCGATATCAAGACCCCCGTGAAGTATGCATCGGGAGAGTTGCGTGAGCTCTTCAGCCAGGTGGAAGATCAGATGGTCAATAAATTCATCACTACAGAATTTCCCCCGCAATTTCAAGAAGTGTACAGAGAACGGTTCAAAGAGGGGAAAGACGATACCCTTGAAGGAAGGGTCTTATCTGTCGCAGACAAAATCGATCTTCTGTATGAATCCTTTGGAGAAATTCAAAAAGGGAATCCGGAACCTTTATTTATTGAAATTTATCAAGAAGCCCTATCCACGATTGTGAAATACAAAGACCTGGAGTGCGTACAATACTTCTTGGAATACATCCTGCCTGATATGCTGTCTGAAAAATTCATCCCCCATAGCGAGTTGAAGGAAAGGACCCAGAGATTAATTCAGCAGGGTGAGGAGTAGGAAAACCCTTTCCAGATAGGGGAAACTTCGGTAGAATATGTGTTATTCCCTTATCTTTAAGGAGAGTTGAACGTGTCAAAAATCATTTTAGGTTTATTTTTACCAGGATTGCTTGTCGTTCTGTTCACACGGGTTACGTATAATCATTATGTCGGATTGATCTTGACCGTAGCCCTCATTGCGGCGTCGGTTTCAAAGGGTTACACAGATTCATGGTTCCTTATTGTCGTAGACGCGGCTTCGTTGACCGTTGGATTCTGGTACAGCGACCGGATGATGAAAAAAGCGAAGAGAAGTGCATGATTTGGGTGACAGGTGTATAGAAGTATTTGAAAACAGGCTCTATCCTTTAAAAGGTGGAGCCTGTTTTTCTTATGCCATAGGGCTTGGATATACCGTTGAAAAGGTAGGAAGGGAATTCCTGTTTATAACAGATATCTTAATTGTGGATAAATAAAGAATAGTGTGAATAAGTAAAGGAATGGACATGTTATTCACAGATTGAATCCGCATTCATCAACATTGTGCACAAGAAATTTGACGAATTGTGAATAAGTTTAGGAATTTTCCACAAGAAATATCGACTTATACACATAGTTGTGCACAGGGTGTGTATAGAAATGCTCGGATTATGTCGAAAATCTCATATATGCTCAATGTTTCCTCACGTAAAATGTCGAAATTATGATTCAAGCCTCTATACTGTTCCTTTTTCAAAAGTTATCCACAATCAAGATGATGATATCTCTACAAAAATAAAAAACGAACTTTTGTTCGCTTATTGTTGGTTAATATTGTAGGAAATGTGGTAGAATGTGTATAGAAGAATGGACAGTGTTTAAGATGGGTATAAGTAGGTAAATACAAGGTAGCAGTCCTTTATTATAGGAGGTTTCACGGTGAAAGATCAATTCGAGCTCAAGTCTAAATATAAACCAGAGGGAGATCAGCCCCTGGCAATTGAAAAATTAGTTCAAGGCATTAATGAAGGGAAACGTCATCAAACCTTACTTGGAGCTACAGGGACAGGAAAGACATTCACTGTATCCAATGTGATCAAGCAGGTTGAAAAGCCGACCCTCATCATTGCTCATAATAAAACATTGGCGGGGCAGCTCTACAGTGAATTTAAAGAGTTTTTCCCTGATAACGCCGTTGAATATTTTGTCAGTTACTATGACTATTACCAGCCGGAGGCATACGTTCCTCAAACGGATACGTTCATTGAGAAGGATGCAAGCATCAATGATGAAATCGATAAACTCAGACACTCCGCCACATCTTCTTTGTTTGAGCGAAAAGATGTCATCATCATTGCCAGCGTATCCTGTATTTACGGTTTAGGTAACCCGGAGGAATACCGGGAGCTCGTTCTTTCCCTGCGTACAGGAATGGAAATCGAACGAAATCAATTGCTGCGTAAGCTTGTGGATATCCAATATGAACGAAACGACATCGATTTTCAGCGTGGAACTTTCCGTGTGCGAGGCGACGTAGTGGAAATTTTCCCGGCTTCCCGGGATGAACACTGTATGCGTGTAGAGTTTTTCGGAGATGAAATTGACCGGATTCGTGAAGTGGATGCCCTGACAGGTGAAATTATGGGGGAACGAGATCATATCGCGATTTTCCCGGCCTCCCACTTCGTAACCCGTGAAGAAAAATTACAGGTAGCCATCAAGAATATTGAAAAAGAACTTGAAGAGCAATTAGTCATCATGAAAGAAGAAAATAAACTGCTCGAGGCTCAGCGTCTGGAGCAACGGACACGTTATGATCTTGAAATGATGAGGGAGATGGGCTTTTGCTCGGGAATTGAAAACTACTCCCGTCACCTGACACTAAGGCCGTCAGGATCGACTCCGTATACTCTTCTGGACTATTTTCCAGACGATTTCTTAATTGTGGTCGACGAGTCCCATGTGACGTTACCTCAAATCAGGGGGATGTTCAATGGGGATCAGGCCCGTAAAAAGGTTCTTGTGGATCACGGCTTCCGTCTGCCTTCAGCCATGGACAATCGTCCCCTGCGCTTTGAAGAGTTTGAGAAGAAAACCCAGCAGTTACTCTATGTTTCGGCAACCCCAGGACCATATGAGTTGGAGCATAGTCCTGAGATGGTCGAGCAGATCATCCGTCCAACAGGACTGCTGGATCCGATCATCGAAGTACGTCCAATCGAAGGACAAATCGATGACCTTCTGGGTGAAATCAACGAACGTATCGAGAAAAATGAACGTGTCCTTGTGACTACCCTTACGAAGAAAATGTCTGAAGATCTCTCGGCATATTTGAAGGAAATGGGTATTAAAGTTCAATATTTGCATTCGGAAATCAAAACTTTGGAACGGATTGAAATTATTCGTGACCTTCGTTTAGGTAAATATGATGTATTGGTGGGAATCAACCTGCTCCGTGAAGGATTGGACATTCCTGAAGTATCACTCGTCACCATATTGGATGCCGATAAGGAAGGGTTCCTGCGTTCTGAACGTTCCCTCATTCAAACGATTGGCCGTGCAGCCCGTAATAGTAACGGTAAGGTCATCATGTACGCGGACAAAATTACCGACTCTATGCAAAAAGCACTGGATGAAACAGGACGTCGTCGGACGATACAGGAAGAATATAATGAAAAACACGGCGTCACCCCGACGACCATACAAAAAGAAATCCGTGATGTCATCAGGGCAACTCATGCCGCAGAAGAAGCAGGGGTCTATGAAGGAGAACAGACAAAAGTTTCGAATATGTCTAAACCGGAGCGACAAAAACTTATTGCTAGCTTGGAAGTGGAAATGAAGGAAGCAGCCAAGGCACTGGACTTTGAGCGAGCTGCACAGCTTCGTGATACCATTCTTGAGCTCAAGGCGGAAGGATGAACGAACTATGGCGCGAGATCAAATAATCGTACAAGGAGCTAGAGCTCATAATTTAAAGAATATAGATATTAAAATCCCCCGGGATAAACTGGTCGTTTTAACGGGGCTTTCAGGTTCAGGTAAGTCATCCCTTGCCTTTGATACTATTTATGCAGAAGGACAAAGACGTTATGTCGAATCCCTTTCTGCCTATGCCCGTCAATTTTTAGGTCAAATGGATAAGCCTGATGTCGATGCCATAGAAGGATTGTCCCCGGCGATTTCCATCGATCAGAAAACAACGAGTCGTAATCCACGTTCGACTGTAGGGACGGTAACCGAAATTTACGACTATCTAAGACTGTTGTTTGCAAGAGTAGGGAAACCGATTTGTCCCAATCACGGGATCGAAATCTCCTCCCAAACGATTGAACAAATGGTCGACCGTATTCTTGAATACCCGGAAAGAACTAAGCTTCAAGTTCTGGCACCAGTTGTATCAGGCCGTAAAGGAACTCATGTGAAAACCCTTGAAGAAATCAAAAAGCAAGGGTTTGTTCGAGTTCGTATCAACGGTGAAGTCCAGGATCTTGGAGAAGAAATCTCCCTGGAAAAAAATAAAAAGCACTCCATCGAAGTGATCATTGACCGGATCGTCGTGAAGGATGGTGTGGCAGCGCGTCTGTCTGACTCGCTTGAAACTGCACTTAGATTGGCAGACGGTCAGGTGATCATTGATGTAATCGGGGAAGAAGAGCTTTTATTCAGTGAGCATCACGCCTGTCCATACTGTGGTTTCTCTATCACAGAGCTTGAGCCAAGGATGTTTTCCTTCAATAGTCCATACGGTGCCTGCACAAGCTGTGACGGATTGGGAACGAAGCTTGAGGTAGATAAGGAATTGATAATCCCAAATTGGGATCGCACTTTGAACGAGCATGCGATTGCTCCGTGGGAACCGACAAGCTCCCAATACTATCCGTCCCTTCTCAAGGCTGTATGCGATCACTATGAGATTCCGATGGATATGCCTGTAAAGGACATTCCGAAACAACAAATGGATAAGGTCCTATATGGATCCGGCAAAGATGAGATTTACTTCCGTTACGAGAACGATTTCGGTCAGGTGCGTGAAAACTATCTTCGTTTCGAGGGTGTCATCCCGAATGTTGAGCGCCGTTACCGTGAAACAAGCTCTGATTATATCCGTGAACAAATGGAGAAATACATGGCGCAGCAGGATTGCCCAACTTGTAAAGGCCACCGTTTAAAAGAAGAGAGCTTAGCAGTAAAAGTAGACTCTCTTCATATAGGGGAAGTAACGGCTTTTTCGATTGAAGAAGCAGAGCAGTTTTTCCATAAGCTCGAGCTATCGGAAAAAGATATGAAGATTGCCAATCTTATTTTGAGGGAGATCCGTGAACGCCTCGGATTCCTGGTCAATGTTGGACTTGAATACCTTACATTAAGCCGGGCAGCAGGAACCCTATCTGGTGGAGAGGCTCAACGGATTCGTTTAGCGACTCAAATCGGTTCCCGTCTGACGGGGGTCCTCTACATTCTTGATGAGCCGTCCATCGGATTGCACCAGCGGGACAATGACCGCCTGATCGACACCTTAAAGAACATGAGGGAAATAGGAAACACCTTGATCGTAGTCGAGCATGATGAAGACACGATGATGGCAGCTGACTACCTCATCGATATCGGACCTGGAGCAGGTGTTCATGGGGGGGAAGTGGTGTCTGCTGGAACACCACAGGAAGTGATGGAGGACTCGAACTCATTAACGGGTCAGTACCTTTCAGGGAAGAAGTTCATCCCTCTTCCACAGGAAAGACGTAAACCTGATGGCCGGTATTTAGAGATTGTGGGTGCGAAAGAAAATAACCTGAACAATGTCAAAGTGAAGCTGCCATTGGGTATCTTTACAGCTGTGACTGGTGTATCCGGATCCGGTAAAAGTACGTTGATCAATGAAATCCTGCATAAGTCACTGGCTCAAAAGCTTCATAATGCGAAATCAAAACCTGGTGAGCATAAAGAAGTGAAAGGGATTGAAAACCTCGATAAGGTCATTGATATCGATCAATCACCGATCGGACGTACCCCAAGGTCCAACCCGGCTACTTATACCGGAGTATTCGATGATATCCGGGATGTATTTGCCACAACCAATGAAGCGAAAGTTCGAGGCTATAAAAAGGGCCGTTTCAGCTTTAATGTTAAAGGCGGGCGTTGTGAAGCATGTCGTGGAGACGGGATCATCAAGATCGAAATGCACTTCCTTCCAGATGTGTACGTCCCATGTGAAGTTTGTCACGGGAAACGATACAATAGGGAAACACTTGAAGTGAAATACAAAGATAAAAATATATCTGATGTACTTGAGATGACAGTCGAAGACGCAGTGAAATTCTTCGAAAACATTCCGAAGATCAAACGTAAGCTGCAAACCATTTTTGATGTCGGACTTGGCTACATCACATTAGGTCAGCCTGCCACTACATTATCAGGGGGAGAAGCCCAACGTGTGAAGCTTGCTTCAGAATTGCACCGTCGTTCTACCGGCCGCTCTCTCTATATTCTGGATGAGCCGACAACCGGACTTCATGTGGATGACATCGCGAGACTCTTAGTTGTTCTTCAACGCCTTGTTGAAAACGGAGATACGGTTCTCGTCATCGAACACAATCTCGATGTCATTAAAGCGGCCGATTACCTTGTTGATCTTGGTCCTGAAGGTGGGGACAAAGGTGGTACGATTGTTGCAAGCGGAACCCCAGAAAAAGTGGCTGAAGTACAAGGATCCTACACAGGAAAGTACCTAAAACCTGTACTTGAGCGCGATCGTGAACGGATGAAGAAGAAGATTAGGGAAAAAGAAGAAGTGACGAATTAATGATGAGAGAGATGCAAAGTGCATCTCTCTTTTTACAAAAAAAATATTCCCGTCATCAATCACCCAACAAAAACCACAACTCCATACCTACCTAATTTCAGCCTCAAGATGGAGTGAAGAATATATCGACTATGTGAAAATAAGATTACAAACAAATGCATTGAAACCTTTTGCTTCACGTATCGTAAATAATAGTAGAGGAGATGATGAAGATGGAGACCAATAAGGTACTATCAGCCCTGTGCTATTTCAGTATATTTTTTGCAGGCTTCCTTTTTCCGCTGATCGTTTATTTTGTATCAGATAATCCTTATGTGAAAAAGGACGCAAAAGCAGCATTTTTATCTCACTTATTACCGATCATTGCGGTTCCCCTTTTGATTGCAGGCTTGTTTTTGGATATGGGGGTTTTCGCGAGCGGTGCGGGATTGCCGATATTCACCGTCATCATGATCGGTTTAGCCATATTACTTAGTGTTGTCGTGGTCATTTGGAATGTGTATAAAGGCATTAAAGTACTTTTATAATCAACAAAGGGGATGAAAGAGTATGAATGAAGAACGTAAACGCATTTTGGATATGTTGGAAAATGGGACGATTTCGGCACAGGAAGCAGTGGCATTATTGGAAGCACTCGACCAAAAGCCAAAAACATCAAAGGAAAAGCCAAAGGAAAAAGATTTCCTTGATGAATTTGTTTCTATTTTTCAAGAGGATAAAAAGAGTGAAAAAGAACATTCAACTCATTCGGGAAATCCGAAAGATAAGCTTCTTGATTTCATGAATAGCGCGTTGAACAAAATTAAGAATTTTGATTTCGATTTTCAGTGGAATCAATCGGTGGAGCTGTCTCATGTGTATCAACAGCCCAATACGGATTTCGAGAAAATCGATGTAGATGTGGCCAATGGAAAGGTCGAACTGATTCCCTGGGATGGAGAAGAAGTCCGTGTGGAATGTGAGGCCAAGGTTTATCGTACGGAAGATCATGAAGAAGCCAGAAAGCAATTCATGGAGAATACGTCCTTTGCTGTAGACGGAGATACACTGTATTACTCGACGCAATTGAAGTGGATGAAGGTGGACTCTAAACTTTATATACCAAAACATCAATATAAAAGAATCTCGGTTCGTTTATTTAATGGAGGATTAAAGGCAGAGCATTTAGATGTTCAGGATCTTCGTGCCAAGGCTGCTAATGGAAAGATTCATATTGATCACCTGACAGCTAAGAAAGCCGAAGTGGAAACATCAAACGGTGCGATTTCAATTTTGAACGCGAAAGCCCACCATGTTGAAGCAGAATCCATTAACGGAAAGGTGCATGTTGAAGGGGATATCTCATATTCAGATGTGCAATCCCTGAACGGAAACGTGGTTTGTGCCCTGACCGGGGAGAAAGCCGACACGCTTCACGCTAAGACGGTAACAGGCAACATCGATTTATTCGTTCCTGAAAACATCAACATTTCCGGAGAGGCAAAATCAAACTTCGGTGGTTTTAAGCTTGAGCTGCAGGGTATTGATGTATTGGAAGAAAAAAATGAAGTGGTCCAAAAGTCGATTCGTTTCAGTCGTAAAACCGATTCAGACGATAAGCTTCATCTTTTTGCGGAAACAAAAGCAGGATCTGTCCTCATAAAAAAGCATGAACAGAAGAATGTTAATAAGGACAACGCATAAGATGAGAAAGAAGGAATAACGATGAGAAAACAATTAGCACGATCAAGGTCTGACAGAAAGCTCGCCGGGGTGCTTGGAGGTATGTCCCGTTATGTGGGAATCGATGCAACGATTCTTAGGGTGATTTTCATCATCCTGCTCATTCCGACGGGATTCTTCCCTCTGGCCATCGTATACGGTTTATTGGCCTTCGTGCTGCCTAATGAGGAGGAAGCCATCAAATAATGAGATGGATTATTGGAATTTTAATCAATGCAGTAATCTTTATTGCATTGGCAGGATTTTTTGAAGGGTTTGAAGTATCCGGGTTCGGAGCAGCGATAGGAGCCAGCTTTATTCTTTCTGTACTGAATGTTCTGGTGAAACCGATTTTGATTATCCTGACTCTGCCTGTGACGATCTTATCCCTGGGGCTGTTTCTCTTCGTCATAAACGCCATTACGTTACTCCTGACGGATGGACTTATGGGAAGCAGCTTTGAGTTATCAGGCTTTGGCATGGCTTTACTGGCATCCATCATTTTGTCCCTTGCCAATCTGGTGATTCAAAAAACGGTTATGGATCCGACGAAAGAAAAGTAAATAGGAAAGGACTCCGGCTTGATCGTTGAGCCGGAGTTTTTTTGTGGAAAAAAGGGGATTTCTATATTGATATAGAAATACTTGGTAATAGGGGGGGTTGAATCATGAAAGTTACATCGGATGCAATTAAGGGTTTTCGCGACATCAAAGTGCCTTACACATTATTAATGTCCCAAGGAGAAGAGGCGGAAGGTATTGCCATCCTCCTGCCAGGATTGGGATACACCGTGCAGGCACCTTTGCTTCACTATTCAACGGGAATCTACCTGAATAAAGGATATGATGTTCTCCATATTAACTATCAATATACCACGCCCGACTATGAAGGATTTTCTATAGAAGAAGTAGATGATGCTTTAAGGCACGATGTGAAGGAGGTCATTGATCAGGTTCTGCAAGAGAAGGGCTATTCACATATTCACCTGGTGGCCAAGTCATTCGGGACCATCGCATTAAGTAATGAATTAGCAAGAGAGTCTTTTCAGGATGCAAAGCTCATCTGGTTAACCCCTTTACTTAAAGACGATGAAGTTTTTCAAGCGATGCTGGGTAGTGAGCAAGAAGGTATTTGTATTATTGGGGATGCGGATCGTCACTATGAAGAAGCTCGATTCAATGAATTAAAGTCGAATCACCGCCTGTACATGCATCTAATAAAAGGGGCCAACCACAGCCTTGAACATGATTTTCAAGTCCTTGATTCCATATCTACTCATAAACAGATCTTGACGAACATCAAAGCATTTATTGAAGCGTAGCCGTGGCTGCGCTTTTATTCGTTTGTTTTACGGTTTCTTCACCAAGTAAGCTGCCTTGCGCTTTTTTCTATAATTGCTAAAATAGGTTAGAGTAAGAATCGTTTATAAATATGAAGCGAGTGTAATGTGAAGGAGGAGCTGCATGTGGCAAAGGTCCGAACAAAAGATATTGTCGAGAAGTTTAAATTAGAGCTTGTCGGTGGAGAAGAAGGATTACATAGACCGATCACAACGAGTGACATTTCCCGTCCAGGCTTGGAAATGGCCGGTTATTTCAACTATTATCCAGCAGAGCGGATACAATTATTAGGGAAAACCGAGTTATCTTTTCTGGAGCTTTTAGATGAAGCAGAACGCAAGCGCAGAATGGAAGCGCTATGTACAGATATCACGCCTGGTATTATCATTTCCAGAGACCTGGAGATCCCGCCTGAGCTGGTGGAAGCATCGGATCGTTATGATGTTCCTGTCATGCGTTCTTCGATGAAAACAACACGATTCTCTTCGAGGCTGACTAACTATCTGGAAAGTAAGCTTGCCCCAACAACGGCGATCCATGGTGTACTGGTGGATATTTATGGGGTCGGGGTGTTGATCACAGGGAAGAGTGGTGTTGGTAAAAGTGAAACCGCTCTTGAACTAGTGAAAAGAGGTCACCGCCTTGTAGCAGATGATTGTGTAGAGATACGCCAGGAAGACATGGATACGCTGATCGGCAGTTCTCCTGAACTGATTGAACATCTGTTGGAAATCCGTGGTTTGGGGATCATCAATGTCATGACGTTATTTGGTGCAGGAGCGGTCCGCAGCTATAAGCGCATTACCCTTTGCATCAATCTCGAGCTATGGGATAAAACGAAACAATACGACCGCCTTGGACTGGAAGAAGAGACGATGAAAATCATCGATACGGATATTACAAAATACACCGTACCTGTTCGTCCTGGACGAAATCTCGCGGTTATCATCGAGGTGGCTGCCATGAACTTCCGTCTGAAACGTATGGGCGTAAATGCAGCAGAGCAATTTACAAACCGATTGTCTGATGTGATTGAAGATGGAGAGAATGAAGATATCTAATCCGATAACAATCACATGCCATCTTAATGGAAAAAAAGGAGAGACAAAATGAACGAGAACATTACGCCAATCGATCCCATTGCCATTTCACTCGGTCCGATTCAAGTACATTGGTACGGTGTCATCATCGGTCTTGGGATCGCATTAGGACTCTATTTAGTCATTCGTGAGAGCAAACGACTCGGACTTCATCCCGATACATTCATTGATTTGCTCGTATGGGCGATTCCCATCGCAATCATATGTGCCCGCGCTTATTATGTCATCTTTGAGTGGGAAAATTATTATGCCGATCACCCCGGGGATATCATTAAAGTCTGGAATGGTGGAATCGCCATCCATGGTGCATTGATCGGTTCTGTCCTCACCACGATTGTTTTTGCCAAAATAAAAGGTCTGTCGTTCTGGAAGCTTGTTGATATTGCGGCACCGAGCATTATTTTAGGTCAGGCAATCGGTCGCTGGGGTAACTTTGTAAACCAGGAGGCCCATGGTGGAGAAGTGTCCCGTACGTTTCTTGAAAACCTGATGCTTCCCGATTTCATCATTAATCAAATGTACATTAATGGAGTGTACTATCACCCAACATTCCTATACGAATCTCTTTGGAGTTTTGCCGGATTGATTCTTCTGCTTGTCCTGAGAAGAAAAGCAAGCAGTCTTCGTCGTGGAGAACTGTTCTTAACATATGTGATTTGGTATTCCATCGGTCGATTCTTTGTTGAAGGATTGAGAACCGACAGTCTGATGCTGG
The DNA here is from genome assembly GCF_050270195.1 of Rossellomorea sp. NPDC071047. Lineage (NCBI taxonomy): Bacteria > Bacillati > Bacillota > Bacilli > Caryophanales > Bacillaceae > Rossellomorea > Rossellomorea sp. NPDC071047. Next base: position 304,454 of record NZ_JBNNJT010000003.1, on the reverse strand, counting down.
GTTCTTTACGATTCGCCCAAGTGATTTCGATTGTTCTTATCATTGGAGCCATTGGTGTATTCCTTTACAGAAGAAAAGCGGGCCTTGCGAAGAAGGCATACGATGAAAAGACGGATAGCGTAAACGCTTAACAAAAGGAGAGTAGGGCGCATGTGGATGTCATCTTTAAAAAATGGCGGACTCACAGGTTTAAAAACAACGTGGTCCCTTGGAAAGGTCATCTTTCCGATCACGCTGATCGTGTTTTTGCTTCAATACACACCTGTCCTTCCTTGGGTCATGGAGAAGATTTCCCCGTTCATGAAACTCATCGGGCTTTCAGGTGATGCGGCCATTCCTCTTGTATTGGGCAACTTTCTTAACTTGTACGCAGGAATAGGTGGAATCCTATCCCTTGATCTAACGGTGAAAGAAGTATTCATCATTGCGGTGATGCTCTCCTTCTCTCATAATTTGTTCATTGAATCAACGGTAGCCGCAAAGGTGGGCGTGAAGATTTGGCTGATTGTCGCTGTAAGGGTAGGGCTGGCCCTGATATCGGCAGTTGTCATCAATCTCGTTTGGAACGGTGGATCTGAAATTGCCAAGTACGGAATGATGCCTCCACAACAAGCTGAGCCGAACGGGTGGGGAGAAATCATTCTCCTGGGACTTGAAAAAGCAGGATTTGGTGTCCTGCAATTAGCTCTTATCGTCATTCCTCTTATGATGATTATTCAAGTAATGAGAGACCTGAAATGGATGGATGTTTTTTCGCGCTGGATGTCCCCTGCCACACGGGCGCTTGGCATGAATGCAAATACGTCGTCCACGATGGTGGCGGGACTCGTCATAGGTCTGGCATACGGAGCAGGCGTCATGATCCAGGCGGTAAAAGAAGATGGAGTGAGCAAGAAGGATGTCACGATCGCCTTCATCTTTTTAGTCGCATGTCACGCAGTGGTGGAGGATACGTTAATCTTCATCCCATTGGGCATCCCTGTCTTGCCCCTACTCATTATCAGGCTCGTCACAGCGATTTTGTTAACGATGGCGGTTGCCTACATTTGGAACAGGGTCGATGCAAAGAAAGAAAAGGAGAGACATTATGAGCAGGATTACAACAATATTATTTGACTTAGACGGAACACTGATCAATACCAATGATTTAATCATTTCTTCCTTTTTGCATACATTGAATCATTATTATCCAGGGCAGTACGGAGAAAGGGACGTTCATCCTTTTATGGGACCACCATTGGAAGAGTCGTTTGGAGGACTGGACCCCGACCGTATGGAAGAAATGTGTGCTCACTACCGTGCTTACAATCATGAGCATCATGACGCACTAGTGACTGAGTTTGAAGGGGTGTATGAAACGGTTCAAGCCCTTTACGAAAATGGATACAAATTAGCGATTGTCTCAACGAAAGTCCGTGATGTTGTGTTAAAAGGACTGGACCTGATGAATCTTCGTCCGTTCTTTGAAGTCATCATCACCCTGGACGAAGTGGAGAATGCGAAGCCGCATCCTGAACCGATTGAGAAAGCTCTTGTGGCACTGGGGTCCTCGCCTGAAGAAGCAATCATGATCGGTGACAATCACCACGACATTTTAGCCGGGAAAAATGCAGGAGTGCTGTCGGCAGGTGTCGCGTGGAGTGCAAAGGGAAGAGAGCATCTGGCTCACTACGAACCGGACTTCATGCTGGATAATATGAAAGACTTATTACCGATTGTCGGAGTTCCGTCTGCATGAGACGAACGACCCGCTACCCTGTAGAAGGAGCAAATTCCCTCTGGCATGTTTATAAAACCGTTCCTTTCGGGAAGGTCGTCAAAAATTTCATCGTGATTCAACTGGCAAGGTACACACCCTTTTTAGGGATGAAAAATTGGCTGTACAAGACGTTTTTGAAGATGAAGATCGGTGAACACACGTCATTTGCCCTGATGGTGATGCTTGACGTGATGTTCCCGGAAAAAATATCGGTTGGTCGTAATACTGTCATCGGGTACAATACGACGATCCTCGCCCACGAATACCTGATCAAGGAATACCGATTAGGTGATGTGGAAATCGGATCGGAAGTCATGATCGGGGCCAACACCACGATATTACCGGGTGTTCAGATTGGCGACGGAGCCATCGTATCGGCAGGAACCCTCGTACATAAAGACGTCCCGAAAGGAGCGTTCGTTGGCGGAAATCCCATGCGGATCATCTATACTAAAGAGGAACTTGCCGCACGCTGGCGAGAAGATGCCATCTACGGATTGAAAAGCGAAGAATAAGGGAAAAGGCAAAGATAGATTGAGTTCTATTTTTGCCTTTTTTGTTTTTAATCAATCACAAATCTAACGGTTGACGAATAAAAAAAGAAACGCTACACTACAAATAACTTTATTTTATTAGCACATTAGCGAGTTAAAGGATTTCTGAATAATCGAGAATTAGTAGCAATCCCCAAACCGGGGAAAAATAGATGAATTAATACGCCAAAGGTGGTTCTTATGACTAAGTTATTTATGTTCGAGAAGCCATTGGGAATGAGAGATACATTCCCTGATTTATATGAAATCAAAGATCAGACGAAAAAGAATATGGAACAGGCGATGAAGCTGTGGGGTTACAAGTTCATTGAGACTCCGAGCCTTGAATATTATGAAACAGTCGGTGAGGCATCGGCGATATTAGATCAGCAGCTATTCAAGCTTCTGGATCAGCAGGGTCATACCCTTGTGTTAAGACCGGATATGACAGCGCCGATTGCCCGGATTGCCGCGTCAAAATTATTAAAGGATGAAGCACCGCTGCGACTGGCATACTCGAATTCTGTGTTCAGGGCCCAGCAGCGTGAAGGTGGGCGCCCGGCGGAATTTGAACAAGTGGGAATTGAATGTATCGGTGACGATTCAGTCAGTGCCGACGCTGAGGTGATTGCCCTGATGGTATCGGTTCTAAAGGAAGCAGGCCTGGAACATTTCAAGATTTCCATCGGCCACATCGGATTTGTGCAGGAGCTATTTACTCAAATCGTCGGTACGAAAGAACGGGCGGATACGTTAAGAAGATACTTATATGAAAAGAACTATGTTGGATATCGCCAGCATGTCAATGGCTTGGCCCTTTCATCCATTGATAAGCAGAGATTGTTCCGTTTCCTTCAATTACGGGGGTCAGAAAATGTGCTGGGTGAAGCCCATTCTCTTTTAGAAGGGGAAAAAGGACTGAATGCATTAGAACAGCTGAAAGATCTGTGGAATATTTTAAAAGATTATGAAGTGGAGCAATATGTGAAGTTCGACTTGAGCCTGGTGAGCCACATGAGTTATTATTCAGGCATTTTATTTGAAGTGTACGGAGAACATGTAGGGTTTGCGATCGGAAATGGCGGCCGCTACGACAAGCTGCTTGAAAAGTTCGGAAAGAACTCCGGTGCGACAGGCTTTGGATTGCGTCTCGATTATGTGCTTGAAGCGATGCAGATTGAGTTAACTTCGACTCTTCAGCAGTGTGTGCTGTTTAGTGATGAGCGGAGAAAAGAGGCTATCGGTCTTGCTCATGAGCTGAGGAGTGAAGGAGTCAAAGTGGTGCTGCAGAACTGGAAGGGCGTAGGAGATGTGGACGAGTTTACGAAGGGTTTCAGTAATGTGCACTTCGTTGTAGGACAGGACCCGAAAGGCGGTGAAACATCATGAGTGCGTTAACCATTGCCATGCCTAAAGGCAGGATATTTGAAGAAGCCGTGGAACTATTAAGGAAGGCAGATTACAATTTGCCACCTGAATTTGATGATTCTAGAAAGCTGATCATCGAAGTTCCCCAGGAAGATTTACGATTCATCCTGGCAAAGCCGATGGATGTCCCGACGTATGTGGAGCATGGAGTCGCTGATTTAGGGATTGCCGGGAAGGACGTTATGCTGGAAGAAGAGCGAGACGTATATGAGCTGCTTGATTTACGGATCAGTGGTTGTTACTTGGCAGTCGCAGGACTGCCGGATACAAAAATGAGTGATGTGGCACCGAAAATTGCCACAAAATATCCGAATGTTGCGTCATCCTATTTCCGGGAGCAGGGTGAGCAAGTGGAAATCATTAAACTAAACGGATCCATTGAGCTCGCTCCTTTAATCGGGCTCGCTGATCGCATCGTCGATATCGTCTCAACGGGAAGAACGCTGAAGGAAAATGGGCTGGTGGAATACGAAACCATCGTTAACATCACCTCCAGACTCATCGTCAACCCCGTCAGCTACCGGATGAAAGACGAAAAAATAGAAGACCTCGTCACCCGGCTTACACGCATCATCGGGTAAGAGGGGTAAGAGGGACGGACCTTGCCTGGAGACTGTTAATAAAGGGATTTCAACACTTATAAAGTGACTACTGAGGTGCGGATGCTTGTTCATTGAGGCAAGGTCCGTCCCTCCTAATATAGATTACATAGGGGGAATACGGCACCTGCTATCATATGCAGGTCCGTCCCTTTCGAAGGCTGGTGAATGGTTTGAAGATTATTAAGGATATGAGCGGTGCGTCGATTAGGCGTTCAGTCGACAGCGGTACGGAGGATCAGCGGAGAGCGGTTCAGGGGATAATTTCTTCTGTTCAGAAAAATGGCGACCTTGCAGTCCGTGAATATACAGAGAAATTTGATGGTGTTCATTTAGAGAATTACAAGGTTTCACAGAGTGAAATAGAGGAAGCCTTCTCTTCTCTGGATTCTGAGATGATCTCCATCATTGAAGAAGCTGCCGATAATATCCGTGACTTTCACGAGAAACAAAAAAGGTCTTCCTGGTTTACAACGAAAGAGGATGGGACCATGCTAGGCCAAAAGCTGACGCCCCTTGATTCAGTCGGCGTGTACGTGCCGGGTGGGACTGCTGCGTATCCTTCCTCTGTATTGATGAATGTGCTGCCAGCAAAAGTCGCGGGAGTCAAACGAATCACGATGGTTTCTCCGCCTGGAAAGGATGGGAAGCTTTCACCCGGCGTGCTGGTTGCAGCGAAAATTGCCGGAGTGGAAGACATCTTTAAAGTCGGCGGTGCTCAAGCGGTAGCCGCACTGGCGTATGGGACGGAATCCATCTCTCCCGTGGATAAAATAACAGGACCGGGGAACATCTATGTCGCACTGGCAAAACGCGAAGTATTCGGCGATGTGGATATTGACATGATCGCCGGCCCCAGTGAAATCGTGATTCTGGCGGATAAGAATCAGCGTGCGGATGAAATTGCCGCCGACCTTCTTTCACAGGCAGAGCATGACGTGTTTGCCTCTGCCGTACTTGTGACGAATTCTTCTGCATTGGCAGAAGAGGTATCCTCACAGGTGGAACGACAGCTGTCTTCTCTTCCGAGAGAAGACATCGCCCGTCAGTCCATCAGTGATTTCGGAGCCATCTACGTGACAAGAGATATAGAAGAAGGAATCGATGTTGTGAATCAACTCGCAGCGGAGCATTTAGAGATATTAACGGAGAAGCCGTTTGAAACGATGGCGAAGATCCGTCATGCCGGAGCAATCTTCCTTGGCCGTTACAGTTCTGAGCCTGTAGGGGATTACTTTGCAGGACCGAATCATGTACTCCCGACGAACGGGACGGCACGTTTTTCAAGTCCCTTAAATGTTGATGAATTTATGAAGAAAACAAGTGTCATTTCATATAGTGAAACAGCACTGCAGCAAAATTATCAAAAAATCGCAAAACTTGCCCGCTTGGAAGGTCTTGAAGCCCATGCAAGGGCGGTGGAGATTCGATTCGGCAAAGAAAAATAGGGAAGAGGGACGGACCTCTGCAGAGGGCCGTCCCTCCAATAAGGAGGACATCATGGTGAGAAGTGCAGAGATTGTGCGAAAGACAAATGAGACGGATATTCGCTTGAATTTTGGAATCGATGGAGAGGGGAACTCTAAAGTAGAGACTGGTGTCCCGTTCATGAGTCATATGCTGGATTTGTTCACAAAACATGGACAATTTGATTGTACGATCGAAGCGAATGGCGATATAGAAGTGGATGACCATCACACCACTGAAGATATCGGCATTTGCTTGGGACAGGCGTTACTTGCGTCACTGGGAGACAAAAAAGGGATCAAGCGTTACGGCTCAGCCATGGTTCCGATGGATGAAGCCCTTGCCCAAGTCGTGGTGGACCTGAGTAATCGTCCTCACCTCGAGTTCCGTGCAGAACTTCCAAGTCAGAAAGTAGGGACCTTCGATACGGAGCTTGTTCATGAATTCCTTTGGAAGCTTGCTCTTGAAGCACGGATGAATCTTCATGTCATCGTTCATTATGGTCATAATACCCACCATATCATTGAAGCAATCTTTAAAGCACTGGGACGTGCCCTGGATGAAGCAACCATGATCGATCCCCGGGTAAAAGGGGTTCCATCAACGAAGGGAATGTTATAATTCATGATCGGCATTGTAGACTATGGGATGGGGAATCTGTTCAGCGTCAGTAAAGCACTTGAACGCTTGAACGTTCCTTATTTTATCAGTGATCAACAAGAAGATTTACTGAACGCAGATGGTTTGATTTTACCGGGAGTGGGAGCATTTAAAGATGCTATGAACCTTCTCGAAACCACACATTTAAAAGAAACCATCCTCACTTTTGCCCAAAACGGGAAGCCACTCTTAGGCATTTGTTTAGGCATGCAGATCCTCTTTGAAGAAAGTAAGGAAAATGGATCAACAAAAGGATTGGCTCTTCTACCTGGTGAAGTGCTTCACATCCCGAAAGAGGACAGTCAAGGAAATTCATATAAGGTCCCCCACATGGGCTGGAATCTTCTGCGTTACCAAAAAAACTCCCCCCTTTTAGAAGGGTTATCTGAAGGCTATGTATACTTCGTTCACTCCTATTATGTACACGAAGGATGCAAAGACGTGATAGCGGCAAGTGCTGATTATGCAGGAGTCGAGATCCCGGCCGTCGTGAGTCGGGAAAATATATACGGAATGCAGTTTCATCCTGAAAAAAGCGGCGAGCTTGGAATGAAACTGTTAGAAAACTTTACAAAACGAGTGAAGGAGACGGTCTCATGAGTTTTACGATTTATCCAGCCATCGATATGAGGGGCGGCAAGTGCGTTCGTCTCGTTCAAGGTGATTATAATCAGGAAACGGTTTATGGAGACTCTCCGTTTGATATGGCGAAGAAATTCGCTGATGAAGGGGCCGAGTGGATTCACATGGTAGATCTAGATGGGGCAAAGGAAGGCTCACGGATCAATGATGAATTCGTGATCGCTGTTGCTGAAAAGCTGGATGCGAAGGTGCAGATTGGTGGAGGTATCCGCTCCAAAGAGGATATCGAGCACTATTTACGCCGGGGAGTCGACCGAGTCATCATCGGCAGTATCGCTGTTTCCAACACAGAATTAGTGAAGGAATGGCTGGCGGAATATGGTGATAAGATTGCCATTGGACTTGATGCAAAGGATGGTTATGTTGCCACTCATGGCTGGTTGGAAACCTCCGCCCTTAAAGCTGTCGATCTTGGAAAGGAACTGGCTGAAACCGGTGCGGAAACGTTCATTTTCACCGATATTGCCACAGACGGAATGCTATCTGGTCCCAATGTTGAAGCGGTTGTGGATCTTGCTGAACAAACCGGGAAATCAGTGATTGCGTCTGGAGGCATTAGCTCCCTTGAAGATCTGAAGACTTTAAAGCAATATGAAAACCAAGGCGTATCCGGAGCGATTTGCGGAAAATCACTTTATACAGGAAAGTTTACGGTGAGCGAGGCAATAAATGAGGTGAAAACATGTTAACGAAACGGATTGTTCCGTGTCTGGACGTGAAGGATGGCCGGGTGGTAAAAGGCATTCAATTTGTAGAACTGAGAGATGCAGGAGATCCTGTTGAACTTGCTAAAGTGTACGATGAGCAAGGTGCCGATGAGCTCGTCTTCCTGGATATTTCAGCCTCACATGAAGGACGGAAAACGATGGTGGAAGTCGTTCAGCATGTAGCTGCGGAATTGGCGATCCCTTTTACAGTCGGTGGAGGGATTAACTCAGTCGAAGATATGAAAGCCATCCTTCGCGCAGGGGCAGATAAGGTTTCTCTTAACACAGCAGCCGTCCTGCGTCCTGAGCTTGTCCGTGAAGGAGCCGATTACTTCGGATCTCAATGTATCGTAGTGGCCATCGATGCCAAGTATGATGAAAAGAGCCAAGGATTTAAAGTGTACACCCATGGAGGCAGAAAGCTGAAAGACCTGGATGCCGTTGAATGGGCGAAGGAAGTAGAATCACTCGGTGCGGGAGAAATCTTGTTAACGAGCATGGATAGCGATGGAGAAAAGCGGGGGTTCAACCTTGCCCTGACGAAGGCAGTCAGCGAAGCGGTTTCTATACCGGTAATTGCTTCAGGCGGTGCAGGAAATGCAGAGCACTTCAAAGAAATATTCACCGAAGGCAAAGCCGATGCGGCCCTTGCAGCCTCCATCTTTCATTATAAAGAAACGAGCGTAGAAGAAGTGAAGAGCTACTTAAGAGAGCAGGAGGTGCACGTACGATGACAAATGAAGATTGGATTGCAACCGTGAAGTACGATGATAAAGGATTGGTACCTGCCATCATCCAGGACGCTTCGACAAAAGAAGTTTTAACACTGGCCTATATGAATGAAACGTCTCTCAAAAAAACGGTTGAGACAGGGGAAACGTGGTTTTACTCCCGTTCACGCCAGGAGCTGTGGCATAAAGGAGAGACAAGCGGGAACACCCAAATCGTCAAATACATCACGTGGGATTGTGATAAAGACGCCCTCCTTGTCCTCGTCGAGAAAAAAGGACCAGCCTGTCATAAGGGGGAAGAAAGCTGCTTCCATGAAGGTGTATATGGTGAAGAGAAATCATCAACAGAAAATATTCTTCTCACTCTGGAGAAACTCATTAAAAATCGTGAAATCGAGCGGCCAGAGGGAGCATACACGACCTACCTCTTTGAGGAAGGTGTAGATAAAATCTTGAAAAAAGTAGGCGAAGAGGCGTCAGAAGTGATCATTGCTGCGAAAAACAGGGACAGTGAAGAACTGAAATGGGAAGTCGCCGACCTGTTCTACCATGTACTCGTCCTTTTAAGAGAACAAAAACTTCCACTCGAAGACGTGTTAGAAGTCCTTGTGGAACGTCATAATAAATAACTCCCTGAGGGACGGACCTTCGCGCACGCGTAAAGGTCCGTCCCTCAAAATATGGTAGTTTAGTACAGGGGTATTGTATGATATACTACTGTAGTTATACTATGAACGTTTCGGAGGACTTTGATGAGAAAAGGGTCAAAATTAGGTAGTGAGCAAGCGAAAGTGTTGTCTTTTGTCCCGACTGGCGAGTATTACTACAACAAAGGGATGAAGGCTTATCAACGTCGAGAGCTTAAGAAATCGTTAAAATATTTAAATAGAGCATTTCAATTAGAACCAGTAGAACCGATGATTGCCTGTCAATTATCGATTGTGTATACAGAGCTTGGTGAATACAAGCGTTCCAATGATTTATTGCATCAAATCCTGGATGATCTGGATCCCCGCATGGCAGAGTGTCATTATTTTCTGGCCAACAATTATGCCCATTTAGGCTTATTTAAAGAGGCGTACGAACAGGTTTCAGCTTATCTTGACAAAGAAGAATATGGTGAATTCGTTGAGGATGCAGAAGACTTATTAGAGCTTCTGGAGCTTGATTCAGATCTGATTGTGGACGATTTATACGAGCATGATGAGCTTATCGTCCAACAGGAGAAAGCAAGAGATCTTCTTGAGTCCGGGCATTTTCAAAAAGCCGTGGAAACTTTACAGAAGGTAATTGAAGATTATCCGGAATTCTGGTCAGCTTACAATAATTTAGCACTTGCCTACTTCTACTTAGGAGAAGTGGACCAAGCAGCTGCTACGTTGGAAGAGGTGTTGGAGAAGAATCCTGGAAACCTCCATGCCCTGTGCAATACGGCTGTTTTTTATTTCTATCAAAAGCGTCATGACGAGCTGGACGAATTGATACAGGGTCTTGAGAAGGTCCGTCCCTTACTTCATGAGCATCGTTACAAGCTGGGGGCTACGTTTGCGCTTGTTGGTCACTCGAAGCGGGCTTATGATTGGTTGAAGTCCCTTCAGAAGATTGGCTTCGAGGGCGATGGGAGCTTCTATTATTGGCTGTCGTATTCTGCTTATGAAACGGGTCATGAGGATACAGCCCGTAATGCGTGGAAAAGGGTATTGGAAATCAACCCTGAAAAAGAAGGACTCGAGCCTTGGAACGATAAAAAGCAGGATGATGGCTTCGAAAATCACGTCACATCGATTTTGAAGAAGCTTCAAAGTGAATATACGGAAGAGAAATTATTCGGTCTGTTTCTTACGTCCATCTCTGATAATCAAAGGGCTATCCTTACTCATGCTGACTTTTGTGATGTGGAGGACCTGTCCATTGTCGAAAAGGTTTATTTAGCACAAGTGTTAAACAGCAACGGAAACAGCTCGATTAAAGTGAACCAGGAGATTCAGAATATGCATCAAGTAGCTCTTCACCTTTATGGGGATCATCGACCGATCACGAGCGTGGAGTCGGGGCTCTTCCTTACTTGGTTTACGATCGCCTACAGAGGCATAAAACAACGGGAAACCTTCAAGAATGCCAAAGCTTTTGCAGCGGCAACAGAATTCGTTTGGAATAGACTGCGAAATGAAAAGGTCACGAAGAAGCAGCTATGTGATCGATTCAATTTATCTGCAAGTACGCTGACAAAATACATCTCTGTCGTTGAAAGTTACCTTCCGTGAGCATATTTTTGGACGATGCGACCCTATTTTTTATAGGATATGTGTAGGAAGTTAATACTATGGGTGGAAGGCTCAAGCACCATTGCTACCTCTAACCATAGTATTTTAATAAAGAATATGCTTACGACTGTTTCGGAAGGAGAATGTCATCATGTCTGAAGAAAAAATTTATGATGTAATCATTGCAGGTGCAGGCCCTGCAGGAATGACTGCAGCTGTTTATACGTCACGTGCAAGTCTTTCAACGCTTATGCTTGAAAGAGGAGTACCAGGCGGACAAATGGCGAATACGGAAGAAGTGGAGAACTACCCGGGCTTCGACCATATTCTGGGACCTGATCTTTCTAATAAAATGTTCGATCATGCGAAGAAATTCGGTGCGGAATACGCATACGGAGACATTAAAGAGATCGTTGACGGAGAAGAGTTTAAAATTGTCAAAACCGGTTCAAAAGAATTCAAAGCACGTGCCGTGATCATCACAACGGGTGCAGAATACAAAAAAATCGGTGTACCTGGTGAAAAAGAGCTTGGCGGACGCGGAGTTTCTTACTGTGCAGTATGTGATGGAGCATTCTTTAAAGGAAAAGACCTTGTTGTTGTAGGTGGAGGAGACTCTGCTGTAGAAGAAGGGGTTTACCTGACAAGATTCGCTAACAAAGTAACGGTCGTTCACCGTCGCGATGAGCTTCGTGCTCAAAAGATCCTGCAACAGCGTGCCTTTGATAACGAAAAAGTCGATTTTATCTGGAACCATACGGTGAAAGAAATCAACGACAAAGATGGCAAAGTGGGAAGTGTGACCCTTGTATCCACTGAAAATGGAGAGGAAACTGATTTCCAGGCTGATGGTGTCTTCATCTACATCGGAATGCTTCCACTGACGAAGCCATTTGCTAACCTCGGAATCATCAACTCTGAAGGTTATATAGAAACTAACGAACAAATGGAAACGAAGGTTCCAGGAATCTTTGCTGCCGGTGATGTCCGCGAAAAACAACTTCGCCAAATCGTTACAGCAACAGGTGACGGAAGCATCGCCGCTCAAACAGCTCAGCATTATATTGAAGAGCTGAAAGAGAAGGTCAAAAACGGTTAATCTAAAAAGCCTTACGAAAGGAGAAATCCTTTCGTAAGGCTTTTTTTATGAACTAATTCTTCTTATGCTTGTTAAATACATACACCAATTCCGACAACGTCAGCTTCTTCAATCCTTCATCACATGGCTTGTAAACACCAGCTTCTACTAACCGACGAATAAATTGCTGCCTCTGTCTTTCAACGGCTTCACGTAAAAATGGCATCCGTGTTCACTCCTTTTGGATTGTTATCCATAGTGTAGGGGGATTTTGAATATAAATCTGCTACTTTGTTAAGTTTTCTTCCAATTTAGAATTCTTTGTCAGGTTTTCTAACATATTAGTCCAAATTCCTAAGAGAGACATGTATAATCAAGGTATTCACTTCTTAGGAGGATGAGGAGAACGTGGACAATGAGCCTTCCTATAAGGATAAAAAAGTGATATCGATCGGTGTCGTCAGTGAATTGACAGGTTTGACCGAAAGGAAGATCCGCTATTACGAAGAGAAGAATCTGATCTTTCCACAGCGTTCCAATCGGGGCTATCGCAAATATTCCTTTTCCGACGTGGAACGATTAATGGACATCGCCGACCAGCGAGAAGAAGGGGTAACCACGAAAGAAATCAAACATGAACTATCCAGAAAAGAGAGAAAAGAAGCGAAACAAAAAATGATACGGGGTCAGCTCAACGCGCGGTTCGGAATTCAGAACAAGTAAGGGGGACGGACCTCTGGAATGGATGTCGTTTGTTTTGCCGGGACTTGTATGCGTAGGGTATTTGATGCTTTATATGTGGTGAAAAAAGTAAAACGGCTGGATTTTTCCTGATTTCGGCCGGATTAATCCCAAAAACGGCTGGATTATTATCGATTTCGGCTCTATTATCATCAGAAACGGCCGGATTTTTTCAACTAAACTTCTATGAATACCCTATACTGCATAGGGTTGCTGCCCATCAAGGGATATTCAGGGAGAACCATGCCACCAATCAACGCAATCCATGTTAAGTAGAATCAGATTCATACAATAGCAATCTACAACTCCTATCCAAAAAAGACTACGCCCTTCACTGCTAATATAAAAAGAGTGAAGAACGATTTGATTGTCCGATAACTTCCATAAATAAACAGGATTACAACCCTCTCAAAAGGGAATAACCATTATTATGAAAGTCATCCTAGTTTATTTCGGAAGGTCGGATCATGAATGAAAATATGGAAAATCGTTTCTCTAGTAGCGCTGTTTGCCCTTATCCCCATTGTGTATTTTAGTTTTTTTGCCGATGAGACCAAGTCATCATCCAAGAAACGGGTGATCGCCTTGGGCGATTCCCTTACCTATGGGTATGGGGATAAAAAAGAAGCGGGATATATCGGACGTTTAGAAGAGAAAGTAAATAAAAAACATACAAAGATGTCATATAATTTTCAAAACCTCGGAGTACCGGGGCAGCAATCGGATCAGCTCCTGGGACAGATTGTGAAGCCAGAGGTAGCAGAAGATTTAAGTGAAGCAGATGTGTTTATTATAAACATCGGGACCAATGATTTGATTAAAAACAATGGTGGAGATTTATTTCCTCTTCATCATGATGAGATTGTTGAGGCCAAAAAGGATTATCTAGACCACTTGGATAAAATCTTAAACATCGTTGGAACCGCCAGTAAAGAAGCCGACATTATCGTGTTAGGTTTGTACAACCCTTATCCTGATAAAGACAGTGATAAAATCGAAGCGTACGTCGACGATTGGAATAAATCCATGATGAAAGAAGCCGAAAAACACGAAAACGTAAAGTACGTTTCAACCAATCCATTGTTTAAAGGGAAGTCCAAGGAAAACTATTTCCATGATTCCCTTCACCCTAATGGTAAGGGATACGAATTAATGGCGGATCAAATTATGAAGAACTATGATTTTTAACCCCAAATTGACAGTGTTCTACAGGATTTGTTAAGTTTTGCAAATCCTGAAATTATACATTAACAATTCCGTAATACCGTTTTAAATCTGTTGTAACACTAGTGAAACAATTTTCGGGTAATATAGATAATAAGAAATTGACCCCCTTTTAAGTAATAAATCCCGTTGACGACACAGGACTCGCCTGTGTCTATTTTTTTTGTTTTTTCCTCTGTACTAGTGCGACATATATATCTGTACCTGTCCTCTTCTTGTAGAAACATGTCCCAATATCTTTCGATTTTAATCGACAACCTTCAAACAACAAGCCAAGACATTGTAGCTTGTCTACAATCATAGTATAATATAAGGAATGAGAATGACTGAAAGTGGGACTAATGTATTCATTCGATCCCTATTCATCAAGATTGAGGTGAAGGTAGTGCAACGTGTCACAAATTGTTTATATCTGGATGGAGACAAGGTGCTCCTTCTCCAAAAGCCAAGAAGGAATTGGTGGGTCGCTCCAGGTGGGAAAATGGAGTCAGGCGAATCAATCCGGGATGCTGTCATTCGTGAGTATCGTGAGGAAACGGGCATCTATTTAAAGAATCCTGATTTGAAAGGTGTCTTTACGTTCATCATTAAAGAAGGCGATCAGATTAAATCGGAGTGGATGATGTTTTCTTTCTTTGCGACCGAAGCGGATGGGGTCAACCTTCAGGAATCGGAAGAAGGTAAGATTAAATGGCATCCGATCGAGGATATTAAGGACCTACCGATGGCTGAAGGGGATTATCATATTCTGGACTACCTCTTACACGGAAAGAATACGATTTATGGAACGTTTACCTATACTCCTGATTTTAAGTTATTATCTTATCGATTAGATCCAAGTTGATCAACGAACTTTTTATATACAACATTACGTTAAAAGCGGGGGAAGAGTATGAGTACAGGTTCTACAAACGATGTTCAATTAGTAATCATAACAGGGATGTCCGGAGCCGGTAAGACGGTTGCCATTCAGAGCTTCGAGGATTTGGGATTCTTCTGTGTGGACAATCTGCCGCCGACTCTTCTGCCAAAATTTTTGGAACTGATGAAAGAGTCAGGTAATAAAATGAATAAGGTCGCCCTTGTGATGGACCTTAGGGGAAGGGAATTCTTTGATCATCTATTTAAAGCATTGGATGAATTAGCGGAAACCTCCTGGGTGACACCCCAGGTTTTATATCTTGATGCAGATGATTCTTCTCTTGTCAGACGATACAAGGAAACGCGCCGTTCTCATCCGCTCGCTCCTTCGGGTCTTCCTCTTGAAGGGATTCGTCAGGAGAGAGAGCTCCTTGAAGAACTAAAAGGACGTGCGCAGTTAATATATACAACATCAACCATGAAGCCAAGAGAGCTTCGGGAAAAGATTCTAACGGAATTCTCGGTGAACAAGAAGACGATTTTCACGGTGAATGTCGTGTCATTCGGTTTCAAGCACGGGATCCCCATCGATGCTGATTTGGTGTTTGATGTACGTTTCCTTCCAAATCCTCACTATATCGATCATATGAGACCGAAAACGGGATTGGATGAAGAGGTGTCCACCTACGTATTGAAATGGAATGAAACGAATAAATTCATCGAGAAAGTAACCGATTTATTGTCGTTCATGCTTCCTCAATACAAGCGGGAAGGAAAGAGCCAGCTTGTGGTAGCGATAGGATGCACAGGCGGGCAGCATCGATCGGTTGCATTAGCAGAGTATCTTGGCCATCATTTTGAAAATGACTATCAAACGAAAATTTCTCATCGGGATATTCAGAAGAGAAAGGGTCTAACAACATGACACATACACCCAAGGTCGTCGTGATCGGAGGAGGTACGGGTTTACCGGTCCTTCTTCGGGGATTGAAACGGCACCCTATTGATATATCGGCCATTGTCACTGTCGCTGATGACGGTGGCAGCTCAGGTCGTTTGCGTGACAGCCTGGATATTCCTCCCCCGGGAGATATACGGAATGTCCTGGCTGCTCTTTCGGAAGTGGAGCCACTGGTGGAACAAATGTTTCAGCATCGATTTGAAACAACGAATGAACTTTCCGGTCATGCTTTAGGAAACTTGATCATTGCAGCCCTTGCTTCCATTACAGGTGATTTTGTACATGCGATTCAGGAAATGAGCAGAGTATTGAATGTGAAGGGGAAGGTGCTGCCTTCAGCAAATCAAAGCGTCATCTTAAAGGCGGAGATGGAGGATGGAACGATTGTCACGGGAGAATCGACCATTCCTAAAGCCGGGAAGAAGATCAAACGTGTCTTCTTAGAGCCGGATAGCATCAAGCCACTGGGTGAAACCTTGCGGGCCATAAAGGAAGCCGACTTAATTGTGATGGGTCCGGGAAGCCTATATACTAGTATTTTACCGAATCTTCTTGTTCCGGGAATTGGCGATGCCGTATGCAGGGCAAAAGCGAAGAAAATGTATATTTGCAACATCATGACCCAGGCAGGAGAAACACTGGATTACTCAGCAAGTGACCATGTAAAGGCATTATATGACCATTTGGAAACGCCAAGTATTGATTATATCCTGGTCAACAAAAAGCAGGTACCGGATGAAGTGCAAGCCCGATATAATGAAGAACAAGCGAGTCCCGTCCACTTTGATGTGGATAAATTGAAATCCATGGGCTTAGAAGTGATAGCAGAAGAGATTCTCTCCTATGACAACCATCTTGTTCGTCATAACACGGAGAAGGTCGCTGATATCATATATTCTTATCTTAAAAAATCAACCAGCTAAACTACAAAAATTTCTTTTGTATAAGGTTGTGCAAGCGTTTGCTAGGAGGTGATGGGGATGTCGTTTGCGTCCGAAACAAAAAAAGAACTGACCAATATTGAAGTGAAAGATTGCTGCGCGAATGCAGAATTATCCGCATTGATCCGAATGAATGGCTCGTTGTCATTCTCAAATCAAATGCTCGTCGTCAATATTCAAACCGAAAACGCCGCCATTGCCAGAAGAATCTATACATTGATCAAAAAGGGGTACGACACCCCGGTAGAGCTTCTGGTACGAAAGAAGATGCGGCTGAAGAAAAACAATGTCTACATTGTACGAATCAAAGAAGATACTAAGAAGATTCTTGAGGAACTGAAAATCCTGGGTGAAAATTTCACCTTTATCCATAATATATCGGAAGACTTGATCAAAAAGAAATGCTGTAGACGTTCATATTTGAGGGGAGCGTTCCTTGCAGGTGGTTCGGTTAACAACCCGGAAACCTCATCGTATCATTTAGAAATCTTTTCTCTTTATTCTGAACACAACGATGCGTTGTCCGAGCTGATGAATTCCTTCGGGTTGAATAGTAAAACCCTTGAACGAAAAAAAGGTTTCATTACGTACTTGAAGGAAGCAGAGAAAATCACGGAGTTCCTGAATATCATCGGTGCTCACAATGCCCTGCTGCGATTTGAGGATGTACGGATTGTCAGGGATATGAGAAATTCCGTTAACCGCCTTGTGAACTGTGAGACGGCTAACCTGAATAAAACCATTGGTGCGGCCTTAAGACAGGTCGAAAACATTAAGTTTATTGAGAGGCATGTAGGCTTACAGATCTTACCCGATAAACTAAGGGAGATAGCAGAATTACGAGTGAATTATCAAGATGTCACGTTGAAAGAACTAGGGGAAATGGTGTCAGGCGGCACCATCAGTAAATCAGGGATTAATCACCGCTTACGTAAAATTGACCAGCTTGCTGAGAAACTCAGGGCGGGAGAAAAGATTCAAACCTAAATAAGGACAAAGGGGAGAGAAATGATTATGGTGGAAAAACAAGTAGAAGTGAAATTAAAGACTGGCCTTCAAGCACGGCCGGCTGCATTATTCGTACAAGAGGCGAACCGCTTCTCATCTGAAATCTTCTTAGAAAAGGATGGAAAGAAGGTCAATGCGAAAAGCATCATGGGATTGATGAGTTTAGCTATTTCCACGGGTACGTCCATTACGCTGGTAGCGGACGGAAGCGACGAAGAAGAAGCAATCGTTGCCCTCGAAGGATTCGTTCAAAAAGAAGCATAAGATCAACTTCATACAGATGAAAAGCTGATGACCAGGGAGTGGTCATCAGCTTTTTTTGGTTCTTTTTTGTCAAGAAAGGATCAGCTAATTCTTTAGAACCCTTTTCCATATATTTCACATTTAAGATGGATGTCTGCCCGCTTTTTTGTTACATTGTACTTTTCAGGATACTGTAAAGTGAAATAGCAAAAAAGACATATAATATTTCCAATCCCCACCTATTAAACCAGAGAATGCGGGAGTATAATTAAATGAGTTTGGAATAAATTCACTACATCAAACTTTTCTTAATTAAAGGCTCAGTTCGTAAACATTGTGGCTTTGTATAACTTTCCAAAAGTGAATTTCTATTTTAGAGGAGAGGTAGTGTGAAAACGTGGACCGTTCCTTTCCGCTCCAGGCACAAGATTCCCCGGGGAGGAAGTCGAGCCTCCTCGACGTTCCGTCTGTGGGTCTCGACTTTTCCTCTATCTCCCGCAGGAGTCAAGTGCCTTCCGCTGCAATCCACTCTGTGCTATTACATTCTGACTGCTATAAGTATGGATACACAAACGAAAAAAATTCTCCTATTGTAGATAAGTTGATCGTTTATTCCCAAAACAGACTATCTACAAAGGAGTAAAAGAAAATTTAATGTTAACTCATAGATCGGTGGATCATCTAACTATCTATCAAATGAAACAAACAATGCTACCATGATAAATGACCTCTTTTAAAGAAAGCAGTAGTCCGTTTTCTATAGATAGTTTTTGTCACTTTTAAGCTTTGTCACGAAATTTCCTTATAGATGGTGAGGGGAACTGCGCAGACTCCTGCGGAAGTACGGTCGTGCCGAGACCCCGGAAGCGAAGCTGAGGAGGCTCGGCCGAACGTCCGCGGAAAGCGGAGCAGTTCCCCTCACCATCTAGCACATGCTTGTTGACAGTGCTCCTAGCTGATCTTATGTTACAAAACAAAATTTTTTGCAAATAGACCCTTATTAAATATAGAAGTTTACGATAAAGGAAGACGATGCCGAATGGAAAAATACACAAAGCATTTCTTTAATAATATTCGAAAAAAAATAGAAGAATGGGAGGCAGCAGAAGCCATCCCCCATGAAGAAGTTTACCGGTTCATCCATTCCATGGCGGGCTCTGCCTCGATTCTTGGATTACATAAAATGGGGGATTGTGCCCGGGAATTGATGGATCAGTACAAAGAAAAAGAAGAGCTGTCGTGGACGATTGCAGAAGTGAAGGAAGAGCTCTTCGACATTATCCAATTCTGTTATCACTATGAGGAGGAATCCACTGAAGTATTCCCCGGCAAACAAAGTAGAACAGGGGAAGAGCCTGTCATACTTATAATCGATGATGATACATCCTTCCTCATGTACATGAAAGAAGAGTTGGAGAAAGTCGGGTGGTATGTGGTCCCGATTGCCAACCCGGAAAAGGCCATCATGTCTTATTACGACGTAAGGCCGGACTGTGCCATTATCGATATTTATATGAACGGGACAAATGGGTTTGAAGTGCTGGATTTTTTCAAGAAGAAGTTAAAGCAGCAGTTTATTCCAACGGTCATGGTGAGCGTGGACGATAGCAAGGAAGTCCGAATGAAGTGCTATCAGATGGGGGCGGATGATTTCATCCCTAAGCCTTTCGATCTGGATGAATTTATTGTCCGTGTGGAAAGACAGATGGAGCGAAAGAAGCAAATGGAAGAGCTCGTGTTGATCGATGAATTGACCCTTGTTTATAATCGCAAATATTTGAGTCAGGCGTATGCCCAGGTTCAGAGTGACTGGTCCCGTACTGGGGATTCATATTGTGTGGCCGTTCTCGATATCGATCATTTTAAAGGTGTGAACGACCGGTACGGACACCTTGTAGGGGATGGGGTGTTGAAGGAGTTCGCATCACAATTAAAGTCCAAAACCAGAATTCAGGACATCGTTTTTCGTTTTGGAGGGGAAGAATTTGTCATTCTATTCCCCAATACATCCCTTAAAGAAGCCTGCTCGTTTGTAGATGAAATACGAGAAGGGTTCAGCCGATATGTGTTTGAGGTGAATCCGTCCTTTTCCTGCACATTTTCGGCGGGGGTGGCAGAAATTTCAGATCCGATGAAACCGTTTGATACGTGGCTGAAGCTTGCAGACAATGCACTTTATGAAGCGAAAAGCAGTGGCAGGAACCTTGTGAAAATGGATAGTAAAGCAAGTGAACATACTCCCCATAAACGTATGAAAATTGCCATTGTAGATGATGATCCCATCATCCGGACGGTGATGAAGGATATTGTGTCGAAGCTGCCTTCCGAACAGCATATTCAGTACGATATCCAGACGTTTAAAGATGGAGCGGCATTTATAGGGTCGGACTGGCATAGGGAAGATCCTTGTCTTGTGATTCTGGACGGGGTCATGCCGAAGATGGATGGCCTGGAAGTACTGGAGCAGCTCCGTAAAAAGGGTGATTCAGATCGTTACAAAGTATTGATGCTTACTTCAAGGAAGAGTGAAAGGGACATCTCAAGATCACTCCAGCTTGGTGCGGATGATTATATGACGAAACCTTTTAAACTACTCGAGCTTGAGGCACGTTTAGGACAAATGCTGAAAAGGATGAGATAGATCAGTGTTCTCGCAAGAGCTTTTTTATTTTTTTATTGTGTTAGTCGGTCTACTGGTGCTGTTAGCGGGTTTGTGCCTGTACTTGTTGATAAAGAAGACAATAGATAATAAGAATCGGGCGCATATCGAGCAGTATAAAGAAGAATATCAGTTAGCACTCTTTCAATTTCTGCATGAAGGGGTCAAGAGTGAAAGTTTGAATGATCGCTCCCCCTTGCAGATCAGGGCACTAGTGGAATTACTGGCCGGTTTTTCAAAAATGTTTGCCTCTGATGACATTCAAGAACGATTACAAGGATTTGCAGAAGAGCACTTTCAATCGTTTATCCTTTCTCAACTTAGACACAGGAGATGGAGTATCAGGATGAATGCCCTCTATTGGATACAGGATTTTAAGATGAAGAGTATGGTAAAACCGTTGAGGGAGCTTCATGCTTCCAAAAATATAACCAAGGCCGAAGAAATCCAACTTTTGAAGATAGCTGCGCTCTTTGAGGAGGAAAATCTGGTTTCAAGATTAATAGATCCGAAGCATGAACTGACGGAGTTTGAATACAGTCTTTTGCTTCACGCGTTAAGGCAAGAGCAGTTCGGGCCATTGGTTCATGTTTTTGAAGAACTGCCTGAAGTGTTGAGGTTTGCCCTTATCGATTCGATCGGGGCAAGGAACAGAATGGAGCACGTACCTTTCCTTCAAAGACTATTGGAAGACGGCTCCACGGAAATAAGGGTCCGCGCTTTGAAGGCGGTGGTGGGCATGGAATTTTATCTTGATGTTGAGCGACTTTCCGTTCACCTGCGTGCAGATTCATGGCAGGAGCGGCTGATGGCCATTAAGGCATGTGAGTACATCCGTTCACAGCAATTGACTCCTTACTTAACGGACCTTATGAGTGACCCGTCCTTTTACGTTCGTTCTCAAGCGGCTCAATCACTCTTGCGCCTGGAAAACGGAGAAGATGTGTTAAGGGAAATAGCTGATCATTCAGAAGATGAATATGCCAGGGATATGGCAGAGCAGTGGTTGGAAAGGGGGGCGGTTTCATGAATGTAACAGCAGAGTGGGGAAGTATCCTGATGTCTGTTGGATGGTTTGTTCTCATTTATATGATTCTTGTCATCTCTTTTTATACGATTCTCCTCGTGATCTCCCTTTTTCAATTAAGGAAAACCTATGGACTGGATGATTGGGAGCCATACGAAGAGCTCTTACATCTCCATCAAACGAAGCCGGTTTCCATACTGGTCCCTGCTTACAATGAATCAGTCGGAATTATGGCCACGGTAAGGTCATTGCTCAGTATTGAATACCCTGAATACGAAATCATTATCATCAACGATGGTTCAACGGATGATTCCATGGAAAAGCTCGTGGAATCCTTTCAATTGGTGAAGATCAAATGGGTGATTCGAGAGCAGCTGGATACACAGCAGGTTAAGGGTGTTTACCAATCCAGGCTGTACAAGAATCTACTGGTGATCGATAAGGAGAACGGAGGCAAGGCGGATGCTTTGAATGCCGGGATCAATGTATCGAATTATCCTTATTTCTGTTCCATAGATGGAGACTCGGTACTGGAGCGGACGGCCTTTCTGAAGGTGATGAAACCGATCGTCGAGTCCGACGGTGAGGTCATTGCATCCGGGGGGAGCATTCGAATCGCCAACGGATGCGAAATCGAAAGTGGGGAAATTGTGAAGGTGGGCCTGTCCAGATCGCCTCTTGTCGTGATGCAGGTAATTGAGTACTTAAGGGCATTTCTTATGGGAAGAATCGGCTTGAGCCGGCACAATCTTCTTCTGATCGTATCAGGTGCGTTCGGGGTATTCTCGAAACGCTGGGTCGTGGACGCGGGTGGGTACTCCCACACAGTAGGGGAAGATATGGAACTCGTCGTCAGGCTCCACCGGTATGTAAAGGAACAGAAAGCAGATAAAAGAATCGTGTATGTACCGGATCCTGTGAGCTGGACGGAAGCGCCGGAATCTCTTAAATACTTGCGTCGTCAACGAAGCAGGTGGCATCGGGGATTGTTTGAAAGCCTTTGGATTCATCGCCGCCTTCTGTTCAACCCTAAGTACGGTTCGATCGGGATGGTTTCCATGCCATATTTTTTGATCATAGAATTTTTTGGCCCGGTTGTAGAATTGATGGGGTATGTGATTATGATTCTATCTCTATTTCTCGGCGGGGTTTATCTGGAATTTGCGATTCTATTATTCTTCCTTTCGATCCTGTATGGGTCGATACTCTCCATGGCCGCCGTGCTCCTGGAAGAATGGTCCGTCCGAAAGTATCCGAAAGCATCCGACATCGGGAGGCTTTTCGTCTATTCATTAACCGAGACATTATGGTACCGTCCGCTGACCGTTTTATGGCGCTGCGAAGGAATCCTTGACGTGATCCGCAAAAAAAGGGGCTGGGGAGAAATGGCCAGAAAAGGAGTGTCAAAATGACGAAGCTGAAATCCTATTTGTTTCTCTTGTTCATCATTAGCATTGTCCTCATTGTTTCTTCTCCTTTTTGGCTATGGCAGATGAAGAAAGAACAGAACCTGGATTTGCTCATCATCGATAAGACGGTTCCGGATACCACTTACCGGGAACATAAAGGGCTAATGTGGCTTTTGAATCAACAGAAATATGTGCAGTCAGGCGGGAAGCCGTATGAGCTGCAAACAGACTATATTGGATTTGTACCGAAAGACAATCAAACCTATGACATTAAAAATATCCCCTCCTCCTATGATAAATACGATGCTGTCTACATAGCAGACACGTATGGAGTGTATGAAGAGGAATTCCATCATAAGAATGTATCGGGGCAGCGCTCCTCAAAGCTATATGGAGGCTTGACCGATAGTGATATGGACGTTTTAAAAGACATGGCGATGAACGATGGGAAAACGTTGATTGCCGAGTTCAATTCCATGGCACAGCCTACCACTGAAGAAACGAGGAAGAAATTTTATTCCTTGTTCAATCTGGAGTGGTCGGGCTGGATCGGGAGATATTTTCCGAAGCTTGAAAACAGTGAAGTGCCCCAATGGGTCCGGGATAATTATGAAAACCAGTATGATGAGTCATATCATTTCACAGGTCCTGGATACGTACTCGTGGACGAAAATGATCAACTGGTCATTTTAGACAAAGAAGATATCGGGAAAAAAGGTGTGGTCTTTTCAACAACCGAGCAAGGTGAAGGCTTCATCGGTGAAGAAATCAATGTCCCATACTCGTACTGGTTTGACATCGTAGAAGCCATCAATCCTGATGAGGTGATGGCGAACTACACATTGTCTTTATCCAATAGCGGGAAAGACACACTTAAAGCATTGAATCTTCCGGTGACGTTCCCTGCCGTCATTCATGGTGAGAACCGGCAATTCGACACCTACTATTTCAGTGGGGATTATGCGGATCAGGCTGATGTGCCCAATCTCTATCAAACCGTCGGATTTTCAACTTGGAGAAAATGGACGGAATCATCCAGTCCGGATAACATGTCCCAATTTTACTGGAAGGCATACAGTCCGATGATGAAGGCGATTCTTGAGAGAATTCAAAAAGGAAAGGACAAGAATGTGGTCGAACCCATCTCAGTCATCTCGGAAAATGGTCTGAAGCTTGCAGGGAAAGTTGGATCCGACTACATTCAAGTCCATCAGGATGGAAAATGGGAAGACTTCCTTATCAAAGGGGTCAACATGGGAATCGCAAAGCCTGGTTCATTCCCAGGCGAAACAGCGATTTCGAAAGAAGAATATTTGAGATGGTTCAAACAAATCGGCGCCATGAATGCCAACTCGCTCCGGGTTTACACCATTCATCCGCCTGCCTTTTATGAAGCCTTTTACGAGTACAATCAAATGGCAGAAAAACCACTTTACTTGTTTCATGGAGTATGGGTGAATGAAGAAATATTCCTGAAGTCGGAGGACGCTTTCGCAAAGGAAAACACCGTTGAATTTTCGGAAGAAATCAAGAAAACCATCGATCTGGTTCATGGAAACGCAGAGATTCCAGAGCGAAAAGGGCATGCTTCCGGTTCGTATACGTATGACATTTCTCCTTACGTCCTTGGGTGGATATTCGGAGTGGAGTGGGACCCGGAAGTTGTGTCAGCTACAAATGAAAAGCATAATGGACTTGAAGATTTTCGCGGGGAATACATTCAAACAGAAAGCGCCAAGCCCTTTGAAATATGGCTGACCGAAAGAATGAACGAAGGGATAGCATATGAAACCGATACGTATCAATGGCAGAGACCTGTAAGCTTCACGAACTGGGTTACCACCGATCTCCTGGATCATCCGAGTGAACCCCTGGAGAAAGAAGATATGGTTTCCGTGGATCCGAACGTCATGAAAGGAACCGGGCAATTGTACACCGGACTGTTCGCTTCCTACCACATATATCCGTACTATCCGGATTTCTTGAATTATGACCCCGAGTATGTCAATTATATCGATCATCGCGGGGAAAAGAACAACTATGCCGGCTATTTGAATGACATGAAAAAAGCCCACTCCATGCCGTTGGTAGTAGCGGAATTCGGTGTCCCGGGATCCCGCGGACTCACTCACCGGAACGTCTACGGGATGGACCAGGGACATCATTCAGAGAGAGAACAGGGTGAAATTGATCGCCGGTTATTCGAGGATATCTCAGAAGAGAAAATGGCAGGCGGGATGGTGTTCGCATGGCAGGATGAGTGGTTCAAACGGACTTGGAATACGATGGACTATGACAATCCTGACAGACGACCTTTCTGGCAGAATGCCCAAACCAATGAGCAGCAGTTCGGAATGTTGAGCTTTGATCCCGGGACTGACAAAACTTCGATGATACACGTGGACGGGAGACCTGATGATTGGGCCTTTAACAGGGTAGAGCCTGCTTTTGAAAAGGATGGGCACAGCATGTTTGTAACAAGCGACGAGCGCTATGTATATGTTCGGGTTGATTCAGATACAATTTCTGAGGATAAAGAAACCTATCTTCTATTCGATACAATCAAAGGGCAGGGGCAATCGACTATCCTGGAGGAAACGGATGTCACCTCATCAGGTGTTGACTTTGTCCTTCAGATTAAAGGTAAGAAGGAAGCCCGCCTGTGGATTGACAGCTATTATGATACATTCCACTATCACTACGGGCATGATCTCAATATGATTGAAGAGGAAGCTTATGCCAAGCAGAAAAACAATGGATTCTATCATCCGATTCGATTGACATTGAATAAATCATTGGACGTCATAGGGAAAAACATTCCGTTCCAATCCTATGAAACAGGAATCCTTCAGTTCGGAACATCCAATCCGGGGGACCCGGAATATGACTCGTTAACCGATATCAGTGTCAATCCATCAGATAACCGCTACGAAATCCGAATACCATGGCAGCTGCTAAACATGAAGGATCCCAGTCTGAAAGAAGCAATGGGAGACATATGGTCGGATGAAGGATTGGATAGTACGACGACCATAGAATCCATTCATATCGGCTTATATGAAAAGGATGGAGAAAAAGAATTCACCTATCCGCAACAGGGTCAAGGCGGGTTGATGGATTCCACTCAATTTTACCCTTACTCCTGGAATCCTTGGGATCAACCGGTTTCCCATGAGCGATTAAAGCAGTCCTATTACGAAATGAAAGAAGCTTTTGAAAAAGAAGGAGAATAAAAATGGCGAGAATATTAATTGCTGAAGATGAAGAAGTGCTCCGGATGTTGATGGTGGATACACTGGAAGATGAAGGTCATGAGCTTCATGAAGCCGCCGATGGTCAAGAAGCCATCAATCAAATCATGGAGAATGACTATGACCTCATTCTTCTTGACTATATGATGCCTCTTTTCACAGGTCTGGAAGTAATTGAAAAAGTTAGAAACGCACCTGAAAAGAGTGATGTGAAAATCATGATGGTGTCGGCTAAAAGTCAGCAAACGGATAAGGATCTCGTATTGAAGTCAGGGGCCGATTACTTCATTGCAAAGCCGTACAGTCCACTAGAACTCGTTCATCGGATTGAGGAAATATTGAATGAAGAGAATTAAAGAATTATTTCAAACGAGCCTACGTAATCAATTCATAGGATTGATGAGCGGCTTTATCGTCATCTTTTTCATTAGTGCTGCCTGTTTGTTCCTGTATGATCAATCCATTACAACTGAGTACCAGGTTCAGAGGGATCAGTTAAATAAAAAAGAAGACGTGGCTGAACAATTGGATAGAGACTTTCAAAAGGCTTTCTTTGATGCGAGGGGATATCTCGCATTTGGGAGGCCGGGGTTCAAAGAAAGTATTTTTGACCAAGAGAAAAAAGTGGATGACACGTTAAAGAAGTTAAAAGGATTAGAAACAGAACCTGAAGATCAACGCTTCCTTAAAGATGTAGAGGAATTTTCAACTCTTTATTTTAAAGAAATGGTGCCAAGTGTCATCAGCGATTTCGAAAAGGGGGATAGCGAGGCTGTGAAGGAGGCATCGGCAGACGGTGCAACAGCTACAATTGAAACCTTTCAAACGCAACTCAATATGTATGCGGACTCCATTGAACAAAGTAAGCGAAATGCTTATGACGAATTGAAACGTAAAGAGTCCTTAAGTCAAACTGCATTTGTGCTCTTTGTTTTTCTCATGCTTCTTGTTCTTATGAGAATGATGAGAATGATTGCAAAACAAATCGGTCAGCCTCTAAATCAGGTGGCTTCAGCCGCTGAACAAATTGCTGAAAATGAAGTCTATCAGCAATGGTCTTTTGAAAACAAACGGAAAGATGAAATCGGTAAGATGTCCAGGGCATTCGAAAAGATGATTTATAAAATTCAGGAAAAGGAGGAGCATCTCCTTTCCCAAAATGAAGAGTTGGTCGCTCAGCAGGATGAGTTGGAATCCCAGCAATCAGAACTTGAACATTTGCTTAATATGACGAAAAGTCGTGAGTCTCAGCTGGAGCGCAGAAATGAATTCATTCATGGGATATCAAGTACCCTGAATAAACAAGAGGTTTTAGAGAGCATTGTCAAAAGCATGAGTCATGTGATGGGGGCTTCCCGGGGTATGATCGTTCTGATGGATGATCAGAAGTCCAATGCGACGTTTGGCATTTCCGAAAGTGGTGCGAGTCAGTTCTTGATGTATATCTACAATGGAATTCATCAAAGGTTGTTTGATTCGAGAGAGCCCTTCTCACTTAAACGGGAGATGAGGCCATCGGAAAAAGGATATCACGAAGAAACCCTTTATTCGTATGATTTATTCTTACCTATCCTTTCCGTCGACCACCAGGTGGAAGCCATCATGGTATTCAGTCGATTTGGAGATGATTTCAATAAGCAGGAATTAGAGGAATATTCGAGCTTAGGGAAGCAAATTTCCATCTCTTTGCAAAAAATATACCTTTTCGAAGAATCCGAAACGAATCGTCAACTGACACAGGATATCCTCAACAATATTCAGGAGGGGATACAACTCATTGATAAGGATGGCAACAACTTATTAATGAATACGAAATTATCGGCATTGATTCAAGGGAAGATAGACGAGCTTCAGCAAGCAGACTATCAAACCTGGAAGCAAGCACTGGTTGATCGGGTCGAAGATAAAGAGAAACTGGATGAGTACTATGAAACGATTGTGACAGAGAGGAAGATAGGTAAGCATCTCCTTACCTATCACCTGGTGGATAGTAAAGAAGTTTTCCAGGTTTACTCTGAAACCCTCTATCGTGGAGACGAGCAGATAGGGACAATCTTTGTACACAGGAATATCACGAAAGAATTCGAAGTCGATCAAATGAAATCAGAGTTTGTGAGTACAGTCAGCCATGAGCTTCGTACCCCTCTATCAAGTGTGCTTGGTTTTACGGAGCTGATGCTGACCAAGGAGTTGAAACCGGAAAGAACGAAGAAATATTTAACGACGATCTATCAAGAAGCAAAGCGATTGACGTCTCTCATCAATGATTTCCTGGATGTCCAGCGAATGGAGTCCGGACGTCAAACCTTTGAGAAGAAGTACGAGGATGTCGTCCCGGTCATGCAGCATGTGATTGATACCCAGAAGGTAAACGCACCTCATCATTCCTTTAATATCGCCAGGGACACGGACTGTACGATCGTTCTTGGGGATAAAGACAAATTGTCCCAGGCATTCACCAATCTGATCAGTAATGCCATCAAGTATTCCCCGGATGGAGGCACTATCACCATCCATTTCCGTGAAGGAGAGGAGTCCATTCTCATAGACATCCGTGATGAAGGGCTCGGCATACCGCAGGAGGCCATTCCAAATCTGTTCACGAAATTCTATCGGGTCGACAATTCTGACCAGAGAAGAATTGGCGGTACCGGCTTGGGCTTGACCATCGTGAAGGAGATCATCGAAACTCATGAGGGGGACATCGCTATCTCATCGGAAGAAGGAAAAGGGACTATGTTCACCATACGTTTGCCGATCGTGACCATCGAAACCTTCAAAGAGGATGAGAATTGCGGTGATGGAATGAATATCATCGTCATTGAAGACGATATCAATCTGGCATCCCTCTTGAAAGCCGAGCTGTCCGACAGCGGTTTCAAGGTGCAGCACACACCGTCAGGAACTGAAGCCCTGACAAAAATGCAAGAGGAAAAACCAGATGCCATCGTCCTCGATATTATGCTTGAAGGAAGCATGTCGGGGTGGGATGTACTAGAAAAGATGAAAGCGGATCAAGAGCTTTCCCAAGTCCCGATCATCGTATCCTCCGCTTTAGATGAGAAAGAAAAAGGACTCACACTGGGAGCCAATGATTATTTGGTGAAACCCTATCACCCCAGCAGGCTATCCAAGACAATCCTGCATCTCTTATTGAAAAAAGGGATGAACGGTGAGATTCTGATTCCGGTTTGTGAGAAAAAAGCTGAAAAAGAATAAAGGAGAGAGGCTTTCGGTGACGGAAGCCTCTTTTTTTGAGGGGGTAAATAGAAGGTTTTCTTTTATTCCAAATGAAACGAACATTCAATAGAAAAAAAGCCCCTCCCGGATTCCGGCAAGGGGCTTTCAGTATGTTTACTTATTGTTCATATCGTTACGAGTGATGATGCGATCGATCAATCCATATTCAAGCGCTCTTTCAGCTGTCATGAAGTTATCGCGATCTGTATCTTTTGAAATCACATCAAGTGGTTGACCTGTGCGATCAGCCAGGATCTGATTCAGTTTTTCACGAAGGAATAGAATACGCTTCGCTGCGATTTCGATTTCTGTAGCTTGACCTTGAGCTCCACCAAGTGGCTGGTGAATCATCACTTCAGCGTTCGGAAGGGCTAATCGCTTGCCTTTTGCACCTGCTGCAAGAAGGAACGCACCCATTGAAGCAGCCATACCGATACAAATCGTTTGTACATCAGGCTTGATGTATTGGATTGTGTCGTAGATTGCCATACCCGCCGTGATGCTTCCACCAGGAGAGTTTATGTAAATCGAAATATCCTTCTCCGGGTTTTCAGATTCAAGGAATAGAAGTTGTGCTACAATGGAGTTTGCCACATTGTCATCAATACCGCTTCCAAGCATGATTACACGGTCTTTCAATAAACGTGAATAAATGTCATAAGCACGTTCACCGCGGTTTGTTTGTTCAATTACTGTAGGAATTAAATTCATCCTCGTTCCTCCTTAGAAATCCTTTTTATTTTTCTGAATTACTTATTCACTTTGTACTGTAATCATACACCCATGGTCAATAAAGGTCAAACTAAACGCTTCCTTTATTCCCCTGTATATAAATCCTTTCTACATGATACCCATTCATTCCTTTTTTAAACGGGAGAGTGTTTGTAAAGTTTATGGTTGCAGTAGAAGTTTATTTCCTTTAAAAATAAGTGGAGCCACCTTTTGATAAGTTACGGCGTGAAAACAAAGACCGTTCCTTTCCGCTGCAGGCAATTGCTTTCCGCGGGGAGGAAGTCGATCCTCCTCGGGCGCTGCCCTGTGGGGTCTCGACTTTTCCTCTATTACCCGCAGGAGTCAATTGCCTTCCGCTTCAATCCACTCTGTGATTCTATTTTATGAATGACTAATTATAAGGGTAGACAAACAGAAGAACAGATTCTAATGCAAATCAAACTATTTACAAAGGAACTCCAATCAACTTTCACATCTTTAAGAAACAACCATTTATGAGGTTAGGGCTTAAAGAATAAAAATATTGCAAACAAGTATTTTCTAGCTTATAATATATATTCGTGACGGTTATTCATTTCATGCCCTCGTGGTGCAACGGATAGCACGTAAGATTCCGGTTCTTGAGATGGGGGTTCGATTCCCTCCGAGGGCGTACCAGTAATACTGATATGAAGGTGTTTCTACAAGTTTTTAATTTGTGGAGGCATCTTTTTTCGTTCCTGATATTAAGGGTATTTTTAGTATATTGTATAATCAATAATATACCTATTTTGAAGAAGTGCCGGATCGGTTTTGAATTAGATACATAGGAAAGTTACGAGAAGGTGTTTCGCCCTGCACCAGAATAGTTAGAGTATAGAAAAGAAGAATAATCTAAAACCGGGATGGTGGCTTGGAATGAAAGATTTTGTAGCTTTTGATTTTGAAACGGCTAATCGTGCAAGACACAGTATATGCTCAGTCGGAATGGTATTTGTAGAAAATGGAGAAATTGTTGATTCAATTTATCAATTAATCGATCCAGAAGAGAAATTTGATCATTTTAATATTAGAATACATGGAATTAAACCTCAAGATGTTAAAGGTGCGATGACGTTCGATGCTTTCTATCATTCTATCAAGGGAAAAATAGAGAATAAGTTGATGATTGCTCATAATCTTTCCTTCGATGGATACGCTTTGAGGGATAATTTAGCTCGTTATGAAATGGAGCCCGTATACAACCAATTTCTCTGCACATATCAAATGTCCAGAAAAATGGTGAAAGGTCTTCCTGCCTATCAGCTATCATCTATATGTACTTATTTTGGAATCGAATTAGATAATCACCATCATGCTGCAGATGATGCTAAAGCATGCGCTCAATTAATGCTAAAGCTAGCAGAAGAGTACAAGATTACGGACTTTGATTCTCTCTACAATAAGACTCGAATTAAACCGGGAGAAATATCCGAAGGCATCTATCGCTCTTCATTAGTAAGTAAATCTGCTAAATAACACAACTTGGGGCGCATTTTTTATAGCTTCTACCGAATATATTAAAAGTATAATGTTGAGATGGGTGGAGAATACCCACACCCTGCCAGTTGATTGTAGCGGAAGGTGCTCGACTCCTGCGGGAAACGCGTGGAAGTTGAGACCCCGCAGGGCTTTAGCCCGAGGAGGCTCAACCCACGCCCCGCGGAAAGCGAGCACCTGCAGCGGAAATCAACCACCACACGCTATGTGGAATTTATTGAAAAATATCATATACATAATACTACCAACGAATTCCCATTAACGAACCACCAATTTTATTGTAGAATAGATAAATGGGAGGTTAAGAATCATGAATTTGAAAGCAGGACTTTTTCAAAATCAACAATTAAAACTTCAAATGACGCAGCAGCTTTCTCAAGCCATCACCATCCTCCAATATTCTACGATGGAACTGAATGCTTATCTAGAAGCTAAGCAATTAGAGAATCCCCTTATACAATTAGAACCGCCTAAGCAAGACCCCCTTCATCAACGAGAACCTCATACATTTAAACGAAATGCCGGCAATCACGAAAACACGGTGGATTGGTATGAATATGTATCCGTGCCAAAGAGATCCCTTGCGGATGCATTATCTGTTCAATTAAATTTGAAATCGCTTACTTCTTCAGGGAGAAAGATACTGGATGAATTAATATTTAGCTTGGATGATAACGGTTATTTGAGAATAGACGACGAATCCTTCGTTCAAAAACATGGTCTGGAAATGTCTCAACTGGAAAACTATATTAGTAGGCTTCAGGAATTAGAACCGGCTGGAATAGGAGCCAGATCCCTGAAGGAGTGCATAGTCCTTCAGCTGCAGCGGAAAGCCAATGTTCCCCCACTGGTTACGATGATTGTAGATAACCATTTTCAAGCTTTTGCAGAAAAGAAGTGGAAGGCGATCGCCAAGGATCTTGAGGTAGAGCTAAAAGACA
The DNA here is from genome assembly GCF_050270195.1 of Rossellomorea sp. NPDC071047. NCBI lineage: Bacteria > Bacillati > Bacillota > Bacilli > Caryophanales > Bacillaceae > Rossellomorea > Rossellomorea sp. NPDC071047. The sequence goes on along the minus strand of NZ_JBNNJT010000003.1, from coordinate 271,830 downwards.
TCCAGCTGGCAGCGGATTTCATCCAGCAGTGCAATCCGAGACCCGGATCAAAGTATTCTCAGCATATCGCTGAATACATTATTCCAGAGCTTGTCGTGAAGGTGATCGATGGTCATACCGTGGCCGTATCGTTGTATGACGGTACGACTATAAACGTCACATATAATGAAGAGTACACTGATTTTCTAAAGCATCACCCGGATAAGGAAGTCCAGTCCTATCTTCAGGAAAAGGAGCAGGATTTCCACTGGCTACTGCAAAGCTTACGTCAGCGAAAACAAACCATCCTGAAAGTGGGTAAGATGCTTGCAGAAAAGCAGAAAGCATTCTTCTTAAAAGGACCATCAGCAATCCAGCCATTGACCTTGAGACAGGTGGCAGAAGAAATCGATGTTCATGAATCGACCATCAGCCGTGCTGTGAAGGGTAAGTATATGCAAACGCCATATGGGATTTTTGAACTGAAGTACTTCTTCACCTCAGCCATCAAATCAGTCAAGCTTGAGGATTCCGAAACAGCATCTGCAACAACTGTGAAAAATGAACTCCAAAGGCTTATTGATGAAGAAGATAAGAAAAAGCCACTATCTGATCAGAAAATAGTGAACCTATTATTGGATAAAGGGTATGATGTCTCTAGAAGAACGATAGCGAAATACCGCGATCAATTAGGGATTGCTTCTTCCACGATGAGGAAGAGGTATGAATAGAGGGAGTACCAGGCATGACAATGGTTTTGTACAAGGTACAATCCAACCATCCGGTACCTGGTACAACCAAATTCTCAACCAATAAAAAAGCGAGGCTCAAAAATGAAACAAGTCCTATTTTATACACGAAACCAATGCGGACTATGCCAAGACGCAAAAATTACATTAAAGTTACTTCAGGATGAACTTGGATTCGAAATAAAAGAAATCGACATAGATGAAAGTGACGATTTGACCGAACGTTTCGGACTCATGATCCCAGTCGTGGAAATGGACGGGGGAATCCTCCAGTATGGGCAGATTGATTATTTTACGCTTAGCAAGCGTTTACATGAAAAAACCCGATAGTTTCTAGTTGAATTACGATTCATACCCTGATAAAATAAAATTTGAAAGCAGGGATGAATTTTTTTTGGAGGTAGTGGGACATAATATGTCTAGGTGGGACTTTTATAGTCCATCACATCCACGCACTTCATTTGAAGGAGCTTTTTTCTATGGAATCTTTAATTGACATACAAAAGCGATTATTACCTGACCTGCTTGAAGTTATGCAAAAAAGGCATCAAATTCTTCGTTCCATCCGGTTCATGCAGCCTGTCGGACGCAGAAGTCTTGCTCAGAACATGGGCCTGACAGAACGTGTACTGAGAAGCGAAGTGGAGTTTCTGAACAACCAAGATCTCATTGATATCAAAACCTCTGGAATGATCATGACCGAGGATGGCATTCAGCTTTTAGAAAGCCTTGAAACAATGATGAGAGAGGTTTCGGGAATCAACGTAATGGAGCGGGAATTAAAATCTTTACTTAATCTTCATGAAATTGTAATCGTTCCTGGGAATAGTGATGAGTCTCCTTGGGTAAAAGAAGAATTAGGGCGTGCGTCAGCTTCTAGTATGAAACGTCGCCTGAAAGGAAATACTATCATCGCTGTGACTGGAGGCTCGACGATGGCCGCTGTAGCAGAGATGCTTACACCGGATTTCTCTGACTCTACCTTGTTTGTTCCTGCTCGGGGTGGAATAGGAGAAGACGTTAAAAACCAGGCTAACACCATATGTGCCAAGATGGCTGAGCATACGAGAACGCGACATCGTGTTTTATATGTGCCGGATCAGGTTAGTAAAGAAGTATACAAGTCCTTCTTGAAAGAACCGATGATCAAAGAAGTATTGAATTTGATCAAATCGGCTAACATGGTTCTCCATGGGATTGGAGATGCTATCACAATGGCTGAAAGACGGAAGACCACTGATGAGGACTTTGAGAAAATCTCAGATGGTCATGCTGTCGGGGAGGCATTTGGTTACTATTTTAACGAAGCGGGTGAAGTGGTACATAAGGTGCCAACGATCGGCCTGCAATTAGAAGATTTAAGTCATATCGAAAGCGTCATTGCCGTCGCAGGCGGCAGCTCGAAGGCGAAGGCGATTCGGGCGTATATGAAGAGTGCTCCACCGAAAACCGTGCTCATCACGGATGAGGGAGCCGCAAGAGAGCTTTTAAAAGGGTAAGCCCTTTTGAAATATAAAAAAATCATCCTTAACTATCTAAAGGAGGAAATTATTCATGGCAACAAAAATTGGTATTAACGGATTTGGACGTATCGGACGTAATGTATTCCGTGCAGCACTTAAAAATAACGACGTAGAGGTAGTAGCGGTTAATGACTTAACTGATGCAAACATGCTTGCTCACCTTTTACAATATGATACAGTTCACGGAACTCTTCAAGAGAAAGTAACTGTTGACGGTGACTACCTTGTAGTTGGCGGTAAGAAAGTAAAAGTATTAGCTGAGCGCGATCCTGCTCAACTTGGTTGGGGAGATCTTGGTGTAGATATCGTTGTTGAATCTACTGGACGTTTCACAAAGCGTGCTGACGCAGCGAAACACATCGAAGCTGGTGCGAAGAAAGTTATCATCTCTGCTCCTGCATCTGATGAAGATATCACAGTGGTTATGGGTGTTAACGAAGACAAGTATGACGCGGCTAGCCACGATGTTATCTCCAATGCATCTTGTACAACAAACTGCTTAGCGCCATTCGCTAAAGTTCTTAACGATAAATTCGGAATCAAGCGTGGAATGATGACAACCATCCACTCTTACACAAACGACCAACAAATCTTAGACTTACCACATAAAGATTACCGTCGTGCACGTGCAGCTGCTGAGAACATGATTCCAACAACTACAGGTGCTGCGAAAGCTGTATCTCTTGTTCTTCCTGAGCTTAAGGGGAAACTGAACGGTGGAGCGGTTCGTGTTCCAACTCCAAATGTTTCTCTAGTAGACTTAGTTGCTGAACTTGATAAAAACGTAACAGCTGAAGATGTGAATGCTGCACTTAAAGAAGCGGCTGAAGGCGATCTTAAAGGAATCCTTGCGTACAGCGAAGAGCCTTTAGTATCAACTGATTACAACGGTAGTCCTGCTTCTTCTACAATTGATGCATTATCTACAATGGTTCTAGAAGATAACATGGTAAAAGTAATTTCTTGGTATGACAACGAGAGCGGTTACTCTAACCGTGTAGTTGACCTTGCAGGTTATATCGCTTCTAAAGGGCTTTAATCGATAAAGTTTTGTAAATTGACATCATTAGCATGGTGATTGATGGATAAATTTTGTCCCACCATCTATAATGAAGATGTGATGAAGGGGAGCGGGGAAGATTCCCCTCTCCCTTTTCTTATTGCTTTTTCTATTTTTTTGAAAAAGATGTAGAAATTGAAAACTAAAGGAGGCCTTTTACGATGAACAAAAAGTCGATTAAAGATGTCGATGTAAGAGGAAAACGCGTTTTTTGCCGTGTAGACTTCAACGTACCGATGTCTGAAGGCAAGATTACAGATGAAACTCGTATTCAAGCTGCTCTTCCTACCATTAAGTACTTAGTGGATGGCGGGGCGAAAGTCATTCTGGCTAGTCACTTAGGTCGTCCTAAAGGTGAAGTAGTGGAAGAACTGCGCTTAACGCCGGTTGCTGAAAGACTTTCCGAACTTCTTGGGAAAAATGTAGCAAAAGCAGATGAAGCTTATGGTGAAGCTGTTCAATCCAAGATCAGCGAAATGGCTGAAGGCGACGTTCTTGTACTGGAAAACGTCCGCTTCTACCCGGGAGAAACGAAGAATGATCCTGAACTTGCAAAAGAATTTGCAGCTCTTGCTGATCTTTATGTAAACGATGCATTTGGTGCTGCTCACCGTGCTCATGCTTCTACTGAAGGAATTGCCAAGCACCTTCCAGCTGTAGCAGGCATTCTAATGGAGAAAGAGCTGGACGTATTAGGAAAGGCTCTATCTAACCCTGAACGCCCATTTACAGCGATCGTTGGTGGAGCAAAAGTTAAAGATAAAATCGGTGTCATTGACAACCTATTAGATAAAGTGGACAACCTGATCATCGGCGGTGGACTTGCTTACACATTCGTTAAAGCCCAAGGCCATGAGGTAGGAAAATCCCTTCTAGAAGAAGACAAGATTGATTTAGCGAAGCAATTCATGAAAAAAGCAGAAGATAAAGGCGTCAAATTCCTTATGCCTGTTGATGTAGTCGTTGCTGATGACTTCTCAAATGATGCAAATACGAAGGAAGTGGATATCGATTCGATTCCTTCTGATTGGGAAGCACTTGATATCGGGCCTAAGACTAGAGCATTATTCCAGGATACGATCAAAAGCTCTAAGCTTGTAATCTGGAACGGACCGATGGGTGTATTCGAATTAGAAACATTTGCAAATGGAACGAAAGCCGTAGCGGAGGCGTTAGCCGATGCAACAGATACATATTCTGTTATCGGTGGCGGTGACTCTGCAGCAGCCGTTGAGAAATTCGGATATGCTGATAAAATGAGTCATATTTCTACAGGTGGTGGAGCTTCGCTTGAGTTCATGGAAGGAAAAGAACTTCCTGGAGTAGTGGCTCTTAACGAAAAATAATCGCTTTTCAAAGACCAACAATTTTTGGAACCGATTATAAAACAGAAAGGATGAGTACAATGCGTAAACCGATCATTGCAGGTAACTGGAAGATGAACAAGACTTTATCGGAAGCAAAATCTTTTACTGAAGAAGTACAAGGATTAGTTCCTGATCAAGAGGTTGTCGATTCTGTCATTTGTTCTCCAGCTCTATTTTTAGAAAGCTTAGTGAACATTTCAAAAGAATACAAGGTAGAAATTGGTGCTCAAAATATGCACTTTGAAGAAAACGGAGCATTCACAGGGGAAGTCAGCCCTGTAGCGCTTTCTGATTTAGGCGTAAAGTATGTCATCCTTGGACACTCAGAGCGTCGTGAAATGTTCAATGAAACAGACGAGTCAGTGAACAAAAAGACTCTTGCTGCTTTCAAACACGGTTTAACTCCAATCGTTTGTGTAGGGGAGACGCTTGAGCAACGCGAAAACAATGAAACAAAAGAACTTGTTGGTAACCAAGTGAAAAAAGCACTTGCCGGTCTATCAGCAGATCAAGTGAAACATACCGTCATTGCTTATGAACCTATTTGGGCAATCGGAACGGGTAAATCGTCTACAGCTGAAGATGCGAACGAAGTATGTTCTCATATCCGTCAAGTGGTTGCAGGAGAATTTTCTCAAGAAGCAGCAGACGCAGTGAGAATTCAATATGGTGGTAGTGTGAAACCTAATAACATTAAAGAATACATGGCCCAATCGGATATCGATGGTGCCCTTGTCGGTGGAGCAAGCCTTGAACCACAAAGCTTCTTGCAGCTTTTAGAAGGGGCAAGTACACATGAGTAAGTCACCAGTAGCGTTAATCATCTTAGATGGTTTTGCTTGCCGTAACACAAAAGAAGGAAACGCTGTAGCCCAAGCGAACAAGCCGAACTTTGATCGCTTGTGGAATCAGTACCCACACAATCAATTAACAGCAAGTGGCGAAGCGGTAGGACTTCCTGAAGGACAAATGGGGAACTCCGAAGTGGGTCACTTAAATATTGGTGCCGGACGTATCGTGTACCAAAGCTTGACACGTGTGAATTTAGCGATTCGTGAAGGTGAATTCGAAACGAATGCCACTTTCCTTGACGCGGTCAACCATGCAAAGGAAAAAGGCACGAATCTTCATATCTTCGGACTACTTTCGGATGGCGGTGTGCACAGCCATATCGAACATCTTTATGCCCTTCTTGGTTTAGCGGCTAAAGAAGGAATAAAAGATGTCTATGTCCATGCCTTCCTTGACGGCCGAGACGTCGGTCCTCAAACGGCGAAGAAGTATATTGAAGATGCAGAAGCGAAAATGAAAGAAATCGGCGTTGGCCAATTTGCGACGATTTCTGGTCGTTACTATTCCATGGACCGTGACAAACGTTGGGAACGAGTAGAGAAGTCTTACCGTGCCATGGTATACGGCGAAGGCCCAAGCTATCATGATCCGATGGAACTTGTGAACGATTCTTACGAAAATGGAATCTACGATGAATTCGTCATTCCATCAGTGATGACGAAAGAAAACGGAGAGCCGGTTGCGACGATTAAAGATGATGATGCTGTAATCTTTTACAACTTCCGTCCAGACCGGGCGATCCAAATTTCGAATACATTTGCGAATGCAGACTTCCGTTCATTTGAGCGCGGAGAGAAGCATCCGAAGAACCTTCACTTTGTCTGCTTAACACGATTCAGTGAAACAGTAAATGGATTTGTCGCATTCAAACCGACTAATCTTGATAATACACTTGGCGAAGTCCTTTCACAAAACGGACTGAAGCAATTGCGTATCGCCGAGACGGAAAAGTATCCTCATGTCACGTTCTTTATGAGCGGTGGTCGTGAAGATGAATTCCCGGGTGAGAAACGGATCTTGATCGATTCTCCTAAAGTGGCAACGTACGATCTTAAGCCTGAAATGAGCGCGTATGAAGTGACGGATGCCTTACTTGAAGAAATCCGTGAAGACCGTCAGGATGCAATTATCCTGAACTTCGCAAACCCGGACATGGTCGGACACTCTGGAATGCTCGAGCCAACGATCAAAGCGGTGGAAACAGTGGATGAATGTCTTGGAAAGATCATTGACCTCATCACTGAAAAAGGTGGAACAGCCATCATCACAGCAGACCACGGGAATGCAGATGAAGTTCTGACTGAAGAAGGTAAGCCTATGACGGCACACACCACGAACCCGGTCCCTGTCATCGTAACGAAAGAAGGAATCGAACTTCGTGAAGGTGGAAAGTTAGGAGATCTTGCTCCAACTATGCTAGATTTATTAAATGTTAATCAACCAGCTGAAATGACTGGAAAATCACTAATTAAAAAATAAGGAGAGATTCTAAATGCCATTTATTACAGACGTATACGCTCGTGAAGTATTGGATTCACGCGGTAACCCAACAATTGAAGTAGAAGTTTATACACAATCAGGTGCTTTCGGACGTGCACTAGTTCCATCTGGAGCTTCAACTGGTGAATACGAAGCAGTTGAACTTCGTGACGGTGAAAAAGGCCGCTACCTTGGTAAAGGGGTACAAAAAGCAGTTGATAACGTAAACAACGAAATCGCTGAAGAACTGATCGGTTATGACATCACTGAACAAGTCGCAATCGACCAGGCTATGATCGCTCTTGACGGTACAGAAAACAAAGGTAAACTGGGTGCGAATGCAATCCTTGGTGTATCTATGGCTGTAGCCCGTGCAGCTGCTGACTTCTTCGGAGTGGAATTATACCAATACCTTGGCGGATTCAACGCGAAGCAACTTCCAGTACCAATGATGAACATCGTTAACGGTGGGGAGCACGCTGACAACAACGTAGACATCCAGGAATTCATGATCATGCCTGTAGGAGCTTCTACATTTAAAGAAGGTCTGCGCATGGGTACAGAAATTTTCCACAGCCTGAAGTCAGTTCTTAAAGGTAAAGGCTACAACACGGCAGTAGGTGACGAAGGTGGATTCGCTCCAAACCTTAAGTCTAACGAAGAAGCACTTTCTACAATTATCGAAGCAATCGAAAAAGCTGGTTACAAGCCAGGAGAAGAAGTTCTTCTTGCTATGGACGTTGCAGCTTCTGAAATCTACAACAAAGAAGACGGTAAATACCATCTTTCAGGTGAAGGCGTTGTCCGTTCATCTGCAGAAATGGTTGATTGGTATGAAGAAATGTGCAACAAATATCCAATCGTTTCAATCGAAGACGGTCTTGACGAAAACGACTGGGATGGTTTCAAACTTCTAACTGAGCGTATCGGTAAGAAAGTTCAGCTAGTTGGGGATGACTTATTCGTGACAAACACGACTAAGCTTTCTCAAGGTATCGAGCAGGGTATCGGTAACTCGATCCTGATCAAAGTGAACCAAATCGGTACACTTACTGAAACATTCGATGCAATCGAAATGGCGAAGCGCGCTGGATACACAGCAGTCATCTCTCACCGTTCTGGTGAAACAGAAGACAGCACAATCGCTGACATCGCAGTAGCAACAAACGCTGGTCAAATCAAGACAGGTGCACCATCACGTACAGACCGCGTAGCGAAATACAACCAACTTCTTCGCATCGAAGATCAATTAGCTCACACAGCTCAATATCTTGGAGCGAAAACATTCTATAACGTAAATCGCTAATACAAGCAATTTGAAAAACAGCCCCGTCATTGGACGGGGCTGTTTTTTTGGATTGAATGGCAGTATTGTATCTATTATCAACACCCAAATTTGCCAAGACTTAATGGGTTTTAGCTAAAAAAGGACTTTGACAAGCTAAAGAAGAACGTTTCAATGATGATCTGCTCCATTTTAAATGATTCTTTATGGATAAGGCTGGCCTAAGGAACATATCGATGGGGTGGGACGAAGAAATCCAGCCGGTTTTGGCAAAAATCCGGCCGTTTTCGAGAAAAATCCAGCCGATATATGAAATAATCCAGCCGTTTCAGGTGAAAATCCGGCCGAAATAACCAAAAATCCAGCCGATTAACATATAATCCCAAAAATGAAACGCACATCGAATCTTAATCCACGCCGACGCACACTCTAATCCTAACCAACTCTTTCCACAATTCAAACAATATTACCTTGTCCACTGCATAATCCCTATGGTAAACTAGTAGTAATGCTATGTTCGTATCAGGAGGTGGGACTCATGCACACAATACTCGTCACTTTACTTATTATTGTATCAATCGCACTTATCGCCATTGTATTACTTCAGTCAGGTAAAAGTGCTGGACTTTCAGGGGCCATCTCTGGTGGTGCAGAACAACTTTTCGGAAAACAAAAAGCTCGTGGTATTGACTTAGTACTGCACAGAATTACAATCGTATTATCGGTATTATTCTTCGTACTAACCATTGCCATCGTAGCTATCTAATACGGACAAAAACCTGATCATTAAGGTCAGGTTTTTTTATTTATAAGGTTTCTGTTTGATTTCAAGCGAAATATTGGATTGTCTGACCAATGTTTGCTAAAAATAGAGAAGAAGAGTGGTTTAAACGATCGTTTAATAGATATAAGCCTGTGATATCAAGCTTTTCTACAACTAATCAAACGTTTGTTTAACATAAATCAAGTAAAAATCCCATTACATAAAGAAATCATTTAAACAATTGTTTAACAGGTTGTGGCCCTACAAATCAAGGTTCCAATCTTCTAATCAAACGTTTGTTTAAAATCAGATAAAAGGAGTCACTAGCTATGAAAACCGTATTACCAAAACCATTCACATTTGAAGCAGGTCCCCGGGCCGTTCTATTACTGCACGGATTCACCGGAAACTCAGCCGACGTCCGGATGCTTGGCCGTTACTTAGAAAAGAAAGGCTATTCATCCCATGCACCTCACTATAAAGGACACGGTGTACCGCCTGAAGAATTGGTTCACACAGGCCCTGAAGATTGGTGGCAGGATGTCATGGACGGATATGAGCTTTTAAAGAGTAAGGGATATGAAGAGATTGCGGTTGCCGGCCTTTCCCTTGGAGGGGTATTTTCTCTTAAATTAGGTTACACTGTACCTGTAAAGGGTATTGTCCCTATGTGTGCACCGATGTATATAAAAAGTGAAGAAGTCATGTATAAAGGGGTCGTGGATTACGCCCGTGAATTTAAGAAATTTGAAGGAAAACAAGAAGAACAAATTGAAAAAGAAATAGAAGAGTTTAAGAAAACGCCGATGAATACATTGAAGGCCCTGCAGGAATTGATTGCGGATGTGCGTGGAAATGTGGATATGATTTATTCACCGACGTTTGTGGTACAGGCAAGGCATGACCATATGATCAATACGGATTCTGCTAATATCATCTATGATAACGTTGAATCCGATGACAAAAAGATTAAGTGGTACGAAGAGTCCGGTCATGTGATTACATTAGATAAAGAAAAAGAACAGCTTCATGAAGACGTCTACGGTTTCTTAGAGAAATTAGACTGGACGGTTTGATGAATTCGATGATCAGGAGGGATTGTCATGGACGAAAATATTAAAGAGCATGTGGATAGGCTCCTTTCCTACATGAAGGAAGAAGCATACAAGCCATTAACGGTACAGGAGCTTGAAGAAGCATTCGGAATTGAAGGGTCCACGAACTTCAAGGAATTCGTAAAGGCTCTTGTCGTAATGGAAGAGAAAGGGCTGGTCGTACGGACAAGGAGCAATCGCTACGGCTTACCTGAGAAAATGAATCTGGTAAGAGGGAAAGTATCCGCTCATGCAAAAGGTTTTGCGTTTGTGATACCGGAAGAATCAGGAATGGACGATATCTTCATCCCTCCTAATGAAACGAATAACGCCATGCACGGCGATATAGTATTAGTAAGAGTGTCTACTTCTTCTTCAGGTTCCAGAAGAGAAGGAACTGTTGTGAGAATCGTAGAGCGCGGTGTCGACCAAATGGTTGGGACGTTCACAGAAAGCAAGCATTTCGGATTCGTTATCCCGGATGACAAGAAGTTTGCGAGTGATATCTTTATCCCGAAATCCGCTCAAATGGGTGCAGCGGAAGGACATAAGGTCGTCGTGAAATTAACTTCCTATCCTGAAGGGCGCAAGAGTGCAGAGGGTGAGGTCATTGAAATCCTGGGTCATAAAAATGATCCCGGAGTCGATATTCTCTCTATCATCCATAAGCACGGGATTGACGTCGAATTCCCTGAAGAAGTCATGGATCAGGCGAATAATGTGCCAAGTGAAATCGACGAATCAGAAATCCCGAATCGAAAGGACCTGCGTGACCAGACGATCGTGACGATTGATGGTGCTGACGCCAAAGATTTGGACGATGCTGTAACGGTAACGAAGCTTGCCAATGGAAACTATAAGCTTGGTGTACATATTGCCGACGTAACTTACTATGTAAAAGAAAGCTCTCCGATTGACCAGGAAGCTTTTGATAGAGGTACATCCGTCTACTTGGTAGACCGGGTCATCCCAATGATCCCGCACCGATTATCAAATGGAATCTGTTCTCTTAATCCCAAGGTGGACCGTTTGACTCTATCATGTGATATGGAGATTTCACCTGACGGGGATGTCGTGAAACACGAAATATTCCAAAGCGTCATTAAGACAACCGAACGAATGACATATTCAGATGTGAATAAGATTCTTGTGGATAAAGATGAAGAACTTCGAAAAAAATACGAGCCTTTGGTACCGATGTTCGAGGAAATGGAAGACTTGGCACAGGTTCTTCGTACGAAACGTATGAGGCGTGGGGCCATCGATTTTGATTTCAAGGAAGCGAAAGTGCTTGTCGATGATGAGGGAGAACCGACGGATGTGGTCCTGCGTGAACGTTCAGTAGCTGAAAAGTTGATCGAAGAGTTCATGTTAGTGGCCAATGAGACGGTTGCTGAGCACTTCCACTGGATGGAAGTTCCTTTCATATATCGTATCCATGAAGACCCCAAAGAAGATAAATTGCAGCGCTTCTTTGAATTTATTACGAATTTCGGCTTGATTGTAAAAGGAACAGCGAATTCGATTCATCCACGTGCTCTTCAGGAGATTGTCGAGGATGTACAAGGGCAGCCGGAAGAAATGGTTGTATCGACGATGATGCTGCGTTCCATGCAGCAAGCGAAATACGATCCTGAAAGCTTAGGTCACTTTGGACTGGCGACAGAGTTCTATACTCATTTCACATCACCGATCCGTCGTTACCCTGACTTGATTGTCCATCGCTTAATCAGGACTTACCTGATTGAAGGCAAGATTGATCAGGCAACACGGGAAAAATGGGGCGCGCAAATGGGGCATATCGCTGAGCACACGTCAAGCCGCGAACGCCGTGCAGTGGATGCAGAACGTGAGACCGATGAGCTGAAAAAAGCAGAATACATGGAAGACAAAGTGGGAGAAGAGTACGACGGTATCATCAGTTCCGTTACGAACTTCGGAATGTTTGTCGAACTGCCTAATACCATTGAAGGTCTTGTCCATGTGAGTTATATGACGGACGACTACTACCGATTTGATGAGCGTCATCTTGCCATGATCGGTGAAAGAACGGCAAACGTATTCCGGATCGGAGACGAGATCACCGTTCGTGTCGTGAGCGTCAATAAAGATGAGCGTGCCATCGACTTTGAAATCGTAGGAATGAAGAATAATCGCAAGGAGCGAGAAGACCGCGTTCGCTCGATCCGCTCTGATAAAGGAAAATCGGACCGAGGGAAATCGAATCGATCTTCAGACCGAAAAAAGGACGGAGAATGGTCAACGCGTCCACCGAAAAACAACAAGAAGAAAAAGTCGAATAAGAAACACTTTGAAAATGCGCCTAGAAGCAAACGCAAAAAGAAGAAATAAAGGTTCAGGAGCAATGGGATAACCTTTGCTCCTTTTCTTTTCCAAGTGTAACAATACAATTTTTCTCGAGAATATGAGATAATAATGAGTAAACCAACGGAAAGACTAGGGGGATTCCAATGCCAAAGGGAGAAGGCAAGCTTATTGCCCAAAATAAAAAAGCACGTCATGACTATGCCGTAGAAGAAACATATGAGGCGGGTCTTGTGCTGCAAGGAACAGAAATCAAAGCGATCCGTGGTGGTCGTGTAAACTTGAAAGATTCTTTTGCCCGTGTCCAAAATGGAGAAATTTTCGTTCATAATATGCACATCAGTCCCTATGAACAAGGAAATCGATTTAATCACGAACCTCTCCGAACACGTAAGCTCCTGCTTCACAAAAAGCAAATCAATAAGCTGATCGGTGATTCCAAAGAAGCAGGGTACTCAATCGTTCCTTTGAAACTATACATCAAAAACGGTGTGGCAAAGCTTCTGATTGGTCTTGCCCGTGGTAAGAAGAAGTATGACAAACGTGAAGATCTGAAACGAAAAGAAGCGAACCGCTCTATCCAGAGAGAACTGGCTCAGCGTCAAAAAGGTATGTGATTGTACAGATTTCCGGAATCTGGTATTTGCAATTATCTCAGGATTTGTTATACTAATAGATGTCGCGAGGTAATCTTGTGGCTGTAAGAACAATTGAATAAGTGACTTACACGCTGAACTTATTCTTTCCCGTTCTTCCCTTTTTATCATGGGGACGTTACGGATTCGACAGGGATAGTTCGAGCTTGGGTTGCGAGCCGTGGGGATCGTCCACGATAAAACGTCAAAGCCAATAATAACTGGCAAAACTAACAATAACTTAGCTTTAGCTGCGTAATAGCGCTTTAGCTGTTCCTCCCTCCATCGCCTATGTGGTAGGGTAAGGGACTCACTCTTAGTAGGCTACGCCGGAGTCCACCGTCTGAGGACAAAGGAAGAGACCAATCAGACTAGCTGCACGGACGCCCGTCGATAGGCAGAAGCTGCAGTGAACTTGCGAATATATCGACTACGCTCGTAGACGCTTAAGTGGCGATGTTTCTGGACGTGGGTTCGATTAGTTATAGTCGCCTTATGTGGCAACACATAAGTGAAAATTTGGCTTTATCGGTGAAACCTAAGTCACACACAGTGTGATAAGGCAATGCCGAGCGGTATGTGGAGCAATCCAACAGCCGTGTATCGACTTATAGACTGCCGAATCTCGGTAGTACTAGGATGCGGAATCTATATCTCTCAACAGATAAATCTATATTTCGCATAATACGCCAAAGGACCTCTACTACAGGTTCAAGATATAGTCAGTGCCATGTCGAAAGCATGGAAGTGCACGTCCCACCGTCTCCACCAAATACATATTTGGTGGTTTTTTATTTTTTATAATTTGAAAAAGTCTTCTTCAAATGTTAATTTTTTCTTTAGACATTCTGGATTGTATTTTCCATTTCTAATTGTTACTCTATCATAATGTGTAAGGATCCACTCCGCACGTTTTTTCTTTTTTTCTACTCTAAGAAAAGGAAGAACGAATTTCAATAAGTATAAAACTTGATTTTTGGTCTTAATGGTTAGTGTAAAGGAATCCAGATGACGATCGGGATGGTAGTTTTTCTTTTTAGTAATGTGACCGTTTGTTAGATTTTTAAGGTATTCTAGAAGTTCTAAGTCTGTCGAGGCAACAGTAATGCAAGGTCTCCTATGTTCCTTATCATGCATACGTGTTAATGTTATAGAGCCTTCCCCGTCGATAATCCCAGCAAGATAGGCTGCTTCCCATTCTTTCAAACCTTTCAACTCCTTTCATTAAACCTAACTCTTTCCTTTAGTTTCATTACCCATACAGTGGTTGATTTAAATACATTAGATGAAAATTTTTTATAACTAGATTTAACTAATTGAAATTTAGTTTTTTCAAAGTGATTTTGAGAATATCTGCAAAAGTATTTAAGAATAAACACCCCTTCAATTTTCACAATAATCAACCTATAAACCGCTCTCAAAATTATTCTCAAATAATTTTGAGAGTTATTTTTTTGAGTTGTGAGCATTTCTTTCCAACATTGTTACCGTTCTGTGAATAAACTTCGACGAAATTTCGAAAATCTGTTTAAAGTGCAGTGAAACAAGGGTACCTTTTAATAGAATTTGATAGTATAGGTCTACAGTGATAAATCCGACATAAAGGAAGGTGAATTCCCTATGTTTAATAAATTCAAGCCATACTTGATTGTGTTGATCAGTCTGGTTTCATTATTTTTCATCATTATATTCAGTTCGGGAAGTGAAATGATCATTCTCGATCCTAAAGGACCTGTTGGGGCCCTGCAGAAAGATCTGATCATGTTGTCAATCTACTATATGCTTGGCATTATGGTTGTCGTTCTTTCCTTCTTTACTGTTATTCTCCTAAAATATCGTAGCAGTAAAAAGGATAGTGATTACAAGCCCGAAATGCACGGGAGTACGAAATTAGAAATAATATGGACGCTTATTCCTGTATTGATTGTTATTGCCTTGTCTATCCCAAATACAAAGGCATTATATGAATTAAAGGAAGCTCCAAAAGCAACGGCTCATAAAGATCCGATTGTGATTCATGCCACTGCTGCGGATTGGAAGTGGATCTTCAGTTATCCGGAGGAAGGGATTGAGACCGTAAATTATATCAACGTTCCCGAGGATCATCCAATTTTATTCAAAGTGACGGCTGCCGATTCCATGGCTTCTTTCTGGGTGCCGCAGCTTGGCGGACAGATTTATGGGATGCCTGGAATGGTGAATGATTTATACTTACAGGCTGATGAGCCGGGTACTTATGATGGAAGAAATTCAAACTTCACTGGTGAAGGAATGACACACCAAAAGTTTGATTTTGTTGCGTTAGAAGAAGAGAAGTATAGAGAGTGGGTAAAAGATTCTCAGGAAAATGAACCTAAATTGACGGAAGAAACATATGAAAAGCTCATGTTGCCTGACACAGTTGATAAAATGACCTTTTCATCCACTCATTTAGCCTTTGTCGACCATGGAAAGAACTCTGAATATGCCATGGCCATCCGTGAGAAATATGGTGTGGAGGCTTCTTCCCACGGCGCGGATAAAGATGCAAAATCAAGTCATGGAAATCACGGTGAACATGGAGATATGGAGGATCATGATAACCATGAAGAGCATGGCGACATGAAAGATCATGAAGACCATGACGAAGAAGATCATGAAGATCATGAAAATAACGAAGGACATAAGCACTAAGAAAGGAGGACTCTAGATGTTTGATTTTATTAAAGATAATTTAATCCTCAATGATCCATTGATTCTTGGAGCCAACATTTCCATCGTTTTCACTGTAATTGGGATCGTCGCGACCCTTACGTATTTTAAAAAGTGGAAATGGCTGTGGAATGACTGGATTACGAGTGTTGATCATAAAAAAATCGGGATCATGTATATTATTGCGGCATTGATCATGCTCTTCCGCGGAGGAGTCGATGCACTATTAATGAGGGCGCAATTAACAGTGCCTAACAATGAATTTTTATCTTCACAGCACTACAATGAAATCTTTACGACTCATGGTACGATCATGATACTATTCATGGCGATGCCATTTCTATTGGGCTTAATGAACGTCGTCGTTCCCCTGCAAATCGGGGCAAGAGACGTCGCATTCCCATTTCTAAATAACTTAAGTTTCTGGTCCTTCATGTTTGGGGCGATCCTTTTCAATATGTCATTCGTATTCGGTGGATCACCGGATGCAGGATGGACGAACTACGCACCATTGGCGATTGAAGGGAGTCCAGGACCGGGAATTAACTACTACCTCCTTGGATTGCAGATTTCCGGGATTGGTACGTTATTAACGGGGATCAACTTTGTTGTTACGATCATTAAAATGCGTGCGCCAGGCATGACGCTTCTTCGTATGCCGATGTTCACGTGGACGACTTTGATCACAGCATTCATCATCGTATTTGCTTTCCCGATCTTAACGGTGACATTAGCGTTGATGACATTTGACCGATTATTTGGTACGCATTTCTTCACGCTGACGGCAGGCGGGAATCCAATGCTTTGGTCGAATTTATTCTGGTTATGGGGACACCCGGAAGTGTATATCGTTATTTTGCCTGCTTTCGGTATTTTCTCAGAAATCATTGCTACCTTTGCAAGAAAAACATTATTTGGTTATAAATCGATGATCATTTCACTTGTTGCAATCTCAGGCTTAAGCTTCGTTGTGTGGGTTCACCATTTCTTCACGATGGGCGGAAGTGCTGCGGTTAACAGTGTATTCTCGATTTCGACGATGGCGATTGCCATACCGACCGGGATCAAGATATTTAACTGGTTGGGTACCCTTTACAAGGGACGGATCGAATTTACCGTCGCCATGATGTGGTCTGTTGCGTTCATTCCAACATTCTTGATTGGTGGAGTGACAGGAGTCATGCTCGGTATGGCTGCAGCAGACTTCCAGTATCACAACAACTACTTCCTGGTTGCTCACTTCCACTACACGCTGATTGCCGGTGTGGTATTTGCCTGCTTCGCGGGACTGGTGTACTGGTATCCAAAAATGTTTGGACATAAGATGAATGAACGCATAGGGAAATGGGCTTTCTGGTTCTTCTCTATCGGATTCAATGTATGTTTCTTACCACAATTCGTCTTAGGATTTTCCGGTATGCCAAGACGTGTGTACACATACGGACCAGAAGATGGCTGGATGGCATTGAACGTCATCTCTTCTGTCGGGGCTTTCGGAATGGGTGTAGGATTCATGATCATCGTCTATAACGTTTACTATAGCTACCGTTTTGCGAAGCGGGAACTATCCGGGGACGCTTGGGATGGACGTACACTTGAATGGGCGACTAGCTCTGCGATTCCACCGCATTATAACTTCGCTCATGTTCCTGAAGTGAAGAGTGCCGATGCATTCTACTATATGAAACAGGAAAGAAAAGAATCCGGTAAGCCTGAAAAGATTGAGTACAAACCGATTCATATGCCGAGCAATGCAGGGGTACCATTCATCATGTCCGGGTTATTCTTCGTTGGAGGATTTGGCTTGGTATTTGAATTGTGGTGGATGGCAATTCTTGCTCTTATCGGTATCTTCGGCTGCATGGCATATCGTTCACTATTTTCACACAAACAGGATGCTGGTTACTATGTAAGTGTGGAAGAAATAGAAAAAACTGAAAATCCGTATAAGAGGGAGGCGTGAATATGGCACATAGTACGAATGTAGATCCAAATACGCCACTTGAATATCAATCGGAAATCGGCAAACTGAATATATTCGGATTCTGGGTTTTCCTGGGTGCGGAAGTAGCTCTATTTGCCACTATTTTCGCGACTTTCTTTGCCCTTGAAAGCGGCACGGTTGGAGGACCGCTTCCATCTGAAGTGTTTGATCTGAAGAATACAATCATCATGACGTTACTTTTATTAATCAGTAGTTTCACGTCAGGGTTATCAATAAATGAATTAAGAAGAAGAAATGTCAAAGGGATGATGGTCTGGCTGATCATCACTCTGCTCTTTGGAGCAGGGTTCCTTTACATGGAAATCACGGAATTCCTTCATCTGATTCATGAGGGAGCCGCCATGGGTACCAACGCATACTGGTCTTCATTCTATCTATTGACCGGAACGCATGGTCTCCACGTATCATTAGGTATTTTATGGATAATACTTGTGATGTTCCAGGTAAAAAGACAAGGATTAAATCCAGATACCGCTAAAAAACTATTTGTATCCAGCTTGTATTGGCACTTCTTGGACTTTGTATGGATCTTCGTGTTTACAAGCGTGTACTTACTAGGGATGGTGGGATAATGGAACACAATACAGCGAATCATAGTCGTATTCCTTGGACACAGATCATTGGTTTTGTCTTATCCATTGCATTGACATTCTTAGCCGTTTGGTTCGGACTTTACGCGGGACTGGCGTATAATCTGATGGTTGCTCTTGTATTTGTTCTTGCCTTTATCCAGGCGGCAATCCAACTGTTTATGTTCATGCACGTAACAGAAGGAGAAGGCAGATGGCAGGTAGGAAAAATGATGTCAGCTGCATTTATAGCCCTTGTAATCGTACTTGGATCGATTTGGGTATTGAGCAATATGCATTAAAGATTGATAGAAAGAGGTTGTTGAATATTATTTCGGCAGCCTCTTTTTTATGGGCTCTTTTCACAAAGTCTGGTGGTCAGAGAGTATACATAGGTCAAAAGGTTGGTTGACAAGTGTAATCTCATATTCATATAATATCAATGTATATGAAAATGATAATCATTATCACTGTAGTTGAATGAACAGGGGGATAGGCCATGGTTAAAACAGTTAATGAATCAGAATTCTTTATTATAAAAGAAGGCAAGGCAGACAACTTCTTGTTCCGTCCGGTGGATTTCGATCGGGATTTGTCCACTCTCCATGAATGGATGCATCAACCTCATATTGCCCCGTTCTGGAAGCTGAACCTGCCACTGTCAGAGTTTAAACAATGGTTAAAGCAGTCTATAGAAGCAGATCATAAAGATATCTACATAGGAACAGTTAACGGAGAACCAGTGTGTTACCTGATTGCCTACTCCATTGAAAAAGATCCAATCAAGGAATTTTATGAATATCAGAATGGAGATTTAGGCATGCACTTACTGATTGGTCCAAGAGCATATTTAAATAGAGAAGACGGACTTTCAGTGATTAGATCCATGATCATTTTTTTATTTGATCACTATAAGGAATCAAGAAGAATTATCGGAGAACCTGACATTCGCAATCGGATTGTGATACCAATATTAAAAAAATTGGGAGGGAAAGTAATAAGCAAAATCAATCTACAGAATAAGAAAGCTTCGTTGATTGTGGGAGAGAGAGATTCGGTTATTGAGAAAATGAAGGACGAGAATATACAGGTAGAGTGGCTGAAATCTATGAATTCGCAAAGGAATGAACTAGTTTGATGAAAGTGAAGGCGCCTCTTAATCCTCAAGTAAGCGAACTATTACATAATATTAGTGAAAAAATGAAAGAACTTAATCATCCCCCATTGGATATTCTGACTCCAGAGCAATCCAGAGAATACTATAAAATTGCCAGAGAATTCTTCACTACAATCTCCGTCGACGGCTTGGTTGTTGAAGATACCTTCATTCCTTCATCAGAGGGGCATGACATTCCGGTTCGAATCTATACACCAAGTGGAGAGGGTCCTTACCCTGTCCTCATTTATTCTCATGGGGGAGGCTGGGTATTTGGAGATTTGGATAGTGCAGATAACCTATGCAGGTATTTTTCTAAGCATGCCGGCATCGTCGTCGTTTCAGTCGGTTATCGCCTCGCCCCTGAACATAAATATCCTTCAGCGTTTCAGGATGTAATTGAATCCATTAAATGGACATTTAGGAATGGAGAAAGATTGAAAGGGGACATAACAAAAATCGCAGTCGGTGGTGAAAGCTCGGGAGGCAACTTGGCGGCCGCTGCTGCCATATACTTCAGGGATTATGAAGAATACAAGTTGTCCCTTCAAGTTCTCATCACCCCGGTTATGGACTATAACTTTGACTCACTTTCCTACAGAGAAAATCATACATACAATCTCACAAATGAAAAAATGAAATGGTTTTGGGGACATTATTTAAATGATCCTTCTGAAGGCTCGGATGTATATGTTTCACCTCTAAGAGTGCACTCAATGGAGGGTTTGCCAGAAACACTGCTTGTTACAGCTGAATTCGATCCTCTGAGGGAGGAAGGGATAGCTTTCGGGGATCGTCTGGAGAAGGCAGGGATTAACGTCGAACTGCTGCATTATCAAGATATGGTCCATAGTTTCATTAATATGATAGGAACGGTGGATGGAGCCAAAAATGCCCTGGATGAAATGACTGTAAAGCTTAAATGTATGCTGTACACTGTTGAAGAGAACGCATAAAAAAGGATCCATAAACTTTAGTTAAAAAAGTTTATGGAACCTTAATCATTTGCTTATTAAACTATTTACAAGTCTTCACTCTCATAGTTAAACTGCCACTGAATACCAAATTTATCAGTAACCTGACCATACAACTTACTCCAGAACGTCTCCTGAAGCTCCATATCAACCTTACCGCCTTCTTTCAATTTGTGGAAACGGGTCGTCAACTCTTCAGTATCCTTGCTTACCAGAGCAAGGGTGATATTGTTTCCTTCTACAAAAGGCATATCAGGAAACACATCTGAAAACATGACGTTGCTGCCATCGATTGTCAGTCTTGTATGTAATACCAGGTTCTTAGCTTCTTCAGGAAGGGGGTAATCAGGGTGGGGAGGTGCCTCCGCAAACGTCATGATCTGTGGTGGCTCGGTACCGAATACCTCTGCATAATACTCAACGGCTTCTCGACAATTCCCATTAAAATTAAGGTAAACATTGACTGACATGTCTATCACTCCTATTGATTATAATGACTACATTTTTAATTGTATCATCATCCTATCAATTCTAGTTATAAAAAAATGAATAATCAAAAAATTTTACAAAGAGGAAGCGAGATTTTGCTTCAGATCCTGAGACACTTCGTGGATAAAAAGGGTGTCATAAAATATGGTTAAACCACAATATTTTTCATTCAAGCGTATTTCTTAAGAAATGCGTTTTTTTTATGGAGAGTAATGAAATTATTGGGGTTTTGGCATTAATCGTTGCCTACTGTGTCAGGAATTGATAGAATCATCAATTAGAGTAACTGTAATTCGAAAATAAGGAGAAAAAAATGATAAATGTCACTAGTGGATTTAGAATCGAAAAAGATTTTCTTGGAGAAAAAGAAGTACCCGAAGATGTGTACTATGGAATTCAAACCTTACGGGCAGTGGAAAACTTTCCGGTTACGGGGTACAAAATTCATAAAGAGATGATCGATGCCTTAGCAGTCGTGAAGAAAGCGGCAGCACTGGCAAACATGGAAACCACACGTCTTTATGACGGGATAGGTCAAGCCATCGTGCAAGCTTCTGATGAAATATTGGAAGGGAAGCTCCATGAATTCTTCATCGTCGATCCCATCCAGGGAGGGGCAGGGACTTCCATCAACATGAACGCTAATGAAGTCATTGCCAATCGTGCCCTGGAGCTCATGTCCCATCGTAAAGGGGAATATGGAAAGGTAAGCCCGAACAGTCATGTGAATATGTCACAGTCAACGAATGACGTATTCCCGACAGTCATCCATATCTCCACTCTGAAATTAGTAGAGAAACTTCTTATCACCATGGAACATATGCTGAACGCCTTTAAAAAGAAAGCACAGGAGTTTGATCACGTTATTAAAATGGGACGTACCCACCTGCAGGATGCTGTCCCGATTCGCCTTGGCCAGGAATTTGAAGCCTATAGCAGGGTAGTGGAGCGTGATATTAAACGGATCGGACGAACTCGGGATCACCTCTATGAAGTAAATATGGGGGCGACTGCAGTAGGAACTGGATTGAACGCGGATCCTGTTTATATCAAGAGTGTCGTGAAGCATCTGGCTGATATCAGTGGTTTGCCACTTACCGGGGCTGAGCACCTTGTCGATGCTACGCAAAATACCGACGCATACACTGAAGTTTCGGCTGCATTGAAGGTATGTATGGTCAATATGTCCAAGATCGCCAATGACCTGCGCATGATGGCTTCAGGGCCAAGGGCCGGACTTGGTGAAATTTCACTGCCAGCGAGGCAACCTGGTTCTTCCATCATGCCCGGTAAAGTGAATCCGGTCATGCCGGAACTGATCAATCAGGTGGCCTTTCAGGTTATCGGAAATGATCATACCATTTCATTGGCTTCTGAAGCCGGACAGCTTGAACTGAACGTGATGGAGCCTGTACTCGTATTTAATCTCCTTCAATCCATCAGCATCATGAACAATGCGTTCAGAAGCTTTACGGACAATTGTCTTGTCGGGATCGAAGCGAACGAAACACGTATGAAGGAATATGTTGAAAATAGTGTGGGAATCATTACAGCTGTAAATCCTCACTTGGGGTATGAAGTCGTATCCAGAATCGCCAGGGAAGCCATTCTTAAAGGAAAATCAGTGAGAGAGCTTTGTCTGGAATATGATGTGCTGACCGAGGAAGAGCTTGATTTGATTTTGAATCCTTATGAAATGACGAATCCGGGGATAGCGGGACGAGTGTTATTTGATCGGGAATAGGTTTTAACCATAATAACGAATGAAGAGAAATTTCCCTTTATAAATAGGGGAGGTTTCTCTTTTCTTATTTTTAGAAAGCACACTTGGGAAAGTTTATTAGCGGTCTGATTCTCCTTATACTATAACCATAAGACTTTTGTAGGGTTTAATTGGTTTATACATTAATCACTATAAACTCATAAAATCCTGTATCAAAATGTTTTAACAGATATTATTTCTAAAGGTGTCCCTATCTCAGTAGGGACTATATTCCTGCCTTATTCCCCCCATACACCACCCCAAGGCCCTATGCTATATTCTAAATGTTAGAAAATTTAGATAAAAAGGGGATGCCACCATTTCATGAATCCAAAAAAGAAAATTCTTGTTTGTGCATTGGGAGCCGGAATGATTATAAGCTCAGCCAATATTCCAGGTATCAATGTATTAGCCGAAAAGCCGAATACAATTGAATCAGTATTATCCAGCCTGACTCCGCAACAACTCGAAAACTATAAACAGTTGCAGTCGGTTGAAAGAGAAGGATTGTTCTTATCACAAACCGTAGATCTGGAAAGTGATGAACCTATAAAAGTCATTGTCCAATTAGACCATCACCCGGAGAAAATAGCTAAATTAAAAGCAGAATTAGAAGGGAAAAACCTTTCTTCAACTGACGCGAAAGCAAATATAGAAAAGGATCAAAAAACATTTAAAAATGATGTAACGAACATGTTTAAAGGAAAGAGTGCTAAAGGCTACAAGCTTGGAAAAACATACACAAATGCAATGAATGGTGTTTCTATGGAACTGCCTGCCAACAAAGTAAAAGAATTGTTGAGTTTAGACGTAGTAAGGTCCGTCTGGAGCGATGTCGAATTACAAGTAGAGCCTCCTGTAGAAGATGAAAATCAAGATAATAAACTAGTGAAACCTTATATGATGGAAAGCATTCCTTATTTAGGAATCGATAAATTACATAATGAAGGATTTACGGGTAAAGGCATCAAGGTTGGGGTGCTCGATACTGGGATTGATTACAATCACCCGGATCTTGATGGAGTATATAAAGGTGGATATGACTTCGTAGACGAGGATAATGATCCAATGGAAGCGACATATGAGGATTGGAAAAAGTCAGGAAATCCAGAATTTGCAGGTAGCAATAGTTATTATACTGAACACGGGACCCATGTCGCAGGAACCATTGCCGGGGAAGGAGATAATGAGAGCGAGTATCATATAAAGGGTGTTGCACCTGAAGCTGATCTATATGCCTATCGTGTTCTTGGACCTTATGGAAGTGGATCAAGTGAAGGGGTCATTGCGGGAATCGACCGAGCCATTGAAGACGGTATGGATGTCATCAATTTGTCTCTTGGAGCCATGATCAATGACCCACTTTATCCGACTAGTGTTGCGGTTAATAATGCAGTCCTTAGCGGTGTCACTGCTGTGGTTTCCGCAGGGAATTCCGGGAGTGATAGGTTCACTTTAGGTTCTCCCGGAACAGCCGCACTGGCTCTGACCGTCGGAGCAAGTGATGTCCCAGTGGATATTCCGACGTTTAATGGACAATATGGTACTGAGAAAGTCAATCTTCAGTTGATGGCTAGAAACTATAGTGATAAATTAGAGGAATTTGAAGGACTGAGTTCAACTGTGGTTGATGTAGGTCTTGGGAAAAACACAGATTACTATGGGAAACCAAGTGTAGCTGGAAAAGTCGTTTTAATCAGCCGTGGTGAAATTGCTTTTGTCGACAAGATCAAAGTGGCTAAAGAGAAAGGAGCCAGAGCTATCCTCCTTTATAACAACAATGCGGAAGAAGGGCAAATCCCTCATTACCTGGGAGAAGGAGTCGACTTCATACCGACTTTCACACTGACGAAAGAACAAGGAGAAGCATTGAAAAATAGCCTGGAATCAGATCAGGATTTCACGTTTAGCGATTTGGGAGCCATCACGACGGAGGGTGACCGATTGGCAGATTTCAGTTCAAGGGGGCCATCTAGATCTAACTATGATATTAAGCCTGAAATCACTGCGCCAGGAGTGGGGGTCCTCTCAACAGTTCCTTCATATATAAATGATAAAGAAAACGGTAGCTATGACTATGCTTACGCCAGACTTTCCGGGACATCCATGGCATCACCACATGTTGCAGGAATCTCGGCGCTCCTCTTACAATCGAACAAGGAGTATAAGCCGGATGATATCAAGTCTATCCTGATGAACACTTCAGATCCCTTTAATGGTGATTACAGTGTGTATGAAGTGGGCGCCGGTAGAGTAGACCCCTATGAAGCGATTCATTCGGATATGAACTTCCAGGTCATAGATGAGACGACCAATCTTCAGAACGGGGAACGTATGACCATCGATGAGGTAACAGGCGGTATGAGTTTCGGGTTACAATACGTGGGTGAAAAATCACTCCGAAACCAGCGTACGATTTCAGTAGAAAATAACGGCGAAGAAAACAAAACATTTGTTGGAAAAGTAGAATTTACTAACCAGTCTCTCAATGCCAGTGAAAATGGGGTACAAGTATCCTTCAATAAGAAACTCACAGTGAAAGCCGGAAAGAAAAAGAAAACGAATGTATTCTTAAATGTCCCTAAATCAGCTGAAAAGGGGTACTATGAAGGGTATATCCATTACGTAAACGAAGCGGATGAGTCAGAGAACTATCAAATTCCATTCGGCATACGTGTTTCTGAAAAAGGCATCGAATACGTCAATGCATTAAATTTTTCCACAAAAGATAATAATCAATTCAGGCCGGTAATCCAATTCACTCCAATGGATTTCGTCCTTAAATCACCAATGGATCAACTCAGTGTTGTCCTGGTCGATGGAAAAACGAATGAAGATTTAGGGTTAGTGGGAGTCATCAATTCTAAAGGTATTCCAGAAGGACAGAGGATTATTTTGAATGATGCGTTTTCAGGAAACTATTATCCATACGAGGATCATTCCATATCCATTAATCCAACGATGGCACCTGAGGGTCATTACAAACTTAAGTTGGTGGGGGTAAATAGTGAAGGTGAGACCTTTACTTCTGAAGCCGATACGTATATCGATAATACAGCTCCTGAATTCTCAAGCTCCTTACCGACAGGTGTCTATGAATATGAGAATGTAGAAGACACGATGGCGTTTTCTATGAAACTTTATGATAAAACCATTGAGGATATGAAAGCGGCGGGTTTACAAGTCGATCAATCCAAGAACGGGATTGAATATTACTACGGATCTCCTTTTCCAACTGGTATGTTATATCCTGACGCAAATGGAAATCTTTCAGATGAAATTCAAATGAATAGTCGTTTGAGTGTCTATCCATTGGGATTCTTTGGATATGACTCAGTGGGTAACTTTAGTAAACCGGTTATAAACTTTTTTGTTCCAAAAGGTACTCCTTACGTAACAGCATCGATGAATCAGGATGAAGCAAAAGCTGGTGACCTGGTAAAGTATACTTTATCAGCAAAAAATGTGGAGAAATTAAGCGATATCCATTTCTCTACAACGTATGATACGAACCAGCTGAAATTGGTCGATGTAAAGATTCATCCGGATTTCGAAAAGTACGGACATTCCAGTTTAGAACAAGTAGTGACGAAGAAAAGCGCATCTTCAAATCAAATAGACATTGACGTATCCGTTGACGAGAATTCCGAAGTGGAGGCAACTGGTGATATTCCTGTTGTAGAAGTCACTCTTGAAGCCCAAGATACAAAATATTACAAAACAAGCTTTATTACTGGTCCAACCATTTCTGGAACATATACAAATATAAATGGAACGGATACAAACCTGCGAGGTTACTATGAAGGGGAGTATACGGAACTATTACGAAGCCATTCAGAGGTAAGGGGTAGTATCGTACCACAAGGATTCTATGGTACGGATGGTAAATTTGACTATGAGATGGATTTTTCAAATGCCCCAATCACCTTAAACGTAACAGATTCTGAAGGAAACGTGTATGATGGTGAAATTAAAAATGATAACCAATTCATAGTGAACCTTCCTGTAACGGATAAGCCATTTAACATGGCGGTAAAGATTCCAGGACACTTCCCCGTTAACACGACATTTCATGTGTATGAACAACGAGAAGACAAAATTGTCGCGACTTGGAGTAACCTTGCCCTCAGAACGCAAGATGCAGGAGATATTAATCAAGATAGCGTGATTGATATTTTAGACGCCCTTGCACTTAAAGAAAACTGGGGAACGGATAAACAAGAAGCTGATCTAAACTTTGACGGAAATGTAGATGAAAAGGACTTTGAATTAGTAGAGTTTAACTACATGGAAACAGATCCAGGGGTGAAAAATGCTCCAAAGCCAAAGGATAAATATAAAGGCCAGACATTAAAAGACATTAAAGCTGAGTTGGGAATTGAATAAATAAATGAAAAAGCTTTCTCTTATAACAGTATAAGAGAAAGCTTTTTAAAATTTCCCTACAAAAGGAAAAAATGTATATTTATTAATAAATTTATATATATTATCCTTCTCAATAAAGGGAAATACTTACCTTTAATAGCTTATAAGATACCAATATCCTATGTATAATGATAGATATATACAAGGGGGAAGTGAAACGATGTCTATCGGCAGGATCATTTACTATCATCGAAAAAAACAAAATAAGACACAAGAGCAACTTTGCAATGGGATATGTTCAACGACTCATCTAAGTAAGATTGAGAATAGTTCTAAAGAGGGGAACCTGGAAACATTAGAATTACTTTGCAAACGACTCGGTGTATCGATTGAAGAGGAAACGGCAAAAACGCTGAATTTAAAAAGGCAGCTGGCCCAATTCTATGAAGCGATCGAAAGACTTCATCGAGATCATGCCGAAAGACTATATCAAGAGTTAGAAAAGCATAGAGATTATATTCAATGTACGGAAATGGTTTACTTATATGAACTTTACATGCTTCGATATCTATTGTTCACAAATAACCCGACCGAGTATGAACACGCATCGTATGGGTTGAAAAAGAATATGAGCAAATTTTCTTCGTTTGAAAAGTACCTGTGGGAATTCTTTCAGGGAATCTATTATGGACAGAAACAGCAATATTCCAAGGCGATTACCATCTTTGATCAAATAGAGGATAAAGCCGATCTGTATAGTGAAAAAGTGACGGATTATTATTATTATAAAGCGGCCAATCATGGGCTATTGAAGCATTTTACGTTGTCTCTTCATTACTCCCACAAGGCTTTGCGAATCTTCCAGAACACAGGGAATATCTTACGGATCCTTCATGT
The DNA here is from genome assembly GCF_050270195.1 of Rossellomorea sp. NPDC071047. Classification (NCBI taxonomy): domain Bacteria; kingdom Bacillati; phylum Bacillota; class Bacilli; order Caryophanales; family Bacillaceae; genus Rossellomorea; species Rossellomorea sp. NPDC071047. The sequence continues at coordinate 243,811 of NZ_JBNNJT010000003.1, read as the reverse complement.
GAAAATAGGACTTTCAGCCAACTTAATTTATATTAACGATCTTGAACGTGCAGAAGTCATGTTGCATACGGCTTTAAACGATGCAGAGATGTTAAAAGATAACGAAACAAAGATTACAGCTCTTCATAATTTCGGTTTGTTAAATAGAAAAAAAGGAAGGCTAAAAGAGTCGTTAGAGTATTTCTCACAGTCACTTAAACTGAAAAAGAAGCAAACAATCAGTTATTATGGCACATTGGTGGAATTGGTTCAAGTATTGCTGGACTTGAAAGAGAGTGAGCTAGCGATCAATCTTTTGCAGGAGAATTTAAGAGATTTTAAAGACCAGCAGTCCAGTAAATATGTAGAATTAATGGTGCTGTATTTAGATGCAATAAAGGATGACAAACGGCTTAGCGATTTTTTAATCGATCGTGGCTTGCCTATGATGAAACAATATGATCTCTACAAGGCAGCAAAATTTTCAGAGCGATTAGCGGTATATTTTAAAGAAAAAGGAGACCTGATCTCTTCCAATCAATATCTTCATTTATCCAATGAACTATTAAAAAAATTGATTTTTAATCATAATGAACCAATCTAAGAGGCTGGGACAAAAGTGTTTTAGTCTAAGTAAAACCCGAACAAATCCGCTTCTTAGTAGGCAGATTGGTTCGGGTTTATTATTTATTTTTGGTTTATTTGATTTTAGCAGTCTTCAGCGGTTGATTGGAGTGCAAGACGAAGACTCCTGCGGGAAAAGTAGCTTATGTGAGACCCCGCAGGCTTGCCGAGTTGGCTCACGGGCTACCCGCGGAAAGCGTAGTCTTGCACGGAAATCATTAGCGGTATTAAGAACCTACACTTCTATTGTTTGTCTTTATTTCGTGATTTTTTAGTTTTGTCCCAGCCTCTTTTGATTTTTTTGAACTTTAATAGGTATTAAATATCTTTCCTTGATAGTAAAATATACCTGTTTTGTGAGATGGAACTATGACTATATAGGTATAATTACTTCTTCATCAGAAACTTTCCCAACTTTACCCTCCCCTGAACTCTTACGTTACGATAATGACTTCATGAAATGAACAGGAACTTGAGAGAAGTGTCAAAATATATTAAGAATTTTCCCAATTAACAGACTCATGAAAAAAGATTACTATTTAGGTTGTAAACAAATCTGCGTCACGGATGAATAACAGAGGGGGAAGAGTATGAACAAGAAGCGTTCAGCTAAAATTTTGACGGTTGCACTGGCTGCAAGTCTATTAGGTGCATCAGGAATTCCATTTAACGTTATGGCAGAAAGTGCCCCTAGTACGTCTAGATTTACACAAATCAAAGATGTAGAAGAGACATTGATGAGTCTATCGGATGAGCAAAGAAAGGCTTTGAAACAGATCGAAGCGAAACCGGATTTTGAAATCGCTCCGAATATCAATACAGAAAGCGAAGGACTAGTTGATGTCATCGTTGAATTCAAACAGGCACCTGCTAAAGTGGAAGTGATGAAGCAGGCGGCTAAGGGACTCCGAACGACTACTAAAGCAGCCGCTGAAAAGGTAGAGAAATCTCACAGCGAATTCAAACAAACATTCCATTCTATGAAAAATAAAAAGAGTACAAGCTCTGGATTACAAGATGCGAAGATCACGAAAGAATATCGTTCCGCCATCAATGGTGTCGCGATGTCCATCCCGGGAAATGAGATTGATAGTTTGCTGGATTCCGGGGTCGTGAAACGTGTATGGAAAGATGAAGTCGTTCAGCTTGAACTTCCAGAAATGGAAGGGGAAGCTTCTGAATCTAAAATGATGGATAGTATCCCGCAAATCAATGTAGATAAACTTCATGATGAAAATATAACGGGTGAAGGAATCAAGGTCGGAGTACTTGATACAGGAATTGACTATCATCATCCTGATTTGCAGGATGCCTATAAGGGTGGTTATGATTTCATTGATAACGATAATGACCCTATGGAAACAACCTATGAAGATTGGCAGAATTCAGGTAAACCTGAGGTCAATCCTGCTTCTGGATCAGCCTACTACACGGAGCATGGTACACATGTCTCGGGAACGATTGGCGGCGAACAGAAGAATACAGTCGACTATGCGGTAAAAGGGGTTGCCCCTAATGTCGATTTATATGGCTATCGTGTTCTTGGTCCGTACGGTGCTGGAACAGCCACAAGCGTCCTTTCAGGGATTGAGCAAGCTGTCATCGATGACATGGACGTCATGAACCTATCTTTGGGTGCTTCAACGAACGATCCGCTATATCCGACTTCGGTTGCAGTTAACAATGCGATGCTCTCAGGAGTGGTGGCAGTAGTGGCAGCAGGAAACAGTGGGCCGGAAGAAGGAACACTTGGAGCTCCAGGTGCAGCAGCCCTTGGCATTACGGTTGGGGCAAGTGATTTTGACATGGATATCCCTACCTTCCAATCCATGAGTGTAAATGGTGAAACATTTGAGAATGTTTTATTATTGGGAAAGAACTTTTCCGATGATTTATCATCTCTTCAAAATCAGTCAAAACAAGTAGTTTTTGCCGGACTTGGATATGAAGCTGATTTCGAAGGGAAAGATCTAACGGGGAAAATCGCCCTGATTCAACGTGGTGAAATTGCCTTTGTGGACAAAATGAAACAAGCGAAAGAAGCAGGGGCTGAAGCTGTCATCATCTACAATAATATAGACGGTGAGATTCAGGCTTATCTGGGAGAAGGATCAGAATTTATCCCGACCTTCCGTATGACAAAAGCGGATGGAGAGCGTTTGAAAGGGTTAGGAGATAACGCATCCATTACGTTTGGTGACTTAGCGACTGTTCAAACAGAGGGGGATAACCTGGCTAGCTTCAGCTCAAGAGGACCTGTGGCTGGAAGCTATGATATTAAACCGGATGTTGTAGCACCTGGTGTAGCGATCTTCTCAACCATTCCTGAATATATCAATAGTCCGGAAGAAGGGGAAGACTATTCTTCAGCATATGCCCGCCTTCAGGGTACATCCATGGCAACGCCTCATGTAGCAGGTGTAGCGGCCTTAATGCTTCAAGAAAATCCTGATTATACTCCGTTTGATGTAAAAGCAGCCCTGATGAATACAGCAGAAGACTTAAATGGAGACGTATCCGTTTTCGAACAGGGAGCCGGACGCATAGATGCTTATAATGCAGTACATGCCGATGTATCCATCAAAGTGATGGATACAACAAAAAATCTAAATGAAAACGGTGAAGAAGTAGAGGTTGATGAAGAGACGGCTTCTATTTCTTTCGGAAGTCACTATAAGGAAGACAATGGAATTAAAGCAGACAGTAAGATGCTCGTCCAGAACGATGGTGGAGAAGACAAATCATTTAAGGTTGAAGTTGAATACCATGGTGAACGTACGGGCATCAAGGATTCAGCTGCAAATGGTATACATTTAGAAGTTCCGACGAGTGTAGCGGTTGACGCAAGGGAATCGAAAGAAATTTCACCAACAATCACGGTTCCGGAAGCTGCTGAAGAAGGGCGATATGAAGGGTATATCCACCTGACGAATGAAAGTGATGCGAGTGAAACGTACCAGGTTCCGTTTGCGATTCGAGTAACAGGAAAAGGGTTCGACTATCTTGAAACAGATAGACCAGCACTAGCAAATAATACGCCAAAGTGGCAATATTACAATCCATTTGTAACAGCAATATTCAAAATGAAAAGCCCACTGACCAAGTTAGACATTATTGTGAAAGATGGACAATCGGGTCAAGCTATTGGATTCATTGCTTCCATAGAAGATGCGAATGCAAAGCCTGACAAAAAATATTATATTCCTTATGTTTTCTCAGGGGTTGTTTATCCATTTACAAATGACAAACAAAATCCGATATCAGACCAAAGTATTGATTTGCCTGAAGGTGATTATGAATTAGAGTTCATAGGGTACGACGAAGAGGGTAAATCGTATACGACCGCCACACCTGTCATCATTGACAATACAAAACCACAAGTGACTTTTGATAAAGCTCCTGATGTGTATGAAATCAGTGAAGATATGTACACGGAAGAGTTTGGAAAGAAAGCATTCTGGATTCACGGAAATGTGCAGGATGAAACAGTGGATGTCTTGCAATCAAAAGGAATGAACTATGATCAATCATCGAACAAGTTTTTGATAGCAATTGGCTCCCGTGAGTACTTTAATTGTTGCTTCCCTTCAGCGGGTTCAGAAGGGAATACTCAGTTTGGAATCGAACCTTCTGATATTGCAGATGGCCCATTAAGATTAAGTTTAGCCGGTGCTGATATTGCAATGAATGTCAATTACCAAAGATATATCTTCATACAAGAGGGCACTGAATATGTAACATCTGATTACAACAAGAAAGAAGTTGGTTTAGACGATACAGTGACCATGACTCTGAGCTTGAATAACGTAAAAAATCTTATGTCAGGAGAGTACACGATTCAATATAAAGGGGAAATGTACTCATTTGAATCGGCAAAGCTGAATGATGAATTTAAAGCCTATGCAGAAGAAAATGGACTTCAAGCATCACTTCATGATCCTGTTGAGGGCAATCCCGGATATTACGAGACCGTAACGGTAGGCGCTACATTGAATGGAGAAGGGTACTCCGGATTGAATGGTGACATGCCTATGGTAGACGTTACGTTCAAGGTCAATAAAGATGACTGGTTTTATGGATATGACAAACTTGATGTCACAAAGTCAAGTTACACAAAGGCCGGTGAAGATGAGACTGTAACTCTCCCTTATTACAGCACTTCATCATTTGGTTTCGTATCTAAACATTCAAGAATTGAAGGGTATATTAGACCAGAAGCATTTATGAAGAAAAGTGGAAGTGGCAATCTTCTTTTACCAAATGGTGTTGCTCAAAATATCGGAGCGAAGGTATATGCCTTATCACCAGATGGTGAAAAATATGAAGGCAGCAGCATCGCTTCAAATGGGAAATACACAATCGAAGGTATTCCTGCTTCACTTAAGACATACAATGTCGTAGTGGAAATCCCAGGACATTTAAAGACCTACACGCCATTCATACCTGGTTTTGAACTGAAAGGTAAGAATTATGGGAAATTTGTTAATACAGGATCCAATATGAGTCTGGCGGGTGATGTTGATGGAGATCATATGATTGATATTAATGATGCCATCATTACAGTCTTCTCTTACGGTAAAGAAGGCGTTGGAGTGAATAAAGGCGACCTGAACCAAGATGGCAAAGTAGATGAAACGGATCTGCGTTTGATAGAGAAGAATTTCTTAGAAAAAGGTCCAGATGCTAAAAAGAATAAAATACCTAAAGAAAAACATGGCAAGGTGACTCTGGAAAAATTATTCCGTTCAATTGGCCTTGAATTGGAGAAATAAAATAGAAAAGAGGTGTCCTAAGGGCATCTCTTTTCTTGTGGGAAAATTGTGCTAAGTACATGGCTTTATCTAATGTATTAAACAGTCCAATCCAATTTTCGAACAAGTGATACATTTAAACACTTATACCTTAGAAATGGAAGAATTGGTTTCAATCTTTGACAAAGAAATTGAGGACATGAAAAAAGCAGGGTTTCGTCATCTTAAAGAAGATAGGGAAAATCGAGTGAATGACAAAGTCGACTCACTCGATTCTTTTTTCCCTACTTCTTTTTTCTACGATATAAATCCAGCGTCTTATATCCTTCAGACAAGATTTCAATCATCTGATGGGTTCTTTTGTCACGTGTGGATTGCTGTTTAGCCGAAAAGATTTGCCTCGCCCAGTCTTTTTGATAACCAGGAGTCAGGTTTTGATAAAATTTTAACTCTGCCGGATGGTCTTTTAGTAATGTTTCAACATCCTTTACATTCTCCTCATAATCTGCAACACATTGACTTGAAGCAGGCGTCTTGGCTACTTTTTTCTTTTCACGTTTCATGCCGACAACCGTAAAGACATCGTCCATACTTACCATACGCGAAAACTTTATATCACTATTTCCGATATAACCATTTTCTCCAACGTTTAATGCCGGAAACATCTCATCACGGTGAATATAGGTGTCAAATCGAGTATTCCCTTTTTTAGGATAGGCGAAAAATAAGTACCCTTTTGGAAGCAGGACTTTTTCATTCTGAAGGATCTTGTTTAAATATTCCTCCATTTCATCAATCGTTTTAACAAATATAAAGATAGCATCGTGATTCTCAGAAAGAGACGTCGGCATGCCTGTAAAGATCGTATAATCTTCAGGCTGATGAAGGACAGCCATATTTTTATATTTGGTTAATTTTAATTTGTCAATAATAGTGGTCATATGTATTCCCTCCAGGAATTTGAGTAGAGTGAAAATGAATTCATTTTTCATGAACGAGTACAAGCACCATTCTTCCCCTTTTATCTATTACTTATTATAGATTACAAATGTTCATTGTGAAGAAATAGTAGGGTTTTTTTTAGTTGGATCTTTTATCAAAAAATCAGTGACTTATTGATCATAAATTGATCCTTCATCCTATCATTTTTCAATTTCCTCAATGATTCGAGTTTTTTTCCCAATGAAAAATTATTTTTCCATTCTTTTATCACTTTTAACAGGTCAAATACAAACATTTTATGAAGCATTCAAGGATAAAGTTCCTATTATTTTATAAAACTTTCTCTTTATTTCCCCCAATAGGAAATTTTTAGTTTCAGTAGAACGAGTATAAGAGGTGCTCACTATTTCTTGATTAATAGAAAAGGGAGGAGGAAGTTAGACACAAAGGTATAGGCGACATGTATCTGTTATCCATGTCTTCTACTGATAGTTGGCGCATCCATCAAATAGCAATATTACGTGATTGGCTAGGTATTATGCTGTACTATAGCATAATCCTAATCTACTTCTAGGATTCTTCATCATGTGTAGTAAAGAATGAAAATTATACAAAAGGGTGAGAAGATGAAGGGTTCTTTGAAAAGTAGGTTATCTATTGTATTAATGTTCGTTTTACTATTAAGCAGCTTTGTAACACCCGTTGGTGCGGAATTCCATTTTTCAAAAGATGGACAATCGGCTATTCCAAAAACACAAGAAGCAGAACTTCCTATGGCTGATTTAGTTGAAGATAGTGGAAACCATCCATTATATGGACAGGATGGGACTTCTATTGATCCAAATGAAAAAGTTCGTTTAATTGTCGAAGTCGATGTAAATGAAAAGGCAAAATCCTTGCCTGAAAAGCAGGTAGAACAAGTAAAGAATACGTTTATGAAAAAAAGAGATGGTTCTTCGAAAGTGATCCATACATATCACACAGGCTTTTACGGATTTAGTATGGAAACGACGATGAAGGAAGCGGAAAAGATCAAAGTGGTAGACGGAGTAAAGGATATCCGCATCGCGAAAACGTATGAACATATGGATGTAAAGAGCAATGAACTTGTGGAAGCCATGAATGTGTGGACAAAATACAATTACAGCGGTGACGGAATGCTCGTTGCAATCGTTGACTCAGGAATCGATTATGAGCATGAGGCACTGAAACTTTCCGAAAAAGGGAAGAAAAAAGCAAAGTATAATGAAGAGAATATTCAAGCGAAACTGAATGAAACAGAAGTAAATGATGTTTGGTATACAGATAAGGTACCAACAGGCTATGACTGGGCAGATAAAGACACCAATGTCATTCCTGCAAGTAATTCCCACGGAACCCACGTAGCAGGAATTGTCGGGGCATACGAAGATTCCCAGAAAAAGGCGATGGGAGTGGCACCGGATGTACAGCTATTGGCCGAAAAAGTATTCTCTGATAGCAGAAGTGGTGCGTATGACGATGATATTGTAGCTGGAATCTATCATGCGGTGGAGTTTGGGTCTGATGTCATCAATTTAAGTCTGGGATCTGACGCAGGAAGCGTAGACCCGAATGATCCGGTACAACGTGCCATTCAATATGCAACAGAACATGGGGTGTTAGTCGTAGCTGCGGCAGGTAACGCTTCTTATAGTACAAAACAAAACTTGCTGGAAAGGTCACAATTACCTTTGGCCAAAAATCCTGATATCGGTCTTGTTGGCGACCCTGGTGTAACACCATCCGCACTGCAGGTTGCTTCATCAGAGAATGATCAGATGAGTGTAGATGCTTTCAGTTTGAATGATGGAAGTCAGCTTGGATATCAAGCACAATCCAGTTCCAAAAAGCTTAGTGATGAACTCGAAGCCAGTCAAGATTACGAATTGATTTTCGCCGGTGAAGGATTTGGCAGCCATCTGGATGGTTTGGATCTAGAAGGGAAGATCGTGGTTGCAAAACCTGCAAAATCGTATGCTATTTATTCGACTCTTCAATATGACTCAGCAAAAAAAGGGGCGGTCGGACTAATCGTCATTCCACCGGATAAATATCCATCTTATGCAAATTTAAATTTCTCAAGATACACCATTCCAGCCGTTACGACTGGACATACAGAAGGAGATCAATTAATTGAACGATTACAAAGCGGTGAGAAGATTTCAGTGCAACTGTCAGATGAAGGTGTTTGGGTACAAAACCCGACAACAGAACCGATGTCTTCATTCTCTTCTTATGGTTCACCAACGGATTTAAGCTTTAAACCAGAAATCACAGCTCCTGGAGGAAAGATCAGCTCGACAGTATTGAATAACGAATATGAAACCATGAGTGGAACTTCCATGGCAACTCCACACGTAGCAGCTGGAGCGGCTTTACTTCTTGAGAAGTATTACGAGGAGTTAGGTTTACCAAAAAATGAAGAAACGGTCTTAAAAGCGAAGAATGCATTAATGAACACGTCCCAGGTGTTAACGAATCCCGACGATGAAAATTCCTTATACTCACCAAGACGTCAAGGTTCAGGTTTGATGAAGATTGAACAAGCGATTAAATCTCCTTACCTTGTGGAACATGTAGGTGCCCCTTTGGAAAAGGCTGCATCCGTTGCGTTAAAGGAAGTGGACAGAACGTTCGATTTCACATTGGATGTAGAGCCCTTGGCAAAAAAGCTTGAAAAAGCCAATGACCAATATGAAATCGTAGTAGATCTGTTAATGGATGAGACAGAGAAGAAGACATATGGCGATGTAGAAAGAGAATATCTAACTTTACATTCGATACCGATAGAGGGAGCGGTCGTGAAAATCAACGGAAAACAGATGGGGGACAAGAAAATTCAATACAAACCACGTCGTGATGGCGAAGTGAAGATCTCTGTCACACTCCCGGAAGGGTTAAGTGAAGGTCGTTTTGTTGAAGGGTTTGTCCGCTTTGTTCCTAAAGGCAGTTCTGTAAAAGATTTAGCAACTTTAACGATGCCTTTCATGGGATATTACGGTGATTGGGATTCCCTTAATAATATTGATGTGAGTCCGGTGAATGGAGACCCATACTTAGGATATACCGTTCTTTGGAATGACGTAATGGAGTTGCCTATGGGGTATGATACTTCCAAAGGAACATTTGATCCAAATAAAATTGGATATTCTAAGAATGCGGTTGCGTCAGGTATATATCCTTCCTTCACTGCGTTTCGTAATTTGAAAGAAATGTCTCTGAAGGTAGAGGATGAGAATGGAAAAACTGTTGCCAACATCACGAATTTCGGTGAATTTACGGAAGATGGCAGCCCGTACCCATTCAGAAAGAACATTATGGGCTATGGAAATTACTCTTATAAGTTCGATGGGATGTTCTGGAGTGGGAAAGATGACGGCGGGAACCACCTTCCTGACGGGAACTATACGTATGTGTATGAGAGTACATTGAATTATGAGGGAGCAGAGCCTCAACAAACGAAGATTCCGTTTAAACTGGATTCTGTTGCGCCTGTTGTTAAAAATATCAAGATTACAGAACAAACGGATGGGAAGTATAAAATTACGTGGGGTGTCACAGAAGAAGGAACGAAACATGTCGGAAATTTCATCTGGGTAAATGGCGGTAGTCGTAAAAGCGTATACAGTGATGCAAATGAGTACATTACCGACAAAAAGCCTGAAATTGTCATGATTTCAGCCATAGATGCTCTCCAAAATGTTGGTGTTGGTTATACTGGAAATGAGGAATTGCTGAATGCAGATCCATTTATCAATTATTGGAATGTTTCACGATCCAATGTGAATGAAACGAAACCGGCTTCCATCTTAATCTTTGGCTATAAACGAATAGATTGGCATATAGAGATTTCTAATTCAGCAGGCGAAGTGATCGAGTATGCCGATATTGAAAATGAACATTCGATATATGGGTTAAAATGGTATGCTGCTGCTGAATATCCGGACGGTGACTATTATGTGACCGTGACAGGAACAGATGAAACAGGATTATCGCTGACGTCTGAGAAGAAGAAGATTACAGTTAAACACTAACTAATGAGAAGGGCCAAGAACATATGACGTTCTTGGCTTTTCTTCGTGTAAAACGACTTTAGGTTGATGAGATACTATAGCCTCTTACCTCAAGGAACAGAACCTCAAATATTGCCCATCATTGGTATTTCTACTTGCTTTGAATGTATCAACTAATTAATCCCGGTTATTCCATAAGTCATATGTCCATAGCACCTTAGGTAAACCGACATAGGGTAATCTTTATTTGCCAAACTAAAATTCCTTGTATAAAAAACTGAATTTGATGAAATTTCGCAAAAGTTACATTCTATCAAATTCAAATAGTATGAATATATCAACAGATAAGAAAGAAGGGAATTGACGGATGAAAAAGCGGATTACTAAAAATGTAACAATGTTGGCACTGAGTGCTGGTCTAGTAGGCAGCAGTTTTACACCAGCCTCTCTTACACACAATGTTCAAGCAAAGTCATCTTCAGGCATTGAACAAGTGCTGGCGAATCTTACTCCAGAGCAGCGTCAAGCGATTAAACAATTACAAACGAATGACCAAGGAGGGCTGCAGCTATCTTCTGAGGTAGATCAAAAGAGTGACGATTCCATTTCGGTCATTGTTGAATTCAAGGACAAGCCGGAAAAGACAGCGGTACTGGAAGCAGAGTTAGAAGGAAAAAAACTGTCTAAGACGGAAGCAAAAGAAAAAGTAAATGCAGCTCATGAAACCTTTCACAAGGATCTTCAAACGATTTTTAAAAATGAATTAAAACAAAAGAAATCATCATTTAAGATCAAGCAGTCCTACAAACATGCATTTAATGGTGTGTCGATGACCATCCCTGCCAACAAAGCAAAAGCACTGCTTGATTCTAAAGCTGTAAAGGCTGTTTGGAGCGATAAGGAAGTACATATTGAACCTCCTGTCACTGAACATGAATCCGGGGAGAAAGCCGAAACGCACTCGAATGTCACTTTTCCCGGCATCGAAAAGCTTCATCACGAAGGATTCACGGGAGAAGGCGTGAAAGTCGGGATTCTGGATACAGGAATTGACTACAACCATCCTGATTTAAAAGATGCCTACGAAGGCGGATATGATTTCGTGGATAACGATAATGATCCGATGGAAACAACGTATGACGATTGGGTAGAAGCAGGAAAACCATGGGCTGCACAGACATATTATACGGAGCATGGAACGCATGTGGCGGGAATTATAGCCGGACAAGGTACAAACGAATCAGATTATGCAGTAACGGGCGTAGCACCCGATGCTGAAATTTATGCATATCGTGTGTTAGGTCCTAACGGTACAGGCAGCACCGGGGCGATATTAGCCGGGATTGACCAGGGAGTGGAAGACGGTATGGATGTAATTAACATGTCCCTTGGCGCCAATTACAACGACCCATTGTATGTAACTAGTATTGCCGTTAACAATGCCGTGCTTGCTGGCGTAACCGCGGTGGTGTCAGCGGGTAACTCCGGAAACGGAATGTATACACTTGGCTCACCTGGTACTTCACCATTGGCCCTTACTGTCGGGGCAAGTGACACATCTGTCACGATTCCAACATTTAATGGAACGCTTCATGCCGATACAACTGTATCAGCGGACTTAAAGCTGATTGCCAGAGGATTCGAAGATAAAATAGAAGAATTAAAAGGTCAAAATTTGCCTATTGTTGATGGAAAAAACGGTTCATTTATTGACAAAGATGTAAACGGAAAAATTATCCTTGATACACGCGGATATATTGATCTCAGATCTATGATAAATAACGCGAAAAAAGGAGGAGCGAAGGCCCTTCTTTTATACAACGCCTACCCACTGGAAGATGTTTATTTAGGAGAAAGTTTTGACTCCATCCCTGTATTTTTTCTAAACAGTGAGCAAGGGACTGCAATGAAGCAAGCGTTAACTTCCGGTAGTGCGACGTTTTCCTTTGATGAATTGGGTGAACCGGTTGTGACCGGAGGGGACGTATTAGCTGACTTCAGCTCACGGGGTCCATCCCGCGTCTTATATGATATAAAGCCTGAAGTTACTGCACCTGGAGTGTCGGTCTTATCTACGGTACCATCCTATATGCATGGAGAAGATCAAATCGGGAATTACAAAAGTGCTTATGAACGTTTATCCGGTACATCCATGGCTTCGCCAAATGTAGCAGGGGTTGCCGCACTTTTGAAACAAGCGAATCCCGACATGACACCTGCCGAGATCAAAACAACGCTCATGAACACAGCGGATCCATTAAATGGAGAATATAGTGTATTTGAAGTAGGTGCAGGACGTGTAAATCCGTATAAAGCGATTCATGCTCAAACAAACATTCAAGTAAATGACGAGACGGAAACGAGTGATGGAGGAGCCAAGACTCTTGCAGATGAGGGAATCCATACGATTAAAGACACGACCGGTGCCTTAAGCTTTGGCGCGCATGCTCCAGATGGAAAGCATTTAAGAGAGACCCGTTCTGTCACGCTCTACAACAACAGCAAAGAAACGAAAACCTACGATGTGAAAGTCGAGTTCCAAACACTTGAGGAAAGATTCGAGGGGGATTATTCTCATGTAGCCAAGGATGCGACTGCTAACGGTGTAACGGTGGAGACAAAAGAAACATTGAAAGTGAAGGCAGGTAAGAAAAAGAAAACCGCAGTAACAATGTTAGTTCCGAAAACGGCCGAATTAGGAAACTATGAAGGCTATGTGGTGTACACGAATAAAGACAATCCGAATGAAACGTATCGAGTTCCATTTGGTATTCATACGGCAGAAGAGGGCATTGACCATATTGAGGTAAATCCTCCTGCATTTACGACCGCTGTCGAGGCTGGTTATAATGGTATCCGATGGTCAGTTGGCCTTAACTTCCAATTGAAATCTCATATGCGTTCGATGGATCTCTTCCTTATTAATCCAAAAACGAATAAAGAAATCGGTTTTCTTGGTTCATTTGACGGTATGGGTGCAGATGAAAATATTGAATATTATCTAAGGGGTGTGCTGAATGAAGGATATTACCACCCGTTAACGGGAAATCCAGATCAGCCAATCGCGTATGATAAGGAACAAACCGAGCCAGGATTGTACAAAATCAGGATGGTAGGGACAAATGATAAAGGGGAAACCTTTACGTCAGATGCACCGGTTTACTATAGCGTTACGCAGCCTACCCTCGATCTCAACGTGGACTCTGGTATAGTAGAATATAGTCCGGATCAAACAACGGTACCATTAACAGGTTCGGTTTACGATCCAGGGATTGAAGAAATGAAATCAGGCGGTATGGATGTGTCTCAAGCCAATAATAAATTTGTCTATCAGTTTGGTAGATACAGCACTGAAGTTCCATTAGACACTGACGGGAAATTTTCGACGGAGCTCACACTGATCCCAGGTGTACCAGTGCTTCCGGTGAAAATGTATGCAGAAAACTTTGCAACAGTGCAAAACTATTCTAGTTATAAACAGGTATATTATGTGAAACAAGGTACTCAGTACGGAACAGCTATTCCAGACAAAAAGAAAGTAACAGCGGGCGATACTGTGACGGTTACACTTTCGATGAACAATATGACAAACATGAAGCAAGCCGTATATTCCTTCGTAAATCCATTGAACGTCGTCACCCAAAGCATTACACCACACACGACATTGGATGGAAAAGTGGATATTAAAACAGAGAATACAGAGGTAACCATAGACGGACAGAAGAGAACAGAAACCACCATTACCGCGACATTAACCGGTGATGCCGCACAAACGGGGCAATCAGGCAAGGTTCCAATGGTAGATCTCACATACAAAGTGAAAGAGGATTCTGGCTTAGGGGATATGGGCTTAACACAATTCAATGGTACGTACACCAATACAGATGATAAGATGAATTCCGCAACGGGTATTAGTATTCCCTATCATGTGGAACGGACGTATTCCATTTTGAAATCTCATGTATTTCCGGAAGCATTTAAGAATCCTTGGGTGCTAACTGAGCCAATAAAAAACTTTGATTATGTTAAAGCTGGCGCGAAAGTGAGAGTAACAGATGAAGCGGGAAAAGAATATGCAACCGATTTTGGAAGTAGAGAGGTGAATACTGATTTCTTCTTAGCTAAACTACCACTAACGGATAAACCATTCACTTTCGAAGTAGAGGTGCCGGGACATTTCAAGGTGAAGAAAACCTTCACAGTCGGATTGGAAGAAAATGGAGAATTGAAACCATACGCGAAAGCAATCTTTCCTGAACCTGCACATGCGGGAGATGTGAACCAAGATCATGTAATTGATGTGAAAGACGCACTTTCCATTCAATCAAATTGGAACACAGACAAACGCGAAGCAGATATTAACTTCGATGGAGTAGTAGACGTAAAGGATATGCAATTTGTCATCAACAATTATTTAATGCAAAATCCTTGGATGGATAACTCTCCAGAACCTCTGAAAAAACAAAATGGACAAACATTAGAAAGTGTGCTGGAGGAATTAAATATTCAGTAAGGAAAAGAAGAGAGCAACGGCCATTGGCCGTTGCTTTTTTGATGGGAGAAAAACATCTTGCGGGAAGAATGAACGACAGTTCAAGTAGAATACTAGAAAGAAAGCATTAGTGTTTACAGTTGTAATTTTTTAAAGTGATCGAAAATGCGCCGCAGAATTATTCTTTTATTTTCAAACAAAACATAAGGTTGTATCAAAGGGGAAGGGAATTTTATAGGGGATTGTTGGTCCTTTTTCCTACTACTATCCTACCAGGAAATATGATATGTATTACTGCCTTAGAGAGTATCTTATAAATATCCTTGTTTAGTATAGGCTATCTTTTACGTTACTACCGTGCTGTTCAAGGAACAAGCCTTTTCACACGTCTACTTAAATAGGAATCATATCTTTGAAGTCTACTGAACCTTTTTAACTGCAAAATGATCTGTTGATGTAAGATCAAATGTCATCTATTGAACCTTTTATCCGAAAAGGCTTGATGTTATAGCACAATTCCCCCCATTGCTGCTACATAGTAGTTTATTTAAACTTTGAGATAGGGTACCCATTCGTTTTGGAACAATCACTTGTTAACAGGTGTAATAGTAGTGTTTAACAAATAATCACGATCAGGGGGAACGATATGAATAGAAGAAAGCTCAAACCTATATTTAAGGGGACGTTAATTGCTAGTTTGCTAGTTTCCGCAGGAGCGCCATCTGGGGCTATTGCTGAGAGTGATATTCAGAATAAACAGAAAACAATAGAGCGAACGCTGATAAATTTAACTGATCAGCAAAGGAAGGCATTGAAACAATTGGAAACATCACCAGGGTTCACCATTTCACCGGATATCAATCAAAACAGTTCTGAAATGGTAAAGGTAATCGTTGAATTTAATCAAGCTCCCCCAGAGGTTCAGGTAGCAAAAGAAGCTGTTAAAGGGAAAAGAATGTCTCTTTCTGCTGCTAAAGATAAAGCAAAACTTGAGCATGACACGTTTAAAAGAGAATGGAAAAAAACCAAAAAACTGAATAGACCGAATGAAGAAAATATGAACGATGCCAAAGTTACCAGAGAATACCATGAGTCATTCAATGGGGTAGCGATGGAAATACCAGGAAGGGCTGTGCAAGAGTTGCTCAGTACTGGAGTCGTTAAGCGTATTTGGAAGGATAATGGAATAAACCTTGACCTTCCGCAAGAGGTAAAAGAGATGAACTCGGGTATACCATCAAAGGTCGATGACAGCCTTCCTCAAATCGGTGCAGACAAGCTTCATCAAGAGAACATTACGGGGACAGGGGTTAAAGTAGGGGTCATTGATACTGGCGTTGACTATAATCATCCAGATTTAAGAGGTGCATATAAAGGCGGATATGATTTTGTCGATAATGACTCGGATCCCATGGAGACGACTCTTAAAGACTGGAAGGATTCCGGGAAGCCTGAATACAATGGTTCTAGTTATTATACATACCATGGAACTCATGTAGCCGGATCCATTGCAGGCCAAAAGGAAAACAGCTCGGCCTCTTCTGTTGAGGGGGTAGCCCCTGGAGTTGATCTCTACGCTTACCGGGTATTGGGTCCATATGGAAGTGGATCGAATGCCGCGGTCATGGCAGGAATTGAGAAGGCTGTAACAGATGGTATGGATGTGATCAACCTGTCCCTGGGTTCGGATGTCAATGACCCTCTTAATCCAACGTCTATAGCGATTAACAATGCGATGCTTTCAGGTGTTGTTGCGGTCGTTGCTTCAGGAAACGCAGGACCTGGTGAAAAAACACTGGGATCTCCAGGAGCAGCTGCCTTTGGGATAACAGTAGGAGCTAGCGATGTGTCATTAACAATCCCGACAATTAGTGCCAATGTTGGAAACCAAGAAATAGTGGATATGAAGCTGTTAGCCCGAAATTATACAGATCAATTGGAAGACCTCCAGAATATGACCCTTCCAATTGTAGATGCAGGGATAGGTACAAAAGGCGATTTTACTAATAAAGATGTGACTGGTAAGGTAGCGCTTATTGAACGTGGATCGATTACGTTCGATGAAAAAGTACAAAATGCACGAGCTGCAGGTGCAAAAGCAGCGATTGTTTATAATAACGTAGATGGTGAAATAGAAGCTTATATAGGGGAAGGTACTAATTATATTCCTGCTTTCCGCATATCCAAGGCTGCTGGTGAACAACTTAAATCACAATCAGAAATCACCTTTGAGACATTAGGCAGCATCAAGACGGAAGGTGATCACTTAGCGGAATTCAGTTCCAGAGGACCTGCTAACGGGAATGATGACATTAAACCAGATGTCACAGCACCAGGCGTAGCGATCTTCTCGACCCTACCTGAGTTTATCAATGACCCCCAAGATGGAGAAAATTATGATACGGCATTTGGCCGTCTCAGTGGTACATCAATGGCATCGCCTCACGTAGCAGGCGCAGCAGCACTCATCTTACAAGCACATCCCGAATATACACCTTTTGAGGTTAAGGAAGCATTAATGAATACGGCTGATGAAATGAATGGTGAGTATTCAGTCAATGAAGTTGGCGCAGGGAGAATTGATGTCCATGAGGCAGTCCATTCTGATATATTGATTAAGGTTCTGGACAAAACGCTGCATGAACAAGATGGAAACTTTGTCGAAATCGATGAAGAAACGGGTTCAATTGCTTTCGGAAGTCACTATATTCAGGATGGTGAACAAGTAGAAGACAGCAGAAAAGTGGTTATTCGAAACCTCAATGAAGAAGATGCAAAGGAATTTACCACTACGGTTGAATTTTTACCAGCTAAGGGAGAAATTCAAGATGCCGGCAAAAACGGCGTAGAAGTGGAGCTTCAACATTCAGTTAGGATCGAAGCGGGTAAATCTGCAGAAATTGAGCCGACAATTCTTGTTTCAGACAGTGCGGAATTCGGAAGGTATGAAGGATATATTCACCTTGTAAATCCGAAAAATGAAAAAGAGCACTACCAAATACCTTTTTCAGTCCGTGTGGCAGATAAAGGACTAGAGAAGATGGAATTGACAAGACCGATGATAACGAATGATACATCGAAGTTGCATCCGTATACGACTCCATATACCAATGTAATCGTCAAATTATCAAGTCCATTAAAGACCATTGATATGTTAGTGAAAGATGGAAAATCTGGAGAACCAGTCGGATTAATTGGAACCATTAATGCAAGTCATTTATTGACGGGCATTGACTATTTTGGGAGTCAATTTGTTAAGGGAGAGGTGTACCCATTCACCAACGATCCTTCAAACCCAATTTCTGATAAAAAGGTGAAACTGCCTGAAGGAGATTATTTGTTCGAAATGATTGGGTACGATGAGCAAGGTAAACCACACAGTAAAGACGCAATTTTCATGATTGACAATACGCCTCCGAAAGTGGAACTTGACATGGAGCCTGGTCTTTATGAAGTTAATGATTCGATGTTTACAGAAGAAGAAGGGTTAGAAGGACCTGCGGTATGGGTACATGGAAATGTATATGATTCAACTGTCGATGCCCTTAAAGAAAAAGGGGTGAACATTGATCAGTCCAGGAATGGTGTACTTTGGTATGAATACTCGTTCTATAACCATTATTTTCTTAATGTAGATGGGGAAGGGAACTTTAGATTTCCTGCATCGAAGGAAAGAATGGACCAGATGTCATATTTAGATTCCAACTTGTTTGTATTTGATAATGCGACAGCATCAGAAGGATATCCAGAAGGTATAAATAAATACATGTTCATAAGAGAAGGAACGGAATATGCTGTTCCTAGTTATGACAAAGAGAAGGTCCGTCTGGGTGACGAAATTACAATGACTTTGAATTTAAACAATGTTAAGCAGCTCGCCTCCGGTGAATTCAGCGTACCTTACTATAAAGATTTACTTGAATTTAAAAATGTAAAAGTCAATGATACATTTAAAAAATATGCCGATCAAAAAGGTGTAGAAGTAAACCTGAATGAGCCAACATTAAATGCTGGGAACGTTAAAGTAGGGGCTTCAATTCATCAGAATAACTTAACGATCGATAAAGATATTCCATTCTTGGATGTCACATTTAAAGTCATCAATGATGAGTACTATGCTCAAGAAAACATAACATTTGATACGAGTTCCTTTAAGTATAAGAAAACTTCAGATTCTAACCCAACTATTATTCGTGTAATTAATGACGAGTCATTTAGAATTCTGGCTGGCCATTCTATTGTGAATGGAAATATCCAACCTGAAGCTTTCTTAAAAGATAATGGGCAGTTGGATCATTCTGCTGACTACTCTAAACTTGGAGCGAAAGTATATGCAAAAGCTTCAGATGGTAAAACCTTTGAAGCGTCTGAGATTTTCGATACTGGATACTTTACAATCGATGACCTTCCGTTATCAGAAAATGAATATGAAATTTACGTAGACATACCAGGTCATCTCACTAGCAAGTTTACGACAAAACTAGTGAGAAACGTCGATGGAGAAATGGCAGGTGTGCGAATGTACGCAACTATGGACAAGTCCCCAGCTGGTGATGTAACAGGAGATGAGATGATTGATATCAGAGATGCGATTATCTCAGTGTTCTCATACGGGAAAGAAAATCTCGGGGTAAACAAGGGCGACCTTAATCAAGACGGCAAAGTAGATGAATCAGATCTTCGTTTGATCGAGAAAAACTTCCTGGAAAAAGGACCTGATGTCAAAGAGAATAAAAAGCCAAAGGAAAAACAAGGAAAGGTTACGTTGGAAAAGTTATTCCATTCAATTGGTCTTGAAACAAGAGAATAGTGAACAAAATAAAAATGCCAGGGGCAAACTCCTGGCATTCTTTTATGACGTTTCCATTATTTAATTAATCAGCCAATACTTTTGACGCCAGCTCAAGAGCTTTACTCTTTTCATCTTTTTTTACGTAATAATGAAAAAGTTCTTTTTCGTATTGTTTTAATAAAGATACATATCCAGACTGTTTAAAGTATGGAAGGGCGTTAGTGATAAGGTAGTTAAAATATTCAGTGTGATGATGGTTGATTAAATGGAGAAGAAGTTTGAAGCTGATCGAATATATATATTCCTTCATTTCCCGTGCAAGGGATAATCCCTCATATACCAGCTTCTCCAATTCTTTTTTCGCCATTAGGTTACCATCAAGGCAGCTCCGGATGAATCCTTCCAGGGAGGTTAAATAAAAGGAGGATTTTTTTTCCTTCAGATCCATGGATTGTTCATACAGTCGTTTAGCAGTTTCATATTCGTTTCGATTATAGAATTCATAGGCTAAGTTATGGAGCACCCGTGCTTTCTTTTCATAAGCATGACACAGATCGCAAGTATGAAGTAGAGCCTCGTATTCCTCGACTTTCAGTTGGAAATCACGACATCCATCACTTTCCCGTGTTATTAACATAATCATTTCAGCATCAATAATTTTAAGGACATTATTGTTATTGATGAAAGAACGCAATGATTTTTCTGCATAGTAATAGGCCATTACCCTTGATCCTGCCGCAAGATAGGCAGTAGCTAACGTTAAATAATATTCTTCATTCTTGTAATCTTCGATGTTAATAGATACTAAGGTCTCAAAGGCTTTTACTATATCCTTTTTAGATAAGTAATAAATGCCTGATAAATGATTCAATAAGTTACTTTCATAAGGTGGTAAATGCTTATACTTCTTTTTGATCTCTTTGAGGATTTTGTCTGCCGGTTTCAAGTCTTGATGCAGTAAGTGGTATCTTGCATTCAGCAGTTCATAAAGGATTTGATAGTCACTGATTTTTATTAATGGTTCTTTCTCCAGTTTGTTTTTAAGTGTTTCTATTTCTTTATCTCTCTGCCTTATCATTGAATCATGCCAGCATTGAAGGAGCCTCTTGATGTTTTTATACCGGATGAATTCCTCTTCTACATCAATCCCGAGCCGTTTAGAAAATAACAAGGTAATTTCTGAAGAATAATCTGTCTTCCCCTGTTCAATTTTGCTAACATGAGTATTTGAGCAGATCCCATATCCAAGCTGTTCCTGTGTCAATTTAGCTTTTTGGCGATAAAACTTAATGATTTTTCCTTTATGCATACAACATTCACTCCATAATTGAAAGGATAATAACAATAAGAAACCTCACTTGAAAGAACATCCTGTAGCGTACATCAAAGCATATACAGTACTGAACTCTTTCTATCTTTTTCCTTTGATTATAATTGAATTTGATGGGATAATATTTTTGAAAAATTCTATCAAATCTTTCCTTTCACAAATCCATCGTTACCATGAACTCCATTTGGTTACATCAAAGGAACGGGTGAATTAAATGAATGCAGCTCTCTATCAAGAAATTCAAAAGTATATGGAAAAGAAAAATTGGAATAAAACAGAACTTTCGAAGATTACAGGTATTCATATAAGCGAGATCAGTCGCATTCTTAACCACAGACAGCCCCTTTCACTTCAAAACCTGGATGCAATGACAGCTGCATTTGGCGAATCAGAAGGCACCCTTTATCCATACTATTTGGAGGAATGCTTAAATGAAGGAAAACGGGTGGACAAACGAAGAAGTGTCCAGTTCTTGTATAAGTGTGCTGCTGAAGGGTATGAGAAGTATTCCAATAAAATGGTAGATATCATGTTGGAAGAACGGTCTAAAACGATAAGAAAGAAAAATTTATTATATATATTTTCCGTTGCAGAAAAACTTTTTGAAGAAGGTAAGGGAAAGCAGGCCCTCCCTCTCTATGAAGTGTTGATCGAGAGCGAATCAGATCGATTCTCAGAAAAAGTAGCCGTAAGCTATTTCAGAAGGTTTTATATCGTAAAAGGAACAGACAAAGGGCAGCATGCTCTGTCTCAATTGTTAGACCAACTAGCCTACATGCCTGTTGACATTAGAAAGGAAGCCTATATGTGGATAATGGCAGATTACTATCGACGTGAAGATTGGAGACAGGTCCTGAATTATGCAGAAAAACTGGAAAAAATGGCGGATGAAGGGGAATATTATGGACGGGCTCTCATGTATAAGGGTTTCGCTCTTTCCAGATTAGGTGCCACTCTTGAAAAAGTGTTAAGTTTGATCGATCAATATTCACAAGTGAACAACTACTACGCAGAAACAGCTGTGGGAAACCGCTATGCAGCCTTATTGGATTTTGGAAAGTTGGACTATGCCGATGAATATCTCTCATGGTTGGAAAAAAGGGATGATGTGTATGCAGGCTTACCGCGAATTTTCGAGACATACGTTCACTTAAATCGGATAGAGGATGCAAAGACCTTGATGGAAAGGTTCAGTCATGTGATTCAAGATATGGCTGTAAGTAAGGAGCCATGGTTAAAAGAGAAACGGTATCTGGATTTTCGCTACGCATTTGCATTGTTTCAATGTAAAAGCAACCAGTATGATAGAGGGTTGAACGTATTATTGGAAGTAGCCGAATCATCAATGAGAATAGGGAATATTGAAAGGTTCAAAAAATGTTTATTGGCTTTCTGGGAATATAGAACCCATGCAACACCCCAACATGATGAGAACTATTGCCTGTTATTAAGGGAAGGAAATAGGAGATAACAATATAGGCGTTGATTACAATTGGAAGGGTTGAAACAGGTTGATCCTTAGGTAATGGGAGAAGGGATCGATAAAAAAACAACCGTACTCGTGAACATCCTGAACATGAGTACGGTTCCTTCAGAACTAGACATTTATTGAAAAATTCAACTGCTACTCACTATTTTGCAAACAACAAATTCTTCATAAACGCCTTTGATTTAGTTTGTCATTCCTAATTCCTTTTTCACTTTATCAAGTGTCATCCCTTGATCGTTTTTAACAACATCTTTTAACTCATCCAATGTATGATTACGCATAAGATAATTCGTTTCGACATAACTCCAATCTTTTTGATCGACAATGCCATCATCATTAATGTCTGACGAACGATCATCGGACTGCCATTTTTCTTTTAAATACAGGGCATCAAAGATATCAATGACATCGTCTTGATTCACGTCCCCTGCATAAGTGAAGGCAGTAGTGTTAGTTAACGTTCCTGTGAGTTGTCCATCTTCCTCTGTATTGACCATAATCTTTTCATAATAAGGGAAGTGACCAGGTATGTTTACCTTGAGAGTATATGGCTCAGGGTTAACTGGAATGTTATCGTATCGGAAGAATCCACGAGTACTAATATCAGTCGTGTATTCTGTTCCATCCGGACTAACCAGCTCAACTGAAGCGCCAACCTGTGTATAATCCCTTGAGAAATCAATGGACGTATCAGGTTTTAAGAATCCTTGTCCTACAAAGCCTCCAGTAATAATTCCAGTTTGATTCAGTAATTTCAAACCTTCAATGTATCCTTGGGCAGGTACCGTTTTACCATTGGCGTCAATGTATCTGTTGCTAGTAGAGTTAAAGCCTGCGAAATTGGTCCATTTATTATCAGTCACTTTAAAGGTGACATCTAACATAGGAATATCCCCGTTTATTTCTTGATCCTCATTCAGGGTAAGATCTATTTTTGCGTTGGAAAAGGATCCAATCGACAAATCGGTTTGTAGGTCAACGTCATAATCGGATAAAGCAGCGTTTTTCTTTATATCCAGGATTTCCATTGAATCAATATAGTAGAAAGTGAATTTCGCTTCTTTTAATTGTTTTACGTTGTTTGCAGTCATTGTAAACGTAACAATGTCTCCCGGCTTCGCAGACTTTTGATCATAGGTTCCGGTCATATAGGGAGTGCCTTCTGGAACAAAATGATAAGTCTTTCTTTCTGTCTTGTTGGTAGCAGCATCGAAGCCTTCTAATCGTGCCAAATTGTTGGTAGGTCTGACAAGGGGAATTTCCTTTTCAAATGTTCCATCTGCATTTGGACGGATCAGATTATCTGGAAACATGTTGTACAAATATTCATATGCGAAATTGTCTGTTTGACTAATATCAATTCCGGCAGCTTGAATAGCATCCACTTCTTTGTCAATCAAGGTTCCGGTTATCGGATACGTTTGTTGCCCTTCAGCGAACTCATAAACAAGTTGATCATCAATGCTTGTCTTCATTTGTGGAGTAGTATTGTCGACAAAAATGTCATCACTTTCTGTAAAGGTCTTACCGTTTTCATTTGTTGCAATGAACTTGAGCTTATAATGGCCTTGATCGGCTAATTTTTCTTTTAAATGGATAGGGTAATCCTCATCTCCAGTGAATGGGTAATAATTTCCACCATAACCGTATAGTCCATAAGGGACACCAATCTGTAGGTCGCTGCCATTGAAATACCCGACATAACCAATGTCTTCACCTGTTTCGCCATCGGCTAACACAACATCTACTTGTTCTACCTTTGAATTCAGCTGAAAGCCGAATGTGGCAACCGGAAATGAACCAACATAGCTTCCTGGATTGGTCGTTAATACTTGCTTATTTAATACTAAAAAGTCGAATCCTTCTTTCGCTACTCTGATTGAAAATGGAATTTGGTACGATTCTTCAGGATCGTTTACATTCGTATAAGTGATATATCCTTCATAAAAACCTTGATCAGCTGTTTTAGGGATCATCACAAAGGCATTGGTTTTCTTCGTTTTACCCGCTTTAACAGAAATTTTCTTATCGAACACCACTTGAACACCGTTTTGGTCGGCATTTAATGAATGGTTTGTAAATTCAACCTCACCAGTAAAGGTCTTCTTCTCATTTCCATGATTACTTACTTCAATGGTACGCTGGTCACGAATCGCTTGCCCGTCGTTGTATTGCAGGCCAAATCCGATAGAACCTGTTTTCTCATCAATCAACACTTCTCCACCGTTTGCAATGTTGGTTGTTTCATCGATAACCTGGAATTTCATAGAAGAATGGATCGCCTCATATGGGTCGACTCTACCCGCACCGACTTCAAACACGCTATAATCACCATTTAACGGATCCGCGGTGTTCATAAGAATGGTTTTGATGTCTTCTGGTTTTAGGTCTGGATTGGCTTCTAATAGTAATGCAGCCATTCCTGCTACTTGAGGGGATGCCATGGAGGTTCCGGATAATCGTTGATAGGCATATTCATAATTCTCTGATTCCTCATGGTTTACCATATAAGATGGAACCGTGGACTGAATACCAACTCCCGGTGCCGTCACTTCAGGTTTGATATCATAATTAAATTTTGATGGACCTCTTGAACTGAAATCAGCTAATTGATCTCCTTCTGTTTTAACCGTTCCTATTTTATTAAATGTAAATTCGTTAGAATTCGATAATTCTTCAAGTAAAGTTTCTCCATCACTTTTAGTCAAACCGAATGCAGGAATGAAGTCTTTGTTTTCACCTAGAAAGTATGGGATTTGCCCCTCACCTTCATTATTGTAAATAAAGATCGCTTTAGCACCATGCAGTTTTGCAAATTTGATCTTGTCATTAAATGTGATTTCTCCACGACGGACGAGAACAATTTTACCCTCCACATCTTTACCGTTATAATCCTCAGGTTTACCTAATCCCACCTCTACGATAGGGAGTGTTTGACCTTCAAAATCTTCTATTCTATCACTGTAGTGTCTCCCCAATAACTGAAGAGCGACAGATTCTTTAGAAAGTTTCCCTTCGTATGTATCGATATCGAGGGGAGTATCACTGGCACCGACTGTAAGAGCTAAAGCAGAGGAAGCGGGTGATCCTAGAGTGTAGGCCGCGTTTCCTGAATTTCCTGCGGCTACCACAGTCGTGACTCCGCTCAAAACGGCGTTGTTGACAGCGACACTCGTTGGGAAATAGGGGTCATTAATGGAAGCACCTAATGACATGTTGATGATGTCCATCCCATCTTCAACTGCCTGATCGATCCCTTTAAGCACATTTTCAGTCATTCCACTGCCGTATGGACCTAATACTCTATACGCATGAATTTCTGCGTTTGGAGCGACTCCTGTCGTCGCATAGTCACTTTTATTTGTCCCTTGACCAGCAATAATTCCAGAAACATGGGTTCCGTGTTGAGTATAGTAGGCGTTTCCGTTTGAGATTTCTGGTTTTCTTGAATTTTCCCAATCCTCATATGTTGTTTCCATTGGGTCTTCATCGTTATCGACAAAGTCATACCCGCCTTTGTAGGCCTGTTTTAAATCAGGGTGGTTGTAATCAATTCCTGTATCGATTACCCCGATTTTTAGACCTTCACCGGTTAAGCCTTCTTGATGCAGGTGGTCAACTCCTAAGTAAGGATTACTGTCGGCCATTTTAGTAGAAATATTAAGGCTTGAAACTTCTTTTGTACTTGGTGGTTCTATACTTACCGCTTCATTACCCCAAATCGTCTTTACTGCTTCTGTTTGTAAGAGCGATTCTATTTTGTTTGCCGGCAAAGTCATCGCTACGCCGTTAAAGGCCTCTGTGTAATGATATTTAATGTCATAAGACTTATCATTTTCACCTTCGAATATTTTACCGAGATCCTCTTTAAATTTCTTTTGTTCTTTTGCTATGCTATCTTTAGCTTTTGTCTTTGATAAAACTTCTCCTTTTAAGCTTGCTTGAAGCTGGGCAACTTTGACAGGCTTTTGATGAAACTCCACTATGACTGAGATATCCTCATCTGTATCTAAGTGGATGGATGGAGACAACTGTAATCCAGTCTTGTCATTCAACTCTAAATCTTTTAGCGCTTTTCTCTGTGAATCAGTCAGGTGTTTTAGAGCGTTCAAACTTGATAGGGAACTAGTGTCGATTGTCTCGCCGTTAACACTACTAGGAATGGATGCTACGGTACTAAATACCATTCCAAATGATAGACCAGCTACTGTTACTTTTTTTAACAACTTTTGCTTGTACAAATCATTCACTCCTCTTTTTTTATATATTAAGAAAAGGTAATATTTTCTTAATATATAAAATCATCACATAAATGTATTTTTGTGTGTATGGGGATAATTAAGAAAAAAATGTTGTTAAAAAATCACAAATAAACATGTAAATAGTACTATGTATATGTGTGAATGGCAGTGTTTGAGTATGTATGAATGATCTGGTTAGTCCTTTTGAAGGTTTCGATTTTCCCAAACGAATGATGTAGAGGATGAATAATTGAAGTTGAACGATACTAGCAAGAAACTAGAAAGGATTGTTGAATAGAAAAATATTCTTTTATCCCCCAACTTTTATAGGTTAAAAGTTTTGGTTCTATTGAACTATTTGTTATTTAGGTGATTTTAATTCCATCTCAAATGATTGATTTTTCAGAGTTTTACAAGGGGGAAGATACAATCATTCCTATGTTTCGTCTCCCTTTATTGACAAAATTCCCCCCAATGACTTATTCGTTATTCGACAATATAATTAACTTAAGAAAGTAAATGGGGGTTGAATTCATGAGAAACAGCAAATATCCAAAAATTGCATTAAGTGTAGGACTTCTTTTAGGGGCAGCAGCACCTTTAAGTTCTGAACCTGCAGTACATGCAGAGTCAGATTCCGACGCTATGAAGGTCCTGGCTGGTCTCTCAAAGGAGCAGCTTGAAGCTTTACAAAACCTGGAGGATAATCGTTCTATCAAGGGTCTTCAGTTATCAAGAGATATTGACTTGAAGAGTGAAGAGAACGTGACCGTTATTGTCGAATTTGATCAGCTGCCTGCAAAAGCAGAACAAATACAACAATCCCTAAAGGGTAAAGAGGTTTCTCTTGAAACGGCAAAGAAAAAGGTAGAAGAGTCCCATAAAAAGTTTAAAAAAGACTTGGATACTAAAATTGGGAAAAAGACGAAATCTGGTAAAGATCCTTATGAAATTAAATACTCTTATACGAATGCATTTAATGGAGTTGCGATTACTCTCCCAGGCAATCAAGTTGAAAGTCTAGTAGAATCGGAAGCTGTTAAAGCCGTCTATAGCGAATTAGAGGTTCAACTTACTCCTCCACCGAAAACCGATGAAGAAGAAGGATCTACTACAAAAGTGGACAGTATTCCTTTCATGAATATTGATCAGCTACATAAAGAAGGATTCACTGGTAAAGGAGTCAAGGTTGGTGTGATTGATACAGGAATCGATTATAACCACCCTGATTTAAAAGATGCCTATAAAGGCGGATACGATTTTGTAGATAAAGATGATGATCCGATGGAAGCGACGTATGATGACTGGAAAGCTTCTGGATATCCTGAGAACAATCAAGGGAACAGTTACTACACAGATCATGGTACACATGTCTCAGGAACGATTGTGGGTCAAGCTGTAAATGACTCGGATTACAAAGTGATTGGTGTCGCTCCAGATGCGGAATTGAATGTATACCGTGTATTAGGGCCATACGGATCTGGATCAACGAGTAACATTCTTGCCGGGATTGACCGTGCCGTAGCAGATGGAATGGATGTCATCAACCTATCCCTTGGAGCAGCAACGAATAACCCTTTGTATGCAACGAGCATAGCCGTTGATAATGCCGTGTTAAGTGGTGTTACAGCCGTTGTTGCCGCTGGGAACTCTGGGGATCAAGGAAATTATACGCTGGGATCTCCAGGTGCCGCTGCCCTTGCTTTGACGGTAGGAGCAAGTTCTGCACCATCTTTTGTCACGACTTATGATGGCGTGTTCTCTGTGGAAGGTAAGGAACAGGATGGAGTTCTACAGTTAATGACGAACAAATGGACGGATGAGTTCAGTAAGCTCCAAGGCCAAAGCTTTGAAATGGTTGAAGTAGGAGAAGGTGGACCTGCTGATTACAACGGGAAAGATGTCACTGGAAAAGTGGCATTCGTGGCTCGCGGCTCATATGCACTCATCGAAAAAATGGAATACGCGAAACAAAATGGGGCAAAAGCCGTCATCATTTATAATATGAATCCGGATGAAGGTCATATCCCTCATTATTTAGGCGAAAGCAATGACAATATCCCGACTTTTTCATTAACGAATCAAGAGGGCTTAGCGGTGAAAGAACTATTCAAAGATGGAACACCAACCATCACATTGGGAGAAATGGGGGAAGCGGAAATCAGCGGTGATGAGCTTGCATCCTTCAGTTCAAAAGGTCCTTCAGGAACATTGTATGATATCAAGCCAGAGGTAACGGCACCTGGGGTCAATATTCTCTCAACCGTTCCATCCTATATGCAGAATAAAGAAGATTCATCGGATTATTCACATGCCTATCAACGGTTATCAGGCACATCAATGGCGTCACCTCAAGTAGCAGGGATTGCAGCATTATTACTTCAAGCACATCCTGATTATACGCCAAGCGAAATTAAATCTGTGTTAATGAATACGGCAGATCCATTGAAAAATCAATATAGCGTATTTGAAGTTGGAGCGGGAAGAGTCGATCCAATGCAAGCCATCCATTCGGACACGATGATTTCTGTTCTGGATGAAACACCATTTATTGAAAACCAGGAAGAAATCATCATTCCGGAACAAACCGGTGGCCTAAGCTACGGTTTTATCCCGATGGGGAATGAACATATTACAAAAACGACCAATCTATCAATTACAAATAATAGTAATAATAACAACAAGTACGATATTTCAGTAGAATATAATGTGGGGGCAAAGGCTTCTGGGTCTCTGGATGCTGAGAAAAATGGTGTGAGGCTCAATGTGCCAAGCTCCATGAAAGTGAAAAAGAATAAAGAAGAACCATTCAATGCGATTCTTACCATCCCGAAAACGGCTCAAAAAGGAACATATGAAGGATACATCGTGATTCAAAATCAAAAGGATCCAGAGAACAGCTATCGTATCCCATTCGGAGTGAAAGTCGTGGAGGAAGGAATCGGCTACTTTGATGTTTATACGAAAAGTATTTCGACTAATCGCGTGAACAATCCTTATAGCAGAAAAGAAACCGATCTTGATTTCAGATTGAATTCCCCGATGGAAAGATTGGATTGGGTACTGGTTGATCCAGATACGAAAGAAGACCTGGGATGGATTACAGGTGTGAATGCAACAGGAGCTGCAATCGATGTCGATTATTTTATTGAAGAGGGGTTCTATGGATATTATTATCCATTAACAGGACATGATAAAAAGCCGATCAGCTATACAAAAGTGAGAGTGGAAGATGGCATTTATGATGTGAAGATGATCGGAACGACGAAAGATGGAAAGCAGTTTGCCAAAACATCCACCATTAGCTTAGATAACGGGGCACCGACAGTCGTTTATGATCAGACGAATGCATTGCCAACCGGTGACTTTCCGATTGTAGAGCTGGAAGAGGGTCAAGAAACAGTCACTTTATCAGGAACTTTATTGGATTCAGAAATAGAGGAAACGGCAAAGACCGATATCCCGCTCACTCAAGCAAGTAATAATATATGGTATGGGACGAATGGTCCAAGCTATCGACTACAAGTGGATGAAAATGGACAGTTTTCAAAGGAAATTAATGTAAAAACGTCATCCATCAGGGAAATGCAATATTTAGGAGCTGATTATGCTGGAAATACAGCTATTCCTAAAGTGGTCTACTATGCACCTAAAGGACTTCAATATGTTTTCGCGAAACCGGATAAAGAGTCTTACCAAATGGGTGATAAGATCACTTATACATTCTACGCTAACAATTTGGAAAAAGCCCATGACTTTTCAATGTATACCTATAACTCAAGTAAGCTTTTGGATTCTGTTGAATTCCAATTAGCGGATGGGTTACCAGAGGGAACAGAATTGAATGTGACAAAAACCGGTACAACAAGTGTCAGAAATGATATTGAGATAAAAATTCCAGATGAAGGCGTATCAGGAGACGTTGCATTATTCAAGATTGTAGCTGATACGAATGAGCAGGAGTTTTTCAATACGTATTCTCCATTGTTCAGTAGTGTAAGTACGATGAAGATTAATAACGGACCACGGATCCCGACGAAAATGGGAGCTCACCCAGTCTATCCGAAAGTATCAAAGGTTAATGCAGGGTTTATAGGCGCAGAAGGACTCCTGACAGATGCAGGTCGCTTTGATTATAGCCGGGATTACACACAAATAGGTGCCACTATACACTTAGAGGATACAAATGGAAATACTTATCCTGTCACCATACCGAAAAACGGTGTTATTTCTATCGAACAACTACCATCATCTGTACAGAAGTATACCGTCGTTACGGATGTACCGGGACACTACACAACATATACACCACTTGAAGCGGGACGTACAGAAAATGGTGTAGATATTGGTGAATACATCACTTATTATATGGCCGTTTCCAAGCCTGGAGATATCAATAAAGACAATGCCATCGATATTCACGATGCACTACTGCTTCAAGATCATTGGGGAACGGACTATCGAAATACGGATATCAACTTCGATGGTACGACAGATGAAAAAGACTTTACACTCCTTGAGAAGTATTACTTATCTGAAAATGATTTTGTATTAGATACTCCAGATCCTCAATCTGAAGTAGATGGTAATACGATTGACACGATTAAAGAGGAACTGGGAATTAATCCTTAACGGTTTCATTTCGAAACATTTTGATGAACGTAATCAACCAGAAGAAAGGGTAGTCCGTTAAGGGCTGCTCTTTTTTCGTGAATGAAAATTCATCGAGATTACACTTTACTCCTACTTTGAAAAGTCCGAATAGACAAAAAATAACACTGTTTTATTGAAGATTGAAAAGGTATGATGATAAAAAAGAGGTAATCAAAAAACAATTAGTATAATCTTTCGGGAGTGGATTCGATGAGTTTAGGACTACTTATAAAATTTTACAGAGAGAAAAATGAACTAACACAGGAAGAACTCGGAAAAGGGATTTGTTCCGTTACTCATATCAGTAAAATTGAGCGTGGCAACACCCAATATTCTCCTGAAATCACACATATGCTAAGCGAGAAACTCGGAATCGATCTGGAAAAGGAAATGCAGTCCCTTCAGAAATATGAGCGGTTGCTTGAGCAATGGCACGATAGCATGGTTTTACAACAAGTAAGTGAGATTGAACGTTTAAAAGACGAGGTAGAAAAGAATTCATTATTTCTCATCCAATCTGTTAAGAATAAGTATTTTTTATTACAATCCAGATACAACCTTTTGCAAGGGAACATCGCCCAAGCAGAAACGCTGCTGGATAAAATGAATAAACACCGTAAAGAATTAAACACGTATGAACTTCACCTGCTTCATCACCTTCTCGGAATCACAGCAGGAATAAAAGGAGACTTCAAGAAGTCACTCGAATATCTTCTTCAAATCAATGAAAAAGAATATTTAAATCACGAATTCTTCTATCAAATCGCCATCGCCTATCATAACCTCCAATTTAAAGTAAAGGCCTATTACTATAGTGAAGTCGCACTTGATTACTTCAGGAAAACGAATAATTTTAAAAAGGTCATTGATGCTGAAACAATTAAGTTGATAAACGAAGGAAGAAACGAACTTTGGGATTTCGAGGAACTCGTAGAACGGTATAATCGTTTAATCGCACAGTGTGATATTCTTAATGAAACGTCAAAAAAAGCGGCTTTATTAAGCAACTTAGCATACGAACACTCGTATGTTGAGGACAATGAAAAGGCAAAAATGTACTACAAGAAGACGTTATCTTTATTGGAGAAGAACCAAAAGTCACCTATCTATCTTAATAATCTGATTGGATACGTTTACTGCAGTTTACATATCGAAGGAAAGCAAGAAGAACAGGATCTCAAACAACTGATAGAGACAGGTACTCAATTCGCGAAGGAAATTAACGATCAAAGCAGTTTTCTATTCTTTAAAATGCTTCGCTTATTACATGAGGATAAAAAAGAGTTGTATTATCAGTTTATTGAAGAAAAAATCATTCCCATGCTTGAGGGGAGTGGAAAACATCAACAGCTGCATACGTATGAAAAAACGATGTATCAACATTATTTAGATAAGGGAAATCAAGAGAAAGCCCTTCTTTATGCAGGTAGATTGATTGAAAATTGTTAAGGTCGTGTGAGTAAAACTCTTATATGAAAAGCGGGTTGATCTAAACCAAGAGTACGGGAAAAAGTACCTTGGTTTTTTGATTTGAAGAAGTAGAAAACACTATCCATCAATCAGAAACAGGTGTGTATATATATTTTTATATAAAAAGGTCAAATAATGATGAGTTGACGGAAATATTTTTTACTATCCATCATTGCTTTTCAAAAAGATACCTCTAATCGACAATAATTGGGGGATTAAGATAGTAAAAAAAGACCGGTTATTTTATCATGTTATCTGATTTTTATTTAGAATTAAGTAACTTTTTCACGTTCAATGATAGTATAAATCAGGCATTAATACCTATGAAGCCGAAACCTTAATCATGTGGAAACCCCAATACAACAAGGTTTAAAGCTATGTCATAATAAAGGTAGAAATCAGAATCTTACTTAAATTCTGATTAGGTAAACTTCTTTTGCTAGACCAATTATTTTTATACAGCACAACCAGAATAGAGGGTGAGAAATGGAGCAGGTAGTGAAAATTGTCAAAAAAGCCATTCCAATCGTAATCTTTTTACTCATCATGATGATCATCGTTTCCATTTTCATAAGCCTGAACAGCAATAAACCGCTATCCTTTTTTGGATACAAGCCGTTAACCGTATTGTCGAATAGTATGGCTCCTACCTTTGAGGCTGGAGATGTGATCATTACCCGGGAGATGGATGCAGATGATCTTAAAGAGGGAGATATCATCTCCTATTACAACCAGGAGAATAACCTGATCACTCACCGAATCACCTCCATTGTTGGAGAAGACGGAGTAAAGCACTTCTATACTCAAGGTGATAACAACAATACGGTGGATGAAGATGTTACAACGGCAAATGAAATCGTAGGGAAGGAACTCTTTCATATTCCAAATCTCGGTTTCCTTTCTCAATATACGAAAGGACCGATGGGTTTCTTACTATTCATCATTGTGCCATTAACGGGGTATGTGTGTTTGACGGTTTATGAAAGAATCAAGCCGAAGAAAAAGGAAGAGGAGTTTACCAAATCATAATAAATAATGGGGGATTGACATGTTTAAGTTGAAGAATGCATTTTTGGGAAGCGCTTTAGTAGGAGCAATCGTAGTATCTGGAAGCTTTGGTACATATTCTTGGTTCACATCCGAGACAAATGCCACAGGAGAGATCACAAACGGTACATTGGAAATCAACAACTCACAAGACATGGAAACCAAGATCATCGAAGCTACTGGGTTTGCCCCTTCTCAATTAAAGTATGGTGAATGGTTAAAGATTGAAAACACAGGTGATATGGATGCTTATCTTAAAGCTACCTATAACCAGTCTCTAAGTGCAGATGTACCTTTAGATGCCTATAAAGTAGGCTATATCGCTTATAAGTTCTCTGAGGGACAAGAAATGACAGACGACATCCTGGAAGAATCAAGAATCTACTTAGATGAGTTATTCAATGGGACAACCAATGAAGTAAAATCTATGTCCAAAGCGATTGCTCCTGGAGTTGAAATGGTTGTCGGATTTGTAGAGGAAGAAGACGTTCAACCTGCTGCAAAAGGCATGAGCGGGAAAGCCAAGATGGTACTTGGAGATGGTTCTAAAGAGGGCGAGAAGCATGAATTCTGGCAATTAAATGATGACCAATACATTGACCTTTCTTTCGCAATCAAACTGGACGAAAAAGCTGGTAATGAATATCAAGGAGTTTCATACACATCGAATTTGAATGTAACAGCCAAGCAAATGGATGATGGAGCAAAAAACTAACGTATCCCTAAAATAGAATAACTTCGTGAAAAACGTTTGAAAAGACAATCGATAGGAGACAATCCTCATAGATTGTCTTTTTTTTTTCAACTCTTAAATAAAGGAGATTTAAAGTTAATGAAGAAGTGCTACTGGAGTGTCCCATTCCTGCTCTTTATGATGTTCATGGGAGGGTGTCAGGAGAACATAGGGGAGAATGCCTATCAAAACGAGGAAGAGGCGGTGAAAGAAACGATGAATTCGTCGGTCAAAGTTGATCCATCGATTAACCTTTCAAGTGAGAAGATTCTTTCCGTTATTATTGAGTTTAAGACAAAACCTGCACAAATCGCCGTTCTGGAAGCAGAAGCTCAAGGCGTGGATATGACCTTGGACAAAGCCAAGGAACACGTTGAACAGAGTCATCAGGCTTTCGAGCAAGAACTTCATTCCTTTTTGGATGATAATGAAGTGGAATATCGCATCAAACACAGGTATAAGACAGCCTTTAATGGGGTGTCAATAGAATTACCGGCAAATGAAATTAAGAGATTAATGGGCTCTTCTGTTATTTCAAAGATTTATCCAAACCAGAAAATTCAACTGGATCCTCCTATCCAACCTTCAGATCAAATGTAAATTAAGATAACCCTCACACCTTGAATCAGAAAGGTGTGAGGGTTATCTTTTTATCTAATAAAAAGATCCCAATCATTTTCGGAAAATAGCATAAAATTTGTGCAGGAAATCGGGAAAATAGATAAGGTCTAAAGGACTATTCCTGTTTTATTTACAAATCCATATTATTAAAAAACTATAAAAATTTGTAACAAATAGTGGCAGTATTTCATTGGGAAGCACTTAAAACAGTCAAGTGAACAATGTGGTATGAATAAAGAACTGGGTAAAAAGTTACACTTCAGGCTTTGGAAACCCTGCTGAAAACCCCAATTTTCTCATGATCACTTATTAGTATAATAGGAGTATAACGTATATTGAAATAAAGAATTGGGATGAAATGATATCGTATACTACATCACCCTGGAGGTTAAATCATGCATATTGGGACATTTATAAAGTATTATAGGATTTTTAAGGGGATGACCCAAAAGCAGGTGGGAGATGGGATCTGTACCCCTGGACATATCAGTAAGATTGAAAGCGGACACTTACAGATTACGAAAGACAAAATTGAATTGTTCAATCAAAGGTTAAATATGAACGTTGAGAAAGAGTTAAAGGCATATAAAAAATTACAATTGGATTTGGAATTGTGGCATGATGTCATGATCAAGCAGGTAAACGGAAAAATTGAATTATTGAAGGAGACCATCGAACAAAACCCATTAACCAAAATTGAAACCCTTAACGGTACCTTTAAGCTACTGAAAGCAAGGTACTTTATCATGAAAGGGGAAGTAAAAGAAGCTGCCTTCTATTTAAGTCAGTTTTCCAATAAGCGCCTGTCCTTCCATATGTTCAATTATGATTTTCAGTTATACTATCATATTAAAGGCATGTATGAGCTTGCAAAAGGGAATCCACAAACAGCCCTGAAGTATTTGGAGAAGATAGATCGGGATATTTATTCAAACCCTGAAGCCTACTATTATATGTCAGTTGGATATCATGATCTTGGGCAGCATGATAAGTCCCTGCGATTTAGTCAGCTGGCTCTAAATTATTTTAAGGAAACGTTTAATTTTACGAGATGTATAGACGCTGCTACGATTCAATTGGTAGCTGAAAGTAGAAGCGAAGAATCAAGTCTGGCCACGTTGGTAGAGAAATATGATGAGTTAATCCAACACTGTGATAATCTGCATGATCATAGGAGAAAAGCCGTTCTTCACCTGAATTTAGGGAAT
Source organism: Rossellomorea sp. NPDC071047 (assembly GCF_050270195.1). NCBI lineage: Bacteria > Bacillati > Bacillota > Bacilli > Caryophanales > Bacillaceae > Rossellomorea > Rossellomorea sp. NPDC071047. The sequence continues at coordinate 207,405 of NZ_JBNNJT010000003.1, read as the reverse complement.
CTTTATCGAGATGTCTTTGAGGATAGAAAGGCAAGGGACGCATTTCAAACGGCATATGGATTATTGAAGCATGAGTCCTATAAAGAAGTGTATGTAAACAGCCTGTTTGGCTATATTGATAGTTCCATGAATATAGACGGTTCAGGAAATAATGAAAAATATGCAAGTTTAATAGAAGAGGGACAGGCATCTTTGAGAGATATGAAAAATTCTTGCATGGAAACTTTCTTTACGATGCTTGAGATAAGGGTTCAAGAGGGAGAGCAAGCATATTATCAATATATCGAGAAGGTCATCATCCCCCTATTGAAGGAAGAAGGGAAATACGCTCAGTGCAACTATTACATTCAAAAACTCTACATTCATAATCAAATGGATGGGATAGAGGCAGAAGGAAAAGAATGCGTGTTAAGCTGAACGTAATATGATCAGACATTACAGAAAAGGAGTGGTTTGATGGAAAACCCGGATCGTTTAATTTCTTCATTTGATGAGGTGACATTAAGTGATTATAAGATGCCCATCATCTGTATTTATTCCAATCCGCAAGATTATCAAGGCATGTTTGTAGCAAGGCTATTCGATGTCAATCAACCGACGCATTATATTTTAATGAGACCTACATTAGAAGCAGTCAGAAGTGAAATTCCCGAACGTTTTTCAATCGTTCCGAAAGCAAAAGAGGAAGATACGAGCATTGTCGAGACATGGATTTAATTCAAAGTAAAATGAGACTTGGACAAAAGTGTTTTAGTCTAAGTGAAACTCGAACAAATCTGCATCCTAGTATTTAGATTTGTTCGGGTTTATTATTTATTTTCGGAACATTTGATTTTAGCTGTTTCCAGCGGTTGATTGGAGTGCAAGACGAAGACTCCTGCGGGAAAAGTAGCTTATGTGAGACCCGTCCAGCTCCGGGGCTTAGAGGCACATGTCTTAAGTCAAACCCTCCAAGAAGGCAAAGAACGCCTTCGTGGACGCTTCGCCTTATGCCACCCGCCTCTGAACAAAGCCCCTCCGCTTTTCTTCCCGCAGGCTTGCCGAGGAGGCTCACGGGCTACCCGCGGAAAGCGTAGTCTTGCACGGAAATCATTAGCGGTATTAAGAACCCACACTTCTATTATTCTTCTTTATACCGTGGTTTTTTAGTTTTGCCCAGTCTCTTTTACGTATTTTCATTGGCAGAAGGATAGAATTTACTTTCGATTTTCTTATATTCCCTTAGGTTTTCAGTGAGACGTGCCAGCTTATGAACCTCTTGAAGAAGAAAGGTTTTATCTAATTCGTATATGACCTCCCTTTCAATATGATCAATGGTATTACAGGCAAATTCCCATATGTCCTTGTGTTTGGATGGCTGGATGGATTCGGCAATGAGTGCCAGTGCCCGCACAATGTCAGTAATGATTAAATGATTGTCTTTGGCATAATGTCGAATATAGCCAAACCCGCGGTACAAGTAATAATCAAATGCTTCGGACTGGAGAATAACCCGGACTCTTCCCTCCCGGTCGATCAAATAAGGAGTGAAGGATAAGTGATCCTCCACCGTCAGCATAAGGTCAGCCATCTGATCAATCGTATTAGAGGCCGTTTTTGGATCATCATTCCCGAGTGCTTTGATCGCCACTTCAGCCAGCTTGTGAATCCCCATTTGCAGGTCCTGGATTTCGGTCTCTTTATGCCCCATTTCAATGAAAGTGAGATAGAAACCATCCGAAATATCGTTGGTCTCAGGTCCCCAAATACTCATGATTTTATTGCCGGCCAATATATAATCTCCGACTTTGTAATGAAGCTGAATGATGAGGTTATCCTGCATAGCCCGTTCGATTATTCCATGGAAATCGATTAACTGAATATAGCCTGATTCCCTTGCCTGTAAGTGAATGATGTTCTCCTTCTCATTCTCCATAAGGTCGCCATTTTCTGTTGTTCGATGGGTTTCTAAATCATTTTTTAACGTCTGATTGATCATCACTTCAGATACCTGCTTCATATTGTACGTAATATTGTGCACCTGCATCCAGGTGGAAGCATGGTTAATGAAGAAGATAAATGTGACAGCAGTAAGGAATGCAAGTCCGATTGTCATGATCGGCGCAGCAACGAACAGTTCCTCCTTTGAGTCTCCGATAAAAAGAAAGAGGAGCAGTACATATACAAAACTGCCATTAAAGATACCAAGGGCATGCTGTGTTTGTTTGTCCGAAATGAAGTCCAGGAGCATCCTGGGGGAAAATTGACCACTGAACATAGTGAGTACAACAAGCAGTGAATTCAAGGTGAAAGCACTGAGCGTCAGGATAGCCCCGATGAGTGTACTGACAAGCATGCGTGTAACAGATGCATCCATACTTAAGAAATCGGATGTATACTGAGAGATGTCGGCATACAGATCTATATAGAGGGTGAGTGCTACAAGCAGTATGGAAAAACAAATATAAAAGAACGGCATATACCATATGGTCAACCGAATCTCACGCATTCTCTGTCGTTTGGACATAACCATATATTTTCTGATGGATAAGGGGAGCATTTTTTTCAACATAATTGATCTGTTTCCTTTCAATAAAGGGATATGGATTAGTTTTCCCTGCCAGAACATGTTAAAACGTCTCTTTGCAAAATAGATTTATAGGTTCTTAGACGATGCTGAATTTCAAGTAAACCGATCGGAAATATAATCGTCTATGATATTTGAAAGAATTTTTTAAAAATACTAAAAATAGTATTGACGAGGGAATAAATCCCCTTTATAATCCAATTCATACTCAAATAGCAAGTAATACCAAAACGAAACATTATATCTCTTATCAAGAGCGGCGGAGGGATAGGCCCGATGAAGCCCGGCAACCTGCAGGATCAGACTGCAAAGGTGCCAATTCCTACAGATTCGATAGGATCTGGAAGATAAGGGGAGGAGCATGCTCATTTAGCCCTCTTCTTAAAAGAAGAGGGCTTTTCTGTATACCTTTTTCTTTTCCGCTCGCATTCCTCAAGTGGATCTTCAACTGTAATGAAATATTCTTGCGTATCAAGTGGAAAATCGATAAAAGGAGGCTGAATGATGTCAGCGATTAATGTGGCACTTCTGGGGTTCGGAACAGTAGGGCAAGGGGTCTGTGAAGCAATCGATACTCATCAGGACAGATTGAAAGAAGTACTGGGTAAAGAGGTGAAGGTAAAGGCAATCCTTATTAAAGATCCCACAAAGGAGCGAAGGATTGAATCATCCATCAACGTCACAACGGATTTCCAAGAAATCCTGGATATCACGGACCTGCACGTTATCTTTGAAGCGATCGTGGGGGAAGAACCGAGCTATACGTATTTAACACAAGCCATTGAGAAGGGGATTCATATTGTCACGGCCAATAAAGCGATGTTTGCCAAATATGGTCCTGAGCTATTGGAGAAGGCGAAAAGGAAGGGAGTATCGGTCGGATTTGAAGCGACGACAGCCGGAGGGATTCCTGTGATCGGCAGTATCAGGCAGCTTCTGAAGGTGAATGAGATCAGACAAATTCAAGGGATTCTGAATGGGACGTCCAACTTCATATTATCTCAAATGAGAAAAAGAGGTCTTGCCTTTGATACAGCCTTAAAGATTTCTCAGGAGAAAGGATACGCAGAAGCCGACCCGACAAATGACATCGAAGGACATGATGCATTCTATAAATTGCTTATTTTAAGTCAAACGGCCTTTGGCAGACAGCCCGATTGGAAAAATATTCGACGAAAGGGGATTTCCCATCTGACTGCAGAATGGCTCCAGGCAGCGGAATCCTTTCGACTACGGTTTAAGCATGTAGGTTCTCTCCGGCGGGATTCCATCGATCATATCAAAGGAGAAGTAGAGCCTATCCTTGTCCATCATACCCATCCTTTTTACGGAGTGGAGGATGTGGAAAATGCCATATCCCTAAAGGGTAGTCTTGTAGGAAGGATCACCCTGCTTGGTCCAGGCGCTGGAAAATTGCCTACGGGAAGCGCCATGGTAGAGGATTTTCTGTCGTTGATAGAGAGAAAGTATACAGACTCTGCCGAAAGTACCGTGAATACGGGAGAGGTCCTTGATGAGAGCAGCCACCAGTGGGTCTTAAGAATCCGTGAAAATGATGAGTATCAAAACTGGATCCCGTCGTTCATATTAAAGGATCGTATTCAACTGGGCGATTACTTGTACGTATTTGTTGAAGGAAGGAAAGAGACACTGGAATCGCTCCTTGGGACACACGACCATATCCAAGCTGTTCCTATTTTAAAAGAAATTCCGTTGGAAAATGAAGTGAAAACTGGCGTTGGAGTTTCTTAGAAGTAATCTTTAATAAATAAGATCTGATGGAAAGTAGGGGTAGCATTGAGTATGATCGTTCAGAAGTTTGGTGGAACCTCTGTTGGTTCTACAGATCGAATCAAGCGCATGGTCTTTCATGTCATGAAAGAAAGAGAAAGAGGTCATGATGTAGTCGTAGTGGTATCAGCTATGAACAAAACCACTGATACACTTGTAAGATTGGCAGGTGAACTCACCGCAGAGGCAAGTAAGAGAGAAATGGATATGCTCTTAAGTACCGGAGAGCAGGTGACGATCTCCCTTTTGACAATGGCCCTGCAACAGAAGGGGCTGGAAGCCGTATCCCTGACAGGTAGACAGGCGGGAATTCAAACCGATGGAGTATTCGGGAATGCCAAGATTACCTCAATCGATACCGATCGGATAAAATCGGAGTTATCAAAAGGACGGATCGTCGTGGTAGCAGGATTCCAAGGGATCACTGATAAAGGAGAAGTGACTACATTAGGCAGGGGTGGTTCCGATACGACGGCAGCTGCTCTGGCAGCCGCATTAAAAGCGGATAGGTGTGATATTTATACGGATGTAGACGGGGTGTATACGTCGGATCCGCGAATCGTTCCCCGGGCAGCCAAAATTGACACCCTCTCCTATGATGAGATGCTGCGTTTTGCCACCATGGGAGCTGGTGTCCTGCATCCAAGGGCGATTAAACATGCGAGGGAACATCAGGTGCCTCTTGTGGTTTGTTCCAGTTTGAATGAGGGGCGTGGTACCGTCATTAGTGGGAGAACACAGATGAATGCTCCTATTGTGGGAGTAGCCTATCATAGTGATATCTCTGTTCTGACAATAATAGACTGTAATGGTGGGGAGTCACTGATTCTTTATGATCTCGATTCCCATCATATTGAGACAGAAATCATTAAATACGAGGAAAACCTTGTTCTTATCGTTAAAGATCAGGATTTTCATGAAGTGAAAAGAATCGTCGGACAATATAACCAGGCATACTCTCATTTAGAGGAAAGAAAGGACCTGTCTAAGGTATCCGTGATCGGTCAAATCAACTCTTCACAAGAGGTAAGAGAAAAGGTTACCAACGTTTTTCATGACTACCATATTGCAAAGGCGTCCATTTGGGAATCCCCTGTAGGATTAAGTACACTGGTTGATAGATGCGATGTAGAAAAAGCAGCAAGAGTCCTTCATATGCACTTCGGTCTGGACTATGTGGAAACAAGGAGAGCTGTTTTGTAAAAGGAAAAAGTGTATAGGAGCCTATACACTTTTTTTACTTATGGACTGATCAAAACAGGTGTACCGATTGGAACGATTCCCGCTAACTCCTCAACGTCTTTGTTATACATTCGAATACATCCTTTGGACACGGCATTTCCAATCGAGCTTGGGTCATTGGTTCCATGAATCCCGTAACTTTCTTTCGATAGACTCATCCACATCGTTCCAAAAGGTCCGCCTGGATTTGGTGCTTTGTTAATGATGATAAATTCCCCAATGGGGGTCTCAAAGAGCACTCTCCCCACTGCGATGGGATACTGCTTGATTTGAACCCCATCCTTGAACAAACGCAGCCACCGGTTGTTAACAGAAACCTGAATGCGGTAAGGGTTATTGGTTGTATCAGGAATCCCTGGTATCGTAATCGTTTGTCCTGGATAAATCACATCTGGATTGATACCGGGATTGGCATTAAGTATGGCAGGTAACGGGGTTCTGTAATCTCTTGAAATTTGACTCAGTGTTTCTCCCACTTTGACTGTGTGAATCAGCTCAAACACCTCCCCATTTCACTCTCCCTCTATCCTATGTAGGTGAGAGAAAGTCGTTCGAGAAGATGTGAAGTGAAAAAGCCTGCGCCTCTTAGAATGAAAGAGGAGACAGGCCTACATTTAACGTTATTGAGGCATGTTTTGTTGTGGAACGGTTGTATAGCTTTGGAGCATAAGGGTCATATCCTGGTCGTTTAATTGAGGGACCTGATAATAGCCGTGCTTATTTTGATAAAGGAAAATCTCATAGCTCATTTCAATGAAATTCGGGACGCTGTCAGCTACGACACGCCGTAATACAGGGTTTGTCATCTCAAGTGCCGTCATGGCAAGAAGCATGGCCAATGACTTGGTTTGTCCAAGCATATAAGCAGACAGGCCTTTATCGGAAAGGTCGTTGACCGATTGATTCGGTTTTTTAGGTGCTCCGGGCTTGATACCGTATGTGGTGGTATTGGTTTGAGTCATTTTGTATTGTTGGGTAGGAACGATGGGGTCATGCCCTGTCGAGAAGCTGCCCACAATCGTATTATACATAGTCGTGACGAATGTTGACTGGCGCTTTAGTATATCCTTCAGTTCCGGATCCTGAATGTGCTGATCATACATTTGATACTGATCGAGCATGCTGATGATCCCTGCTATGATCTCATGGGCATCAAAGAGCTCATGGCCTCCATGGTTTTTACTTTGAGTGTTCATCATACTCGGCGGTATCTGAGTTCCTGGTGGTGTCATATTTGATTGTTGTCCTTGGTTTTGCATCTTTTTTCCTCCTTGAAAATAGCATCGATGATTAGAATATCCTTATTAAGCACAATTATGTATTTCGGTTTAATACTTGGCAGCCTGTCCGAATACAATAGGAAGAAGTCAATTTGAAGGTGGTTGAAGATGAGTGTATTCATAAGCTATATCATTTTGGGATTGTCGCTTTCTGCCCCTATGGGACCGATAAATGCCGCTCAATTGGACAAGGGGATCCGCTTCGGCTTTTTCCATGCCTGGCTTGTGGGGGTGGGGGGAATGGTAGCGGATGGGATCTTTATGCTTCTGATTTATTTCGGAGTCTCTCAATTTATTGATACACCGGTCATTAAATTGTTCTTGTGGGTATTCGGGTTCTTTGTATTGACTTATACAGGGATTGAAGGCATCCTGAAATCGGGGTCCATTACTAAGCCCTCTCATCAAAATCCCCATGAAACAAAAGGAAAAGCTTTTCGCACAGGGTTCTTTATGGCCATTTCCAATCCATTAAGCATTCTGTTCTGGCTTGGTATCTATGGTTCTATATTAGCTCAGACTTCCGGTTCCTATGAAGCAGGACAGCTCTTTCTGTATAGCATGGGGATCTTTCTTGGAATCACCATTTGGGATCTTACGATGGCGGGTGTGGCGACAGGGGCCAGGAAACTGGTCAGTCCTGTTATTTTACATGTCATATCCATTATTTCGGGACTCATCTTGATAGGGTTTGGGATCTACTTTGGTGTCCAGGCATGCCGTTTATTATTCGGTTAGACAGACACCCACTATGTTTCTTCCTAATAGGATAAATGTGTACTATTAGGAGGGATCGGCTATATGTTATGGTCTAAAAGTTTGATTGATCAAATAGGGGAGGAACTTGCTCCATGGCAAAGGGCAGCCTACGGGCATTTCTCGGCCGCAATGTGTGACGAAGAAAAACCTTACCCTTGTGTACCTGGAAAACAAGGCTTTCAGACAGATACATTACGCTTCGGGTTTGCAGAAGATCCGAGAAAACAAGCAGCATCTGAGAAGCTTGCCTGCTTACTCAAGCAATATGGTGAAATCTCAAGGGATACAGGGAAGTATGCATCTCTTGTTGTCTTTTTTAATTCGGAAGAGATAGTGGCTGATAATCAATCTATCGATTCTTATCAGGAAATATTCTGGACTTTATTGAATCGGATTCATGAATTGGATGAATCACCATGGCCGGAAGATATTGCGAAGGATCCCCATGATCATACCTGGGAATTTTGTTTTGATGGGGAGCCTTACTTTGCCTTCTGTGCAACACCTGCCCATACTGTGCGGAAAAGCCGTCATTTTCCTTATTTTCTTATAGCCTTCCAGCCCAGATGGGTGTTCGATGAAATCAACTCTTCCACTGCATTTGGTCAGAAATTAAAGAAAGTGATACGGAAGCGGCTCATGGAGTATGATGAGGCAGAACCCCATCCCAGCCTTAAATGGTATGGTCAGGAAGACAACTATGAGTGGAAACAGTATTATCTGAGTGATGACGATTCATCTCTATCGAAATGTCCATTTTTAAATATGCAAAAGAAAATCAAGAGTTAAAGCGTTCAGGCTTTAACTCTTTTTTTCTTTAATCATGGTCGCAATCGCAATCAGCACAATGAATCCGATGCTTACAAAAAATCCAATGCGACTTACATGATCAAGAAGCGTGCCGCTGATTGCCAATAAAATGAGGATGAGGGCAAAGATTGTCTGGAGACGGTCCCACCAACCGTTGCTCATGAGCTTGTGAAAGGAAGCAAGAATAAACATCCACGTGTACAGAAGCATCAGTCCCGCTGCAGTAGTGATATACTCGAATAATTTGTCCGGTAGTAGCATGGCGATCATTATCGAAGCAGCGACAACAAGAGTAATGAGTCCGAAAGCTGGAAGAGGAACCTTCCATTTCCCTTTTTTGGCGAAAACCTTAGGGGCATCTCCTTCTTCTGCCAATGCCACCAGCATCGTCGTGACTGCATATAGGGAAGCGACCATGGTGGAGAACCCCGCAATAATCAGAATGGCGTTGAATACATGGGGTACCCAGGGAAGGTCATATTGTTTAAGGGCCGTTAGAAAAGGACTTTCATTCGGATTGATCCTGCCTGCAGGAACGAGCTTTAATACGAGATAAAAGGATAGTAGGTAAAGGATGGTCAAGATAAGAAGCATGATATTCCCTGACTTTGGAGCATCCTTCGGGTCTTTAAGTTCCTGAGCCATCAGTCCCATCACTTCAATTCCCCCAAACCCATAAAAGGCAAAAAGAAGTGCGAGCCATAAACCCTTTCCATCGTGTGGCAGTATTTCTGTTAATGGAGATTGAAGCGTTTGGGCAGTACCACCGGTTCCTAACCACCCGAACATGGCGGCAACAGCGATGATGACAAACATCACGATGGCTGCTACTTTCATGATTCCGAACAGATTCTCCATCTGTTCCACCTTCTGCACGCCCATCAAAATGACAAGTAATCCAATACCTGCAAATCCGGCAGTGAACATCCACAGAGGAATGGCAGGAAACCAGAATTGAGCAAAGAGAGCAAGAGCGGTTAGTTGACTCCCCATAATGAGCATTTCTGCCGACCAATAGACCCATCCGTTACTGAACCCTGCCCATGATCCGTAAGCCTGCTTTGCATAAGTACGGAAAGATCCCTTTTCCGGATGATGGGCCGTTAATTTTGCAAGGGCTTGAAACACCATCCATGTTCCAATTCCGGCCACTAAATAAGCAATCAATACAGAAGAACCCGCCCTTTGAATAGGGATGGCTGATCCCAGAAAGTAACCTGTTCCAATGATACAGCCCACCCCGATTAGTGAAAGCTGCCACCATGTAAGATTTGTTTGATTCGTACATTTACTCATCTGTTTTTCACCTGACCTTTACCCCTCATAGTTTGACGTTGAGGCTCATGAATTATGTGAAGGGAACAGAATGATTTCGCCTACGAAAGGAGAAAGTAAAGGATACTGATACTAAGGAGGCTGGCTCATGATAAAGATTCATCCGAATTGCTGGAGTGAACATGGAGAGTTAAAGACGGTGATGTTGTGTTCGCCTTCTTCATTGGACATTCCTGACCAAAGAACGGCGGATTACGTTGGGTGGGAAAAGCCTGTAAACCAGGATATTGCGAAAGAAAACCATGAAGGTATGAAGAAGGCAATGGAAGACGCAGGTATAACAGTTATTGATTATTCCCTGTATTTAAAGGGAGATAAGGCTGAACTTAATCATCAGCTCATCAATAGGGTATTTGTAAGGGACCTGGCATGTGTGTATGGAAATACTGTCATTCCGGGTGATGCGGGGATTACAATGAGGGCACCTGAATACGTACATAGTCATGAGCTGTTTCAAACATGGTTTGACGAAAAAACGTTTTCGATCAAGGAGAATAACCGATTGAAGGCATTGGAAAATGGGGATGTATTCGTTCTGAATAAAGATGCTGTCTTTATCAATACAGGCATGCGGACAAGCATTGAAAGTATCGAAGAGATCCAACAGGAGATTTTTCGGGCAGGCTTCTCGGAGATCGGGATCATCGACTTGCCGCGAACCGGGGAAACCATGCATTTGGATATGAACTGCAATGTAGCAGGATCCGACCTTCTCATAGCCAAGAGCTATATGAGGCTCTTTCCAGTACAAATCATCACAGAGAATGGTGGCCGGTACGTGATGATGGAGGAATTCATCCGACGTCAAGGCTTCGACGTTCTCTGGACGGATGATGTAAAACACACGGTTGCGGATATCAATTTTCTGAACTTGGATCCCGAGACCCTATTAGTCAGCACGAAAGCCAATAAGAAGATATTGAAAGATCATCCGAAATTACGAGGGAAGAAATTGATTGAAGTCGATGTGAATGAACTCGAGAAAGGTGGAGGAGGGATAAGGTGTATGACACTGCCATTAGAAAGAAATTGAAAATTGAAGAGCTGATTGGAACAAATAAACTGGAGATTACTTCTCCGGTTTTTTTTATGACATCAAGCATTCTCATTAAAATTAAATTAACAATACTATTATCCCTGTTATGGGGATGGGATAAAAGACCTTCATATCACTTTACGAAAAATTGTAAACACATAAATCAGTAAACCATTTTAATTTAAACCTATATATGAGAGCAACTCGATGACACTTGATAGATTAGTACCTTTCCCATACGAAATGACTAGAAACAGATGAAAATAATTGAGAATAGTTATCAACTACTATTGACATTGATAATCATTATCAATTAAGATGACGTTGGAAGCAAAAGCCAATCTATCACGAAAGGAAGATTTGATTATTTATGAATGTACAAAGTGCCATTTCAAATAGAGAATTACTGGACCAACAAGAGAGACGCGAGTCAAATGCGAGATCCTATCCGAGAAGAATCCCACTGGCAATCAGTGAAGCAGAGGGAATCTATGTCACGGACATGGAAGGGAATAAATACTTGGATTGCTTAGCGGGAGCGGGAACATTAGCGCTGGGACACAATCACCCGACGGTCATTGAGGCCATGGAGCAAGTGATCCGTGATAAACGGCCATTACATACGTTAGATATTACGACGCCTGTTAAAGAGGAGTTTGTGAATGAATTATTCTCCACGTTGCCGGAAGGATTTCGTGAGCGTGCGAAGATACAATTTTGTGGCCCTACAGGCGGCGATGCGATTGAGGCTGCGTTGAAATTAGTGAAGACGGCAACCGGGAGACAAAGTATCCTAACGTTTCAAGGCGGATACCACGGTGCCACTCACGGAACGATGTCCATCAGCGGAAACTTGGGACCTAAAAAGAACGTACAAGGACTGATTCCTGATACTCACTTCTTACCTTATCCATATACTTACCGCTGCCCATTTGGGATAGGGGGGGAGGAAAGTCATCGCATCAGCAGTCAATACATCGAGAATCTCCTTGATGATCCCGAGAGTGGAATATTACCACCAGCAGCTATGATTTTTGAAACGGTACAAGGTGAAGGTGGTTCCATCCCGGCACCGATCGAATGGATAAAGGAAATGAGAAGAATTACTAGTGAGCGGGGAATTCCACTCATCATCGATGAAGTACAGACGGGAATCGGACGCACTGGAGAACTATTTTCTTTTGAGCATGCTGGAATCGTCCCGGATGTGTTTGTTCTTTCGAAAGCAATCGGGGGGAGTCTCCCACTATCCGTTGTGATATACGACCGTGACCTGGATGCCTGGGAACCGGGGGCACATATCGGCACATTCAGAGGAAATCAAATGGCCATGGCGGCAGGGACCGCAACCTTGAAATTCATTAAGGAGAATCACTTGGTTGCTCATGCCGGGGAAATGGGAGAGAGACTTCTTCATTCCTTAAAAGAGCTTCAACAAGAATTTCCTGAGATAGGGGATGTAAGGGGCAGAGGACTGATGGTAGGTGTGGAAATGATAGATCCGGCTAAACCTCATTCAGCGAGCGGAAGTCAGCCGGCTAATCCTGAAGTCGCAAGCGGAATCCAACGTGAATGCTTCAAGCGGGGATTAATCCTTGAAGTAGGGGGAAGACATGGGGCGGTTGTCCGTTTCCTTCCACCATTGATCATTACAGAAGAGCAAGTCGATGAAGTGGTATCGATATTCAGAGAAGCATTAATCGCTTCTCTTTCGGAGTGAAATTATGAAAATGAAAACCATCAAAAGAAAATCCAGCCAGGACTCCTTCTTCCTTCATCAAGGGGAGGAGGGGATCCGTGCATTTAATGAATTGATAGACGGAGTAAGCAGGAAGCTGCAAAAGCTATATGAAGGTACCGGGAAACCTTTTATCGGGAAAATGCCCGGCGCAATAAAAGAAGAAATCAAACCGATCATGGCGATTACTCCTGAAGGGAAATCCTTTGAAGAAGTCCTGGATGAAATCGATGAACCGATTTTGAAAAACAGTCTTCATATATCCCACAAGAAGAGTATGGCCCATTTACATTGTCCCCCCCTTCTTCCAGGAGTGGCGGCGGAATTGATCATCGGAACGCTCAATCAATCTATGGATTCCTGGGATCAGAGTACGGCTGCCACCTATGTGGAAGCGGAGATGGTGAAGTGGTTAACAGAAAAGATAAAGCTACCGGCATCATCCGGCGGAGTCTTTACAAGTGGTGGAACCCAATCCAATTATATGGGACTCCTGTTGGCACGCGATACCTTCTGTCATTCGAAATGGAACCATAACGTACAACGGGATGGTTTACCCGAAGGCTTTAACCGATTAAGGATTCTTTGTTCAGAAGAGGCCCATTTCACTGTGAAGAAAGCTGCTTCCCAATTAGGGTTGGGAGAACAAGCGGTTGTGACGGTAAAGACCGATGAAAATCATCGGATGAGCGTCGGGGAAGTGAATGAAGCACTGCATATGCTTGATCAGGAGAACTTATTGCCCTTTGCCCTTGTTGCTACGTGTGGGACCACCGATTTTGGAAGTATCGACCCAATGGGGGAATTGGCAGAAATCGCCCGCGGGCATGGGCTGTGGTTCCATATCGATGCCGCATACGGCGGTGGACTGATACTCAGTCATTCTCATTCGGACAAACTGAAAGGGTTGGAGGACGCCGACTCCATTACGGTGGATTTTCACAAATTATTTTACCAGCCGATCAGCTGCGGAGCGTTCCTCGTTAAGGATGAGGTCAATTTCCGTTATTTATCTTATCATGCTGATTATTTGAATCCCATCAAAGACGATGAAGAGGGCATCTTGAACCTGGTGAATAAGTCGGTTCAAACGACGAGAAGATTCGATGCGTTAAAACTGTATCTGTCACTAAAGACAGTAGGTACCGAACTTTTTGGCGGCATGATCGATGAAACGTTAAAGCTCGCCTGGTACACAGCTTCTTATATGAAAGAATTAGAGGACATTGTGATTCAAAACCCTGAGCCGGAAATCAATACAGTCATCTTTCGCTATCAGCCGAAAAGGATGAAGGGAAAGGATCTGGATCTCAATCATTTGAACCGGACGATCCAGCAAACCCTGCTTTATAAAGGGAAAGGTGTTATTGCGAAAACAGTGATAAAGGGTCAAACCTTCTTGAAGTTGACGTTATTAAATCCAAGAACAAAGCCGGAAGATATTCATTCCCTTCTACACGAGATTGAAGAAGTCGGCACTGAATTAGTAAATGGAGGGGTCATACATTGAGAAATTCTAAGGAGATTGCTGAACATGCAACGATGCAAAGCTTTCTGAATTGCTATTTAAGGGAAACAGGGAACTACACTGAAGAGAGCCGCTACGACAATGATCCATCACTTGGGCAGTTTGAGAAAGTCATCGTCTCTCATTTGGTCCTGCAGCAGATTGAATTGATAATACCAGTGAAATATTGGTCTCTTACGGATCGTCATCTATTCGGCTTCCCCCTCTATTACCGAGTGGGGAAAAGCGAATTGAAACCACTCGACTATATTACCCTTACTACACTAGTGGTAAAAGAGTTCTTACTTGATAAGAGTCAAAGTGGTGCAGAGGACGAACTGCTTTTAAGAGTGATCTTAAGCTGTCGGAGTATAAAAAGCTATGTTGAAAGCAGGGTACAGGACAACGAGGCACTGACGGATGAAGAATTCGACTACATCGATGCTGAGCAGTCCCTTCTATTCGGACATATGCTTCATCCAACCCCGAAAAGTAAACAAGGCCTGACGGAACAAGAAGACCACTTGTATTCTCCTGAATATAAAGGGGAATTTCAGCTCCATTACTTTAGTGCGGAAAAATCGTTGGTAGAACAGGATTCAAGTGCTGACAAATCTGCAGCTTCCATCATTTTTGAAGAGTTAAAGGATGATTCTGATGTAGATCAAGAATGGTTACAGAGGCTGCTGGAAGAGGGTGGACGCGTCTTGATTCCAGTACACCCCCTTCAAGTGAAGACATTATTGGAAAAGGTGTACGTTCAAGGCCTGATGAAAGAAGAACGACTGGAATACATCGGTCCGTTAGGGAAGCGCTTCACGGCTACATCATCGTTTAGAACGGTCTATAGCAATGAATCGCGATACATGTATAAATTCTCCGTCCCTGTCAAAATCACAAACTCTCTTCGCATTAACCAAAAGAAGGAACTGGCAAGGGGAGTAGAGGTTTCGAAATTACTAGAAACGGAAGTTGGAAAAAGCTTTAACAGAGAGTTCCCACGATTTAAGGTCATCCAGGATCCTGCTTATTTAAACTTGAACCTGAATGAAGAAGTTTCCGGGTTTGAGCTTGTCATCAGGGAAAATCCTTTCTATGAAAACAGTCGCGGAACCAGCTTGATCGCAGCCCTATGCCAGGACCATGCTTATGGAGGAAAAGCCAGAATACATTCCATCATTAAAGGGATAGCAGAAAGAGAGAATAGAACTCTCGAAGAAGTGAGCCTGGATTGGTTCGATCGATACCTATCCCTGACGCTGGATCCGATGATCTGGTTGTTCCACACGTACGGGATCGCTCTGGAAGCCCATCAGCAGAACTCGGTGATCCAGCTGAGGAACGGTTACCCTGAAACCTTCTATTACAGAGATAATCAGGGATACTATTATAGCGAATCCAAAGTAGAAAAACTAAAAGAATTCCTTCCAGAATTAAATCGGGAAAGCGACACCATTTGTGCCGATGAAGTGGCAGAGGAACGATTGCGCTATTACTTCATCTTTAACCATTTATTCGGACTGATCAATGGTTTTGGAGCAAGTGGTCTCATCAATGAAGAAAAACTTATGAATCTTGTAAAGGAACGTCTGGAGTACCATGAACAGCAGTGGGGGGAAGATTCCAATCTACTGAGCAGTTTATTATATCAACCGGTCCTTCCGTGTAAAGCGAATCTATTGACCCGATTTTATGACATGGATGAACTTGTCGGTCCGATGGAAGCTCAATCGGTCTACACGATGGTGAAGAATCCCCTTACCAAAGAGGTGGAAATCCATCATGTCCTTTGACTACGAAGTGTATGATCAAGAAATCCAAAAGACGATTCAATTTAAAACGATTGATTTTGAACGGGACGCGGAACTTATTCACAAATGGATGATGGAGGAGCATGTCCATCCATTCTGGAATTTAAATATTCCCTTTGAAACGTTCCAAGACCATTTGAAAAAAGCAATGTCTGATTCACATCAAACCCTTTACGCAGGGTATCTTGACGGTGTGGCGATGAGTTACTGGGAGGTTTATTGGGTAAAAGGCGACGTGGTCGAGGAAACATATACTCCTGCTCCTTTCGATCAGGGAGTGCATCTGTTAATTGGAGAGAGGGAGTATCTTGGTAAAGGACTTTCCCTTCCGTTATTACGGGCGATGGTTTCGTATCAGTTTCAAGAAAAGAAGACGACTAAAGTCATAGCGGAGCCGGATATCCGAAATGACAAAATGATCCATGTTTTTGAGAAATGCGGTTTTAAACCGGTTAAACCGATTACTCTCCCGGACAAAACCGGACTGCTCATGTTTTGTGAAAGAAGCGAATTTGAAAAGAGGTGGCTGAATGATGGACTTTGCGAACAGATCAAATGAATTATATGACGTCATCGGGATCGGATTGGGTCCGTTTAATCTGGGGTTAGCTGCCTTATTGGATTCGGTACCCGAAGTGAAAAGCTTATTTTTGGAAAAGAAGAAAGCCTTCAATTGGCATCCGGGCATGCTGATTGACGGAACGACCTTACAAGTGCCGTTCTTTGCGGATTTAGTCAGTATGGCAGATGTAAGAAGTGATTACAGTTTTCTCCGCTACCTGGAGGCTCATAACCGCTTATACAACTTCTATTTTCTGGAGAAATTTCATATCCCGCGCAAGGAATATAACCATTACTGCCAGTGGGTGAGTGAGCAGCTCTCTACATGCCGATTCGGAATGGATGTCCAAAGTGTCGTCCCGGTTCAATTGGGAACTGGGGACAGCGTATATGAAGTCACCGTGTGGAATGATGCCCTTCAACAAACTGAGACAATGTTTACGAAACATCTCGTGCTTGGAATAGGTTCTGTTCCTTCTGTACCTGAAGCTTTTCAGGAAATGCTGGGCAAATCTATATTTCACAGTGCCGATTATTTATCCAATAAGGAGATTTGTGCAAATGCTGAATCTGTTGCCGTGATTGGATCCGGCCAAAGTGCAGCCGAAGTGTTTCTCGATGTAGCCAAAGACCAGGAGAATCAAGGGTTTTCACTGCAATGGTATACACGTTCAAAGGGATTCTTCCCGATGGAATATTCAAAACTGGGCCTTGAGTATTTTTCACCCGATTATACCCGTTTCTTTTATCAGCTTCCACAGGAAAAGAAGGATCAGCTCCTAAAGGAACAAGACCTTCTGTATAAAGGCATCAGTTCAGAGACGATCGCCGATATATATGATTATTTATATGAACGATCTGTAGGAAGCGAGGAGCCGGACATTTGCTTGCAGGCCATGACAGAGATCGTCGGAATCGAAAAAAATGAAACAGGGTTTGAACTGCATGGCTATCACCGGATCAAGGATGAACGTTTTGTAGATAAAGCAGATGTCATCATTCTTAGCACTGGCTATAAGCCTGCATTCCCGGGATTCCTTTCAAAAATGAAAGAGTGGATTGCATGGGACGAATATGACAGATACAAAGTGAAAGAAGATTATCGATTAGAAACCTATGTAGAAGGTCCGGGCGAGATCTTTGTGCAGAACGGTGAAATGCATACTCATGGAGTCGGGGCACCTGATCTTGGACTCGGTGCACACCGCAATGCGATCATCATCAATACCATTACAGGGAGAGACGTATATCCGGTTCAGAACAAAAATGTGTTTCAAACCTTTGGGACGAAAGCGGCATCCATTCCGGTTCCTCTCTGATGCAAAGAAAATATAGACTAAGTGAAAGTAGGGGTAATATGTTATTCAATGAAGAAATTCAACGTGTTTTTAAGAGTGATAGCTGGATGAAAGTAAACCAGAAATTGATAGGCAAAATGCTGTCTGAATATATGTATGAAGATATGATCCGACCTGAAATCCTCTCGGAAAAAGGGGAGGATATCGAATATTCCCTTCAGGTCTCTGGTTCCAAGCACTATCACTACATCGCCCAAAAAAGATTGTTTGATAGTTTCGACGTGAAATGGACGACGGTATATATCGTTGAAAATGGAGCAAGAAAGGAAGCCCATAGTGCAATAGAGCTATTGGTCGATCTTCAAGGTGTCATCGGGATGTCATCTGAGACGGCGGGACACTTAATCAAGGAAATGAACAGTACGTTAATAGCGGATGCCCATCTTCTTGAAAAAGAAACGAAAACATCCGACGAACTGATTCATGAAGACTATGCCACCCTCGAAGGTTATATGACAGGACACCCTTGGATTACATATAACAAAGGAAGAATCGGGTTCGGATATGATGATTACCTTTCCTTTGCTCCTGAACAACAGAAGGAGGTCAAGCTTTCCTGGATTGCTGTTCATAAGGACCTTGCATCGTTTCAATCGGTTGAAGGATTGGATTATCAGACGTTGATTGCGGGCGAACTGAGTGAGGGAGATCGTATCTTTTTTGATGAAATCGTCAAACAAAATGGAAGAAAACCATCGGAATACTACTACATGCCGGTGCACGAGTGGCAGTGGAAAAACACACTGATTCAGAATTTCCCTGAGGAGCTGGCAATGGGTCGCATTCTTCCCTTGGGAGAGGGAGAAGACCGCTACCTTCCTCAGCAGTCGATCCGCACATTTGTGAATACAACGAACAAAGATAAGCATCATGTGAAGCTTCCGATGAGTATTTTGAACACGCTGGTTTATCGGGGACTGCCATCTGAACGAACGCTGATAGCTCCTAAGGTGACAGAGTTCATTAAAGGAATGGCTGAAAAGGATCCATTTTTAAAAGATGAATGCCGGGTCATCCTGCCAGGGGAAAATGCCAGTATGAATGTAAATCACCGCTATTATACACAATTAAAGCAGGCACCTTATCAATACTTGGAGATGCTTGGAACCATATGGAGAGAAAGCGTCTATACGTATTTAGAAGACGGAGAACAAGCGATTACTCTGGCCGCCTTATTGTATGAAGATCATAACAACAAACCGTATGTTGAGAGTTTAATTGAACAATCAGGTCTGGACTCAGAAGAATGGATGAAACAATTTTTCAAAGTCGCAATGGATCCTCTTCTCCATTACCTTTACCAATACGGCACGGTATTTTCTCCCCATGGACAAAATACAATTGTCGTGTTGAAGGATGGGAAACCACACCGATTAGCCATTAAAGATTTTGTGGATGACGTCAATATTTCAGACCAGGATTTCCCTGAACTGCAAGGGCTGTCATCTGAATTTAAAGCGGTCCTTCGAACGGAGCCGCCTGAAGGGCTGACGCAGTTCATCTTCACGGGTCTCTTTATCTGTCACCTGAGATATTTGAGTAACTTGTTAAAGAACAATCAATTGATGGAAGAAGAAACCTTCTGGGGTCTTCTTGCTGACTCAATACTTAACTATCAGGAGAGATTCCCGCAACTACAAGAACGTTTCAAGTTATTTGATTTCTTTAAGCCAGAGCTGACGAAATTATGCCTGAACCGGAACCGTATGGTGGATTACGGATACTCTGATGACGATGACCGTCCTCACGCTTCTGAATTCGGGAAAGTAACAAACGCTCTAGCTGCATTTAAAATAAACCCGACTGTTGGGTCGATCTGATTAGCTTTAAATCCCAAATAGAAAGGAGGGGTATCTCCTGAGTACAATTGTTCAGAAATTCGGCGGGACCTCTGTTGGTTCCACCGAGAGAATAATACGAATGGCTGAAAGAATCATACAGGAGAAGAACAAAGGTCATGACGTCGTTGTTGTGGTTTCGGCAATGGGGAAAACGACCGATGCACTTGTCAGGCTAGTTAGTGACATTACAAGTGAACCAAGTAAGAGAGAGATGGATATGTTATTGTCAACGGGTGAACAAGTGACGATTTCCCTACTGACAATGGCTCTTCAACAACAAGGGGTGGAGGCCATTTCTTTCACAGGGTGGCAGGCCGGCATTCGAACGGATTCCATCCTTGGAAATGCTCATATTCAAGCTATTGAAACAGGTCGTATCAAGAACGAATTAAATATAGGAAGAGTAGTGGTGGTCGCAGGTTTCCAAGGAATAACGGAGGAAGGGGACATTTCGACTTTGGGAAGAGGAGGATCCGATATTACGGCCGCTGCTCTTGCGTCCGCGTTAAAGGCAGATCGGTGTGACATCTATACGGATGTCGATGGAGTATACACTTCAGATCCCAGGTTTGTTCCAAAAGCATCGAAAATCCCTTCCCTTTCCTATGAGGAAATGCAGAATCTAGCTTCCATGGGGGCAGGTGTACTACATCCAAGGGCGGTTAAACACGCGAAAAAATACGGAATTCCTCTCTATATAAAATCCAGCTTTGAAAAGGGCAGGGGGACCATGATTCATGGGAAAGCAAAACAGAATGGATCTACCCCAGTGATTGGTGTCACATTTGAAGCAGATATCGATAAATTAGAAATCTTTGATTGTAACGATATTGAGGGTTTCCAAGAAGCAATAATGTGTGAATTGGCATCACATCATATTCAGGCTGATGTTTATAAACAAAGCTGTAAAAACTCTTTATCCTTATTGATCAAGGAACAAGACCTACAAGAGGTATTATCGATCCTGGATAATGAAAAAGAGAATTGGATGTACTCCCGAATTGAACGAAAAGGAGGTCTGTCAAAGGTCTCGGTAATCGGGCAAAATATTAAATCACAGCCGGCCATAAAAATGGATATGTGCAAAATTTTATTGGAAAATGCCGTGAGAGTGAAACTAGTAGGTGAATCTGCTATTAGCGTTACGGCAGTCGTTGAGAAGAGGCAGGTCATGCTGGCGGCAGAACGGTTGCATACCGGGTTTGGATTGGATTATGAAGCCGTGATGAAGGCTTCGGTGTGAAACAAAGACACTTGCAATCACTATGTTAGGCCATGTACTATTTATATCCTATCATGAAATCGCCCTGGGAGCTGGTCATCAATCAAATGACATGGTTGCCCAAAAGGATTATGCTGTAATAGGAGACCAAATGCTTTACTTAGTAGAGGAAGGGAACTTAGACACAATGTTAACAGAAGTAGTGAGATTGGAAGAAGTTCCTGAAGCGCTGATACGTTTATCAGAACGTCATGTGAAAGGAAAGATCGTGGCCAAATTAAAATAATGGTGATGAAAAAGGAGAGTCTGTTGTGCCAGACTCTCCTTTTTCCATTATATTTTGTTCATACGTAAATAATCTAAGCTCATCCGGATGCTTTCAATAGGGGAGATCTTAGACTCATCCTGCTCGACGATCCACCAATCCACATCACTGTGTATCCCATAGTCGAGAACAGAAGTGAGTTCCACACCACCCGTTCCCAGTTCGGCAAAAAATCGTTCACCGTCCAACGTCATATCTTTCAAATGAACAAGCGGGGTTCGTCCCTGATATCGTTTCAGCCATTCCACCGGCTCTTCTCCTGCAAAGGTCAGCCAGTAAATATCGAACTCTGCTTTCACCCAATGAGGGTTCGTTTCATTCAGAATCATTTCGAGTGCCGGTTTCCCGTTCGATAAGGTCGTCAATTCGAAATCGTGATTGTGATAGCAAAGCGTGATTCCTTCGTTAAAACATTTTTCCCCCATTGAATTTAAATCATCAATCAATTGAATATAGTGCTTCTCTGTTCTCTCTTCAGGTGGAAGATACGGACAGACAATGTAGCTGCTGCCCAGCTCCAGTTGATCATGAATCACTTTGTGAACATCATTTCTTAATTCAGATAGAGGAATATGACTTGACG
Organism: Rossellomorea sp. NPDC071047; assembly: GCF_050270195.1. Classification (NCBI taxonomy): domain Bacteria; kingdom Bacillati; phylum Bacillota; class Bacilli; order Caryophanales; family Bacillaceae; genus Rossellomorea; species Rossellomorea sp. NPDC071047. Next base: position 185,640 of record NZ_JBNNJT010000003.1, on the reverse strand, counting down.
CGACACGAAGGTTCAGACTATCGAGTGTACCCTTAAGCTCTTTCGGGGATAATCCTCCATAGCCGGCAAGTTCCACACCTGCATATCCCAGCCCGGCTACTTTTTGAAGGGTGCCGGTAAAATCTTTTTCCGTTTCGTTACGCAATGTATACATTTGCAGGGCAATCGGTATTTGTTTCATGTCCATCCTCCTATCACTACACTATTTTCTAGTAATGTTCTCATTCATTTGAGTAAGAACACTCTTATATACTTCTAAGTTCTCTTCTGAAATCCCTCTAAGAATCGTTTCTTCATATAACCCCTCTATAAAAGGAGACAACTCATCCTTGGCAGCCATTCCTTTCTCTGATATGAAAATGAGGAACGATCTTCTATCATCAAGGTTTCTCTGTTTGTAGATCAGTTCCTTCCGTTCCAAAATGTCTAAGATCCTCGTTACGGTCGGCTGATCTTTTTCTGATTTCATCGCAAGTTCTTTTTGACTGATTCCATCCTGCTCCGCTAATCGCTTCAACACCGTCCATTGCTCGGGAGTCACATCAAATTCCTTCAGATGAAATGTAAGAAATCGAATAATATTCTTTACTGTATGGCTTGTATACAAGCCAATGGATTCATCACGGGACATCGTCATTATTTTTCACCTACTGCATTCATTTTCTACTCTTTATCATACATGAAATTCGGGATGATTTGAGAGGTTCGATAAAAGTAATTCAATATAGTTGTCACAACAACTATATTTACAAATATACATGTTATAGATATAATTAGTATAACAATTAATTAAGGAGAATGAGAATTTTATGAGTCATTCCAATCAAACATCTATATGGACACGGCCATTTTTTATGGCATTAGTGAATAATTTTTTTATCTTTTTAGTTTTCTATTCGTTGTTAACCGTCCTGCCCCTTTATGTGATCGATGAACTTCACGGAACGGAAGGGGAAGCCGGTCTCGCTACAACGATTTTTTTACTTTCGGCCATCATTGTTCGGCCTTTCTCGGGGAAAATCATTGAGCTGTTGGGAAGGAAAAAGACGCTGATTATTAGTGTCATGTTTTTCGGGATTTCATCATTCATTTACTTCTGGGTGAATGATTTTTATCTTTTAATGGGGCTTCGTTTTTTTCACGGCATTTGGTTCAGTATTGGTACAACGGTTTTAGTTGCGATTGCCGCAGACATGATCCCTCCCCACCGGAAAGGGGAAGGGCTTGGTTATTTTGCCATGTCGATGAACTTAGCCGTGGTGGTCGGACCGTTTATTTCGTTAGCACTTATTCAATGGATCCCTTATTCAGCTTTATTTATGGGTCTAGCATTTGTCATCGTCATCGGATTCCTGTGTTCATTTGGCATTCAAGTTTCGGAGGAGGACAGGGAGGAAGTGTCTGGTCGATTAACTTTTAAGGACTTGATAGAAATTAAAGCGATTCCGATTTCCCTAGTAGGATTCTTAACATCATTTGCTTACTCCGGGATCATGTCGTTTATATCCGTCTATGCGAAGTCGGTCGGTTTATTCGAATCCGTCAGCTTATTCTTTGTCGTCTTTGCAGCTGCTATGCTGTTATCGCGACCTTATACAGGTCGCTTATATGACAGGTCAGGACCAAACGCGGTCATCTATCCGTCCCTCATTATTTTTGCCATCGGTTTGATTCTTTTGAGTGCCACCCATTCCGTCTTTTTATTATTGGTTGCAGGAACGCTTATCGGACTTGGTTACGGTGCTTTGCTTCCGAGTTTTCAAACCATGTCCATTCAGGCTGCCCCTAAGAGGAGAACAGGACATGCGACGGCTACATTCTTTATTTTTTATGACCTTGGTATTGCCGTTGGATCGTTTGTATTGGGGGTCGTTTCATCCCAGTTTGGATTTTCCACTTTGTATATCATTTGCAGTGGAGTGATTCTCGTCACGATTGTGGTTTATAAAGTAGTAACCAATCGTGGGAAGCATGATGAAAATCAGAAAGCGGGCGTATTGGAAGTGTAAATGAATATTTGTAAGTTAGCATCTCTCAAGAGAGGGGTGCTTTTTATTACGTTCTAATTGAGAATAATTTTCAATTAACTGTTGACAAATAGAAGGAAAGTTTGTATGGTTTACTTATAGTGATAATGATAATTATTATCAATTAGGTGTGCGATGGAGGTTTATCATGACCAATAAAATTATAATGATCTATGCAAGCATGAGTGGAAATACAGAAGAAATGGCGACGGCCATCGAAACAGGTGTGAAGGAAGCCGGAGCTGAAATCGATGTAATTGATATAAATGACTGTCCGAATGTCCACGTCCTTGAAGAATATGCAGGGATTCTGTTAGGGGCGTATACCTGGGGGGATGGCGAACTTCCTTATGAGTTTGAGGAGTTTTACGATGACATGGACGACGTCGATTTAACGTCTAAGATTGCTGCAAGCTTCGGTTCCTGTGACTCTTTTTATCCTAAGTACGGGGCAGCGGTGGATTTATTAAATGAGAAATTGCAAGAAAGAGGAGCTCGTTTGATTCATGATGGTTTGAAAGTGGAATTAACACCAGAGGATGAAGATGAAGAGGCGTGCAAAGAATTTGGGCGCACATTTGCTAGTGAGCTCTTGTTCAGTAAACAAGAGGGCTAGAGGAAGGAGCGGCATTCGTGAACTATTCACTTTCAATCAAAACATTATCGGATATACATCTAAAAGAATTCATCAATTGTCCCCACAAGTTTTACTATCACTACATCCAGCGTGAAGAAACAAGTAAAGTCGAATGGAAAAAGGTCATGCAGTTCATTGTGAACCAAGTAGTGAAGGACTTCTTTATGCTTCCCGTCAAAATGAGGACTCCCATCAAAGCACTTGAACTCATCGAGAAGCACCTTTCCTCTATTAAAACAAACATCTTTGATTCGAAGATTGATTATTACTTAGTGGTGGCGAAAGTGACGGATTACTTAATGCAGGATTTAACACAGAACTATGGGACATTACCACCTCTTTTTATAAATGAAAAGTTTCGACAATACTTCGAAGAAATTGAAACTCATTTATCCCTCACGATCGAAGTGGCAGAATGGGAACAGGAATCGTTCACAGTCACCAAGTATCTTGTCGATACCAATCACGAAATGATTACCTTGTATTATTATTTGACGGTGGTTTTCTGTGAACGATCCTTTGGAAGACTTCCTTCGTCGATCAGAATCGTTTCCTTGTTAAATGGAGAAGAATTCGTCCATTCCCCGTCACCGACAGAAATGGAGAAAGGATTGCATTACATAGAGAAATTAAAAGATATGCTGTCTGCACCACTGTCATCCAGTACCAAACCGAATGGGGAAGTATGTTTGAGCTGCCCTTTTGTCGAGGTTTGTGCCAATAATGAAATGGACTTTCTTTTTCAAAAAAAGCATTAAACAGAAGAAGAGGACTTACCGTAGTTCGGTAAGTCCTCTTTCTCATTCTATTAAAGCGGATGCTGATTGTTTATCAAAATTTATTCGGGCAACTTTTTTCTCGTTTTTAAACAATATATAATGGGCAGTGGCAATTTTCTCTTCAACATAATCAATTGAGAAAGTCCCTGATGGATCTGTAAGACTCCCAATTGCGCGGGATAAATGATCGATCACGTGCTTTAATTGATCGGTCCTCTTCCATTCGTTATCCGTATTCATTTGATCCATGATTTCAAAAGCAAGATTTTGAACATGATACAGACGTCTCTGCTCCATACTGAAGATTCTCCCTTCATATCAAACATATCTCTTTGATTATATGGTGAAAGCTTCAGATATATGATGATTACTCTCCATGAATCAGGTATGAAACAGGGTGGAAAAGTACACTCTAAAGATAATAAGGGAGGTGTTTGAAAATGGCACAAGACGTATTATGTGAAGTAAGCAACTGCAAATACAACCGTGAAGGCAAGAAGTGTTCCGCAGACCAGATTTTCGTTGTCAGTCATAAAGGAAACAAAGCCCACAACAGTGAAGAAACAGATTGTAAAACATTCGATCCGGGTATGTAATGGAAGAGAAGGCAACCATAGGCGTGGTTGTCTTCTTTTTATATAGTATTGATAATAATTCTCATTCTTATACAAAAAAGCTCACAAAAGTGAGCTGATCAACTTGCCTGTTCCGATAATGTGGTCGTTTTGAGCTGTCGGTATCTTGAATAGAACAGTCCAGTCATCATAAGGGATAGACATCCGAATAATACAGTCATGATTTGGAGTCCTACTAGATCAAGCAGCAATCCTGTGAGAAGGAGTACAATCTGGAAAATCAGTCTGTCGAGCATATTACGGAACGAGAAGAAGCGGCCGTGAAATTCTTTCGGTATACGCGTTTGAAAAATCGTGGCAGCAGTCGGGAAGAAGCATCCCACGGCAAATCCAAACACTGTAAACGCAAGCACTGACAAGATCGGACTGGTTGCAAAATAAAGAATCATTTGCGCAATCCCGATGATGAAGCTAAAAAAGAATAATATTTTATAGGGAGACATTTTTTCACCCATTTTCTTGACGGCAAAAGCACCTGTCATAAAGGCAATCCCTTCGGCGGTATAGATCCAACCTTTAATCGCTGAGCTATCCTGAAGCTCGCTGATGTTGATGACCATTAAGTTGAACCCGCCGATAAATAGTAGTGGTATCAACGTCATCACAAGAGTCATAAATACGATCGGAAGCCCTTTTATAACAGGAAATACTTCATTGAAGCTTGCCCCTTTTGGTTTTTCACCTTGGTGAGAGGTGGTCGCCGTTTCTTCAATTGATAAGAACCACGTCATCACAAATAGTGCCAGATATGCCACTAATGAGAGAACGTATACCATCGTTAAAGATATGATCACTAATAGGACACCTGCTAAAGCAGTTCCAAGGATCCTTGAGAGCGTGGCAACATTCATGTGGACCCCATTCATTTGCAGTAAATCCTTCTCTTTGACCACCATCGGAATGGCAGCTTGCAGAGCAGGAAAATAGAAAGCCGCAGAGATTTGGATGCTCACTAAGAAAACAACCATCCATAGCACCGAGCCGGTATCAATCGCAATCAACATGAAAACAACACTTAATGCCCTGGTGAAGCCTGAGATGAGCATCACCGTCTTTTTATTTGCCTGATCCGTAATTCTGCCGGCTAAAGGTCCAACAGCAAGACCTGCAAGCAGTCCCGAAGCGAGAATCACCGATTTCAGAAAATCGGAAGGCACCTTTTCCTGCATAAACTCCAGATTACCGATGATCCCCAACCACAATCCGAGACCTGCTATAAATTCACCTATCAATAATATCCATACATTTTTATTTTTCCACATATAGGTCCGTCCCTCGCAGTCGATTTATTTCGCTTCTCTAAATATACTATGGGTGGAGGGGAATGGGAATGATTTTTTTGGTCGGGATTGTATTGCTTTGTAGATAAAAGGCAGTTCGCCGTTAAAAATGAGTTTTCGCCGTTATAATGAAAATTTCGCCGTTATATCCAGGATTTCGCCGATAAAATTGAAATTTCGCCGATAAAATCCAATTCTATAAACTCATAGCAGGAATTAATATATTTCATGGAGAATACTGTAGTATAAAACCCGATTGGAGTGATAAAATGATCGAAAAAGAACGAATCATCCCTCGAATTATCCTCATTTTGCAAGCTTTAATCCGCCGACTTCCCCTCAACCACCCAAAACTGCACATGATAACCGAGGAACTTGGTAAAAGAATGGCTGGATTCAAAGGAGAAACAGCTCTTGATTACTCACTAAGCTTTTTAGACCCTAAAAAATATTTCATTCTCCACGATCTGCGAATTCCCCATAAGGAAAGCTTCTTTCAAATGGACACTCTTCTCATCACAAGCAAATTCATTCTCATAATAGAAGTTAAATACCTTGCAGGTACTGCATATTTTGATCCTATTTTTAACCAGTTAATACAAATAAAAGACGGAAATGAACAAGCTTTACCGGATCCTACACTTCAAATCAAAAGACAGGAAAGCCAGCTTATAAGCTGGTTATCGAAGCATGGATTTCCCAATTTGCCTATTTACTCTTGCGTTGTTATGAGCAACGATCGTACAATCATAAAAACCTCTCCAGCAAACAAATCCCTTAATAAAATCGTCATCCATCGCCATTCTCTATTGGACAAAGTAAAATATATTGAGGATTCTATGAGAAAAGAGACGGCTACTCCAAAAGACGTGAAAAAATTAATCCGCACATTAAAAAGAAAACATGAAGAATCAAACCCCTCTATACTAGAGAGGTTTAACATTGAAGGGAAAGATCTATTAAAGGGGGTGATTTGTGTAGCTTGTAATCATCGTCCTTTAGTAAGAAAACATGGTACCTGGTTTTGTTTGAAATGTGATAGCAGAAATAATGACGCTCATATACAAGCCCTAAAAGATTATGAGCTGTTAATCGCTCCAACTATAAATAATTCTGAACTAAGAGAGTATTTAGTGGTTGATTCACCTTATGTTGCAAAAAGACTCCTCCAATCCCTAAACCTCCCCACAACAGGCACCAAAAAAGGAACACAATACATCTTATCATCCGATGAAGGTCCGGCCCGAAAACACAAACAAAAAAACCCGCCAACAATCTGACGAGTTTTCATTCCTTCTCAATCCACTCCTGGGACCACTTCTCTATATCTTTCATTAAAGGTTCTAAAGAATACCCTTTTTTAGTTAGTGAATATTCAATACGCACAGGTGTTTCGGGATAGACGTCCCTCTGTACGATGCCTTCTTCTTCAAGGTCCTTCAGTCGCTCTGAAAGAAGCCTGCCGCTGATGCCTATTGCGTCTTTGATGGTGCAGTTTCGTTGTGGTCCGGAAAGCAATTGATAAATGATGAGTGCTGTCCATCGTTGACTTAAGATGCCGATGGCTTTCTCGAACCTTGGACAAATTTCTGACTGATTCATTCTGTCAATGCCTCCTTCTTTGTCACTAGTATACCATATTATCACTATAATAGTAATTTAATTACTTGACAGTACATAGTTATTAAAATAATATAAGTTACATTAAGTAACTAGCTTTAATAAGATAACATAAAGAAAGGAAGAATAGACAATGCTACAGAATCACTTATTAGGAGCACTCATTTTAAGAATATTTCTAGGAATCACCTTCTTCATTCACGGATTGACTAAGTTCCAGGGGGGAATAGAAAATACGGTTGGTTTCTTTCAAAGCTTAGGGCTGCCAGGGGGTGCGGCTTATGTGGTAGCCATCATTGAACTGGTTGGAGGATTAGCCATGATCCTGGGGATAGGTACTCGTGTCGTAGCCGGATTATTTGGCTTAATCATGATAGGGGCAATCGTAAAAGTAAAATTAGCTGCAGGTTTCTTAGGGAATGGACAGATGGCCGGATACGAATTTGATTTAGCACTGCTTGCAATTTCATTATATTTTGTCGTTGCTAAGGAATCATTATTCTCATTAGATCAGAAGTTTTCACAGCAAAATTGAAACGGAGGAATAAAGATGAATTTTCATAAAGAACCACATACATTCGTTGGGGAAGTAAACATAAAAGTTGAAAACTTAGAGCGATCTCTTTCCTTTTACCAAGAGGTAATTGGATTTAAAGTACTGGAGCAGACGGAGAAAAGAGTGACGTTAACGGTAGATGGAATCCACCCATTGCTATCTCTGGAACAACCAGAAAATGTTTCACCTAAGGAGCCGAGAACGACAGGTTTGTACCATTTTGCACTGCTGTTGCCGAATAGAACAGACCTGGGGAATATATTAGAACATCTAATAAAGCTGAATATTCAACTGGGGTCTTCTGATCATCTGGTCAGTGAAGCTCTATATTTATCAGATCCTGATGGTAATGGAATCGAGATTTACAGGGACCGTCCTTCATCGGAATGGACATGGAATGGCAATCAGGTAAAGATGACCGTTGATCCCATCGATGCAAGGGGGGTATTGGCTGAGGCAAAAGGACAACCGTGGGAAGGACTTCCTGAAGGTACGGTCATGGGACATATCCATCTGCATGTTTCAGATTTGAAATCAACAGAGGAATTCTACGGGAAGGGACTTGGCTTCGATGTAGTCAGCCGGTTTGGTAGTCAGGCACTTTTCATTTCAACAGGCAGATATCATCACCATATTGGACTGAACACATGGAACGGGGTAGGAGCCCCGAGACCAGCTGAAAACAGTGTCGGTTTAAACTGGTTCACTATCCACTTCCCAACCGAAGAAAAAAGAACCGCCGTCATCCGACAGCTTGAATCCATTGGAGCACCCATCCAGGAACAAGACGGAAAAATTTTGACCGAAGACCCATCAGGCAACCGAATTTATTTAAGCTTATAAGAGAAGAGGGACGGACCTCACATTGAGGTCCGTCCCTCAGGCAAGCTTTTTTGTTTGATGTGAAATTCGTGTGATAATGATGGGGACATACTAAGTGATATCTAGATTGCAGGGGAGTGGCATCAATGAAGTTGAGTGTATTAGATCAGTCTGTGATTTCAAAGGGAGAGGATGCGCGGACCGCGTTTCAAAATACGGTGACTCTTGCTCAGCGAACCGAGGAGCTTGGTTATACCCGTTTTTGGGTCGCAGAGCATCATAATACGAACGGTCTTGCCGGCTCTGCTCCTCAAGTGTTGATTTCTCATATTGCCTCTATGACAAACTCGATTCGTGTTGGATCCGGTGGAGTGCTTCTGCCGCAATATAGCCCTTACAAAATTGCAGAGGATTTTAATGTATTGGAAACCCTATTTCCCAATCGCATCGATCTTGGGATCGGCCGGTCACCTGGTGGTTCGTATGAAACACGCCTGGCTCTGACGGACGGATTGAAGAAGAGTATGAATGAGTTTCCGAAACAGGTAGAGGCCATTAAAGAATATTTACATCACTCGGATGAGCGAGCAGTCAAGGCTTATCCAAAAGTGGCGATGCCTCCGATTCCCTGGATTTTAGGAATCACCCAAAGGGGGGCACGGTTGGCTGCTGAGCAGGGTACCGCCTTCACATATGGTCACTTTATCAATCCTGTTAACGGGAAAAGAGCTCTGGATTACTATCAATCTCATTTTCAGCCTTCCCTATCATTATCCCGACCTAAGAGCAATGTTTGTGTCTTTATCGTCTGTGCCCCCACACAAGAGGAAGCTGAAGAAATTGCCCTTACCCAGGATTTATGGCTGTTAGCCGTAGAGAAGGGAGGAGACACGAGGATCCCAACAAAGGAAGAAGCAAAAGCAAGAACACTGACACAGTTAGAAAAAGAAAAAGTGAAAGAAAATCGAAAACGAGCCATTATAGGGACTCCTCAAAAAGTGGGGGAAGAGCTTCACATGTTGAGTGAAATATATCAGACAGATGAATTTATGATTATTACCAATGTAGAAAAGTTTGAAGAAAAAGTAAGATCATACGAGCTAATTGCTGATGTTGTCCTTTAGTCTGCCAAAAATGTGCAGTGGTTCCTCCATTTTATAGGATGAAAAAGGACTCTTCTTCTAATAAAAAGAAGCCTGTGCAAGATGAATACGTGCATGGGCTCCTTTTTTGTATGATTTTATTAATAATAATAAGGGTAAGGAGGATAACCATAATAAGGTGGAGGATATCCGTATCCATATCCATACGCGAAGGGACTCAATAATGTAGCTCCAAGCAGCCCACCGGCAAGGCCGCCTAAAAACGGGTTGAATCCAAATCCAAACGGTCTTCTCCCAAACCCACCAAAGCCTGGCCTGCCAAATCCCACTCGTCCGATCGGTCGTCGTACATCATGATAATTGAAAAATGTTTCATTATTTACAGTGTGAAAGTCATTCATAACATAAACCTCCTGTCTAGGTTATAGATATTCGCCCGGATTCGAAATGGACTGGGCATTAACCCATCTGGAGAGATTTTGTGAAAATTGGCCTATGACAATTCTTTGGGTTTTAAAATGTAAAGCAGCTGCCAACCTGGTTGCTTTACACTCTCGCATATCGAGTATGTAAAACAACTTCAGGAGGAAGACTCTTTCGTTTGCACTAATGCAGATATGACTGAACCGACTGCCTGGATCCAGCTTCCCGCCACATTGATATTCCCGCTGTCTCTTTCATTTAACTCCAGGATGCCTGAGATGGCCTGTAGGGAGTTACCGATAATCTGGAGGAGATTGCCGTATATCGAATAAAGCTCTTCTAATGTATGTTCTTCATTAAATGAATCGAAGAGGGCAGCCCCTCCGCCCAGTGCCTGCAGGAGATTTCCTTTAATATTCAACTCTTGTTTTGTTATGTCATTGAACTCAATCAGTATGCCGGCTATAACAGTGACATTTCCGATCGCTTGAATTTCATTCCCTGCTTTCGTCAGGGTAAAATCATCTATTGCATCTGCCTCTAAGGCATTTCCCGTTGCCTGCAGTTCATTTCCTACGAGATTGAACGACTGTAGAGTATCATCTGGAATGCTTTTTATTGGGGTACTGCCAATAGCGGCAAGGACCGTTCCGATTGCCGCAACCCATGCTCCGAACGTGAGTTTTTGTTCATTGCTCATAGTATAATCGCCTACTTTAAAGTTCTTAGATATTGTATACAACTAGGCGATGGTTGGTTCATTCCCACCAGATTGAAGAGGGGTAGGAATCACCTTTTACTGGAAAAGTTTCTCCGATTCGCGGGGTAACAACATGGACCCCATGTTCTGTACCGTTTTTCGTCACTCGTTTAATGGGATCTGTCCATTCATGAAATGATAACGTGAAAGCACCCCAATGAATGGGGAGAAGCCACTTCCCTTTCACATCAAAATGGGCTTGTACAGTCTCTTCCGGGCACATATGTATCGGTGCCCACCTGGGATCATATTGACCACATTCCATCAGGGACAAATCGAATGGTCCATACACACTGCCGATTTCTTTAAAATGAGGGCCGTATCCACTATCACCGCTAAAGAAGAGTCTGGAAGAGTTCCCGATGATACACCATGAACACCATAAGGTAGCATTACGATCATGTAAGCTTCTGCCGGAAAAATGTCGTGCCGGGGTACAAGCCAGGGTAAGACCATTCCACTCAACCTCGTCCCACCAATCAAGCTCTACAATGTGATCAAAATGGATTCCCCATCTCTCAAGGTGACTCCCCACTCCGATGGGAACAAAGAACTTATTCACTTTGCCTCGAAGCTTTCGGATCGTTCCATAATCCAGATGATCGTAATGATCATGTGAAAAGATCACAGCATCAATATAAGGGAGTTCATCCATGTGAAAAGGAAGATCTTTGCTATACCGCTTCCCGCCCAACCAAGGAAACGGGGATGGCGCACGACCAAACATGGGATCAAGCAGTAGTCTTTTTCCATCAATCTGAATCATCGATGCTGAGTGCCCAAACCAGGTTACATTCGTAACGGAATGAGGATGTTCTATGGAAGGAAATCCGACCCTTGGAATATCGGTATCAGGTTTCCGGTTGGCATTTCTTTTCATAAGATCCCGAATCATTGTAAGAGACCCAGAAAAACTGGTATCCATAGAAGTTGGAATGGGATTTTTAAATGAGCCTCTTGAATGCTGGGGAGAGGACTGAACACGTTCGAGGGAAGGCTTCTCACCAAATGCAGGATAAAACCGGAGAACCAGGAAAGCAATCACGATCAAAGCGGTAAGCAAAAATATAGATATAAGCATGGATTCTGCTCCTTTTCATTCGATATCTATTACTATCTCAGATAAGCTTGCGACTGTCCAAAATGAAAGGAGTATCACATTTAAGAATTATTTAAGATTTTTGTTAAGAATCCATAAGGTTTGTTTATTATACTTTCGTTAACCATAACGAGGGGATGAGCAAATGAAAAAATGGATGATTGGAATAGCTGTAGTAGGAGTATTAGGAGTGGGGTGGTGGCTGATTTCTCCATTATTTTTAGATAAGGTGGTGAACGAAGCGCCTGTTTCATCGTCTTCTGGCTCAAATATGAAAGAACAAGAAGAGAATACTATGAAAGAAACCGATTCATCTTCGCCAGAGGAAATGACAAACGATACAATGAAAGTAAATCAATTAGTTGGGACCTTTCAAGGAGCAGATGAAAATCACGATGCAAAAGGAAAAGTGAGTATATCAGAAAAAAATATCCGGTTGGAAAATTTTGAAGTGACCAATGGACCGGATCTTTACGTTTACTTAGTAGAAGAAGGTCAGGAAACAAAAGATGGGATTTCACTGGGTGAATTAAAGGGGAACATAGGCAATCAAAATTATGAGATTCCAGGAGGTCATTCTGCATCATTAGGAATGGAAATTGTGATTTGGTGTAAACAATTTAATGTGGATTTCGGTCGTGCTGAGTTAGGTGAGGCAATGTAAAGGAGAGTAAACCATGGCAAACAAAGTGCTGTTAGTAGATGATGAAGAAAATATTGTGGATGTATGCTCACGGTATTTCATGAGGGAGGGGTATGAAGTGAGTACTGCCTCTAATGGATATGAGGCAATTGAACGATACAAAACGTTCCAACCTGACATCGTGATACTGGATATTATGATGCCACAAATGGATGGGTGGCAGACAGCTGAAAAGATTAGGGAAGACAGCGACACACCCATCATCATGCTGACAGCATTGGGGCAGGAGAAGGATCGGATTTATGGGTTGACGATAGGTGCGGACGACTATGTGACGAAACCATTTAGCCCCCGTGAACTGTTGCTACGGGTTAAAAATGTGTTAAGGAGAACGTGCTCAGCTCCAAAACGGGAAGAGCAAAGAGAGGTTCTTAAGTGGAAAGGTTTGCTCATTGATAGGGATAAGCGAAAAGTAGTCGTGTCTGGGATGGAAATCGAGATGACCGTGAAAGAATTTGATCTATTAACCCTGTTGGCAGAGCACCCTTCACAGGTATTCTCCAAATCGCAGCTGCTAGAAACATTATGGGGATATGAATATTTAGGTGATGCCAACACGATCAATGTTCATATTCGCAGATTAAGAGAAAAGATAGAGGTCGATCCTTCCGAGCCTCAATGGATAAAAACCGTGTGGGGAATAGGTTATAAGTTTGAGGGGCAGCAGCATCATGAAAATTAGAACCCTCCTTATTTTAGCCAACACGATTTCACTCTCGGTAATCTTAGTATTTCTCACAATCTCGTATGTTCAGATGTTTATCTCAACCAATATCATCATCCTGCTTTCCCTTATTACGCTCGGAGCGGGGATCCTATCCTTTGCCGTGAATTTGATGATTACATCGCCTTTATTAAAGTCAGTAAAGCAGATGAGCAATGAAGCAGAGCGAATGGCTAAGGGTGACTTTGATGTGAAGGTGACAGAAGCAGGACCTCAGGAAATTAGAGAGCTCGCTGCTAACTTTAATCATATGTCCACTAGAATAGAAGCAATGTTCGACGAATTAAGGGAATCAGAGAAGTTCAAGAGTGAACTGATCGCCAATGTTTCCCATGATCTTAGAACGCCTTTATCATCGATCCATTCTTTTGTTGCCGCTTTGAACGATGACATTATTGAAGATCCTGAAGCACGGAAGAGATATTACGAGACCATTTTGTCAGAAACCGAAAAACTGGGTCTATTAATTGAAGAGGTACTGGAGTTTTCACAGTTGGAAAATAGGAAACTGCCATGGAATCCGCATCCGACACCAATCGATAAACTCCTGATCGAAACCATTCAGCAGTTCGAAAGGGTTTTACAAGAGAAGCATGTTGAAGTGATTGTACAGTACGATGAAGATTTACCTCTGGTTCCTTTAATGCCTGTTCAAATCAAAAGAGTGATGACGAACTTCATACAAAATGCCCTATCCTTTTCTCCTGATCAGACGTCACTTGAAATTAAAGCAGTAAAAGATGGAGATGTGATGAACTTTTCGGTCACGGACGAAGGAAAGGGTGTTCCCCTTGAAGAACAGGCATCGATATTTCAGAGTTTTTATCGGGTAGAGAAGTCCCGTAACAAAGCAGGAGGAGGGTCTGGCCTGGGGTTGTCCATAAGCAAAGAAATTGTTGAACTTCATGGAGGTGAAATCGGAGTCGAAAGTGATGGTGAGTCGGGCAGTACCTTTTGGTTCCGATTGCCTTTAGAAATGAGTAAGGAGGAGAAATGATGAAAAAAGTGATGATTGGAATCGGCCTGATGCTGGTAGTGAGTCTGGCGGCTTTTTTCGGACCTAAACTGTATGCAAGCATGACCCAGAAGTCTTTGGGAAGTGAGCCCGTAAAGACAGCTATGGTGGATGATGAACATGCGGTTGCGACCTTTGCAGGAGGATGCTTCTGGTGCATGGAGCCTCCTTTTGAAAAATTGGATGGTGTGTATTCCGTCATTTCCGGATACACAGGTGGCGAGGAGAAGAATCCAACGTATGATGAAGTTTCCACGAAACAGACGGGTCATGTGGAAGCCGTTCAAATTGAATATAATCCTAAAGTGATAACGTATGAGCAACTATTAAAGGTTTTCTGGAGACAAATCGATCCTACAGATGATGGCGGGCAATTCGTAGACCGTGGTCCTCAATACGTGAGTGGTATCTTCTATCATAATGAAGAACAGGAGAAAGCAGCACAACAATCAAAGAAGGAATTAGCAGATTCAGGGCGTTTTGAAGAAGAAATCGTCACAGAAATCCAGCCCGCTGCCACCTTTTACAAAGCAGAAGAGTACCATCAGGATTATTATAAGAAAAATGAATTAAGCTATAAGTTTTACCGAAACAACTCTGGAAGGGATGACTTCCTTGATGAAGCGTGGGGAGAGGACCGAATCCTCAAGCTTGACACCAAGCCCCTTTATCCTTCCTACCCAGACGAAGAGTTGAAAGAAAGACTTACAGATATCCAATACAAAGTGACCCAGGAAGACGTTACAGAGAAAGCATTTGATAATGAATATTGGGACAACAAAGAAGAAGGGATCTATGTGGATATCGTTTCAGGGGAGCCTCTCTTCAGTTCAAAAGATAAATATAAAAGTGGAACCGGATGGCCGAGTTTCACGAAGCCCCTGGTAGAAGAAAATATTGTGGAAGTCGAAGATCGCACACTATTTATGGTGCGGACCGAGGTAAGGAGTAAACACGCAGACTCCCACCTGGGGCATGTGTTCGATGATGGTCCTGAGCCGACAGGTTTAAGATATTGCATGAACTCCGCAGCCCTTCGATTTGTCCCGAAAGATGATTTAGAAGAACAAGGCTATGGAGAGTTCGTTTCTCATTTTGAAAAAGTGGAGGGGGAGTCGTCATGAATGGCGCAACTTCATTTCGATCTGATTCAGCCATAAGTGATCTACCAGGAAGGACCGCAAACTATTCAAAAAAAGAAGTAATCTTTCAACCCTTTTCTCTTAGTGAAAATCTGTACAGGATTCAATCCGGGAAAATAAAACTATATAAGAATAGTGAGGGTGGACGCAAAACCATCCTCACCATACTGGGTGAGGGAGATTTCTTCAGTAATATAGCACGCTTCAGCTTAGACGACGAGGGAGTTTATGCAGAATCTATAGATGAAACAATCTTAAGGATCATCTCTCTTAAACAACTGGACAGCTTTAGTGTATCGAAACCCGCTTTTCTTTCAGAGCTCTTCTACACCTTCAATCAACATATGAAACAACGAAACAAGTTCCTCGAACGAATCATGTACGCACCGGTTAAAGAGCGAATTCTTTACCTCATGTCATTTCTTATAAAAAATTTTGGAGAAAAACAAGGGAGGTTCATGAAAATAACGGTCCCCCTTACCCACCAGGACATCGCAAGCTTCATTGGCTCCACAAGAGAAACTGTGACCAGCCTCACAAAAGAATTGATAACAGAAGGACACATCCAAAAAAAAGATAAGCACTATCTTGTGATGGGAGGGACGGACCTTTAAAGGTCCGTCCCTTATTTTCACCTGTCTAATTTCACAATGTCTGCGTCTTGGTTTGGACGGTTTAAGATGAGGTCACGGAGGATGTTAGATCCGAGCATGCTGTATACCGTACCGTTTCCACCGTAGCCTAATAAGTAATATGTTCGTTCTTTTTCAGGGTGCTTTCCTATATAAGGGAGGTTGTCCAATGATTCTCCAAAGCTTGCTCCCCATGCATAGTCCATATTGATGTCCAAGTCGGGAAATAGTTTTTGAACCTCTTTCTCAATTTGTTTTCCCCTTTTAACAATTTGTTTCTCATCCTGAGGTGCCTCGGGAGGATCTTCATCCAAGCCTCCTGCGATGATTCGATTATCCACTGTAGTGCGCATATATAAATAGGGGCGTTTCGTCTCCCAGATGAGAGCACGATCATGCCATTGGGATAAATCTTCAATGGGCTCAGTGGCAATGGCATACGATCGATTGATATCAGTGCCTATTTTCTTATCAATCGGAGGAGTTTCGTATCCGGTTGCATGAACCAAGTGAGATGCCTGAATAATACCTTCAGAAGTGTGAATGTTGACACCGTCAGCATCCTCTTCTACCAAGCCGGCTTCAAGATTTTCATAGATTGTTGTCTTTTGACCTGCCTTTAAATAGTCGATTATGCCGTTCACAAAGCGGTAAGGATTTACTTCTGCATCTCCATTGGTGATCAATGCTCCCGGTTTTGAAAAGGGCAAGCGCTGTTTGATTTCTTTCTTGGACCAATATTCTACTGGAAAGCCATGTTCTTTCAATACTTTGTATTCTTTTTTCAGCTTTGACACATGCCGGGTAGAGCTGGCATAGTAGATACTCTGCCTCCGGATGAATTCGGGAGACACTGGTAAATTCATAGCGACTCTTTCAAGGTTTTCGATTCCTTCAAGACATAGCTTATAAAAACAGACAGCTTTCTCTTCTCCAATCTGATCAATCAGATCATGGAGCATGATATCGTTGGAAAATTGCAGTAAACCAGTATTGGCAGCTGAACTTCCTGAAGCCATTCTCCGTTTTTCAATGATTGCAACGTTCAAACCCGCTTCGGTAAGTGAATAGGCACATAATGCCCCGGACATTCCCCCTCCGATAATCGCTACATCATAATGTTTATCGAAGCTTCTGTTTTTATCTTTTAATGTAGAAGGCCAATATAAGCGGCCATTATGCAAATCCATTTTGTTTCCCCCAATAAGTATCGTATTTAAATAATGTTCATATTCCATTCCCTTTAACAGTCTTGGATAAAACATATATTTTTGTACCGCAGGGTCTTAGTGGGTTCCAGCATCATATAAGTAAAGTGGGATCAATTTGAATGGGGATATTGAGATTTTTCAGTCGGAAGGTATTCAATTGAAATACATCGGTAAAAAGTGGAAAAACGGCTACTGCATGGAGTATGTATGCTGAAGATGCAGTAGCCTATGAGTTATTTTTTCGTGTAATTCAAGTCCCAATTGATGCCATAAGGATCTTTCACCTTAGCATATTTAGCGCCCCAGAACGTGTCTTGAAGTTCCATAACCACGGTTCCTTTTTCAGTTAAACGGCGATAATAAGTATCGATGTCCTCTTCACTTTCCAGCTCAAGTACAAGGGATATATTGTTACCTACCGTTGGCTGGTGACCGGGAAAGCTATCTGACATCATAAAGGAAAGCTCTCCTTTTTTAAAGTGGGCATGCATGATTTGATCGGCGATCTCCGGTGGACTTGGGTAATCAGCCTCACCAAAAGTCTGAACTGCCAATACTTCTCCTTCAAACACATCTTTGTAATAGTCTAATGCTTCTTTCGCTTCGCCACTAAAACTAAAATAAGGTGCAGCCTGATGTTTCATCATTTCTCCACTCCAGTTCGTATGAATTTTATTACATCTTTATTATAGTCCAAACAGATGAACAAAACAAGAACAAATGTTCGTGTTAGTAGAAAAAAATGGGATAGGCAGTTAACTGCCTATCCACGATTTATTATAATAATTCAGTATTTAATTCAACATCGATATTGCCACTCGTTGCTTTAGAATACGGGCAAACTCCGTGTGCCTTTTCGACTAATTGCTTCGCTTCATCTAATTCAACACCATTTACTGCTACTGTTAATACAACGCCGAGTTTGAATCCACCATCTGTATCTTTTCCAAGGGAAACTTCAGCTGCCACTTTCGATTCAATCTTTTTCTTTTCTTGACGGGCCACTAAGTTAAGAGCGCTATCGAAGCAAGCCGCATATCCAGCTGCGAACAATTGTTCAGGATTCGTTGACCCTTCTGCTCCAGAACCCCCAAGTGATTTAGGCATCGCCAATCCGACGTCCAATACTCCGTCACTGCTTGTTACTTTTCCTGCGCGTCCACCTGTTGCTGTTGCTTTTGCTGTGTATAATGCTTCCATTTCATTCACTCCTCATTTGTGTTTTTTTTGATTGTGCACAATTTAATATTACAAAATCAATACTAACGGCTTTGTTTTTAATTGTCAACAATTAAGTTGTGTGAAATTAAATTTGATAATTGATATCTTTTTTTGTATGATAATCTCAGGTTAGTTTGCTCAAGAAAGGAATTCGCATGTATGAAAGATCCATTATTATTAGAGAATCAAATATGTTTTAAGATCTATACAGCAGAGCGGGAAATTACCAAGTTATATCGAGGGCTACTTGAAGAAATCGGTGTGACTTATCCGCAATACCTTGCATTGTTAGTGCTCTGGGAAGATGGAACGGTATCTGTAAAAGAATTGGGTCGTAAATTGTTCTTAGACTCGGGAACGTTAACTCCGATGCTGAAAAGAATGGAAACGAATGGACTCGTAGAACGGCACCGATCTGTTGAAGATGAACGGAGCGTAGTGATTTCGCTTACAAAAAAAGGAGAAGCGATGAAAGAAAAAGCAGCTTGTGTTCCCACTCGATTGCTCGAGCGATTAGAGATGGATGGGGAAGAGTTGGAGAGATTGGATCAGACATTGACGACGATATTGGGAAGACTTCAGGGATAGTAGAGAGAAGGGATGACTTTGGTCATCTTTTTTTGTGGAAATTGTTAGAAACATGGTGATGGTTCCTTATCAATGTAGAATTTAAAAAAAGATGACCCCTTAAAAGGGATCATCTCATTTAAATAACGCATTCCACCGCTCAGCTTTTTCAAGTGCTGCTATGTCATTCACAATCTCTCCAGGCTTCACTCCGGCACCAATCATATAGTCTGCAAATTCCATATTGACGAATTCAAAAATATAATTGAACTGCTGTACCAGGGGCAGGCCTTTAATCTTTGCTGAGCTTCCACCGGTTATCACTACATATGCTTTTTTCTTCGTAAGCTCTTCTTTTAAGTTAAAGCGTTCATCGCGCAGGTACTGACTCCATCGGTCAAAGAAGTTTTTCATAGGGCCGCTCATTCCGTACCAATAAAGAGGTGTAGCAAATAGTAATACGTCATGCTCTTCTATTAATTGGACCAGTTTTTCGTAATCATCATCGACAGGAGAGAATCCACCTTCAGAGTGCCTTAAGTCTTCGATCGGTTCAATATGCAGGTCCGTAAGAGATACGACAGTGTGATCGGTTCCTTCTACGATTTTTTTTGCAAGGAATTCTGAGTTGCCGTTTTTTCGTGTACTTCCTAAAATGGCTAATACTTTCATTATCAACACTCCTCAGTGAATTCAAATTTACATTTTGGCCTTATTTCTAGTATTGCACATGAAAATAGACCTCTTATCAGCGTCTGCGAAACCCTTCCTCACGCAAATACAATGCAGCTTCATCGTACCCGCCAAAGCTGTCCTCAAGGTTATCGCCAGCATAAATATTCCAGCGGTCATCCTCTTCGATCAACATGAGGGAATGTCCTTCCGCATCTTTCCACATCTGTTCGACGGGAGGCACGGTTTCTTCTTCCGTAGCCAAGTGATCAATGGATGCCCGGATGATTTTCCGCAGTTCGTCACCCGAGAAATCACGGATATTCACGAGTCCTTTTTTATTGGCTTCAAAATCGGGAAGACTGCCCGTATAAACAAAACCGTTTCCGTTCGGATGAAGGTGGTACACCACAGTTGTCTTTTCATAGAGACTTTCTTCAAAGTGGAAATTTACCCGATTCAGTGAAACGTCCTTCCGTGAAAGTTCAGGGAACTCTTCGATTATGGTTAATTTATCTTCAAATGGTAACATCAAATTCCTCATTTCATTTTGCGATTTTCCCATTATAACATAGAGCCCTATTTTCTCGGAGGAGTTAAAGGTATAATGAGGTACAAAGAGGTGACCCCATTGAATGATTTTACTTCCTTAGGAATCCAACCTAAGTACGTCAATGCGTTAAAAGAACAATCTATTACAGAACCAACACCGATCCAGGTCGAAACGATCCCTGTGTTATTAAATGGGCAAGACGTGATCGGTCAGGCACAGACAGGAACTGGAAAAACAATGGCTTTTCTCCTGCCTATGCTTGCTAAAATTGACTCATCAAGAGATGAGATTCAATCTCTTATTGTGACTCCGACGAGGGAGCTCGCGATTCAGGTAACGGCTGAATTAAACCAGATTCTTTCTTCTACGGAAGATGACATAAATGTGTTAGCTGTGTACGGCGGCCAAGATGTTGAGAAGCAGATAAAGCGACTGAAGAATAAAGCGATTCATATCGTGATTGGAACACCTGGTCGTTTACTTGATCATGTTCGTCGGGAGACTGTGGACTTTTCAAACGTATCGTTCCTTGTACTGGATGAAGCGGACCAAATGCTCCATATCGGATTTTTTGATGAAGTCGAGTCGATCATTCGCGAGACGCCGTTCACCCGTCAAACCGCGCTATTCTCTGCGACGATGTCAAAGGATATCCGAAAGATCGGCAAGCGCTATATGAACAATCCGCATAATGTACAGATTCGCGAAAAAGAAAAGATTGTACAGGAAATCCAGCAGGAAATCGTGGAAACGACGGATCGCCAAAAATTAGATGCCCTTAGTCAAACAATTCATGACGTTCAGCCGTTTTTAGGCATCATTTTCTGCAGAACGAAAAGAAGGGTCAGCAAGCTGCTGGGAGATCTGAAAATGAGAGGATTCCTGGTGGACGAACTGCACGGTGACTTATCTCAAGCGAAAAGAGAAGGAGTAATGAAGAAGTTCAGAGAAGCGAAACTTCAGCTTCTTATCGCGACCGACGTGGCTGCTCGTGGTCTAGACGTTGAAGGAGTCACTCATGTGTTCAACTATGATATCCCTCAAGATGTGGAAAGCTATATTCACAGAATCGGACGTACGGGACGTGCCGGAAAAGACGGGCTTGCCATCACCTTTGTTGCACTAAAGGACAAGCAGGATCTGGAAATGATTGAAAAAGGCATAGGCCGTTCACTGCCTCGTCGTGTCGTGGAGGTCGCTCCTTCTAAGGAAACCGCCAATGTCCATAAGGGATCAGATGAAAGTGCGAAGGATAGACGTGAAAAGAATATCCAAGCGAATAAAGAGCGAAAAGCAAGGTCTCCACGGGGAGGCCGGTCTCGTAACAGTGAAGGTGGTGACTCTTCACGCAGTCGTCGATGGAGAAGGGAAGAATCATCATCCCCACGTGGAGGAGACTCAGCCAGTTCCTCAAGAGGCAGACAATCCAGACCAAGTGATTCCGGCAAACCAAGAAGTAACGCTTCCAGCGGAAAAAGAAACAACCAAGGCAAATCCTCTTCAAATAGAAGAGGCCGCTAACTCAAAAAGCATGATGACCTATGTGTCATCATCTTTTTTTTATATAATATATTGGTGAACTCTCATGAAATTTCAGAATATTCCCAATCTACCCTCAAATCTGCTAAAATAATGAATATAAATAGTCATTAACGAACAGAAGGGATGGGTTGTACATATGCATGTACCTTTAGTGTTAACGGAATTTTTAGATCGGGCAGTCGAGCAATATGGAGAAAAAGTTGCGATTATTGACGATGTGAAGCGTTTGACATATAAGCAGCTGAATGCCCGTGTGAATCAACTGTCTAGAGGACTAATGGAATTGGGGATTGAAAAAGGGGACAAGGTTGCGTATCTGGCTCCCAATACAACCGAGATGCTGGAGGGGTTCTATGGAGTCTATGGTGTAGGAGGGATCATGACGCCGCTTAATACGCGCTTAAAACCGGCGGATTATCAATTTATCCTGACTCATAGCGAAAGCAAGGCATTATTTGTGGATGAGGAACTTTATCCCCTGGTGCAGCCGATTTTGTCTAAAGTGCCGAATTTAAAGCATATTGTGATCCATGGTGAGTCCAGAGATGGATATCCCGGTTATGACGAGTGGCGCGGCTCGTTCAGCGACGAAGCTTTCAATCGAGTAGACCTGGAAGAAACCGATATCGCTTCATTATTATATACAAGTGGAACGACAGGGGATCCGAAGGGAGTGCTCCTCACACATCGTTCAAATTATCTGCATGCCTTATCTTCCATGCATCATTTGCGGGTTTCCGATCAGGACACCTTGCTTCACGTGCTGCCTATGTTCCATGTGAACGGATGGGGATCTCCTTTTTACTATACGGCCAACGGTGCTACCCAGGTGATGCTCAGAAAAGTAGACCCTGAGATGATTTTAGATAAGGTCGAGAAACATGGCGTAACAGTTATGCATATGGCGCCGACGGTTCTGAATATGCTTTTGGAAAATTATCCAGACAGGGAGCGGACTATATCACAAAATGTAAGGGTTGTCATTGCGGGCTCGGCTCCTCCTCCAGCCTTTGTCCGAAAGGTGGAAGAGGATCTGAAATGGGAGTTCATCCAGGTGTACGGAATGACAGAAATCTCTCCACTTATCACTACGTCCATCCTGAGATCTTCCGAACAGGACAGACCAAAGGAAGAAAAGTACCGGTTAAAGGCGAAAGCCGGATACAGTATGATTGGCAGCAAGGTGAAAGTAGTGGATGAGGTCGGAGACGAAGTGCCCCGTAACGGGATAGCAATCGGAGAAATCGTTACCAGAACGAATACGGTGATGGAAGGATATTATAAAAACCCTGAGGCCACCAATCAAGCCATTCGAGGTGGATGGCTCCATACAGGTGACATGGCGACCGTTGACGGGGATGGCTTCATCGAAATCGTCGACCGGATGAAAGACGTCATCATCAGCGGGGGAGAAAACATCTCTTCTATAGAAGTAGAGGGAGCTCTCTATGAACATGACAGTGTACTAGAAGCAGCGGTCGTAGCCATCCCCCATGAGCGTTGGGGTGAAGTGCCCCATGCAGTGGTTGTTATCAGGGAGGGTCACAGCTTAACGGAAAAGGAGCTTATCGAATTCAGCAGAGAAAAGCTTGCCCACTTCAAAGCTCCGAAAAGTATTGCGTTTGCAAAGGAGTTACCTAAGACCGCTTCAGGAAAAATCCAAAAGGTTGTGATCCGAAAAGAATACTGGAAGGATCATGACAGGATGGTTCATTAATGGAAGGAGGCGTGCGGATGCATGCCTTTTTCGGCTGGACAAATGCCCTTATTTCTTAATTACAGGATGCCCGTCGTGCCTGTTTAGGCTTCTTCAGCATATTTTATAAAAAGGAAGTTTTATCAGCATAATAACAGGGAAAAGCAGTTTTTAAGAGTAGATAAATGGAGGGCGTAAAGATGAGTTTAAATTCCCCGTTGGTTCCAAATCAAAAAACACATTGTGCCAATGAGTATGGAAAGTTAAAGAAAGTGGTCGTTGTTTCACCTGAAAATATGCAAATTAATGAAATCATAAATGAGACTCAGAAGCATTTCCTAAAGGAAAATATCAATATAGATAAAGCGGTTCTTCAGCATAAAAACTTTGTTGATACGTTAGAGAAAAATGGTTCAGAGGTCATTCATCTGCAACCATCACCAGAGTTTAACGAACAAGTCTTCACAAGGGACATCGGCTTCACGATCCATGATCAGTTCTTCGTTGCATCGATGAATACCGATGTCCGTCGGGGCGAAGTAAAGACGCTGAAGAATTGGTTGGAAACCAATGAAGTGCCTTATCATGAACTTCTACATTCCATTGAAGGAGGGGATGTGCTCGTTGATGAGCAGAATATTTGGATCGGAGTGAGTGGACGGACGAACCAATTGGCCATTCAATCGTTACGAAACCAGCTCCCCCAATTTACCGTTCATGAATTGCCTTTAAAAGAAGGGGTGCTTCATTTAGATTGTGTATTTACGATCATTTCAGAGGAATGGGCCCTTGTATACCCACAGGCCTTTTCTAAAGAGGATCTTGAAACAATCAAGAAACATTATAATATCATCATCGTCACGGACGACGAACAATTTCAAATGGGCCCAAATGTATTAGCAATAGGTAATGAAAAAATCATCAGTCTTACTCAAAACCAAGACTTGAATGATCGAATCAGATCGAAGGGCTTTGACGTCATTGAACTTGATTTATCCGAAATCATCAAGTCAGGCGGATCATTCCGTTGTTGTACGCTTCCTCTTATTAGAGAGTAGCTGAGGTATTATTGACTATGAGATGAATAGATTCATTAAAGGAAAACAGGTGACTTTTCACCTGTTTTTCTCTATTTACATAAGCTTTACATCCCTGTATTCCTTTTGCAAATGACTCTTCATATTTCCCCTTTATCCTAACAAATGTAGTCGAAATTACAGGAGGTAGGGAAAAATGAAGAAATCAATGAAGAAGATTCTTCCTTTAGCAGTTGTGTCTACATTAGCTCTTGGAAGTGTAATAGGAATGAATCAAGACAACAAAGAAGCACAAGCGAAGGATTCCAAGAACGGCAAAGCAAAGAACGTCATCTTCATGATCGGTGATGGAATGGGCGTTCCTTACACAACGGCTCTTCGCTATATGAACGACAATCCAGAAACAGTTGAGATGGAAAAAACGGCATTTGATCCTTACCTTGTCGGTTTACAATCCACTTATCCAGAGGATGAGAAAGAAAACGTAACAGATTCAGCAGCTGCCGCTACAGCGATGAGCGGTGGAGTCAAAACATATAACAATGCGATAGCAGTCGATAATGATAAAACCGATGTTAAAACCGTATTAGAACAGGCAAAAGAAAACGGTATGTCTACAGGAATTGTAGCGACATCAGAAATCACCCATGCGACTCCAGCCTCTTATGGAGCCCATGAAGAGCAGCGAAAAAGCGAAGATGCGATTGCGGATGACTATTATGATGAAATGATTAACGGTGAACATAAGATTGACGTCATGCTGGGCGGAGGGACGGACTTCTTCGAACGTGATGACCGAAATCTTGCCAAGCAGTTTCAAAAGGATGGATACAGCTATGTGAAATCCGCTGAAGAACTTAAAAATGACGACAACAAACAAGTTCTTGGTCTTTTCTCTGAAGTCGGAATGGACAAGATGATCGACCGTGATGAAGAACAGCCAAGCTTAGCGGATATGACGACCTCTGCACTCGACCGTTTAAAAGGTGATAAAGATGGATTCTTCCTGATGGTGGAAGGCAGTCAAATCGACTGGGCTGGTCACGATAATGATGTGGTCGGGGCTATGAGTGAAATGAGAGACTTTGAGATGGCACTTGAAGAAGTAAGGGATTTTGCTAAGGAAAATGGTGAAACACTGGTAGTTGTTACAGCAGACCATTCCACAGGAGGAATCTCGATTGGTGCAGACGGAGAATACAATTGGGATCCAGCACCGATTCAAGCTGCAAAACGCACTCCTGACTTCATGGCAGAACAAATTGTAAATGGTGCTTCAGTGGAAGAAACATTAGCTGAAAATATCGACCTTGAGCTGACGGAAGAGGAAATCGCTTCTGTGAAAAAAGCAGCAGAAGTAGGCGATCAAACCGAAATCGATAATGCCATCGAGAAAATCTTCGACAAACGTTCAGGTACTGGCTGGACAACGGATGGTCATACAG
Organism: Rossellomorea sp. NPDC071047; assembly: GCF_050270195.1. Lineage (NCBI taxonomy): Bacteria > Bacillati > Bacillota > Bacilli > Caryophanales > Bacillaceae > Rossellomorea > Rossellomorea sp. NPDC071047. The sequence continues at coordinate 159,739 of NZ_JBNNJT010000003.1, read as the reverse complement.
GAGATGACGTTCCTGTGTATGCCTTTGGTCCACAAAAAGAGAAATTCTCCGGCATGATCGACAACACAGATCAAGCGAAAATGATCTTTGAATTATTGAAAAATAAAGGGAAGATCAAAGATAAGAAATAAGCTTAATTTAGATTAGACCATGCTTGTCCCTCCTTTTGGGGGTGGACTGCATGGTCTTTTCTTTGATTATGCCTCTTCCAAATCTGAAACGCTTACTTCAGAACGTTCTTCTAATGGTCCCCGGAGATGAACAACGGCTGTTTTTCCGTCTTCATTTATAGAGTCAATCCATACAGAAGCATCCTTATATTTTACTTCAATGTCAGCTGAAGAAGATAAAATTTGTTTTACACGGTTAGAGTCCATCTTTCATTTCCTCCTTAGATTTTATATATCCCTAGGTTAGTTTGTCCTTTTTCATGAGAAAAATGAGCGTATATTTCGTTTGGAATCTGAAACGCTAGTAGGGAAAGGATGATGGTCATGAAGAGGCAGGATGAAAGAACATCCACTACAGAAACGAACATGGAATTAAATGAAAGATTTTATGGACGAAATGAAAAAGAGGTCGATCCAGCACCGCCCACTTATATTCAAAATAACACAGCCGCGGTGAGGATTACTGGGAACGAAGAATAAGACAATAAAAAGAACCTGCCTGATGATTCATCAGGCAGGTTCTTTTTATTTCGTCTTATTACGCTGATCTTTATTATGCTTATTCCCCTTACTATTGTCTCCACTCGTGATTTCTTTAGCAAACTCCGTCGTTCCACGCTTAGGTGAATTTTGGTTTTCACTGCCTTTGTTATTCTTTTTCGTCATATAATTCCCTCCATTCAATTCAATTCATTAGTAGTTTTTGAAGATTAACAAAAGGTTATGCACAAATAGAAATGTTAAAGAAAGATTAAAAAATAATTTAGCATAGTTTTTTGGGACAAGAATAAGTTATAATATAAAACGAAATGATTACGATTAAATTTTTAACTTAAGAAAGGAAACGTAAATGAATGAATTCTTTGAGGAGTTTTAGTCAAGAAATGACAGGGATACTGTTATTCATGTTATTTATTGTTCTTTTTTTAGCCGGAGATTGGGTGAAAGATTATTTACCGGACGAGCTTCTTACTTCTTCGATGGTGAATGTCATTACGATATTCCTGAGTATCTTGTTAGAAGCAATCCCTTTTATCTTAATTGGTGTCTTCGCATCCGCACTTATTCAAGTATTTGTTTCTGAGAGTCTATTACAAAGAATCATTCCGAAGAGGTTCCCATATCTGGCTCTCTTTCCTGCAGCTGTAGTGGGGGCGTTGCTTCCTGTTTGTGAGTGTGCGATTGTACCAGTGGCAAGAAGGCTGATAAAGAAAGGGATGCCTGCTCATCTGGCGATTGTCGTCATGGTTACGGCACCAATTTTAAATCCGATTGTTTTTGCTTCTACTTATTATGCGTTCCAAAATAATATGACGGTTGTCTGGGGCAGGATGGGGATTGCTTTAATAGCAGCCTTGATCATCGGGGCACTATTGTACAGGTTTTATGGAAAGAGAAACCCACTTATACAGAAAGAGAATGATCACGGGCATCATCACGATCACTCTTCCAATAAACTAATGCAGACGATTGTACATGCAAGTGATGAATTTTTTGACATGGGTAAATATCTTATCATCGGAGCATTCGTTGCAGCAGGATTCCAGACATATCTTGATAGAGAACTGTTAGTGGGGATAGGGACGAATGAGGTACTGGCACCGGCAGTCATGATGGGGTTTGCCTATATTATTTCATTATGTTCGGAGGCTGATGCATTCGTGGCATCGTCGTTCGGCAGTATATTTTCTGCTTCGTCCATATTGGCATTTCTAGTATATGGACCTATGATTGATTTCAAGAATACTTTATTGATGCTTGCATACTTCAATAAAAAATTTGTACTGACCTTTATTGGGATCGTGACGATTGTTGTGTATGCATGCACATTGATATTCCAATTATTTGTATAAAGGAGGCGAGAGGTATGAAACCATCCATACAATTCCATACATTCATCCGGGGAATCATCTTAATCGGATATGCCCTATTGGTATTGAAACTATTCTTAACGTTTAATCTGCAAAACTTTGTTGCACCCAAAATGCATGGTTACATGTATTTCGCACTAGGGGTTTTTATTCTCCTGGGGGCGATCCAAATCATCCGGGGTACATCTTCAGCTTCTGCAAAAGAACACCATTGTGATTGTGAAGGTCATGAACTGCCGAAAGGATTCATCAGGTCCAGCATGGTATATGCCCTGTTTATTTTTCCGATTGTGGTTGGGTTCCTGCTGCCTGATAACTTATTGGATAGTTCCGTAGCGGCTAAGAGAGGGGTGAAGGTGGGAAATAGTCTATTCTCAACTGCCCCTACAAATGAACAGAACGGGGGGAAACAAGAAGAAAGGACAGAAAACAGTGAGTCTTTTATTGAGCCTGTCCTTGGACCGTATGATGAGTTTCCAGTTGAAAAAGATTTCGACAAGCTGAAGGAAATCGTTTATAACAGTGAAAAAATAATGGTAAGAGACGAACAATATATCCAAACATTAAGTATTGTGGATGAGAATCTGGACGATTTCGTCGGAAAAGAAATTCAGCTTACAGGTTTTGTTTATAAAGATGAAGGGTTTGCAAAGGATGAAATGGTCATTTCGCGTTTTACTGTGACTTGTTGCGTAGCCGATGCCTCCGTTTATGGTTTATTGGCACAGGATTCAGAACTTAGTAAACTTGAACCCGATACATGGATTAACGTCAGTGGCGTGATCGACAAGGTGGACTTTAATGGTCAGGAAATGCCGGTACTGAAGAATCCGGTTTTTGAAGTAGTAGAGCCGCCTGCTAATCCATATGTAGAAGAGTTCTATATTAAAATTGAATAAACTGAAATAATCCTTACTTATGAGTAAGTGGGGATTTTCTTTTAAATAATAAATCGTAATCATTTCGATTAAAGAACGGGAGTTGGTAGAATGAAAGTACCAGTAACAGTATTAAGCGGTTATTTAGGATCAGGCAAGACAACGTTGTTAAATCATATTTTACATAATCGGGAAGATAAGCGAATAGCGGTTATTGTGAATGATATGAGTGAAGTGAATATCGATGCGTCCCTTGTGAAGAGTGGCGGATTTACCAGAACAGAAGAAAAATTAGTTGAGCTTCAAAATGGCTGTATTTGCTGCACCTTGAGGGAAGATTTAATAATAGAAGTCCAGCGATTGGTCGATCAGGGGAATATTGATTATATTGTGATTGAGTCTACCGGAATTTCCGAACCGATTCCTGTAGCTCAAACATTCTCTTACCTGGATGAAGAGATGGATATAGATCTTACTAGTAAAACCAGACTGGATACGATGGTGACGGTTGTGGATGCCAATCGATTCTGGCATGATTTTGCAAGCGGTGAAACTTTGCTGGATCGTAAGCAGGCAACAGACGAAGGGGATACAAGGGAAGTAGTAGATTTACTGATTGATCAAATAGAGTTTGCGAATGTGATTGTGTTAAATAAAATAGACTTAGTGGAAGAAGTGGATGTAATAGAATTAAAAGCTGTTCTTCATAAGTTGAACCCGGAAGCGAGAATCATTGAAGCTTCACATTCCAACATTTCATTAGATCAAGTACTGAATACCCGACTATTCGATTTTGAGAAAGCCAGCCAGGCAGCCGGGTGGATAAAAGAGTTGCAAGAAGAACACACTCCTGAGACTGAAGAATATGGAATTTCTTCTTTTGTCTATCGGCGAAACAAGCCGTTTCACCCTGAACGTTTCATGACATGGATGGAGGAGTGGCCGGTAGACATCGTGCGTGCAAAGGGCTTCTTTTGGCTGCCGACCCGAAACGACATGACGGGCTTATTATCCCAGGCAGGTCCTTCGATCATCATCCAGGGGGCAGGGGAATGGGTGGCTGCTTATCCTGAAGAGGAGAGAAAGGAAATCCTTGCTGAAGAAGTGGAATTAGCCGAGAAATGGGATCCTGTTCATGGGGATCGAATGAACGAAATCGTATTTATCGGTATTGGGATGAACAGGGATGAAATAGAGAAGTCGTTAGATAACTGCTTGTTGACAGATAAAGAAATGAAAGGGGATTGGACGGAATTCAAAGATCCGATTCCGGCTTTTACGGTGGAAGGCTGATAGACAAAAAGTCAGGCGCATGAACGTGTCTGGCTTTTTTTATTCGTCTTCTTTTTGACTTCGTATTAATGAAGGAAACTGAAATCTAAGGTACGAACATGGAGTTTGTAACTTTATTCCTATATTTAACATTCCTGCTGATATTTTGATCCTTCTAAACGATAATGAAGATAGGATATCTAAAAGGAGGTAAAGAAATTGCATGAGAAAATGGATGGGATTCCGAACGCGTCAGGAATACCGGGAAGGTGGTTCGTCGATGAAGTAGCCGACGGGTCTCAGGGCTATCCGATTTTATTTATTCATGGGATTCATGCCTCTTCAGACACGTGGATACTGGAAAATGATCTACAGGAATTCACACGGAAATATGGGCATCAAGCAGCTTTTATTGATTTGCATCCAGACGAAGATATGTGGAAAAATGGGCAGCTTTTAAAGGAAAAGCTTAGTGAGCTTTACGGCTATTTTAAGAGAAAGGTAGTGGTTGTGGGCCATAGTAAAGGAGGGATCGATGTCCAAACAGCATTGGTTCATTATGGTGCCGGACCATATGTAGAGAGGGTCATCACTCTTTCGTCCCCTCATCATGGATCAGAGCTTGCAGACCTTGCCTACAGTAAATGGGCCGGCTGGCTGACCGATGCATTAAAAAGTAAAAATAACGCCGTGTTTTCCTTGCAAACGGGATATATGAAATCCTTCCGTTCCCAGACGGATGAGCTTGAACGTGCAAAAGCCACTCCATTCTACACATTCGGTGGTACAGGATGGGGAGGGATGAATTCTGCATTGTATTGGGGCGGGTTATACTTAAGCAGATTTGGCCAAAGTGATGGGGCGGTGCTGGTAACTAGTTCACGTCTTCCTTATGGGATAGAGGTGGGTGTCCAAGACTGGTCTCATACGACGATAAAAGAAGGTGGGGAGATTTTCCCTTATTTGAAGGATCTCTTAACGGAACAGGTACATGAGGTATCCTATGCTACCATGAGCGGACTTGCATATGAGGGAGAAACATCGGTCCTCCACAGAGGCGGGGTATTTGCGGGCGTTGGAGTGGAGAGCTTTTCAGTGGAGGAAGAGGTGGAGAAAATCTCCGTGGACTGGATCAGCGATCAACAGGCTACGACCTATGAGCTCATTAGTCCTGACGGGCAAGTGTATAAACAGTTCATGGTTACGGAAGATGCGACAGGCTTTTTCCCTGGTGCTTATCATCATTCCATTATCATTTCAAAGCCGCTTTTAGGGGAGTGGGAAATGAGGGCATATAATAGTCAAAGTGAAAAATACATGTTAAGCATTCTATTTCATACAGGAAATAGTAAAGCGTGGAATCAGTTTGCGGGGGATGGAGAATCTTTAATGGGTCCATGGAATGCACACGACAAACCTGTAAAGAAAACATATACCATTCATCATATCCCGACGAAGAGCGGAAACAAAAACCAAACCACCCTCATTACATCTGAAGATCTATCTTCTCTGCCCCTTGCTGAATTTGAAGAAGGTGTCCATAACATCACCATCGATATAGAAGGGGAGACTCACGAGGGAAATGAATTTCAGAGAACGATTATTCAAACGGTTTATGTGGATGGAAAAGGGAATATTTATTGATCGACGAATCGGTCAGAAAACTGATGGAAAACCAAATAACAAGGTCCGTCCCTCTGCATAAACAGGGACGGACCTCTGGATTATAGTGCGCTTAGGAATTCTGTTACTTGTTCGGGTGTTTTGGCGTTGGCACTGTGCAGGTGAGCGATTTTTTCGCCGTCTTTGTAGACAAGCAGGCTTGGGATGCCCATGACGTCATACTTTTCGGCTATTTCAGGAAATTCGTCTTTATTGATGTCGTACCATTTATATTGACCGAACTCTTCCATGATCTCATCTATGAACATATCCATACGACGGCAGTCAGGACACCAGTCAGCGTGGAATTTCACGATCACCGGCTCTGCTGAACTGATTAAATCTTCAAAGGTTTCTTTGTTTTTGATTGATTGCATGCTGTTAACCTCCTTTTTTCAATAGGATCTTTTCGTAAAGATTGTTGCTTTTTAACATAAGGTCTGCTTGAGCTCTGTCAATTAGTATGTGCTGTATGGTGAGGGGAACTGCTTCGCTTTCCGCGGACGTTCGGCCGAGCCTCCTCAGCTTCGCTTCCGGGGTCTCGGCACGCCCGTACTTCCGCAGGAGTCTGCGCAGTTCCCCTCACCATCTATAAGAGATTTTGGTGACAGAGCTAAAGGGTGTTAAAAGAAAATTTAGTAGAAAACAAAGTTCTTCTATTTTTTTAAAAAATGCTCGCTACTCACCTTTAATGAGTTTGTTTGCTAAAATTTTTGTATTTACTCATTTCTTTTAAGGGTACATGCTCTGAAAGTTGATTCTCGCTGCAGGATGATCGACTCCTGCGGGAATAGCTGGACAGGTGAGACCCCGGAGGCGCTGCCGAGGAGGCTCACCGCCAGCCCCGCGGAAAGCGAGCATCCTGTAGCGGAAATCAACTACTACTTTCTTCCTTAAGATAACCACAAACTTTGCGAAAAGAGCCTTTCATTATTTTATACAAACAATCGATCAATTGTAAAACAAATCATTTTTCGCCTGAACTTGTACATGATAATATGGGAATACATTTTGAAAGAAAAAGGTGACATTATGCAACCGATTAAAGTTGGATTAGTAGGATACGGTTTTTCAGGACAAAGCTTTCATCGCCCGTTACTTTCCCGCTTGGAGGAATTTCATATCGAAGCGGTGCTTTCTTCTGATGAAGAGAAAGTGCTGATGGACATTGAGGGTGCTACTGTGGTTTCATCCCTTGACGATTTACTTCAACAAGACATTGAATTAGTTGTGATTACAACGCCAAACCATCTGCACTATTCCATGATTAAGGAGGCTTTACTAGCTGATAAACATGTCGTGGTAGAGAAGCCATTTGTGACGAATAGTGTGGAAGGGGAAGAGCTGCTGACTTTAGCGAAAGAGAGAGGCTTGCATCTTTCTGTCTTCCATAACAGACGATGGGATGCCGACTTTTTAACCATCCAAAAGTTACTCCAAGAAGATGCTTTAGGACAAATCTATACATATGAAGCCCACTTCGACCGTTTTCGCCCGACTATTAAAGATCGTTGGAAAGAAAATAAAATCGAGGGAGCGGGTGTGTTATATGATTTGGGTTCTCACCTCCTTGATCAAGCACTCACCCTGTTTGGAACACCAAAATGGGTGCTGGCAGATGTGTTCCCGCAGAGAAATCCGGAAAAAGCGGAAGACTATTTCCACATTACACTCGGGTATGACGTATTGAGAGTGCAACTGTACTCCCGTTCTATAGTCCTTGATCCCGGACCCCGCTATCAGGTTCATGGATTACAGGGTAGCTACGTGAAGCACGGAATGGATCGTCAGGAAGATGATTTGAAAGCTGGCAGAAACCCTCTTGATGAAGAGTGGGGAATGGAAGATGAAGAGTACTGGGGTACTCTGACAACTCTGTCTGGTGAAGAAGTGACCTCAGAAGTCATCCCTTCTGAAAAGGGGGATTACACTCAGTTCTATCTGGGGATATATGGGACATTAAGGGAAAACAATCCTCTACCCGTGAAACCTGAGGATGCTTTACATGTGATCAAAATCATTGAAGCATGTAAAGAAAGTGCAGAGAACAAACGTGTTATTCAACTGAAATAAAGAAGAAAGGCTCCTGATAATTGGGAGCCTTTCTTTATGATGTTATTCAACCGTACCTGCTTCTAAGATCTGAACCTTTGCGTCCACATTGAATTTTGCACGGGGATAAATGCTTTCTTTCCATTCTTTAATATCAAATCCACGTACCCCGTGCTTTTGATTTTGACCGATGCCGACCGGGTCTATGCCTAATTCCTGAAATTCCTTCAGCATGGTTAAGCATTTTTCTTCAATATCTTTTTCCATTTTTTTCTCAACTTCTCCCACTTTATCAGGTGTCAATTTTTTTCCGGTATACTCTCTGACAATTCCCCTGACCTTGATTCTCATTGTCACTTCAACAGGATCAGCTTTATGTTTGATGATAATTTTGTGCTTTGAAATCAGACTCGTTACAGAAGCCTCAACCGTTTCTTCCGCAGCTCCAGGCTTTTTCCCCATTTTGATGACATGGCTTCCTTCAGCAAGTTTATCCACTAATAATTTAAAGAAAAACATATCTTCAGAAGGAATCTTTTTGACCATTTTATCTTTATCGAAGAGGGCAACACCTGTAATCGCTATACTTTCATTAGAAAGCTGCTTCAATATAGGGAGATAGGCTGTTTGTCCTTCTTGGAAATAATTAAATAGAAATAAATGTAAATTTGTTTCCGGTAACTCTCTTCGTTGAATGTTATGTGTAATCAGGTTAGAAATATACGTTCCATTGCCCCTTAAGCCATAGTTCCCTTTAATCAGGTCACCTGCTTCTCCTTCTACTACCGTTACATATAGCCTTGCGCCAACACTGGCGTCTCTTTGGAGGGAGTCTCCAATATCGATGATTCCTTTCTTTGCCAGTTTTTCTCCTATCAACACGACATCCAAGCTTCCTCTTACAAGGGGCTGTTGCGCTCTTCTTTCTAATTTCTCCAGCACTTCCCGTGTGGATGATGCTTCCGCGGATAGCGTTCCGTTTTGGATGGATTTATCGGATAAATAAATGGGGAACAGTGCGGTCCCTCTAATTTTATTCTCACCTACATAATCATAAGCTTTTCCAGTTTCAACATATAAATCGTCGAGAATCTCCTTTTCTACGCATCCTGTGAGGAACAATGAACAAATGAGGAAGAGGATCAAGGATTTTTTCATTTTTTTTGTCTCACCTTCTTCATGATAGTCACCAGTACTAAGAGAGCAGGTATGTAAAAAAAGTTGAAATAAAAACCGATTTGTCCTGAAATCGTATTCAAGAAATTAACCTGTTTTCGGTCAGTGATAAAAGTTAAGGTACATAAACAGAGAATACAAATAATGACCAAGGCATGCCGATGTCTTAAGGGAGTCATACGCTTAATGGTCCTGCTGGCACACCAGAGAGAGATGCACACGTTTGGCAGAATGACTAAGCACCAATTAGCGATTCCGATATATTCAAAGCGTTCAACAAAGGGCATTTCAACAATCTTCCACATGGAAAGGGTGGCCCAGACGGTTTTTTCTAATTGCTTTTGACTGAAAAATGCAAACGAAATGATGGCGATCAAAGTGTATATGATGGTAGTTGTAAAAAGCGCCCAATGAGCATATTTTTGAGACTTTTTCGCATCTTTAATATAAGGATAGAGCATCAGTATGGCTTCGTATCCCAGATAAGTAAGTGACATATTTTTGGTTGAGATTAAGATATCTTTGATGGTGTGATCAAATACCGGTAAAACGTTTCGGAAATCTGCGTATTTAAATGTAAATGCAAAGGTTAAAATCAGATAACTGGGTAGTACAGTTCCAAAAAAAGCTGTACCTGCAATGGTACGGACTCCACCATTCACGATATAGAAGACAAGGATCAAGAAAAACAATGCAAACATAAACGTGCTTAATCGGGGATACATCCATACTTGCAATACCTCGATATACGTCCTCATAATCGTTATGACCAGCAAACTGAAGTAGAGGGTGAATAACAAATTAAATATATTTCCAATCCACTTTCCAAAAGCCAGAGTGTGAGCAGATACAAGGTCCCCTCCGGACTTTTCTAAAATTAAGTACATAATGAACATGAGAACATGAGTAAAGATACCTGCCAGGATGACAGAAATCCAACCATCATACCCCGCATTCATCGAAATGATTCGTTGGAACCCCAGAACACCTGCCCCGACTTGAATGGAATGTATAAGAAAGAAAACAAGGAATGGGGATATTTTTCTTCTATCTGGAATGGTTAGCATCTGATCACCTCCGACCTTTATTCATCTATATCCAGCTTTTTCTTTCCTTCAGATGGGCGGAACCGGTAAGGTTTTTTCGTTCTTAAATATTCTGGACGTCCAGCTTGTTTATTAAATGGGAACCGAATCAGAGCGTCTTTCAGGTCCTTCATTCTCGGAGGATAGAGCGGCTCCAGGAACGGTCTTCCCAGTGAGGTTAATTGTAATAAATGCCCCATAAGTAAACAGAAACAGAAGACGATTCCTAATAATCCCCATAGTTGTGCGAACAACAAGAAAGGGAATCGGAGCAAACGAATCGTATTACCCATTCGGTACACGGGAGTCGTAAAGGAAGCAAGCGCAGCAAGGGCAACTAATATGAGAAGTACATTACTTGTAATCCCCGCCTCTACGGACGCGGTCCCGATTACGATTCCTCCAACGATACCGATGGTTTGACCAACTTTGGTTGGAAGACGTGCTCCTGCCTCACGCAGTAATTCAATCGTTAATTCGAGAAATAGCGCCTCTAATATAGGAGGCAAAGGAATTTCTTGTCTCGATGTCACAAGAGTGGCCATTAAATCCTTTGGAATGAGTTCATAATGATACGTCAGGGCAGCAACGTAAATCGGTGTAATCAAAATCGAAAACCCTACTGCAAAAACCCTCACTAGACGGAGGAATGAAGCAATCGAGAAATTCAAGAAGTAATCCTCATAGGCATTAAAAAACTCGACGAGTGTTGTGGGTCCTATCAATGCGTGAGGAGATCCATCCACCATCACGGCTACTTTCCCTTCTACCAGTACAGAAGCGACACGATCGGGTCGTTCTGAATCCAATAGCTGGGGGAAGGGGGAATTACTATTATCGGCAATGAGCTGTTCAATAAATGAACTGTCCATGATTTGATCAAAATCCACGGCTCGTAAACGTTGACGCATCGTATTCACATTGGCTTCATCCACTAAACCATCAAGATAGACTAAAGCAACTCTCGTGTGAGTCAGTTTTCCGAGGTTGAATTCTTCTACTAATAGCTCTTTAATAGGAAGACGTTTTCGGAGCAGATTAAGGTTGTCACTGAGAGATTCCACAAAGGCCTCTTTCGGACCAACCACACTGAATTCCACTTCCGGTTGCGAAACCTTTCTTCCCATTTCATTCTTCGTAGCGATGAAGGCGAATTTCCGGTTAGAGGCATCCATCGTTAACAAGGTATATCCGTTAAAAAGTTTTTGTTCAATTTGAGCTTCATCCTTGGATACTTCTATATCCAGGACAGGAACTAACGTCTTTAAGTCATCAAATGAATGAAAATCTTTTGAAAGTAAGGAGGGAAGAACATCCTCCTGCAGAATCTTCCCATCAATCAGGGTGGTAATGAAATGCAGGCTGAATTTGGCCCCTGTATGAGGGTTCTGATAAAAGGCTTGTTTATAGTCAGCCGATTTTTCAGCTTCCTGCTTAAAGCTTTCATAGGTTTGTTTATTCTTCGTGTTATCGGTGTTTTTCTTATTTCTAAAGAATGGAAACATACTAATCCCTCATGTTCGATGTATGGTCTATACTGTAGTGTTTCCGAAAATAGGAGAATTATGATATTTGATGGGGGAAGTGGGAAAAAACGTTAAGAGCTGCTGAATGTAAAGGGGGAAATGTGTTAGAATTGGATCAATCCGGATCGGGAATGAAATAAAAAAGACTGGACAAGGGAGATCCCTTATCCAGTCTCATTTGGCTATTCCTGCTCCAGGAAAAACTTCTCGATATCATCAAGCATTGCATTTGCAGCCACGACTCCACCTGCTGTGTTCCAGATTGCATCACTTACTTCATATACCTTGTCTTGTTTTGCTACTTCAAGATTTTGGAATAGAGGATCGTTCAGCCACTCCTCAGCCAGCTTGTTCGCTTCTCCATCACCCGTTTCATAAGTGAAGTAGAATAACACATCTCCATCCATTGCCGGGATGCGTTCTTTTGTCACACCTTTTTCAGCAAAGTCGTCAACATCCTGGCCTTCAGGACGGGCAAACCCTAATTGATCCAGGATCACACCTGAGAATGAATCTTTATGGTAGATACGTACGTCACCTGCTAAAAAGCGGACCATAGAAACTTTCTGATTCAGCTTGTCTCCAAGCTTACCTTTAAGATCTTCAATTCGCTGGTCATACTCGGCTAAAACTTCTTGACCTTTTTCTTCTTTGTTCAGTGCTTTAGCGTATAATTCAAAGTTCTCTTTCCAGTTACCTCGTAATGTTTCAGCCATCACCGTTGGAGCGATGTCTTTCAGCTGATTGTATTGTTCCTCTTGACGCATTTTGTTCCCGATAATAAGATCCGGTTGAAGTTTTGCAATGGCTTCCATGTTTAATTCACTTTCAGTCCCGACCACTTCAACGTCTTTCATATCGTCGGCAATATGATCATACCAAGGATCACCTGTCCAGGATTGTACGGCACCAACAGGAGTCACGCCCATAGAGAGAAGAGCCTCTGTTCCTTCATTTGTAAGGATGACAACCTTCTTAGGAGTTCCTTCGATTTCAGCCGTACCCATTGCGTGTTCCACTGTGTAGGTTTCTTCTTTTTTATCATCGTTCCCTGTAGAACCTTCTTTTTCTTCTTCTTTATTACCGCAAGCTGCTAAGAATAGAAGTGAAGCGATAACGAATAAAGATAACAAACTTCTTAATTTCATATGTATGAATCCTCCTGAAATATTATATGGTTGATAATGATTATCAATTACACTTTTTATATTAGATGAGAAGGTTTTCATTGTCAATACTTAAATGATAATGATTTTCAAAATCATTGACGGTTGTTTCATTCTTCTTTAAAATAGTAATGAAAGAAAAGAACGTGAACATGAATAGATTTTCCTTTCCTTATTGGATTTCAATTAGGGATAGAAAGGTTAACACATAATGAAAACTCAAAAACAATTTCTTCTGTTTATAGGAACCATTCTTATACTCATAGCGTGTATTGGAATCAGCATTGTCTACGGGTATACGGATACGTCGTGGAGATTAGCTCTTGAAGCGTTTACCAACCCGGATGGATCGACGGAGCATATCGTGCTCCAGACAATCCGATTACCACGTGCACTTATCGCGGCGACAGTAGGGGCATCCCTTGCCATTTCAGGAGTCCTGATGCAGACTTTGACCAAGAATCCTTTGGCATCCCCCGGTATTTTCGGGATTAATGCCGGTGGTGCCTTTATGGTGGTAGTGGCGGTTACGTTATTTGGTGTAACCAACCTTCAATCCTTTACGTGGCTGGCGTTTCTGGGAGCCGGACTTGCTGCCGTCGGAGTGTATGTCATCAGCTCCGTCGGGAATAACGGCTTGACTCCCATGAAGCTGACGTTGGCAGGGGCTGCCATAACGGCGATGTTCTCTTCATTCACACAGGGTTTGCTTGTACTGAATGAAGCAGCATTAGAGCAGGTTTTGTTCTGGCTTGCAGGATCTGTTCAAGGAAGAAGCCTGGACATTTTATCCGGAGTATTTCCTTATATCGTGGCAGGATGGATCCTTGCTCTCATGTTGGCAGGAAAAATGAATATACTTGCCATGGGAGAAGATGTTGCCAAAGGATTGGGACTTAAAACAGCCTTGATTAAATTTATCGCATTACTTGTGGTTGTGCTTTTGGCAGGTGGTTCTGTAGCCATTGCTGGACCAATCGGCTTTATCGGAATTGTCATCCCCCATCTTGCGAGAAAAATCATCGGGGTGGATCATCGCTGGTTGATCCCTTACTCAGGATTGCTCGGAGCGATTTTATTATTGGCAGCTGACATTGGAGCCCGATACATCATTATGCCCCAGGAGGTGCCGGTTGGTGTTATGACAGCCATTATTGGCGCACCATTCTTCGTGTACGTTGCAAGGAAGGGGTTTTAACCGATGAATAAGTTTATTGGGAAACGCTGGCTCAAGGACCGGGTTTCTATGCTCGTTGATATATCAGCAATGAAGAAAATCATGATATTAGGCGTCATCACTTTACTCGTCCTTATTATGAGTACAGGAATTGGTGACTTGAAAATTGCACCATGGAAGGTCGTAAGCGTCTTCTTTGGAGGCGGAACAAGTTTAGAACAGCTTGTTGTTACATCATTTCGACTTCCAAGGATAATCATTGCTCTGCTCGCCGGGATGGCATTGGCCGTTGCAGGCGGGATTTTGCAAGGAATGATCCGAAATCCGTTGGCTTCCCCGGATATAATCGGGATCACCGGAGGAGCGGGTGCGGCGGTCGTCGCTTTCCTGACCCTTTTCAGTAACGATGATAATACCTTGATGGTCAGTATAAAATGGATGCCTGTTGCAGCATTTATCGGTGCAGCTGTCATTGCCTTTTTAGTCTATTTCTTGGCATGGAGAAAAGGTGTATCCCCAGTCAGGCTCGTATTGATCGGAATCGGGATATCAGCTTTGACACAAGCATTGACTACATTGCTTATGATCCTCGGCCCTATATATAGAGCGAGTCAAGCAAATATATGGATTACAGGTACCGTTAACGGATCCGACTGGCAGGATGTGTGGATTCTGCTTCCATGGAGCCTGATTTTTATAGTGTTGAGCTTTTTTATCACCCGTCAATTGAATATACAGGAACTTGGGGAAGAGATCGCTACAAGTGTTGGAGGGAACGTTCAGAGACAACGCTTTTTACTTCTCCTTATGTCAACGGCTCTAGTGGGTGGTGCGGTTGCCTTTGCAGGGGGGATCGGCTTTGTAGGTCTGATGGCTCCCCATATGGCAAGAAGAATGGTAGGATCATCTTTCGGTGCGTTACTTCCGACTGCCGCTTTTATAGGTGGTATTCTCGTGATGGTGGCAGATCTGATCGGCCGGACATTATTCCTGCCTTTGGAGGTTCCAGCCGGTGTATTTACCGCAGCGATAGGAGCACCTTATTTTATCTATCTATTATTTAAAACAAGAAATTCTTAAAGGAGTTGGCCATTAATGAGTGACATTTTACAAACGAAGGATTTAACTCTATCTTACGGGGAACGAACGATCATTGATGAACTGAATATTGATATTCCAAAAGGGGAGATTTCTGTCTTCATCGGCGGAAATGGCTGCGGTAAATCCACTCTTCTTCGTTCCATTGCCAGATTACTTAAGCCCAAACAAGGTTCGGTTATGCTGGATGGGGAAGCAATCTCTCGTTTATCAACGAAAGAAGTCGCTCGTAAAATGGCCATTCTCCCTCAATCACCAACGGCACCCGAGGGATTGACCGTCCTGCAGCTGGTCAAGCAAGGTCGGTACCCTCACCAGACATGGCTCAAGCAGTGGTCCCATAAGGATGAAGAAATTGTCCAGGACGCTCTGAAGGCAACGAAGATGGAGGAGCTGCAGCACCGAAAAGTGGATGAACTTTCAGGCGGACAGAGACAACGTGCTTGGATTGCGTTGACTTTAGCGCAAGACACAGACATCATTTTGCTGGATGAACCCACTACCTATCTCGATATGACACATCAAATTGAAATTCTTGATTTATTATTTGAACTCAACGAGAAAGAACAGCGAACCATCGTCATGGTCCTGCACGATCTTAATTTAGCCTGTCGCTATGCCCATAATATTGTCGCCATCCGTGATAAGCAGATTTATGCCCAAGGGAAGCCTGAAGATGTGATCAGCTGTGAACTCGTGAAGAATGTATTTGATATGGATTGTCAGGTGTCACGGGATCCTTTGTTTGGTACTCCGCTATGCATCCCATTTGGAAAAGGCCGCTGCATTCTGAATGCTGTGGGTGAAACGGGATGAATGCCCTCACCCAGGAACAGTGGGACACTCTAAAGAAATATCGTTTTCATAGAGAGTGGGATCCTGCTTTTACAGGGGAAGAGGCAAGCTCTTTCTTAGGGGAGAGTGATATGAAAGCCTATCTAACCGGCAGGCTTTCGGCAATTGGGACAGATGATCTTAAGGTAGCAGCGTCCTTATTCATGAAACGCTATGCTTTCATAGCGGCAATGGGATTAATGGTAATGACGTATTGGAATAAGAAGTTAAACCTCAAGCCTGAGAACCTGATCCTGGTGGATGGAGACAAGAGTGGATTGTGGATGCCACAGTTTTACTTAAAAGATGAAATCGTTACTGAATTCACTTCCACCGGGGAGAAAGAGGAATTTATACAGTCGCTCTTTCGAGATCATCTTAATGGAGTGATACAGTCGTTAAAGAAAGCGACAAAGCTGTCAAATCTTATTCTTTGGGAAAATATCGCCGTCTATGTTTTCTGGATTTTCGAAAATGATGATGTTCTTTTAAACGAAGGAATGAGAGAATTCCGCGATGAACAATTCCGCCAACTGCTGTCTGATGAAAATAGTCATTGGTTCGGACAGTATCATAAAAATCCTTTGGCACGTTACTATAGTGGAAAAGTAATTGTTGAAGCTGTAACGGAAAAGGTTCGTGTTCGTAAAACCTGTTGCTTCTCCTATAGATTGGAAAATGGGGAGCAGTATCGTTGTAAAACATGTCCGCAAACCTGTCGAGTGAAAAGGACATAGCTCAATATTCACAAGGAGGTTTAAGATAATGAAAGAATTCCAGGAACAATTTGATGCATTAGTAGAAAAATACACTGAGCTTTTAGTTGGTGATAGCGATTCGGATAAGAAAGAAATGGTCACCAAATACGTTCTGTACTCCTTCATCGCGAAAAATATGCCTGCACTCGTGAAGCATTGGAATTCTTTGTATCCTGAAGGCAAGGATGAGATGAAGCGGATCGTCGGAGAGATAAAAGAGATGAATGAAGCCCATCGCGCGGAAATGAATGGGGAAAAGAATGAAGAGTAAACGATTTTAATGTGGAAAGTGCCCTTTTTTGTTTAAGAGGGTGCTTTTTTTATTGGATTTTGTCTTAAGTGGTGAGGTAGAGGGAGATTTTAGCCGTATTTGTGGGATATATTATCGATATTGCCTCGTTTATTATCGACTTCGCCCCATTTATTATCGACTTTACAGCTTATATTATCGACTTTCAAAACTTTATTTTCAATTCGGCAAAAATGACCCATCTTATCCCGAAAGCCTCACCCCGCACGCATTTTTCAATAAAAAAAGGCAGACCAGCGTCTGCCTTCTGACATTATTGAACTTGACCGCCATACCCATAAGGAAATTGGGAAGAATACTGCTGGTGCTGCTGATAGGATTGTTGAATCTTTTGACTGTCGGCAGCCTCCAGCTTATACCAGCCTTTGCGGAACATTTCATTGTATAGCTCGCGTTGAGCATTTTGTGTTTCGTTAAAAATCGTGAGCAGATCCTGATAAAGCGCTTGATGACTTGCTTCGTTCAGGGCTGTACAGTAAGAAGCAGTCATATATTTCTCGTGAGACAGCACATCCGTAATAAAGTCTCGATCATTCATCTGTGGCGTTTCCGGTACTTGTGTTTGCGGATTTTGGATTTTTTGTTGATTCTGTTGATTCTGTTGATTCATGTATGGGGGACTCCTTTCTACATCATGTTTTGGTTTTGGTTAGTCGTATTCAAATGCGCCAGAAGTTGTTGGTAGTGACGTTGATGCATCTGTCCGCATTTATCCAACTCAGCTTTAATCTCAGTATCCTGACAGTGAGCTGCTGCAAAATGGCACTTCTTCATGGCATTAAGATTCCACGCAAGCATGTCATTTAAATATAAAGAATCCTTCGTTGTAAGCATTTGCGGTGGTTCAGTATAAGCTTGTGGCTGGCTTCCTTGTTGAGGTTGTTGTTGCATTTTCTTATTCCTCCTTTTCAATCTTTGAATACCCTTTCTTTGTATCGTCGATAGGTAATATTACCCTGTATACGACCCCTTAAGAAAGTTTTATAATCATAGGGCAAAGGTTATTTTTCCTAATGCCCAACATGATTATTCACGTATTTACAAATTCCGATAATATTCTACTAAGAAAGTATTGAAAGTATATTCAAAACCTTTAAAAGGTGATAAAATGTTGGTAGATATATTGTAGTATGAACTTTTTCTTTTTTAGCAATAAAGAAAACGGTTTCATAGTATGATATATATGTTTTTTCAGGGGGTAAGCAACATGGAGCAAGCAATGCGTAATTTCTTTTTATTCCTTTCAAAAAATAGACCGATGACGAAACTGGCTAAGAAATATGGCCTGCGTTTCGGAGCCGGCCGATTCGTTGCAGGATCTTCCATTCTGCAGGCAGTTGAGGTTATCCGTGAACTGAATAGTCAGAATCTTGTTGTAACGATCGACTATTTAGGTGAGTTTGTGGACAATGAGCGAGAAGCAAACGAAATGGCCCTGGAATGTGTAGAGGCTGTTCGTGCGATCGGGAGAGAAAACCTGAAATCTCAATTATCCCTGAAGATGACATCAATGGGGTTGGATATTTCCGAAGAGATTGTCATGAAGAACATGAGGTTGATTCTTGATGAAGCAACCAAGCAAAATGTATTTGTGACCATTGATATGGAAGACTATTCCCGCTGTGGAAAGACCATTGATATCTTCAAGCGGTTAAAGTCTGAGTATGATAATATCGGCACGGTAATACAAGCCTATTTATATAGAACAGAAAAGGATATGGATGATCTGAATGCGTATTCCCCTAACCTGCGTCTAGTAAAAGGGGCCTATAAAGAATCACATGAAGTTGCGTTTCCCGAGAAGAAGGATGTAGACGATAATTTCAAAAAAATTATTAAAACTCACCTGTTGAACGGCAATTATACGGCTATTGCCACTCACGATGATGAGATGATCGAATATACGAAGAGACTCGTGGAAGAGTACAATATTCCGCGTGATCAATTCGAGTTTCAAATGCTTTTTGGCATTCGTGTAGAGCGTCAGCATGAACTGGTCAAAGAATGCTATAAAATGCGCGTATACGTTCCATACGGTACGGATTGGTACGGATACTTCATGAGAAGACTGGCTGAAAGACCGGCAAATGTCGCCTTTGTTCTAAAAGGGGTCATGAAGAAATAATAATAGTAGATAGTATTAAGACTCTATGGATGTTCATGGAGTCTTATTTGTATATTTTTAATCATGGGAAGGAGGTTAGGGAACAATGAAAATTGTCCCGTTTCGAGTGGGAGGAAAGTATTTCAGGAAAATGATCAAGCTTTATTGCCAGCTCTTTGAGGTGGATCCTGCAGGCATGGAACAACAGTTTAAACGTCATTCTACGTACCCGCATTTTGAAGGATATCTCGTTATTGTGGGTGATGAAGTCGCGGGGTACGTATATGGATATTCCTCTGAAAAAGGGCAATATTATCACGAGCTCTTAGCTCGCCATCTACACCGGAATCGTGAATGGATGGAGAATTGCATGGAACTGGTCGAACTTGGCGTTCATCCCGATTACAGAGGAAAAGGTATTGCAAAACGACTGATGGGAATATTATTGCAGAATAGAAGAGAGGAAAGAGCACTACTTACGACCCGCAAGGATAATCAATCAGCCATTGATTTTTATCATTCTCAAGGCTGGAAAACCCTTCGTGATGGATTCTTTCCGAATGTACCACATGAATATATCATCATGGGTAAAACTTTAAGCAGAAAAGACAGGAGTCGATGATTTTCGCTCAACTTCTAAACAGTATGAGGAAGATGGAGTTCATCCTGCTCATAATTTCAGAAGTTTTGATCAGTACGGTCATGGGCAAGGCTTTTTAATTGTTACGTTATTCACAATATTATATAATAAAAGAGAATAATCTTCATGAAATAAGAGGCGATAAAATGGAAATTACCATTGATAACTTGACTTTACTGCTTGGCCTCTTGCTTTTAGTCGGTGTTGTCACCGCTAAGTTCTCCACACGGTTAGGCGTTCCCTCACTTATTTTATTTATCATCGTAGGTATGGTTTTAAATACATATTTCTTCTTCGATAATGCTCCAATGACACAATTCATCGGAACACTTGCTTTAATCATCATCCTGTTTGAAGGTGGACTTCAGACGAAATGGAGTAATGTGAAAAGTGTCTATAAACCTTCATTATCACTGGCAACCATTGGAGTCATTGTGACCACACTTTCGATAGGAGTGGCAGCAAAGTTCATCCTCGATGTAAGCTGGCTGGAAGGGATGTTATTTGGAGCTATTGTTGGTTCAACGGACGCTGCAGCTGTTTTCTCCGTTTTAGGGAACAAAAACATCAAACCGAAAATTTCTTCTACACTGGAAGCAGAATCAGGCAGTAACGACCCGATGGCCATCTTTTTGACGGTAGCTTTTTTGCAATTGATCCAATTTCCCGGATTAAATCCTGCTACCTTGATTTTAAGCTTTTTTTGGCAAATGGGTATGGGGCTGGTACTTGGACTGGTGCTGGGATGGGCATCTGTATGGATCATCAATCGGATCAACCTTGATTCATCCGGGTTGTATCCAGTTCTGTCCATTTCACTGGCTATCTTCACATACGCTTTTACGAGCATACTTGAAGCGAGCGGTCTATTAGCTGTCTATATCATGGCGATCGTAGTCGGAAATCAGGAATTGACCTACCGACATTCGATTGTCCGCTTTAATGAAGGATTTGCCTGGATGATGCAAATCGTCATGTTTATCCTGTTGGGTTTATTGGTTTTCCCTCAGCATTTGCCTAGCATTGCGTGGCAAGGAATCGTCCTATCGATTCTACTGATTGTCGTAGCGAGACCACTGGGAGTGTATTTAAGCCTTGCCCTGGCAAAGAACTTCTCGATAAAAGAAAAATTCTTCATCTCTTGGGCTGGTTTGAAGGGCGCGGTACCAATCGTATTAGCAACGTATCCAATGGTTGCCAATATCGAAAACAATGAAGTCATCTTCAACGTCGTGTTTTTCGTTGTACTTCTATCCGCTCTGATACAAGGAACGACCATCTCACCTTTAGCCAACTACCTTAAGCTTGCAGGAGAAGAAAGACCCCCTGTCGCTCATAGCATAGAACTCGTTTCAATTGGTAAGACAAACAATGAAATGCTCGAAGTTCTCATTAACGACGATGCCTATATTACAAACAAGGCGATTAAAGACATCAATCTCCCTGAGAAAACATTGATTTCAGCGGTTATCCGAAACAATGAACTGATCACTCCAATGGGAGACACCGTAATCAAAGCAAATGATACACTTTATGTGCTTGCAAATAAGAGCCAGAGAAAGCGTATCAATGAACTCTTGAATTCTAAAGGGGGATTAAGTTCCACATAAACACATCAATTGAATCCGGGCACGAGCCCGCTCAGAAGAGCCAAAATCTATCAATAATAAAAAAGCAATCTCCCACTCGGAAGATTGCTTTTTATTATTGATTAATCAGCAGAAACGGCTGCTTTACCCATTGATTTTTTCTCAAAGAGCTGTTCGAAAATCGGAAAGCTATATTGAACTACGAATCCTAATAGAAGCGTAACAATGATTGTGCCGATCCCAATATCACCCTTAAACAGGAATGCCAGTGACAGGGCAAATCCTTCACTGATGATTCGCGAATTACGAAGATTTAATCCGAAGCGCGTATGGATGGCCACCATAAGTGTATCCATCGGGCTTGCCGGGAATTTAGCCTGCAAGTAAATAGCAATCCCAAGTCCCATCGTCAAAATCCCCGATGCAAGGGTGAATACCTGGTTCATCAGCATCTCAGGAGCGTAATCATTAAAGACAACCAGTAACCAAAAATCAATCAAAAGGCCAATCACAAGAATGGACCCCGCAGCCAATACATCAGGCTTCTTCTTCAAAATAAGAGCATTAAGGCCGATCAGTACAACCCCATTTATGAAAACAGCGGTTCCAACCGTAATCCCAAACATATTCGATTCCCCAACGGCCAGGGCATCCCAGGCAGAAGCACCCAGGCCAGATTTAATAATCAAGGCAACCCCCATCGTCAAAATAAAAAGTCCAATCGTAAAAAACATAAGTCTGCGCTTCATTATATAGTCTCCTTATCTGTAAACGTTATCATTACTGTACTTTAAAAAACAGACGAGCTACCTTAGTTGATGATGATGATAAAGTAGGAGGTCTGACAACTTAAAATTTATATTCTTAGTTTACTGTAAAAGTGGGGACAAGGCAAAGTTAATTTTTGCATGGGGAGGGGAAAAGCCTGGGTATTAGTGTGTGTGGTTGGGAAGGGAGGGAAAAAGTGTTTGCGGTTGGCGAAATTTGTCGAACGGTCGATATATTGAAAATATGGTTGATAAAATGAAACAACGATCGATAAATATGGATAACGGTTGATATATCTAGATGACGGTTGATAAATATCCCAAAGTCCTTTAAATCTCCAATGAACGCCAATCACACACCACACCACGTAAAAAAAGCACCCAACCAAAAAGGTCAGGTGCTGCTTTTACTGAAAAACACTATGGTTGCTTCTTAAATTGATTGTTTTGACTGTTTCTTTTCCCGCCGCCGGCCATCTCCACGGTAGGTCCAGCGTCGCCCTTCATGCTTGCTGCACTCACTCCAGCCTTGGAAGGATTTTTCTTATGCTTAGCCATGTCGAACACCTCCATTACTAAGATTCCCTTATCCATATGGAATTATGAAAAAGAAGAGGGACGGACCTCAAAATGAGGTCCGTCCCTCTTCATCGACCACAACTTTCCAATTGTGGTTACAGGCCGCTTTTATGGTTTGATGCTTAAGGAAGTAATCAGCAATCAACTCGGTCATGTCGATTTGTATTTCTTTGATGATCTTCTTGTTTTTGAACATGGTGTATTCTCCGCCGCCTCCTGCACGATAATTGTTCATGACGACTTGGTAATGCTGTTCTTCTGCTAAGGGTACACCATTGCAGAAGAGGCAGGTAACTCGTTCTCCTATTGGAAGGCTGATATTCAGTACATAGTCAATTCCTTCCCACATATCATAATTATAATGCTGAGGTTTAGGGGTGGTAAAATCCGGGTTCACACTAAGCACCCCTTCTTGGTTTACAGCAAAATAAGATGCCGAACGCTCAAGGGCAAGACGTATGTCCCTGCCTTTCAGCTCGAGAACGGTTAAAGTATTGGGATAAATATAGTTAGACACGATGTCCCTCAATGTGACGATACTGGGCAGTCCCTGCTGTGATTCACTGAATAGTGCAGTTGCTGAAATGAAAACGTCTGTTGCCTCCATTTGGACACGCTGGATGAACTCAATGAATGGATGTTCCTTAATACGAGCCTCGAATGAATCTTCTATTTGCATATTCCCTTCAATCTTACCAATGGGCTGGTCCAGCCAAGTTTGTGTTTTCCTTTCAATATCACCGGCGATGGAAAGGACCTTTTGATCGGCCTCAATTCCATCCATTGAAATGACCTGAGACTCTTTGCTTAAAATAGACCATCCTTGCTTGTACCGTTTTAACTCAATCGTTACTTTTCCGATGCTCTCACCGTGCAGTCCAGGCTGAACGATTGAAACACCATTGATGGAGCCGGCAAGTTTTCTGTGTTGATGACCAGTCAGCAGTACATCGATTCCCTTTACTTCCTGGCAAATTTTATAGCCCTGATTTTCTCCAGTTTGTCGTTCAGTTGGTGAACCGGATTGAATATCCTTTTCAAAACCCCCATGATACGAAACAATCATCACGTCAGGTTTTTCTACTTTGTGAATGTGGGAAACCCAATTCCGGGTGGTGGTAATGGCATCTTCAAATGACAAATCGACAATGTGAGAGGGGTTTTCCCAGTTTGGAATATAATGTGTCGTTACACCAAGTACAGCGGCTTTCACCCCACTTGGGAACACTTTGATAAAGTAAGGGAGTCCGAACAATGGCTTCATGGTCCCCTTATCGAGGATGTTAGCGGACAAAAAAGGATATTCTGCTTCTTGATGAGCTTCACGTAATGGTTCCATCCCATAATTGAATTCATGATTGCCAATCACGGCTGCATCGTAATTCAATTCATGTAAAATAGAAACAAAAGGGTTTGGCAAATGACGAGCTTGTTTCATATAGTAATAAGTAAGGGGGGTGCCTTGATAGAGATCCCCGTTATCAATGACCAATACATTGCCGGTTTGGCTCCGAACTTCTCTAATATAGGTAGCGATTTTACCTAAACCAACGGTTGCTCTTTTCTTCGTTCCATATAAGTAAGGGAATATATGCCCATGAACATCACTGGTTTCTAATATCGTGATAGATGTCGTCTGATTTTTCATTCGAACCTCCGTAGCCTTGAAATTTTCAGTACCTGATTGTGTTATCAAGTTTACATTATCCGGAAAGAAGATGACACCGTAGAAACATCAAAGTTTTTGTAAAATTTATCATTTTTAGTCTTTTAAATATTGCGATATTTTAGAAAATCAGATATATTAGATGTAACAGGAACTCATTCGAGTCTTTTTTTTGAGTGAAAAATGAATGAGTATTCATTCAAAGTGTGTAAAAGGGGGAAATACCATTGGGTCGTAGAATTCAGAAAGCCGCAGTGTTAGGATCAGGAGTCATGGGTTCAGGAATTGCCGCTCATCTTGCAAATATCGGCATCCCGACAATGTTATTAGATATCGTACCAAGAGAATTAACAGACGAACATAAAGCAAAGGGACTGACAGAGGAGAGCAAGGCGTTTCGTAATCAGTTTAGTGAAAACGCTTTAAAAAAGCTTTTTAAACAAAAACCGGCACCATTGACTTCAAAGCAAAACGCCTCACTCATAACAGCAGGCAACTTCGAGGATGATCTTCAGAATATCGGGGATTGTGACTGGGTCATAGAGGTAGTCGTTGAGAATTTAGATATCAAGAAGAAAGTGTTCGAACAAGTGGAACGATACCGGAAACCGGGTAGCATCATCAGTTCAAATACATCCGGGATTTCAATCGAAGCTATGTCAGAAGGACGAAGCGATGATTTCCAGAAGAATTTCTTAGGCACGCATTTCTTCAATCCGCCTCGTTACTTAAAGCTTCTTGAAGTGATTCCAACGAAGAAGACGGATCCGGAAGTAGTCAGTTTCATGAAGACATTTGGTGAAGACATCCTTGGTAAGGGTGTCGTAATGGCGAAAGATACGCCGAACTTCATTGCAAACCGCATCGGAACGTATGGATTGCTCATCACTGTTCAAGAAATGCTGAAAGGCGGCTACTCTGTAGGAGAAGTGGATTCCATCACGGGACCAACGATCGGGAGACCTAAAAGTGCCACTTTCCGTACACTTGATGTGGTCGGACTTGATACATTCGCACATGTAGCGAAGAATGTATACGACCAAGTGGAAGGGGAAGAGCAGAAGGTATTTGAAGTACCGGCGTTCATGCAGAAGATGCTTGAAAATGGCTGGCTCGGAAGCAAGAGCGGACAGGGCTTCTTCCTGAAACAAGGAAAAGAGATCCTGGAGCTTAATCCGGAAACCATGGATTATCAGCCACGTCAAAAGCTGAAAACGGCTTCTCTTGAAATGGCGAAAAATGAAAAAGGATTAAAAAACAAAATAAAATCACTTGTGTATGCGAAAGATCAAGCAGGCACGCTCCTATGGAATATCGTGTCCCCGGTGTTGAACTATTCCGCCGAGCTGCATGGTGAAATCGCCGATGATATCGTAGGCATCGACCAGGCAATGAAATTGGGCTTCGGATGGGAAATGGGCCCATTTGAAACGTGGGATGCAATCGGAGTTGAAAAATCTGTGACCCGTATGAAGGAAGAAGGCCACATCGTTCCTGAGTGGGTGGAAACGATGCTCTCTGAAGGTCATTCCGCTTTCTATAAAGAAGAAAATGGTGAGCGTTACTTCTATCACAATGGAGACTACCAACTTGTAGAGAGAAATCCGAAGGCAATCGACTTAAAGGCGCTTAAGACGCAAGGGGAGCTGATCAAAAAGAATTCCGGAGCAAGCCTAATCGATATAGGTGATGGTATCGCGCTTCTTGAATTCCATTCTCCAAATAACGCCATTGGAATGGATATTACGCAAATGATTAATTTTGCAGTGGATGAAGTAGAGAAGAATTATAAAGGCCTCGTCATCGGAAATCAGGGCAAGAACTTCTGTGTAGGAGCAAATCTTGCCATGATTCTAATGGAAGCACAGGATGACAACGTATTTGAAATCGATATGGTCGTCAGACACTTCCAGCAGGCGATGATGAAGATCAAATATTCAACAAAACCAGTTGTAGCAGCACCATTCGGCATGACATTAGGCGGAGGTAGCGAAGTTTGCCTACCGGCTGCCCACATCCAGGCTTCAATGGAAACGTACATGGGCTTAGTGGAAGTCGGTGTCGGATTGATTCCTGGAGGCGGCGGAAACAAAGAGCTTTATATGAAGCACTTAGCGAACCTTCCAAATGGAGTGGAATTCGATCTTCAAAAAGTAGCCAATAAAGTATTCGAATCGATTGCTATGGCCAAGGTATCCACATCCGGTGATGAAGCAAGGGAAAACAACTTCTTAAATAAAGCAGATGGGGTAAGTGTAAACAATGATCATCTGTTATACGATGCCAAACAGGCTGCGCTAAGCCTGTACGAAGGTGGATACTCAGCACCGATCCGTAAGAAAGTACCCGTTGTGGGTGAAACAGGATATGCAACTCTTCTTCTTGGAGCTCAATCCATGCTCCAATCAGGATTTATTTCAGAACACGATCTGATGATCGCGAAAAAGCTTGCCTACGTCATTGCTGGCGGGAAGGTTCCATACGGCACTGAAGTAGACGAACAATACTTGTTGGATCTTGAAAGAGAAGCATTCCTGAGTCTTGTTGCACAGCCGAAATCACAGCAAAGAATGCAGCACATGCTTGTAAAAGGAAAACCATTACGCAATTAATCAGCGTCTATACCATATTAGAAAGCGGGGGAATTTCATGCGCGAAGCAGTCATTGTTGCTGGTGCAAGAACACCAGTCGGAAAATCAAGAAAAGGATCATTAGCACAGGTGCGACCAGATGATCTTGGGGCACTTGTAGTTAAAGAAACCCTCAAACGTGCAGGAAACTATGAAGGCAATATCGATGATCTGATCATCGGATGCGCGATGCCTGAAGCAGAACAAGGGTTAAACATGGCAAGAAATATTGGTGGCCTTGCGGGCCTGCCTGATTCAGTACCGGCAATCACGATTAACCGTTATTGTTCATCTGGACTGCAATCCATTGCTTATGCTGCAGAAAAAATCATGCTTGGGCACTCAGATACAGCGATTGCAGGTGGAGCTGAATCCATGAGTCTTGTTCCCATGATGGGTCACGTAGTCCGTCCCAATGCCAAGCTCGCAGAAAATGCGCCTCAATACTATATGAGTATGGGTCATACAGCCGAGCAGGTGGCAAGGAAGTTCGGTGTATCCCGAGAAGATCAAGATGCATTTGCGGTAAGAAGTCACCAAAAAGCGGCAAAAGCGATTGCTGAAGGGAAATTCGACGATGAAATCGTACCGGTTGATGTGCTTCACCGTTCAGTAAGCAATGAAAATAAGCTCGTAGAGAAATCATTCCAATTTTCAAAAGACGAAGGAGTACGTTCTGAAACAAGCTCGGAAGTTCTGGCTAAATTACGCCCTGCCTTCAATGTGAAGGGCTCTGTAACAGCAGGGAATTCTTCACAGACAAGTGACGGAGCGGCAGCGGTCATGGTAATGGATAGAGAAAAGGCTGGTTCATTAGGTCTGCAACCAATGGCCAAGTTCAGAAGCTTTGCAGTAGCCGGAGTTCCGCCTGAAATCATGGGAATCGGTCCAGTCGAAGCGATACCACGGGCATTGAAAATGGCAGGTTTGGACCTGTCGGATATCGGACTTTTTGAGCTTAACGAAGCATTCGCTTCTCAATCCATCCAAGTCATTCGTCAGCTTGGACTAGATGAAGAAAAAGTGAACGTAAACGGTGGAGCCATCGCTCTTGGTCATCCACTGGGCTGTACAGGGGCTAAGCTGACCCTTTCCCTCGTACACGAAATGAAACGCAGAAACCAGCAATTCGGTATCGTCACCATGTGCATCGGCGGCGGTATGGGTGCAGCAGGCGTCTTTGAATTAATAGGTTAATAGGAGGGACGGACCTCGAATACCGAGGCCCCCTGCTCCTTCAAAATAATAATTTTTAGGGGGATTCGAAATGGCGAATCAAACAGAAAAGCTGATCAAGGGTGGAAGTTTTTTAATTGAAGATGTAAGCTGTGAGCAAGTTTTCACACCGGAGGAATACTCCGATGAACAAAAGATGATTGCCAAAACAACCGAGGATTACGTATTAAATGAAGTGGTACCTGTCATCGATAATCTGGAAAACCATGAATTTGACCACTCTGTCCGCCTGTTAAAAGAAGCGGGGGATCTTGGACTTCTGGGTGCAGATGTTCCTGAAGAGTACGGCGGATTGGGATTGGATAAGTTAAGCTCGGCACTGATTGCTGAAAAAATGTCACGTGCAGGCGGATTCTCCATCTCTCACGGAGCACACGTTGGAATCGGGTCACTGCCAATCGTTCTGTTCGGTAATGAAGAGCAAAAGCAAAAGTACCTTCCTCCACTGGCAACTGGTGAGAAACTGGCAGCATACGCATTAACGGAACCGGGTTCAGGTTCGGATGCCCTGGGTGCTAAAACGACTGCTAAATTGAATGCAGAAGGTACTCACTACATTTTAAATGGTGAGAAACAGTGGATCACAAACTCCGCATTTGCTGATGTATTTGTTGTGTATGCAAAAATCGATGGGGAGCATTTCTCGGCATTCATCGTAGAAAAAGAGTTCCCTGGAGTTTCAACTGGTCCGGAAGAGAAGAAAATGGGTATCAAAAGCTCCTCCACTCGGACATTAATTCTGGAAGATGCTGAAATTCCAGTGGAAAACCTTCTTGGGGATAGCGGGAAAGGTCATATCATTGCCTTCAACATTTTAAACATCGGCCGTTACAAATTAGGGGTAGGTGCTGTCGGAGCGAGTAAACGTGCTTTAGAGGTAACGGTACAATACACGAATCAACGTCAGCAATTCAAAACACCAATTTCTGCTTTCAACCTGACAAAAGAAAAACTGGCAACAATGGCGTCTAAATTATACGCAGCAGAAAGCTCCGTTTACCGCACAGTAGGATTGTTCGAGGATCGTATGAGCAAGCTTACGGATGAAGAAGTGAAGAACGGAACTGAAGTGGCAAAATCGATTGCAGAATATGCGATTGAGTGTTCTCTGAATAAATTCTTCGCAACAGAAGTATTGGATTATGTTGTCGATGAAGGTGTTCAACTTCACGGAGGTTACGGCTTCATGCAGGAATACGAAATTGAAAGAATGTATCGTGACTCCCGTATCAACCGTATTTTTGAAGGAACGAATGAAATCAACCGCCTTCTTGTTCCTGGCACGTACCTGCGTAAAGCGATGAAAGGTGAGCTTCCATTACTTCAAAAAGCACAGGCCCTTCAAGAGGAATTGATGATGCTTATGCCAGAAGAAGTAGGTGACGAGCCACTTGCTCAGGAAAAATACCTTGTGAAAAACGCAAAGAAAATCGGCTTGATGCTATCTGGTTTAGCGGCTCAAAAATTCGGTAAAGCTCTTGAAAAAGAGCAGGAAATCCTTGTGAACATTGCTGATATCGTTTCAAACGCATACGCGATGGAGTCCGTTGTTCTCAGAACAGAAAAAGCGATTCAAAAAGGTGGAGTAGAGAAAGCTCAGCAAAAACTTCTTTACACCCAAATCTTCTGTCAAGAAGCATTCAACGAAATCGAACAGCATGCAAAAGAAACGCTTGTAGCAACTGAAACGGGTGACACACTGCGCATGATGCTGTCAGCACTTCGTAAATTCACCCGCCACACGCCGATCAACGTGATCGCAGTAAAACGTGCAGCATCAGAAAAGCTGGTTGAAGCCGAGAAATATATAGTATAATTTTCGCTGGGGACGGACCTTTGATCAGAGGTCCGTCCCTTTATTTTGCACTCTACTTGACATTTACTCCTCATCGAATTATTATATGTTTAAACGCTTGAACGTTTAAGTGTTTAAACATTAAAGATAAGGTGGTAATCATAGATGAATAAAACAGTTTTAATTACAGGTGCTTCAAGTGGTATAGGTTTGCACTTTAGTCATAAATTTGCAGGTTCAGGTCATGATGTGATTCTTGTAGCAAGAAGTGAGGAAAAGCTGCGTACTTTATCAAATGAAATTGAAAGTAAGTACGGAGTGAAATCATATGTCATACTATCAGACCTTTCCAAACCAGGAGCATCTGAAACGTTATATGAGGAAGTGAAAGCAAAAGGGATCCAGATAGATTTCCTGATCAATAATGCAGGATTGGGGCTGTTTGGTGAATTCGAACAAACCGTGCTCTCAAAAGAGCTGGACATGATTCAAGTGAATATCACTGCCCTTACCGAGCTAAGCAAGTATTTTGGAAAAGAAATGGTGAACCAGAAACGTGGACAAATCCTAAATGTCGCCTCAACAGCCGCATTCCAGCCGGGTCCGTTAATGGCGGTTTACTATGCTACTAAAGCGTATGTCCTTTCATTCTCAGAAGCTCTGGCTAATGAATGGGGACCACACGGAGTGAAAGTGACCGCTTTGTGCCCCGGAGCTACCCAAACGGGATTCAGCGATGCAGCTGACCTGCAGTCTTCTAAACTATTTCAGTCGGGTGTGATGAGCGTGGAAGAAGTGGTAGAAGAGGGGTATAACCAAATGATGATGAAAAATAAAACGGTTATCATCCCGGGGGTTAAGAACAGAATACTGACTCAGTCCATCCGTTTTATGCCGAGGAAATTGGTCACAAATATTGTTCGTAAAGTACAAGAACGGGTATAATTGAATGTGAATGAGTTTGAAGGGAGAAGACTATGGGTCAAAAAGCAATCGATACATTTCGTGCTTGCATTCCATTATTTCAAGCACTGAGTGATCCTTATCGTCAGGACATAATATTACTTCTTGCCGAACAAGAACCTCTTACGGTCAATCAAATAACTGAAAATCTAACATTATCGCGCCCTGCTGTTTCTCACCATCTAAAGATCCTGAGAGATCAGCAATTAGTGTCATTAGAGCAAAAGGGGACGCAGCGTTTCTATTCTCTTGAATTGGATAATGCAACCGTCCTTTTGAAGGAACTGGTTGAGACGGTTGAAAAACAATGTGAGTAATGTTTCACAAAAGAAGGATAATAATGAATATTGTCGAATGTAGAGATAGATTCGTGCAATAAAGAATGCTGGATGTAGCCTTGCTTCATCCAGATCATAATGAAAGGTGGTGGAATGATGTCATTGACTTTTTATTCTTATCCCAAGTGCGGTACATGCCGCAAAGCAAAGAAGTGGCTGGAAGATCAAAATATAGAAATGAATGAAATACATATTGTGGAAAACCCACCGTCGAAAGATGAGCTCAAAAGCCTATATGAAAAGAGTGGTTTACCTCTTAAAAAGTTCTTCAATACAAGTGGTAAAAAGTATCGAGAACTAGGCTTGAAAGATAAAGTGAACTCTGCTTCTGATGAGGAATTATTAGAAATCCTTTCCACAGACGGGATGCTGATCAAGCGTCCGATTACGACGGATGGAAACAAGGTGACAATAGGTTTCAAGGAAGAAACCTTTGAAGAAACGTGGAAGTAAAAAGAGGACTGCGATTACCAAATCATGGACAATGAAAAAGTTTCATTATTCACGCTTAGTTTTCTTGCTTTTTCAATGAAAAGTGTGTCAATATTAGGTTGTATAACTAGCATTTGGAGGGATAGAGAATGAGTACACCGAAAGAACTTCGTTATTCAGAAGAACATGAGTGGGTCAAGGTTGAAGGGGAAAATGTACGCGTAGGAATCACATCATTTGCACAATCTGAACTGGGCGATATCGTATTCGTTGAATTACCAGAGGTTGGAGATGAGATCAAAGCGGACGAACCATTCGGTAGTGTTGAATCGGTTAAAACCGTTTCCGAGCTATATGCACCTGTATCTGGTAAGGTGGTAGAAGTGAATGAAGAGCTATCGGATAGCCCTGAATTCGTAAACGAATCACCTTATGAAAAAGCATGGATGATCGTTGTTGAACCAACAGATGCTGGAGAAGTAGACAAACTTATGACAGCTGAACAGTATGACGAAATGATTAATGAAGGATAATTTCTACCATGCACCTTGAGAATTTCTCAAGGTGTTTTGTTTTTTATTTTGGGTATCATATGAGTAGACGTTTTTTTAAAAAAGCTCTTTTCGCAACGATTGTTTTCTTTTAATAAAATGCCTGGGCTCTGTCAATCAGATCTTTAAGAGGAATTCGTTTCACTCGAGAAGCTAAAATCGACACTACAAACTTTAAAAAAAGCAATTTTTAATACGTGCCAGGCATTTATATAGTCTATATTAAGAAACTCAAGCTTTGAAAGTTGATTGGAGCGTAAGGTGCTCGACTCCTGCGGGAAATAGCGGGAAAGTTGAGACCCCACAGGGCAAAGCCCGAGGAGGCTCAACTCACGCCCCGCGGAAAGCGAGCACCTGGAGCGGAAATCAACCATTACTCGCTATTTTCTAAAAACAACAAAGTTTACTAAAAGAGCCTTCAATAAAGAAAGGATGAATACGTATGGTACTTGAACCAAGGAAATTAGATGTAACCAATAGAGTGACAGGAAAACTTAAAGATGGTGAAGTAGAACTATATTTGGATAATCAGCCGATCGGCAGAATGGCTTTGCCTCTTGACGGAATCACCATGGAGCCGAACTTTGAAGCAAAAGAAAATAAAATTTATCAAAGCTACACTTCTACAGAAGGCGATCAAGCAAGATACACCGATTGTGATGAGGGTGGCTGGTGTTAGAGAGGCTCGTGATGCCAGATTCATTTACGAATCTGGCATCATTTGTATAAAATTGATGGTCTATGCAAACCACTTGCACTTTTTTTTATAAACATGAGAAAATATAAGTAGAAAGTGGACATCATCTCTTGTTATTTGAATATACTATCGTAATCTTATTTATGAAAGATAAGGTGATGATCATGATGGAACTTGACGAAAAAGTAATCATTGTCGAAGGGACGACAGACAAACGAAAAGTAAGGGATATCATTAAAGAACCGATTGAAATTATTTGTACAAACGGGACCATTAGCATTACGAAAATGGACGAACTCATTGATGCTTTATTGGAAAGGGATGTCTATATATTAGTAGATGCTGATGATGCAGGTGAAAAACTGCGTAAGCAATTTAAACGTGAGTTTCCTGAAGCTGAACATTTGTATATTGATCGAATGTACAAGGAAGTGGCCGCAGCTCCGGAGTATCACCTCGCATCCGTCCTTATTGGAGCTAATATAGACGTTCATAAAGAATTTCTAGGAAAAAGGATGATCTAGTTTTGATTGAGGTAAGTAGTACCGAAACTTTAAAACAATCGATTGAAGACCATGCGTTCGAAGCTGTTTATCTATATACACCGATGTGTGGTACCTGTCAGGTGGCAAGCAAGATGATTGACGTAGTGGAGAAGCTTCCACAATCCTTTCATTTTTTGAAGGCCAACCTGAATTACTTGCCCCAATTTGCAGAAGAGCAATCCATCGAAAGTGTACCCTGTCTACTTTTATTTAAAGATGGCGTCGAACAGGAAAGGATTTATGCCTTTCAATCCGTGCCATTTTTATATGAAACCTTAAACAAAACCGCGGATAGCTAGAGGGATAAGAGACCTTTTGGGAGAAGGTCTTTTTTATTTGTCTAAATTCACCTATTTTTCTATGAAATCCAATTATAGAACGATTTTCTTTCTACATACGAAGACATATTTCTCGGGAAATGTTGCGAATGACATCATTTTTTGACTGGTTATCATCCAAATTCTTACTGTTCGACAAATTAGATGGACCTGTTCAAAACATGTCGAGAAAGTATAAGAGGGGAAAATACCTAAAAGTGGAATTGTTATTATATAGAAGTTTCACTGGGAGGGTATTCATGCGAATAAATTTAGAGGGATTAGTAGATCAATGTCATTCAAGGTATCACTTACGACTCTTATTTCCAGATAGCCCGTTTATTCTTCAGTTTGATTGTGGGAAAAATTTGTACGGTATTTCGATTTCGAGTAAGGGATGCACAGTGTTGGATGAATTGGATAGGGATGCTCATTTCGTCATTGAAGGAATGGAGGAAACAGTGATTTCTCTACTTATGGGGGAAGAACGGTTGTCTCAACTGATTGAGGACGGATCCCTGGAAGTAAGGGGAGGATATCGTCCGCTATTATTTGTGGAGTCAGTTCTTTGGCTAACAAGATCCAGAGAAAAAGAGCCGGTTGAAGTTTAAACATCAAGTAGCAAAAAAATAATTGACACACTCTATATCCGGTGATAGAATCTCTCTTGTAGCAAATTTTCAGAGTCTTTAACTATTCCAAATAATTTAATAATATACTTTACTCTTATTTAGAGAGGTGGAGGGACGTGCCCTATGAAGCCCGGCAACCGTCAATGAAAATTGAAATGGTGCCAATTCACTCAAAGCATTTGCTTTGAAAGATGAGAGAAAGGATAGTCCTATATGATTATGCCTTTCTGCTTATCGCAGGAAGGCATTTTTTTGCTTTTAGAAAAAGGAGCATGAAACATCAGGTAAGTACAACTATAATTCTGATTAAACAGGTCGTTTTACTCCGAAAGAAGGTGGAATACAACATGATTACCATTTCAGATGTGAAGAAAATATATCAATCAAAATCGGGTCCGATCTCAGCCGTTGATGGGGTCAATATTGATATTGCCCAAGGAGAAATTTTTGGAGTGATTGGCTATAGTGGGGCAGGTAAGAGTACGCTGATCCGGATGCTTAATGGTCTTGAAGTTCCTACAGATGGAATAGTGGATGTGAATGGCCAAATCGTTTCCCAGGTAAAGGGGAAGCAGCTGAGGGAAGCAAGACAGTCAATAGGCATGATTTTTCAACACTTTAATCTCCTTTGGTCTCGTACTGTATTAGAAAATATCCAGTTTCCATTAGAAATTGCTGGAGTATCAAAGAAAGAGAGAGTCCAAAGAGCTAATGAATTATTAAAGCTTGTAGGCTTGGAAGGCAGAGGAGATGCCTATCCGTCTCAACTGAGCGGCGGACAGAAACAACGAGTGGGGATTGCAAGATCCCTTGCTAACAATCCCGATGTCCTTCTATGTGATGAAGCTACTTCCGCTTTAGATCCACAAACAACCGATTCAATCCTTGATTTATTGGTGGATATTAATAAACGCTTAGGGCTGACAATTGTCCTGATCACTCATGAAATGCATGTGATTCAGAAGATCTGTCACCGGGTTGCAGTCATGGAACAGGGAAAAGTCGTGGAACTCGGGGATGTATTGGAAGTGTTCCGAAATCCACAAGAGCAAGTGACAAAGCGTTTCGTGAGAGAAGTCTCTGAAGTAAAGGAAACGGGTGAAACCATTGATCACCTACTGACGCAATATCCTAATGGAAAAGTACTGAAATTTACTTTTGTAGGTGAATCAACTGAGCAGCCGCTCATCACCACCCTGATAAGAAAGTTTGACTTGGATGTAAACATCCTGCAAGGACAAATCTCCCAAACCCAAAAAGGTGCCTATGGAACGTTATTTGTTCACCTCGATGGGGATGAACAAACCATCAAAGATGCATTAGCGTATGCTCAAACGCAACTGGTTCAAGTGGAGGTGGTGAGAGGATGATCGAAAATTTATTTCCAAATGTAGATTGGGAGAAGATGTGGGAAGCAACCCTCGAAACCCTGTATATGACCGGTATGTCTGTATTGATTACCTTTGTACTCGGAATGATCCTTGGGATTTTGCTCTTCCTTACTTCTAAGGACAATCTATGGGATAACAAACTGACATATACGATTACAAGTGCAGTCGTAAATGTGTTCAGATCGATTCCCTTCATTATATTGATCGTGTTGTTGATTCCGTTCACCAAGTTTTTATTGGATACAATCCGTGGAGCGAATGCAGCTCTGCCGGCACTGATTATCGGAGCTGCTCCGTTTTACGCCCGTATGGTAGAAATAGCTTTAAGAGAAGTGAACAAAGGCGTTATCGAAGCCGCGAAAGCGATGGGGGCAAAGACTAGCACAATTATATGGAAAGTACTCATACCAGAATCCATGCCGGCTTTGATTTCAGGAATTACGGTGACTGCCATCGCCCTTGTCGGATACACGGCAATGGCCGGGGTCATCGGAGCTGGCGGACTTGGGAATTTAGCTTATTTAGATGGCTTTCAACGAAGCAGGGAAGACGTGACGATGGCCGCAACCATTATGATTTTACTCATTGTGTTTGCGATTCAGATACTGGGTGATTTCTTTACAAATAAATTAGATAAACGATAGAAGGAGAGAAATTAAATGAAAAAATGGGTAGCAGGAGTTATAGCAGCAACAAGTATTTTTGGGTTGGCCGCATGTGGAAGTGATTCAGGTTCTGGAAAAGATGAAAAGGAATTGGTAGTAGGAGCTTCTAATATTCCACACGCTGAAATCCTTGAAAAAGTGAAGCCTGTCTTAGAAGAAAAAGGGATCGACTTGCAAATTGAAACGTATCAGGACTATATCCTCCCTAATAAAGATCTGGATAATGGTGATATTGACGCAAACTATTTCCAAACCACGCCTTATATGGACTTGCAAATGAAAGAAAATGAATATGATTTTGTCAATGCAGGCGGAATTCATATTGAGCCGATCGGCGTTTATTCTAAGAAATACAAATCTCTAGAGGAGCTTCCTGAAGGTGCTACCATCTTAATGAGTAACTCTGTATCGGATCATGGACGTATCCTTACATTATTAGAGAAAAAAGGTCTCATCACGTTAAAGGATGGGGTGGAAAATACGCAGGCCCAACTTGAAGACATCAAGGAAAACCCTAGAAACCTTCAATTTGATTATGAGTACGAAGCAGCCCTTCTCCCACAAATGTATGAAAACGAAGAAGGGGACGCGGTCGTAATCAATTCTAACTATGCCATTGATGCAGGGTTGAAGCCCCTTGAAGATTCAATTGCCATTGAAGATAGTAACTCTCCTTATGTGAATGTGATTGCAGTTAACAAAGGTGATGAAAGTAAAGAGGAAGTAAAAGCTTTAGTGGAAGCATTGCGTTCAAAGGAAATACAGGACTTCATCAATGAAGAATGGGATGGAGCTGTAGTGCCGGTAAGTGAATAAGGTGAGCAAACCTGATTCTGTCACTGTACAGAATCAGGTTTTTTTCATTGTAAGGTCTCCCCAAATTTTTAACATAAACATTTCCTTATTGGTTCATACTATTTTCGATGAATCTATTTCAGAAATGGAGCTGAATGAAATGCAGATGGAACCAAGAAATACAACAGAAGCTGCCCTTCATGATTATAAAATGGGACTTGGGATCTTCACGGAAAAAATGCCTGAGCTGGCTGAACAGTATAATACGTTCACTGAGCACTGCTTTAGAGAAGGAGTTCTTTCTAAAAAAGA
This sequence comes from Rossellomorea sp. NPDC071047, assembly GCF_050270195.1. Lineage (NCBI taxonomy): Bacteria > Bacillati > Bacillota > Bacilli > Caryophanales > Bacillaceae > Rossellomorea > Rossellomorea sp. NPDC071047. The sequence goes on along the minus strand of NZ_JBNNJT010000003.1, from coordinate 122,059 downwards.
AAAGCAATTGATCGCGTTAGGAATCAGCCTCTATTCCCAGGATGAATATTGCATCATCTACCACACCAAAGGTTGCCTTGATCAAGGGTGTACAGAAGAAGAAATCCTTGAAGCAATCGGAGTAACGGCTGCATTTGGAGGCGGAGCGGTCATGAGTCAGGCCGTCACATTAATCCAGCAATCCATTCAGGATTTAAATCAGTTAAAACAATAAGTGAAGGATGAAATCGAGGGGGAGAAATTCTCCTTGATTTTTTTGTTGAATTTAGTGTTTGAACAAGGCTTTTTACTCAATTACATAAAATCTGCCTGGGCTTTGTCAATTTGTGTGTGTTGGATGGATGATGAGGGGAACTACTTTGCTTGCAGCATCAAGCGTTTGGCAAGCCTACTCAACCTATATGGAACGCATTCTTGGCATACACGTAGTTCTGCAAGAGTCTAGGCAGTTCCCTCACTATTAAGAAATTCCCTGACTACTAATGCAGTCATAAAGTAATAGCACTGAGTGGATTGTAGCGGAAGGCACTTTACTCCTGCGGGAAATAGAGGAAAGGTCGAGACCCCGCAGGGCAAAGCCCGAGGAGGCTCGACTTCCTCCCCGCGGAAAGAAAGTGCCTGGAGCGAAAAGGAACGGTCCGTGTTTTTCTGCTACCGTCTCTTCAATAGAAGTGATCACCAAGCATTAAATACTTATTCAATAAAATGAATATATATTAAAAAAGCTATTAATTGGCAGTATAATGGCGGAATTTTGTGAAAACTTAAAGGTAACCCCTTTAGGTTAGGATGTAAAGGTTGAATTTAAGAAAAAATGACCCTATATTGGTTTTGTCTTGTGAACGAGGGGGTAGTATAGTTGTAAAGTAATTAAAAACCCGAAAGGAATGATTCATTATCGACTCTCTTGAGAGTATCTCGTACACAAGTGAAATGGAAAAGGCAATGCATGGAGCCCATGGGATTGGTTATGAGGTGTACAAACGAAAGCATGATGTCAGAATGCAAGTAGAGAAAAGAAGAGAGCAGGAATATAAGGAAAGCAGAAGAATGATTGCGGCACTTGATCGTAAGGTGCATTCTAATATATAATAAGGAAGAAAAAAGGAAACCAGTGTAGACGATGCACTGGTTTTTTTATTGTTATGCAATTAGCGGCAAGCCTTAATAACCGAAGAACAAAGCGGACGGTCTCATAGGCTTTAATTTATTTCAGTGGCGGTATGTTCATCATGACAGGAAACCGGACAAGAAATCCTACATTTTTCCTTAATTTTAAGTTAACAATAGAAAAGGATTATCTTGTCAAGTTTACACTATCTGTATAGTTGAAAAAGTTGATTATAGCTTTTATTTGTTATAAGATTAGAATGAGAATAAATTGAGAATGATTAAAGAATTTAATTCTTAAATTCATTATAAAGTCACGGAGGTAAATACACATGGCAGGTTCTACTTTAACAATTAAAGATCTTCATGTTGAGATTGAAGGAAAGGAAATCCTGAAAGGGGTTAACCTTGAAATTAAAGGTGGAGAAATCCACGCAGTAATGGGACCAAATGGTACAGGTAAATCCACTTTATCTTCTGCAATCATGGGTCATCCAAAGTATGAAGTGACAAAAGGAAGCATTCACTTCGATGGTGAAGATGTACTTGAAATGGAAGTGGATGAGCGCGCTCGCGTAGGTCTATTTCTTGCAATGCAGTATCCAAGTGAAATCAACGGTGTAACGAATGCGGACTTCTTACGTTCAGCAATCAACAGCCGTCGTGAAGAAGGCGAAGAGATTTCTCTTATGAAATTCATCCGCAAAATGGATTCTGAAATGGAATACCTGGAAATGGATCCGGATATGGCACAGCGTTACTTAAACGAAGGGTTCTCTGGTGGAGAGAAGAAGCGTAATGAAATCCTTCAATTAATGATGTTACAACCTAAGATTGCCATCCTTGACGAGATTGACTCTGGTCTTGATATCGATGCCCTTAAAGTTGTATCAAAAGGAATCAATAAAATGCGCGGTGAGGATTTCGGCTGCTTGATCATCACTCACTATCAGCGTCTTCTTAATTACATCACTCCTGATCATGTTCACGTTATGATGCAAGGGCGCATTGTGAAATCAGGCGGGGAAGAATTAGCACAACGCCTTGAAGCAGAAGGATACGACTGGATTAAAGAAGAGTTAGGAATCAAAGACGAAACTGTTGGCCAAGAAGCGTAAGTGTTAGGGGGATGAAAATGACTGTAGAAACGAAACTACCAGTAGATCAGGACTATGTCAGCTCCTACTCAAAACAACTCGGAGAGCCAGAATGGTTAACAAACCTTCGTACAGATGCCTTTGATAAAGTAAAGGATCTAAGCCTTCCAGTTGCTGATAAAACGAAAATCACTAATTGGAATTTTACTCAATTCCAGAAGCATACAGTGGAAAGTGATACGTTCTCATCATTGAGTGAGCTGCCGGATGAAGCAAAAGAATTAGTTGATTTAGAAAGCAGTGACCAAAGTCTTTATATACAACGAAATAATACACCTGCTTTTCTTTCTCTTTCAAACGAATTAAAAGACAATGGTGTTATTTTTACGGATATTTTTACAGCTGTAATAGACCACAGTGAGCTTGTACAGAAGTACTTCATGACTGAAGGTGTGAAAACAGATGAGCATAAGCTTACAGCCCTTCATGCAGCATTGATGAATGGGGGAGTGTTCCTATACATTCCGAAAAATGTGGAATTGACTCAACCGATTCAAGCTGTTTACGTTCATGACAATGCTGAAGTGGCGATGTTCAACCACGTATTAGTAGTGGCTGAAGACAATAGCTCTGTAACGTATGTCGAAAACTACATTTCTACAACAAATGTTGAAGACGGTGTATATAACATCGTTACGGAAGTTTTGGCAAACAATAATGCTAAAGTGGAATACGGTGCTGTAGATAATTTAGCTGGCGGATTAACAACGTATGTTAACCGTCGTGGAATCGCACAAAGAGATGCTCGCATTGAATGGGCTCTTGGATTGATGAATGATGGAGACACCGTTTCAGAAAACGTGACGAATCTAATCGGTGATGGCTCTTATGGTGATACAAAAACCGTTGTCGTTGGACGCGGAAAGCAGAAACAAAACTTCACGACGAAGGTTGTCCACTTCGGTAAAAACTCTGAAGGATACATCCTTAAGCATGGAGTCATGAAAGACGAAGCATCTTCCATCTTCAATGGTATCGGTAAAATTGAACACGGTGCGTCTAAGTCGAATGCAGAGCAGGAATCTCGCGTATTGATGCTGAGTGAAAAAGCTCGTGGGGATGCTAATCCGATTCTTCTTATCGATGAAGATGACGTAACGGCAGGACATGCTGCGTCTGTAGGTCGAGTGGATCCTCTGCAACTATACTACCTGATGAGTCGTGGAATTCCGCAACATGAAGCGGAACGTCTGGTTATTCATGGTTTCTTGGCTCCTGTGGTAAAACAATTGCCTATTGAAGGAGTAAAGAAACAACTTGTTGAGGTTATCGAAAGGAAAGTAAACTAATGGATGTAAAAGAGATTCGTAAACAATTTCCGATTCTCGACCAGGAAGTAAATGGCCATCCACTTGTTTATCTTGACAGCGCCGCAACATCGCAAAAACCGGTTTCCGTTATCGAAGCGATGAATGACTATTATCGTGGATATAACTCTAATGTTCACCGGGGTGTTCATACTCTTGGGACGAGAGCGACAGATGGATATGAAGGTGCCCGTGAAAAGGTCCGTAATTTCATTAATGCTTCGTCCGCTCAAGAAGTGATCTTTACCCGTGGAACGACAACAGCAATCAATACAGTTGCAGCAAGCTACGGTCGTGCCAATCTGTCCGAGGGTGACGAAATTGTGATCACTCACATGGAGCATCACAGTAATATCATACCATGGCAGCAATTAGCCAAAGAAACCGGAGCCGCGTTAAAATATGTTCCCCTTCAAGAGGATGGGACAATAGCGATTGAAGATGTCAGAGCTACCGTGTCATCTCAAACGAAGATTGTATCGATCATGATGGTTTCAAACGTGCTTGGCACAATGAATCCAATCAAAGAAATCACCAGGATTGCGCATGAAAATGGAGCAGTCATGGTCGTTGACGGAGCACAGGCCGCTCCACATATGAAAGTCGACGTACAAGATCTTGACTGTGATTTTTTTGCCTTTTCAGGTCATAAAATGGTAGGTCCTACAGGTATCGGAGTACTTTACGGTAAGAAAAAACACCTGAACAAAATGGAACCGGTAGAATTCGGTGGAGAAATGATCGACTTTGTCGGGCTTCAGGAATCCACTTGGAAAGAGCTACCGTGGAAGTTTGAAGGTGGTACACCGATCATTGCAGGTGCCATTGGCCTTGGAGCGGCGATTGATTTCCTTGAAGAAGTAGGACTTCATAACATTGAAGAACATGAACATAAGCTGGCGGCTTATGCATTGGAGAAAATGAATGAAGTCGAAGGCATGAAAATTTTCGGACCAAGTGATCCCGGAAAGCGGGCCGGCCTTGTTACATTTAACATTGATGATGTTCATCCGCATGATGTGGCAACCGTACTTGATGCTGAAGGGATTGCAGTTCGCGCGGGTCATCACTGTGCGCAACCTCTTATGAAGTGGTTGAACGTATCCGCAACAGCACGTGCCAGCTTCTACCTCTATAATACGGAAGAAGATATTGATAAACTTGTTGCAGGCCTATTGAAGACAAAGGAGTTTTTCAGCGATGTCTTTTAATAATTTAGATCAGTTATATCGACAAGTCATCATGGATCATTATAAGAATCCACGAAATAAAGGTTCTTTAGAGGATGGAAGCTTTACCATCGATATGAATAACCCTACTTGTGGAGATCGCATACACCTGACTTTAAAGGTTGCAGATGGTATCGTTCAAGATGCGAAGTTCGATGGGGAAGGGTGTTCGATCTCCATGGCTTCTGCTTCAATGATGACCCAGGCGGTTAAAGGGAAAGAGATTGAGAAAGCTTTGAAGCTTTCCAAGATCTTCTCTGATATGATGCAAGGCAATGACTATGACGACGATGTGGATTTAGGAGATATTGAAGCATTACAAGGAGTCGCTAAATTTCCTGCCCGTATCAAATGTGCGACATTGGCATGGAAAGCGATGGAAAAAGGAGTGTCAGAGGAAGAGCAGGAATGATGCTCTCCTTCGGCACTACCAAAGAATGGAGGAATCAACATGGCTAAGAAAGCGCCTGAGATTGGGGATTATAAATATGGATTCAGCGACAAAGACGTCTCGATTTTCCGTTCGAAACGTGGTTTGACGCGCGAAATCGTAGAAGAAATCTCCCGCATGAAAGAAGAACCTCAATGGATGCTTGATTTCCGTTTGAAGTCACTTGAACATTTTTATAATATGTCTATGCCACAATGGGGCGGAGACATGCAGGAACTGAACTTTGATGAGATCACTTACTATGTGAAGCCTTCTGAAAAGTCAGAGCGCAGCTGGGATGAAGTACCTGAAGAAATCAAGCAAACGTTTGATAAATTAGGTATTCCGGAAGCAGAGCAAAAGTATCTTGCAGGGGTTTCTGCTCAGTATGAGTCAGAAGTTGTATACCACAACATGCAATCGGATCTTGAAGACATGGGAATTGTATTCAAAGACACAGATTCTGCTTTAAAAGAAAATGAAGAACTTTTCCGTGAGCACTGGGCAAAGGTTATTCCTCCGACGGATAACAAGTTCGCTGCCCTTAACTCAGCGGTATGGTCAGGTGGGTCTTTCATCTATGTCCCTAAAGGAATAAAGGTGGATACACCACTTCAAGCTTATTTCCGTATCAACTCAGAGAACATGGGTCAATTCGAGCGTACGCTGATCATCGTGGATGAAGGCGCAAGTGTCCACTATGTTGAGGGTTGTACAGCACCGGTTTACACAACGAATTCACTTCACTCTGCAGTCGTTGAAATCATCATCAAGAAAGATGCGTACTGCCGTTATACGACGATTCAAAACTGGGCGAACAACGTGTTCAACCTCGTTACGAAACGTGCTGTATGTGAAGCAAACGCAACGATGGAATGGGTAGATGGAAACATCGGTTCTAAATTAACGATGAAATACCCTGCGGTTATCCTTAAAGGTGAAGGCGCACGTGGTATGACACTATCCATCGCACTTGCAGGTAAAGGTCAGCACCAGGATGCCGGAGCGAAAATGATTCACCTGGCACCAAATACATCTTCTACAATCGTTTCTAAATCCATCTCCAAGCATGGTGGTAAAGTAACGTACCGTGGAATTGTACACTTTGGCCGTAAAGCGGAAGGCGCACGTTCAAACATTGAGTGTGATACGCTGATCATGGATAACCAATCAACTTCCGATACGATCCCTTACAACGAAATTCTAAACGATAACATCTCGTTAGAACACGAAGCGAAGGTATCAAAAGTTTCCGAAGAACAATTATTCTATCTTATGAGCCGTGGTATTTCAGAGGAAGAAGCAACAGAAATGATCGTAATGGGCTTCATCGAGCCATTCACGAAAGAACTTCCAATGGAATACGCAGTCGAAATGAACCGTCTGATCAAGTTCGAAATGGAAGGTTCAATCGGTTAATATATCACTCAAACTCCCTTGATGTTTCATCAGGGGAGTTTTTCTGTTTTCAATAAATCACCACTATCCATCCTCAATCAATCCAAACATAAGAATTTCCATTTCCCTTATGATAAAATGGACATGTTCATAATAAAGCAGGTGATGGAAGATGATATACATAGGAGTAACAGGCTGGGGAGATCATGATACCCTTTATGAAAATGTTTCCCAGAGAGACAAACTAAAAGAATACGGTGCACATTTTCCCATCGTAGAGGTGGACACAACTTTCTATGCTGTCCAGCCTCTTCGGAATGCTGAAAAATGGGTGAAGGAAACACCCGAGGACTTTAAGTTTATTGTTAAGGCTTATCAAGGAATGACGGGACATCAGCGGGGAGAGATCCCTTTTGAAACGAAGGAAGAGATGTTCACTGCCTTTAAGGAATCACTTGCCCCTTACGTAGAGGCAGGTAAATTAGCCATGGTTCTGCTTCAATTTCCCCCTTGGTACGATTGTAAAAAGGAGCATGTTGATTATATCCGGTACTGCCGGGAGCAGCTAAAGGGATTTCCACTGTCGTTGGAGTTTCGTAATCAAAGTTGGTTCAGACCGGAGTTCCGGGATAAGACGTTAACGTTTATGAAAAAGGAAGGATGGATCCATAGCATTTGCGATGAGCCGCAAGCAGGGGAGGGATCTGTACCAAGGGTATTGGAAACCACACATAAAGATGCCACTCTGATTCGTTTTCACGGCAGGAATCTTTACGGCTGGAATAAACCGAATGGGGAAGACTGGCGGGAGGTTCGTTATTTATATCGCTATAATCGTGCTGAACTGGAGGAATGGATTCCACATATTCATCAGTTGCACGAAACCACTGAAGATCTATATATTCTTTTCAATAATAATTCGGGTGGAGATGCCGCTGACAACGCGAAAGATCTCATTGAATTATTAGACCTTGAATATGGAGGACTTGCACCAAAGCAACTGGATTTATTTTAGCTGACAGGAGATGAAAGACAGATGGAATGGATCGTTCTTCTATCGATCGGACTTTTAGCAGGAGCGATAGGTTCCCTTGTAGGACTGGGCGGAGGAGTCATCATTGTTCCTGCCCTAATCTATTTCGGTGCATATACAAGCTTGATTGAGGGAATGAATCCTCAGACAGCAGTAGGAACATCATTGGTCATTATGATTTTCACAGGGTTATCATCCACCCTGGCTTATTTAAAGCATAAGACCGTCGATTATAAAAGCGGCCTGATCTTCTTTGCCGGAAGCGGGCCAGGTTCAATACTTGGTGCATGGGTAAACAAGGGATTGAACATGGAAAGCTTTAATTTATATTTTGGTATTTTTATGATTCTGATTGCCATTGTACTCATGATAAGAAACAAGTTAAAGCCTATTGAGAAATTCAAGGATGCATCTTTTCAACGGGAATTTACCGATCCGGGCGGAAACACCTTCCGATATGGATATCCTCCTGTATTAGGAGCGGCTATTGCCTTTGCAGTTGGATTTACATCTGGTTTATTTGGAATAGGTGGTGGATCATTAATGGTACCTGCGATGATCTTGATTTTTCTTTTTCCGCCTCATGTAGCCGTCGCCACATCCATGTTCATGATTTTCCTATCGGCATTAGTCAGCTCGGGAACGCATGTCATGTTTGGCAATGTAAAGTGGTTGTATGCACTTGCACTCATTCCAGGCGCCTGGATAGGGGCGAAGTTTGGGGCCTATTTGAATACGAAGCTTGAATCAAAAGTCTTAGTGAGTGTTTTACGGATTATATTAATATTAATTGGAATTAGATTGATTTACCAAGGTATTTCAGGATAACATACCTCCAATAGGAGTGAGCAAATAGTGAGAGAAACCATTCATATTTATCACACAAACGACCTTCACAGCCATTTTGAGCATTGGTCAAGGATTAGGGATTTTTTGAAGATGAGAAAACAATGGCATCTGGATGAAGGGGAACCAGTTTATCTATTTGATATCGGTGATCATGTAGACCGCTGGCATCCATTGAGTGAAGCGACTTTAGGAAAAGGAAACGTAGATTTCCTTAACGAAGTCGGCTTTGATGCTGTAACGATTGGGAACAATGAAGGAATTACACTGGATTATGAAGATTTAAACAGCCTGTATGAAAATGCAAATTTTCACGTGATAGTAGGCAATCTATTAGACCAGTCGTCGCAGCCTCCAAGCTGGGTCAAAACCCATCATATTTATCAAACGAGTAGTGGAATGAATATTGGCGTCATCGGATTGACAGCTTATTTCAAACCTTTTTATAAAGCCCTCGGCTGGAATATTACATCTCCGATGGATGAGCTTGAAAAATTGGTTCAAGAGCTTCACCCCCAGGTAGATATGGTGATTCTTCTTTCCCACCTGGGGATTCGGGATGATGAGTTGATTGCAGCCCGATTTCCTGACATTGATGTTATCCTTGGAGCCCATACCCATCATGTGTTGCATCAAGGAAAAGAAATTAAGGGGACGATGCTTGGCGCAGCTGGAAAATATGGTCATTATGTCGGTCATATGATGATAGAGGTTGACGCAACCAATAAAAAGATTGTCGGCAAAAAAGCACAGCTTTATGAACAGCAGGAGCTTCCCCCTGTCGAAAAGGAAGAGCAGGAAAATCTCGAGTGGTATCAAAAGGGGGAGGCTTTGTTAGGAGAAAAAGTAACCGATCTCGCCGAACCCCTGGCAGTGGATTGGTTTAATCCTTCCCCACTTCCGGATGTGTTATGTGATGCTCTAGCTGAATGGTGCGAGGCTGATTGTGCCTTTCTCAATTCAGGCTTACTCATTGATGGACTGAATGAGGGGGCAGTGACGAAACAGGATCTGCACCGTATCCTGCCCCATCCCATCAATCCATGTCTAATCGAAATGAAGGGGGCAGAGCTGAAGGAAATAATTAAACAAACATTTAATGAGGAATGGCCGCACCTTCAAGTAAAAGGATTGGGGTTCAGAGGAAAGGTGATGGGACGGTTTGTATATACGAATATTCAAGTCAATGGCCCTGAAATCTTAATCGCTGAAAAGCCGATTGATCCAGAGAAGATATACAAGCTTGCCTTACCGGATATGTTCACGTTTGGCCACTTCTTTCCAGACCTTCAAAGGCTGGAGAAAAAATACTTTATGCCTGAGTTTTTACGGGATATCCTTCAGTGGAAATTAAAGCAGTAAATGTATCACCGTTTCCATCCTCACATCATACATATGAGGGAAAGGAGCGATGACACATGATGAATGTATCTCCGATTACCATTCAGGGACATACTTTTTTAGCGATTTCTGTTGAACTGCCCAAAACCAATCTCCTCGTTGTGACGAGTGATATAGGATATATAATGTGTGGAGCACTGGACGTAGCGTTACTAAATGAGAAGTTGAAAGACAGAGGAATCATTGCAGGCAGAGCCGTCGGTGTAAAAACAATCGATCAGCTCCTGGACGCCCCTCTGGAATCCATCACCTATGAGGCAGAAAATCGCGGCATCACACCGGGCATGATCGGCCGGGATGCATTGTTGAAAATGATATGAGTATAAATTGGACCAGTTGCTTTTTAGAGAGCGCTGGTTTTTTGTTGAGTGAATATCACCCTTCGCTCTATATTCTTTCATGAATAATTAACAATATATCAGGAAATACACCTTGCAAGAACGTTTTTATCCTTTATAATGGAGATACTAGGAAATTTTGTCGAAAAATGAAAGAATTACATAGGAGAATTCTATGAGGCTTATATCAACTAGGGCTTTGAAACCGGGCATGGTTCTAGCTACAACCGTATATAATATGAGAGGTCAAGCTTTAATTCATGATAACGTTCCGATTACAGAACGCATGATTTTCAGGTTGCAGGAGCTTAGTATTCAGTATGTCTATATTGAAGACTCCCTTTCGAAGGGAATCCATGTAAAGGGAACTGTTTCGAGTAAGGTGAGACAACAAGCTGTAAACAATATAGAGATGGCGTTTAATCAACTAAGCGTATCGAAGGCGCCACCTGGTGTGCTCATGATTGAAGATAGTGCCAGGCAATTGAAGCAGGTGATTGATGTAGTCTTGTCAGAAGTGAAGGCGAATCATGATCTCCTAACCATTTTGACGGATGTTTTCACATATGACTCCTATATTTTTCATCATTCATTCAATGTGACTTTGTATACGTTATCCATAGGTCTGGAACTTAAACTGTCCACTAAACAGCTCGAGCAGTTAGGCGTGGGAGCAATTTTGCATGATATCGGTAAGATGCTTGTACCTGAGGAAATTCTCCTGAAGCCAGGAAAGCTGACAGAAGACGAATTTTGTGAAATCAAAAAGCATTCAGAACACGGCTTTGAGATTTTGCGACAGCTTCATTCTGTGTCCCTGATCATTGCTCACTGCGCGTACCAGCACCATGAGCGGCTTGATGGATCCGGTTATCCACGAGGTATCAAAGGTGAGGATATCCACCCCTTTGCAAAAATCATTGCGGTGGCCGATGTATTCGACGCCATGACGTCAAATCGTGTATACCGGAAAGCCATGCTTCCACATCAAGCGCTGGAGGTATTATATGCAGGAAGCGGTACCCTGTTTGATACAAATGTGATTGAAGCCTTCAGGTCTTCTGTGGCCATTTATCCGAATGGGATGGTCGTGGAGCTGAATGATGGCCGAAAAGGAATTGTGACCGATCAAAATAAAGGTGTAACGGATCGACCGGTGATCCGGATCATAGAAGAAGATGGACAGGAAATACAAACTCCTTATCCCATGGATTTAAGTACGGAATTAGATAAGGTGATTACCGGATTTGATCCGGATTATGAACCCCAAGCTCTTAAAATTAAATAAATTTTTTGCGTTAAACCCCTCTTACTTTGCATACAAATAGCTTGTAAGGGGGGATTTTTTTGTCAAAGTTTAAAACATACAAACCCCGAAGAGGAGGGCCGCTGCCTTTTCGTTATGTGATGATCATCACGATTCTATTCTTTATGATTTCGACTGGATTCGGATTGTGGATCATTAACAAAGGTTTGAAACCGACACTGCTTGCTTATGCTGAAACTCAAACCAGCAGGATCGGTACGTTGGTTATCAATAAAGCAATAAACAAAAAAATTGCCGATGTTCTTGATATTTCGGATATAACGGAAGAAGTGAAGAATACAGAAGGTGATATTGTTTCATTTAAATATAATACTCAGACCATCAACCGGGTTCAGGCAGAAATCACCAACTTAGTTCAGCAAAACCTGCAAGAAGCAGAGGAAGGAAATTTAGAAAACCTTGAATTTATTACCGAAGTGGAAATCGATGAAGGCAAGTCAAAAGCAGCGAAGGGCATCACTTACTCTGTCCCTCTTGGGCAAGCGACCAACAACGTGTTACTCGGTAACCTTGGTCCGAAAGTGCCGATTCGCTTTCACTCGATCGGAGATGTCCGTTCTGATATTAAAACTACTGTAGAGCAATTCGGGATAAATAATGCCGTTGTAAAAGTGTTTGTCGAGCTTGAAGTCAATGTCCAGATCATCATTCCATTTGCAACGAAAACCGAAACCATCAAGCAGGATATCCTGGTTGCCATGGGTACCGTTCACCTGGATGTACCACAGTTTTATAACAATGGTGGGGAGGGATCCAGTCCTTCTATTGAAATTCCCACAAATTAGTCAGGAAAAAAAGTTGCCAAAAGAATGATAGTTTGTTATATTAATAAAGAAAATTTTATAACACACCACATCATCAGTCCGATGGGGTAGAGGCGCAGAGTTCAAGAGTAAGCTGTTTGAGAATGACAACTGTGAGAACAGATGAAAGGGAACTTTTGCCGAAGTAATTATGCATGTCGAATGTGTATTTGCTGGGGTTATCTTGAAGAAGGATAACACTGTCATTATAGGGGGATCTCTATAATGGGGAGCTACAGATCGTGATGGAGCACTTAAATTACTTACTAAGGTAATGATAGCTTCTCTATCGTTGCCTTTTTTTATTATCCTCTATCATGCTACGATGGTTCCCCCCTATCAAATAGGAGGAGGACACTATGGAAAACACGATTTACTCACTATTACCACCCCTTTTAGCCATTCTTATGGTTATACTTACGAGACGGGTTCTACTTTCACTGGGAGTAGGAATCGTTGCGTCTGCATTTCTGTTAGCAGATTTCTCAATTACGAAAACATTCAGCTTTATGTGGGACGCCTTTAAAGGCATCTTTGTCGCAGATGGAGCTCTCAACACCTGGAATGTCTATATTATTTTCTTCTTGCTCATTCTTGGTGTCATCACTGCATTTGTGAATATTTCCGGCGGTAGCCGCGCATTCGGTGAATGGGCGATGAAACGTGTGAAAACGAGAAAAGGTGCACAACTTCTTGCAGCCGTTTTAGGTATCATAATTTTTATTGATGACTATTTTAACGCCCTTGCTGTTGGACAGGTTTCGAGACCCATTACGGATCGCCACAAAATTTCACGTGCAAAACTGGCCTATATCATTGACTCGACGTCGGCACCCATTTGTGTCGTTTCACCAATCTCAAGCTGGGGAGCGTACATCATCGGTATCATCGGTTCGATTCTTGCTACACACAGTATCACAGAGTACACAGCATTTTCAGCCTTCGTTCAAATGATTCCAATGAACCTTTATGTCTGGGCAGCTGTTCTGCTAGTAATCATGGTTGCTGCTAAAGGCCTGGATTTTGGAAAGATGAAAGAGCATGAAGTAAGAGCCCTTGAAACGGGAGCCCTTTATGATCCTGAAAAAGAGATTCCAGGAGAATTAAAAAATGATCTGCCTGTCAGTTCGAAAGGATCAGTTGGTGATCTTGTCTGGCCGATTGTAGCACTTGTTATCGGTACAATTGGAATGATGCTCTGGACTGGCTATCAAGCAGTCGGATCATTTGACATCCTGCCGATTTTTGAAAATACAGATGTAACGAAATCATTATTATATGGTGGATTATTCGGTCTCCTTGTTGCACTGATCTTCTTCATTCGTCAAGTCAACTTGAAAGGGATCGAAGGTAAAGCAGTTGGAGTAGCAGTAGTGGAAGGGATCAAATCCATGCTGCCGGCCGTTTACATCCTTATCTTCGCCTGGACGATCGTCACATTGATCGATCAATTGCAAACAGGAACGTATCTTGCGGGTCTGGTTGAACAATCAAGCTTGCCGATGCAGGCACTTCCTGTCATTTTATTCTTAGTTGCCGGAATCATGGCATTCTCGACGGGAACTTCTTGGGGATCTTTCGGGATCTTACTTCCGATCGCCGGGGAGATTGCAGCAGCAACAGATGTAAGTATCTTACTTCCTGCTATGGCTGCTGTATTAGCTGGATCTGTATTGGGGGATCACTGTTCTCCAATCTCGGATACAACCATCCTTTCCTCTACAGGGGCAGGAAGCAATCATATCGATCACGTTCTTACACAGCTTCCATATGCCTTAATCGGAGCGGTTGCTGCTTCAATTGGATATCTTGTATTAGGATTCACTGGAAGCACACTATTCGGCCTTGGGGTTGTGATCATTTTGATCGTTGCATTCGCTTTTCTGTTTGGTGAAAAAGCAAAACCGGCTGTTTCAGAGCAATAATATAATGAAAACCAGGAGCTCATCGGCTCCTGGTTTTTTATTATGCATTCGTGCTTTTTTTTAAACCCGCGACGGTATCCCAAAACCCACCTCAACCTTTCCGATCATTAATCCTTCATGTTTCGACAAAATTCTTATAGTGAAATAGTACCTGTCCCAATTTTAAAAAATCTCTATAAAAGCTTCAAAATAGCTTTGACAATTGCCATGGAACTAGCTATACTGACTTTAGATTATAAATAATCTGAAAATATAAAAATTTCAAATACCTTAAATTGGTAGTTGAAAAGAACTAGGGGGGACCAACATGGAGAAACGTGCCCAATTTGGAACACGAGCAGGATTTATTCTTGCTGCTGTCGGGTCAGCAATCGGTTTGGGAAACATTTGGCGTTTTCCGGCAGTAGCGTATGAAAATGGTGGAGGAGCATTCTTTATTCCTTATTTATTCGCTCTTCTTACAGCGGGAATTCCATTATTAGTGCTTGAATTTACGTTAGGTCATAAGTACCGTGGGTCGGCACCACTATCTTATTTCCGTCTTAATAGGAAATTTGAGTGGCTTGGCTGGTGGCAAGTATTAATCGCATTTGTCATATCTACCTATTATGCCGTCATCATCGCATGGGCGATGTCGTACAGTGTTTTTTCTTTCAATTTAGGTTGGGGGAAGGATACAGAGTCATTCTTATTCAACGACTATTTGAAGCTTACGGTTGATCCAGGTCAGACAGGAAGTATCGTTCCCGGAGTATTCATTCCACTTGTATTGGTATGGGTGATTACATTAGGGATTCTTTTCAAAGGTGTAAAGAAGGGAATCGAAGTAGCGAATAAGATCTTTATTCCGGCACTAGTTATTTTATTCTTAATCATTGTTGTTCGCGCTTTAACATTGCCTGGAGCATTGGATGGGTTAGATGCTTTCTTCAAACCGGATTTCAGCAAAATAGCTGACCCTGGTGTGTGGGTAGCGGCATACGGACAAATTTTCTTCAGTTTATCCATCGCATTTGCGATTATGATTACGTATTCCAGTTACCTTCCGAAGAAATCGGATATTACAAATAATGCATTCATCACAGGTTTCAGTAACTCAGGGTTTGAATTACTTGCAGGTATCGGGGTATTTGCTGCTTTAGGTTTCATGGCTCAATCTCAAGGTGTAGGGGTGCAGGAAGTAGTAAGCGGTGGAGTTGGATTGGCGTTTGTGGTATTCCCGCAAATCATTAACGAATTCCCGGCACTTAACGGATTATTCGGATTCCTGTTCTTTGCTTCCCTGGTGTTAGCCGGGCTGTCATCACTCATCTCGATTACGGAGACTTATGTAGCAGGGGTTTCTGAGAAGTTCGGAATTTCCCGTACGAAAGCGGTTCTATTCGGCGGAGGACTTTCTGCGGTCATCTCAATCTTATTTGCCACTCAGGGCGGGTTACTCTTCCTGGACGCTGCAGATTACTTTATCAACCAGTTTGGTGTAGCATTCGTGGGGTTAGTTGAAGTAGTAGTGATTGCCTGGTTCCTGCGCAAGTTAGGTACATTCCAATCTCACGCTAATGGAATCTCTGATATTCAGCTTGGTGCCTGGTGGAAAGTATGCTTGGGTGTCATCACACCAATCGTTCTTGGATGGATGATGTTCGGATTATTCAAAATGAATTTATTAAGAGAATTTGAAACTGAAACTGGAAACTATGGAGGTTACTCAGATGCCTTCATCCTTTACAGCGGATGGTTTGTTGCAGGATTCGCAATTCTTGCAGGTGTAGCCTTCTCATTCAAACGCTGGCATGCCAAAACTGAAGCTGAAAGCTATAAGGAGGTAAGCTAACATGACTGGTAGCGCAATTGCAATGATGGTTGTAGGGATGGTCATCATCTGGGGTGGATTAGCAGCTAGTATCATGAACGCGGTTTCCAAATCCAAAAAACAGATGTAAAGAGTGAAAAGATGAAGCAGACGATGGGTTAACCATTGTCTGCTTTTTTAACGTTTTTTGCTTTTGATTCTGTCTTGACGTTCCCACATACGTAAGTGAGGGTAAGGGTCAAATGACCATTCCGTCAAACCATTATCCTTGTACATTCCGTAATGCAGATGGGGAGGGAATTTCCCTGATGTCCCTGGGGGTCCGTATCCAGAGCTCCCGACACCGCCAATAACCATTCCCGGTTCCACCACTTGACCTATATGAAGATCTTTAGAGAAACCGCTAAGGTGGGCAAAGTAATGATACGTATTATTAATGTCACGTATCCCGATTCGCCAGCCTCCATACCGGTTCCATCCTTTCATCTCGATGATTCCATACGATGTCGCTCTTACAGGTACACCATAATCAGCAAAGAGGTCCGTCCCTTCGTGAATACGTCTTCCTCCCCAGCCACGGGCGTCACCCCAAGTGTTTCGGTAACTGTAGTTGAATCTGAGGGGAAGTGGGAAGGCTTTCTGGTTTAAATGGATGGTCCCGTATTGTTTATAGATTTTTGCATTTCCCATGATGATACTGACTGTTTTATCACGTTTGTAATAGTCCCACAGAGCAAGCTTGAAATTATCCCGGTCAATACCGTATCGTAATATAAAATCTGTCAAAGCAGCCAGTATATCTTCATCACTCTTCAGGCTGGCTTTTCCATCGAAGTCTCCATCCCGGCCCATCCCGTTGAAAAGTGCTATCGTTTCAGGGTTGTCATCTTCCCGGTCAGGATTAAGAGGGCCGACCCATTTTTCCGGCTCCATATAGATCGATATAAGTGAAGAAGGCTTTTCCCTATCTTTGCGGGCAAACCGTAAACTGCGTTCGTACTGATCGACAGCAGCAAGATAGTACCAGGGAATATGAGTCAGAGCCGCGCTTTTTTGAAATAACTCCATCCTTTTCGTGTGAATCTGTTCGTCTGTCAGCTTTTCTGCAGCAACGGTTTGACAAGGGCTTATCAACATGCAAAAAGCCACAAATGCTAAGACCAATCGTTTGTACAAAATAATCCCTCCATTTTTAGGGGCCTACTACTAGTTTGTATCGTTCATCGGGATTCATAATCATCAATAAATGGTAATAGGGTATCACATGCTTGTTTTCACTTTTTTAGTATGATAAAGTGACAAAAGAAGTATATTGATGATGGCTTTTTTTACATAAGATGAACGATTTAGAAAGCGTTTCACTCTTTGCCTAAGTCAGAATTATTTAGGATTGGAGATGAGGGGTATGAGTAAGAAAGATGAACACATTCGTAAACCGGATTGGCTTAAAATTAAGCTGAATACGAATGATAACTATATGGGCTTGAAGAAAATGATGCGTGAAAACAACCTTCACACGGTATGTGAAGAGGCTCGTTGTCCTAATATTCATGAATGTTGGGGAACTAGAAGAACAGCTACCTTCATGATTCTTGGAGATATTTGTACAAGAGCATGCCGTTTCTGCGCAGTAAAAACAGGCCTTCCAACTGAATTAGATCTGAAAGAACCAGAACGCGTTGCAGATTCTGTTCAATTAATGAACCTGAAGCACGTAGTTATTACAGCTGTTGCTCGTGATGACCTGAAAGATGGTGGATCGCAAGTTTTTGCTGAAACGGTTCGTGCCATTCGTCGTAAGAGCCCGTTCACTTCCATTGAAGTATTACCTTCCGATATGGGTGGAGTTTTCGATAATATCAAGACATTGATGGACGCAAAGCCAGACATCATGAACTACAATGTCGAAACCGTTCGTCGCCTGACACCAAGAGTTCGTGCCCGCGCTACCTACGACCGCACATTGGAATTCCTCCGTCGTGCAAAAGAATTAAATCCGGAAATCCCAACAAAATCAAGTATCATGGTTGGTCTTGGGGAAACGAAGGAAGAAATTCTTGAAACTATGGATGATCTGCGTGCAAATCATGTTGATATTGTGACATTAGGTCAATACCTGCAACCATCTAAGAAACACTTGAAGGTACAGAAATATTATCACCCTGATGAGTTTGCTGAACTACGTGAAGCAGCGATGGAAAAAGGCTTCAGTCACTGTGAAGCAGGACCACTCGTTCGTTCTTCCTACCATGCAGATGAGCAAGTTAATGCAGCTGCTAAAGCAAGACAAGCAGCCGGTGAGCAAGAAGTTCAAAAGGCATAATTTTTTCATATATAAAAGGACTGACTTGAAGGAGAAGATCTCTAACAGTCAGTCCTTTTTGTAGCAAAGAGTATGACATGAGACGCAAATCCTGCAAGGGATGATGCCTGTCTCTACTGTCTGATTAATCGACCATGTTATCTGTGTTATCTTTACGCTTTTGGCGGTCTTTGTTGATTTTGTGTACATCGTCGTCCTGCATTTCGTATTTCTCAGATGTCATTTCACCATTTGGATTTTCACCTGCGTCTACATTTCTTCCTTGAGGAGAATCCTGCAGCATAAGGTTGATTGTATCATCAATGGCTGTGTTAGCGTTACGGCTATCGCTATCCATTTTTGCCAGGTTTTCTACATTGCGCATCAGGCTCTTGTCATCGGTCACATAAACATGGTACCAACGGGGAATAACTGACATGGCTGTTTTCTTTACTTGGTCGGCTACTTCAAAGCGGCCATCTTTATCCTTTTTGTCCGTCACGTATGAAATCAGCACTTCTTCATCAGTGACAAGAGTGGAACAATCCTTGACGTCCGGAAGAGAAACACTCATTTTGCTGATTGTGTCGGCTACTTGTTCTCGATTGATGCTGTACATATCATTTGTGGAAATGGTTTGACCACCAGTAGGACTTTTCTGTTGGCGAACATAGCCGAAGTCCTCACCGCGGTGAGCTCCTTTTTTCGTCCAGCTATTTTCGTTGTACAGGTCCTCCCGGTCATTCACGTTAATGGTATTTCCATTGTCGTGAAACATTTCTTCATTGGCTGTGTCGATTCCATCACAAGCTGTTCCGATTAGCGCAATACTTAGTACAGTTGTACCCAGAATGAATTTATTCAACTTAAACACCCCCTATTTGTTAGGGTGACCATCTCTTATGACAATTTTTCATAGTAATTAATGGACAATCCGTTATAATTTAAGATAAGGAAATGAAAGTGGGTGGACGAGATGATTTGTGTGCAGAATACATGCTACGAAATCGTTGAGGAATTTAGAGACGGATTCAACGAGGAAGCATTTAAGGAAAGATATAGCGACATCTTAAGTAAATACGACTTTATCCTTGGGGATTGGGGATATGGCCAGCTCCGCTTAAAAGGATTCTTTGATGACCATAATCAAAAAGCCTCTTTTGACACAAAGGTGAGTACACATAAGGATTACTTGTATGAATACTGTAATTTTGGCTGCGCTTATTTTCTTGTGAAAAAAGTCAATAAATAATGGTGAAGAAGGAACAAACCGTCCAGTTTGTTCCTTTTGTTATTTTACTTATTTTCAGTATATGGAGGTTCTTCATTCACATCGGGATCTGCATGCACAGGGTGTGACCCAGGCTCCTGACGTGGGATGTCCTGATGAAGTGATTTATTTTCATAGTTGAAAGCACTGTAATATCGCTGCCCTTCTTTCCATGGTGTGCTTTTGTTCTCAACGGGAGTATTTTTTCCTCGCGGAGATCCGTATGGCCCTTCAGGAAGTGTTTCTGGAACGATAAAATTGCGATATGTTTCAACATTAGAGAAGTCACTATATACTTCCTCTTCTTTATCTCTTGGTTCTTTACTCATTTTATCTCCCACCTTTCATACATGTAGTATGTGAGAGTGGGGTGGACTTCATTCTTTCTAGTGCGCTACATAATGATTTCTCCTAAGAAGTCCCTCAATTCATCGGCTTCTTCCTCCGTTAGCTTGAATACACTTTCTACATATCCAGGTTCATCAAGATCATCCCTGCCGACAATCGCAAATCGACTGCCTTGAAGGTCTAATACTAAAGATTTCCCGTAATAGCGATCTGTTTGGGTAATCGCTAAGTCGTACCGCTGATTTTCACCCATAAAACTCACAAAGCGTGTTTTTGTCTGTTCTGTATCATCGTATAAATAAAATCGTTCACTCATGACGATGTCCTCCTCTTTTTTTGCTTATCTCATCATAACAAACTGAGCTGAGAAATGCAGGATGTACCTGTATGACAGTGAGGGAAATATGTTAAGATAATATGGAGGATATCGTTCATAGAGAGGGGTCCACCATGTATTTCGTAGATAGGGAAAAGATAGAGGAAATATTATTGTATATGAATGATCAGTTAAAGACTGTTAGTGAACATGATCAATGGGACGGAACATTGGAAAAATTAGCTTTGGAACGAATGGCCCATACGATTATTGAATCTATACTCGATGTAGGAAACAGTATGATCGACGGTTTCATTATGAGGGATCCGGGAAGCTATGAGGATATCATTGATATTCTTCTGGATGAAAAGGTCATTGGAGACAAGATGAGTGAAGATCTTAAGCGACTTGTTGCAGAGCGTAAGGTTCTTGTTCAAGAGTATACAGCCATTCATCATGAGCAATTACATACGATTTTAAACGAGGTATTCCACTCATTAGAGAAATTTCCACAACAGGTTCAGAGCTACCTTGAAAATGAATTGGGACCTGTGTCTGCATTTAAAAATTAATCAGCAATTGACAGCGCTTTCTGAATAGGGGGCGCTTTGTTTTATTTATGGAATGCATTTTACCGAAAATAGCACAGGCTCTTCAGGTATTTGGACATACTATACACAAGCATACGGAGGTACACAATGAAAGAATATAAAGGTTACTTAATTGATTTAGATGGCACAATGTATAAAGGAAAAGAGAAAATCGAAGAAGCAGGGGATTTTGTTAAACGATTACAACAAAAGGGATTACCTTATCTGTTTGTGACCAATAATTCTTCGAGAAGACCTGAACAGGTTGCTGAAAAATTGCAGTCCTTTGATATCCCTGCCACGAAGGAACAGGTATTTACTACCTCCATGGCGACAGCTCAGTATATGGCGAAGAAAAAGCCAAATGGGACGGCATATGTCATCGGGGAAGAAGGAATCCGTTCGGCGCTGGAAGAGAATGGCATCACCCTTCAGGATGAGAAACCTGATTTCGTGGTAGTGGGAATAGATCGTGATATTAATTATGAGAAACTATCCCTCGCTTGTTTAGGTGTGAGAAATGGAGCTACTTTTATTTCAACCAATGGAGATATCGCGATTCCGACTGAAAGAGGGCTGCTTCCAGGGAACGGTTCCCTTACGTCAGTTGTAACAGTCTCCACACAAACTGAACCGGTCTTTATCGGGAAGCCTGAATCGATCATTATGGAGCAGGCGCTATCTGTATTAGGGGTGCCTAAGGAAGATACGTTAATGGTTGGGGATAATTACGATACAGATATATTAGCCGGGATAAACGCCGGACTTGATACACTGCTTGTCCATACAGGTGTAACAACCAAAGAAGCTTTGAGTTCGAAGCATATTCAGCCAACCTATACAATTGAAACGTTGGATGAATGGGATATATGATAATAAAAAAGTGGGGGCTGAATTTATAGCCCCCACTTCCTTTAAACCCTTCTGAGTACTCAAATAGAAAAAAATTCTTGAATTAGTAACATATTCATAATAGACAACCTTTGTTCGTATAAGTAAAATAGAACTAGTGTTAAAAGAAGTAATCAAAATACTATTTATACTCCGGGACCTATGTAACGGTCCTATTTAAGACTATCTATGCCTCTATAGATAGTGGGTGAGTATAATAATAGCAGGAACGATAATTATACTCCTAAAGTATTATGTGGTTTTTCCTCTAACTAATTTTTCCATCACACATATTTGAGTACTCAGAAGGACTAGAAAGACAGGATTTGAAAAAACAATAAGAATATAAAGATTTTTCTTAAAAAATATTACGAAATGAAGTGTAAAGGTATCTAACTAGGGTAAACATCTAAGGTAGTAGGGGACTATTAGCATTGATACCTTTTCAATTTCTAACTATTCTTTACGAATGCAAACAACTTTAAGAATGAAAGTCACTGTTTCTTAATTGATTTTCGAAACATTCCACGTCATTTCTAAAGAATTTTTAAAAGGGTAGTGAGGTAATGAGTATTACAGTTACAGGACTTGTCGGAAAGAAAATAAGGCACCATAGAAGAGCAAAAGAAATCACCATACAAGAATTAAGTCAAAAATGTGGATTAACGGTTAATTATATTTCGTTGATTGAAAAGGGAGAGGCGAACCCGTCCCTGAATAAACTATTTGCCATCGTATGTGCCCTGGAAGTTCATTGGGAAGACATTATGCCGACTTGTGAAGAGCACGATGACATCTACAATCAAACGTTTCTTTAATGAACTAATTTTCTCTTTTTAATTTCTTGTTCGATCAGAATGATGAATTCATTACTGAGTTTTAACTGTTTTGCTTTCTTGTAGGCATCAATAAGGGCTTGGTCACTTAGGAGCCGGATAGGATTTCACCTCAATTATTCTTCGTATGTAGTATGTGAAATTCTCTCGAATCTCATAAAAGTGATAGCCTTTATTTGGTGTTTATTCGTTCAGAAGCCTTGTTACAACTATATTGATGTTAATTACAACTATAGTTGTAATTATATAAAACTATTCATCGATGTGCAATAATAAAGTTAGTTAAATGGATCTATTTATATGTAGTATGTAATCTTTTAGGAATACAGTATGATTAATTTTGTTAGCGTATTTATCACTTCTTCTACCACTTAAAAATCAGACGACCGATGTCGTCTGATTTGGATACATATTCAACCTCATTCTGCGCATTTCGCCCTGTGTGCCAAACGACTGGAAGCAGCCGCTGCAATAGCTCCGACGATATCATCCAGAAAGGTATGACACATACCGGATGATTTATCATTTAGCCTCTCCAGAATTCCAGGTTTTTGCTTGTCGATATATCCGTAGTTTGTAAATCCGATCGATCCATATACATTCACAATCGAAAAGGCCAGGATTTCATCCACGCCGTACAGTCCTTCATCTACTTCAATAATCGCTTGAAGCGGTTCTTCAAGCATCTTTTTCTCAGCCAATATATCAAGTTGAATACCTGTCAGAATTGCATTCTGTACTTCCCGCTTCGTTAACACACGTTCAACGTTATAGACACATTCCTTTAGTTCAAGATCAGGATGATATTTTTGTTGAAGGTACATGACCAATTGAGCGATATCTTCAATCTCCACTCCTCTTTCATGCAGCCATTTGCGTGCCGTTTTCTCTAATAAATCCATTGATTCTTTATCCTTCATCCTATTCACCTTTTCTTTGAAAGATTATAAAACCCCTATTTCGATTAGACGAAGCCTTGTTTTACACATATGATTCCTATTTAAAAAATAGACATAATAATAGCTTCTATTCTCATTCTTGCCCATCTCCAGTTTCAGATATTCATAAATGTCTTTAAAGGTTATATTCATATAATGTTAGCCCTTCAAAATGAAGGGAAATGACAATATGAAAAAGAATTTCTTTGACACAGATCACCCTGCGAAAAAGAAAAAAGACGGTTACTTTAGATAGGAGAGATCAACATGTCTCAAGAAATATTAATCAATCATTTTGGATTGCATCCAGAGAGGGCATTCTTTGATGGAATGATGAATCGATATTTGGTTGGGGGGTTAGTATATAGTATTGTCGGCGTAACGAATATGGAACAAGAAACCTTAGTGGAACTTTACAAATTGGCAGAGCACCTTAAAAGTCAAGGGGATCGCCACGTTTCGACCTTTGTCCCTAACAACGAAGGAAGATTTCTTGTTGTAGAAAAAGATAAAGACTTTGTGGTTCTGCGAAATGAAAGCATCCAATCCCCCCCGGATAAAAAGCTGGGAAGAAAGTTAAGCAAATTCCATTTCAGGGGACGGACCTTTGAAGAAAAGGTGGAGAAAATAAATCGTATGGGCCAGTGGAAGAGCCTGTGGGAAAAGCGGCTGGCCCAGTTAGAGAAAGCGTACTATCAGGTTATCCAGGATCAGCCGGCTGATGAGTTTGAACGTCGTTTTGTTGAGAGCTATCCTTATTACAGTGCCTTGTCAGAAAACGCCATTCAGTACCTGGTGGATACGGAGCTTGATGAGGACCCGAAGCAAGAGGATGCTGGGACGATTTGCCATGAACGTTTTCTTCAATCTACATGGGGGACTGAGGTGTGCATCCATTTTCCGTTCCAGTGGGTGTTCGATCACTGCAGCCGGGACATAGCGGAGTGGGTGAGAGAAAGGTATTTCATGAAAAGCCAAACGTTTCATCCTGAGCTTCAGGAATTTATGAGAGAGTATGAATCCATCACCCCACTTTCACCATTCTCATGGAGGCTGTTGTATTCACGACTGCTGTTTCCCCTTCATTATTTCGAATGCATCGAGGAATATTATATTTCAGAATCTGAGCAGAAGAAGAAGGTAGTGGAAGAGAAGCTGGAGAACTATCTGAAAAATTCTAATCAATATGAGGCATTTTTATCTGACTTTTATCATATGTCCGAAGTCCCGGTTAAAAAATGGGGAATTCCCCTTGTTGCATGGCTTTAAACTATCAATGTCTTCACAGACCATAACCCCTGCATACTTACACTTTTATGCTAAACTGGAGGAAAGTGAAGTGAAGGTAGGGGATACATATGAAGCCATCCATATACATTACGAGAAAATTGCCAGAATCAGTAATAACACCATTGCAGAGCGAATTTGAAGTCGAGATGTGGGAACATGGGGATGTCCCGGTGCCAAGGGATATTCTTCTCCGTAAAGCAGAGAGTGCTACTGCTCTTCTTACTATGCTGTCGGACCGGATAGACCAGGAGCTATTACAGAAATCTCCTTCTTTGAAGGTCGTGGCCAATCTTGCGGTGGGCTATGACAATATTGACCTTGAAGCGGCAAAAGACTTGGGCGTAACCATTTGCAACACGCCGGATGTCCTGACGGAAACTACTGCCGACTTAACATTTGCTCTGTTAATGGCGACGGCAAGACGAATTGTTGAAGCGGATCGCTATATTAAAGAAGGAAAGTGGAAAAGCTGGTCACCCCTTCTCCTTGCAGGCATGGATATTCATCACAAAACCATTGGCATCGTCGGAATGGGAAGCATCGGCGAAGCGGTGGCAAGAAGAGCCAAGGGGTTCAATATGAATGTTCTTTATCATAATCGTTCCAGGAAGCATGAAGCGGAAAGAGCCCTTGGAGTACAATATTCAACATTTGAAGACCTTTTAATCCAGTCGGATTTCGTTGTTGTGCTTGCTCCACTTAACGCGGGAACAAAAGGCATGTTCCAGGAAGAACAATTCACCATGATGAAAAAAACAGGGATTTTCATCAATGCAGCCCGTGGTGCGATTGTAAATGAAGAGGCTTTAGAAAAAGCATTGAAGAGTGGGGACATTGCAGGTGCTGGATTGGATGTATTCGAAGCAGAGCCGATTGATGCCGGTCATCCGCTTCTTGCATTGGATCAAGTTGTCGCCATCCCACATATCGGCAGTTCCACGAAAGAAACGCGTTATGAAATGATGGCCTTATGCGTGGAGAACATTCAGGCAGTGTTAAAAGGGAATCAACCGAAGACGGAAGTATAATAAAAAAAGCCTAAATCCGATTAAGGATTTAGGCTTTAACGTGAATCGAATTAGAATACTTGCTCTACTTCAACGATACCTGGAACTTCTTCCACTAAAGCGCGTTCGATTCCTGCTTTTAGTGTGATTGTTGAACTTGGGCAGCTTCCACAAGCACCTAGAAGGCGTAATTTAACGATTCCGTCTTCAACGTCCACTAGTTCACAGTCTCCACCATCGCGAAGTAGGAACGGACGTAATTTATCTAATACTTCCTGAACTGGTGCAATCATTTCGTTTTCAGCCATAATTATCTACTCCTTTCCTTACTCTCTATTATAATGACATATTCACAAAAAATCTATCAACCTGCAAACTATTGGGAATTTCTTTTTAAGAAAAAGTCTAAAAACAGTTTCCAGTACAGAAATTCACATATTATCGTTCCAACCCTGCTGCTTTTTTTGTAAAATAAACATGAGAGGGAAAACAAAGGGGAGAGAGAAATGGAACGTAAGCCGGTTGAACTTTACGTATATGGGGCAGAGATACTTTGTCCAAGCTGCGTGAATTTACCATCATCGAAAGAAACGTACGAATGGCTTGAGGCTGCTGTAAGTCGGAAGTACCCAAACCAGCCCTTCGTGATAAAATATGTAGATATTCATAATCCTCCTGAAGATGAATTCGTTAAGCAATTTGCTTTAAAAGTGATCGAAGAGGATATGTTTTATCCGATTGTCCTGTTAGAAGGGAATATTATCGGAGAAGGAAATCCCCGGTTAAAAACGATTTATTCCGAACTTGAGAAATATGGGTATAAAGCGGTTTGATTGATTGGGTTAGAAAGGCTCTTCTTATGGGGAGAGTCTTTTTTATTGAAAATTATTACGCTGTATCTAAAAAAAGAACCGCCCGATCGCGGTTCTTTTTTACATCATCCATTATGATACTTATACATCCACAACACACCGGATTTCAACAATCGAGCGACACGGCCTGTGATGGAGCGCTCGTTTACCAGGCCGAAACCATGTTTCTTTCCGAGTGAACCGAGAATTCCTTTTAGTTTGATCTTAGGTAATTCTGCAGGGAGTTCTTCGTTTTTCCAACGTTTAAGTAAAATTGTCACGATTTGTTCTGCTTGTCCCTCAGCCAGCTGGGCACTTGGAGCTTGAGGAAGGCTTGCGCAGTCACCAACCACGTACACATTTTCATCCTGAGGCAGGTTATGATACTTTGTTAGAATTACGCGACCGCTTGCATCCTTTTCAACATCCATATCACGGACGACCTTGCTCGGCTGAATCCCCGCTGTCCAAACGATGGCATCGCAGAAGATTTGTTCTTCATGATTATGAAGTGTATTTGGCTCCACTCTTGTTATATTCGAGTTATTGACTATGTCTACGTCATTCTCGTCGAACCAACTGTGAACATAAGAGCTTAGACGTTCAGGGAAAGCGTTAAGAATACGCGGACCGCGATCGAATAGCTTTATCTTCAAATCAGAACGGCTCTCACGAAGCTCACTCGCAAGCTCAATCCCGCTTAAACCGGCTCCAACGATTCCTACGATCGAACCAGCTGGAAGATTACATAAGGTTTGGTATGTCTTACGGGATTTTTCAATTGTTTGAATGGAGTAAGTATGTTCATCTGCACCAGGTACATTATGATATTTATCCTCACAACCGAGTCCTATCACCAGGTCGTCATAAGGAACTGGATCTTGATCTTTCATATTAACGAGTTTGTTTTCCATGTCCACTCCGGAAATATCTCCATACACATAGGATAAACGGGCATGTTCCGGGAATGATACGCGTACATGTTGATCTGAAATCGTACCAGCGGCTAGCGCATAGTATTCCGTCTTAAGGCAGTGGTAAGGATTTCGATCAATCAGGGTGATCGATACATCTTCAGGTAATTGGTTGGGTAATAAGCGAAGAAGGACGCGCATGTTCCCATATCCTCCGCCAAGCAGCACTAATTGTTTCATGAAAAATTTCCCCTTTTTTGCACTCTACATTATGAATGAAATAGTGTGTTTGTATGTGATGTATATCCCATAAGTAGTATGGGACGGGATTGAAAGGACATTCACGCCGAAACGGGTCCTGAAAAAGTAAGCATTTTCAATATGAAGCATAATTCGCACAATTATCATATTAGTAAACCTATTAACATTAAAAGTATATCGAAATAGCGGCGTTTTCACAACAGAAATAAGCGAAAATGTTCACAATCTGTTATACCATTACATGGAATCAAATGATTGACGATAATGATAAAAAAAGATAGCATAACTAAGAGTAGTGAGGTGATAGAATTGAAACCAATTATAGAATTTTGTATAAGCAATCTTGCTAGTGGTGCGCAAAAAGCGCTTGAAATATTGGAGAGAGACCCAAACCTTGATGTCATTGAGTATGGATGCCTGGGTTACTGCGGAAAATGCGCCCAATCCTTTTATGCTCTTGTCAATGGTGAAGTCGTAACAGGGGATACACCTGAAGAACTGGTGGATCATATCTATCAATTTCTTGAAGATAATCCGATGTTCTAAAGAAAAGCTGGTCTTGTGACTGGCTTATTTTTTTGACTTTCAAACCTGTATATGTGTTCTGGAATGTAAAAAAAACCAGCGAGTGACCACTAGTTTTCTTTTACAAAGACTTTTTCTTTATAACGATCCCGTATTTCGTACCAGCTCTCTCTGGCCATTTCAACAATCTTCGGTTCGGCGGAGAGATGCTGTTTACTAATGACTTTAGATAAATAAGCGACAGATTCATCGATTTTATCCTGTCTTCTCAATAATTCCGCGATGATATACAGGAGTTTAGTTTCCGACATCAAAGAACCTGATACGCCGTCTGTCAAATAGGCATCAATGTATTCATGTGTAGCAAGGTTAATGAATCGTCTTTCCTGTTCTTTTTCGCCTGTCTTTCGATAAAGCCAGGCTGTTCGGAGATATAACCCTGCTATGGTCTCCTTTTTCTCCTTTTTAATAAGGGCACAGTAGGCGGCCAATTTATATGTATTAATCCCATCTTCATATGATCTCAGTTTTCCATAATCCTGTGGCTGCCAGTGCTGGCTGATTTTCTTTTCCAGATCTGCTTTGAGAACAGGAGGTATGTATGCTGTGAAATCATCTGTATATGAAAATCCACACTTTGGACAAACAGAAACATTATAGAGTAAAGGGTTCACATCATTTGAGTCATACAGGGGACAAAAGTCACTGTCGTATCCTGCTACCTTCACAAAACGGGATCTGATCCTTGTCGTACTATACGAGTGTTTACACGAAAGACACTGTGTTTTTTTATCATAAAAGGGAGTCACTACCGTCATGGATACCACCTCGTAACCGGGACTATTTTCCTTCATTATACCTTGGTGGAAGGATAAAGGACCAGTGTTTTTTAATGAATGTAAGTAAAAAGTCATTGTATACTGATATGAATAAAAAGTTTCCTTCCAACCATTCACCAAAGCCCCTTTGGTTGAGTAGTAAAATAGAAAGGAGTATACTAAGAAGTAAGAAATGAAAAGGTTGGGGGTGTAATGAATGAGTGAAGTAGTCATTCTGACAGAAGCCGCGGCCCTTCAGATTAAAGATATGATGAAGGAACATGAGGAAACAGATGCCATGTTGCGAGTAGCGGTTAAAGGGGGAGGCTGTAGCGGCCTTTCTTATGGAATGGGATTTGAACATGAGCTTCAAGATGGAGATACAACACTGGAACAGCATGGAATCAAGCTTGTTGTAGCCAAAAATGATGCTGCTATTTTGAACGGTACTAAAATAGATTACAAGCAGTCCATGATGGGCGGCGGATTTACGATCGATAATCCGAACGCCATCGCATCATGCGGATGCGGATCATCGTTCGTGACGGCGACGAATAAAGGTACGCCGGAGAATTGCTGATAACTAAGAGGACGGACCTCGATTTTGGAGGTCCGTCCCTTTTTCATGATTAATGGATATTTTTTAGCGCTTCTTCAACAGGTGTGTCACCGCTCAGGATTTCGAATACTTTGTGGTTTGTTTCTTCGATGGTCAAGGAGTCGACGAGTACTTTTGCGACATCTTCACGTGATATGTCTCTGCTTTTGTCTGCAATGGAAGTAGAAGCTTCAATCCTTCCTGTCCCTTCATCGAATGATAGGGCGCCTGGTCGGACGATTGTGTAATTTAGACCGCTTTCCTTCAAATAGGCATCCGCTGCTCCTTTCGCTTTTAAGTAAAACTGAAGTGCATCCGGACCGCTTGAAGGGTTATCTGCACCCATTGAGCTGAGCATCACAAAGCGCTCAATTCCCATCTTCTTCGCATAATCCACTGCTTTCTTTGCACCTTGCTGATCGATTGTAAGGGTCTTATCGTCTCCTGTTGAACCACCACTGCCGGCAGCAAAAATAACGGCATTTACATTTTCAAGTGCGTAGGAGAAGTCCTGCTCGAGATCTGCGACAATCGGTCTTGCCCCTAAATCTTCCATATCCTTTGCCTGTTCTGTCTTTCGAATCATGGCTCTCACGAAATGCTGACTGCTGCTTGAAAGTTCTTTCACTATGTGTCGGCCGGTATGACCGTTTGCTCCAATAACTAGTACATTCATGCATCCATCATCCTTTATCTAAGTTTTTTATCATATTATTGGTCTACCCATTCACTGCTAAAATAAACAATTTGATGGGTAGGTGTAAAAAGTAGCAATGTTTGTACACAGTATTTCTGCGATTGGATATTCTGTTTCATAAGATCGGGAATAATTTTGTTGTTTTCATTTGTGGTGTTCTTCCGTATCTCTGCTGTTGATTACATTCAAATAAAAGGCTCTTTTCGTAAAGTTTGTTGCTATTGTAGAGGAGAAAGCAATAGTTGATTTCCGCTACAGGATGCTCGCTTTCCGCGGGGCTGGCGGTGAGCCTCCTCGGCTCCGCCTCCGGGGTCTCACCTGTCCAGCTATTCCCGCAGGAGTCGATCATCCTGCAGCGAGAATCAACTTTCTGAGCATGAATCCTTAATGGCAAACAATTAAAACAAGAATTTTAGCTAACAATCTTATTTAAGGTAAGTAGAGATTGATTTTCCTTTTAAGGAAGAAGATTTCTTTTCTAGTTACATTGTTTTATTGCACACCTTGAAACTCTGTCATGGAAATACCCCTCACCATCCAGCATAAACTGGTTGATAGAGCCCAGGCAAATTCTATGTTAGAAAACAACAATCTTTGCGAAAAGAGTCAATTAAAAAGAGGCTCAGGTATAAATATCCTGAACCTCTCTTATAGTGGTCTTTAGTCTGTGAACATGGATGTACTGTGCATCGGCTGGACTCTTGCTTTCGGATCCATATAGGCTTTGGCATTATTGACCGCTGTCGGTGCTTCGCCAAATCCGCTGGCAATGAGTTTGACTTTGCCATCATAGGTGCTTATGTCACCAGCTGCATAAATGCCGGGTATATTCGTTTCCATTCTCGAGTTAACGACGATTGAATTCTTTTCGATTTCCAGTCCCCAATCCTTGATCGGCCCAAGAGACGAAACAAAGCCAAAGTTAACGATCAGTTCATCGAGATCGAGAATTTCTTTCTCATCACCTTTTGTTTCTTCTAAAATCAGCTGATTGATTTTGTTCTCATCGACAACGAGCTCTGAAGGAACATACGGAGTTTTCAGCTCCACGGTTGAGTTGTGCAAATTCTCCACACTATGTTCATGGGCTCTGAATTTATCTCTTCTGTGAACGAGGTAGACTTTTTCTGCGATCGGCTCAAGCATAAGGGCCCAGTCAACGGCAGAATCACCACCACCACAAATGACAACTTTCTTGCCTCTGAAATGTTCCAAGTTATCAACAAAGTAATGAAGATTTTTACCTTCGAATTCTGACGCATGCTCAAGTTCCAGGCGTCGGGGCTGGAAGGCACCGTTCCCTGCTGTAATGATGATCGTTCTGGAGAAATGAATTTCTTTATCGGTTGTGAGCTTAAACATGCCATCAGCCTGTTTTTCTACACCTTCCACAGCTTGCTCAAGACAGATCGTCGTTTCAAACTTTGCCATCTGCTCTTTTAAGTTATTTACAAGATCCTGGGCTTTCACCTTGGGAAAACCTGCAACATCATATATGTATTTCTCAGGATATAAAGTAGCCAGCTGGCCCCCGAGTTGTGGTAAACTTTCAATAATCTTAACTGATGCTTTTCTCATGCCGCCATAGAACGCCGTAAACAAACCTGTAGGACCGCCGCCTATGATCGTAATATCATACACTTTTTGATCTTCCTTCAACTAGATCCCTCCAACAATTAAGATGTACTTCACTTTAATTTATTCTATCACAGAGCAATCGATTCTTCACAGTAATTGAAATTATAATTGGGAATAATCAGTCTTTTCGGTGAGTGGTTATCATACTTTTGGGGGAGAAGGATTTCGGTGATGTCCAGCTCCGGCGGCTAGAGGCTCGAGGTCATAAGTCAAACCAGCCAAAAAGGCAAAGAACGCCTTTCCGGCTGGTTCGCCTTATGCTTGTCGC
>NZ_JBNNJT010000003.1:0-89485 GCF_050270195.1 Rossellomorea sp. NPDC071047 | reverse complement strand
GGTCATAAGTCAAGTACACCAAAAAGGCAAAGAACGCCTTTATGGTGTACTCGCCTTATGCTTGTCGGGCCTGGGCGAGCCGCCTCCGCTTTTCGGAATATTCTTAAGTTTTCAATTTCCTATATATATCTTGAAAATGCATGGTAAAAAGAATATTATGTAATGTAGGCATAATGTTAAGAATTTATGACAATTCTCGCATAAGTATGTAGTAGTTCGTGAAATACGTCACATACTTTCTTGTTTATCGTTTTTATTTATTTTTCATACAATACTTTCCTCTTAAATGATGGAAAACATCTCGTTTGATTTGTTTCAGTTTCTTTTCTATAGGGAAAAAGGTAATAGCATCAGATTGAACGGGATAAAAAAGCATGATGTGGAGGACTCTAAGAGTATCCAAAGCAAATTTATCAAAAAAGGTGGATGTGATTCAGTTGAGAAAGCCAAGAATCGTTGTATTAGGTGCAGGTTACGGTGGATTAATGACGGTAACTCGTCTTCAAAAGCAATTAGGTACAAATGAAGCAGAAATTATTTTAGTTAATAAAAATGATTATCACTACGAAACCACTTGGTTACACGAAGCTTCTGCAGGTACACTTCATCATGATCGTGTACGTTACAACATTAAGGATGTTGTCAACACAAGCAAAGTAAACTTCTTACAAGCTACTGTTGAAGATATTAAAGTAGAAGAAAAGAAAGTCATCACAAGTGATGGCGAAGTAGAATTCGATTACCTGGTCGTTGCATTAGGTGCAGAATCAGAGACATTCGGTATCCAGGGTCTCCATGAGCATGCATTCATGATTTCAAATATCAACTCTGCCCGTCAAATTCGTGAGCACATTGAATTGCAATTTGCTACGTATAAAAACGAAGAAGAGAAAAAAGATGACCGCCTTACAATCGTTGTAGGTGGAGCAGGCTTCACTGGAATCGAATTCTTAGGGGAATTAGGTAACCGTGTACCTGAACTTTGTCATGAATATGATATCGATCGTAAAAAAGTACGTATTGTGTGCGTGGAAGCTGCACCAATGATCCTTCCTGGATTCGATCCTGAGCTAGTGAAGTATGCGCGTGCTAAGCTTGAGAAAAAAGGTGTTGAATTCCACATCGGAACTCCACTTAAACAAGCAACAGCGGACAGCGTCCTAATCGCTAAAGGTGAAGATGAAGTAGAAGAAATCAAAGCTGGTACGATCGTGTGGGCTGCTGGTGTACGCGGTAACTCCATCATCGAAAGAGCTGGAATAGAAAATATGCGTGCACGTGTGAAAATCAGCAAAGATCTTCGCGCTCCAGGTCATGACAACATCTTCATCATCGGAGACTGTTCACTTATGATCAATGAAGAAACAGAACGTCCATACCCGCCGACTGCACAAATCGCGATGCAGCAAGGTGAAGTATGTGCCCGCAATATTGCTTCTTTACTACATGGTAAAGATCACCTGGAAGAATTCACTCCAGACATCAAAGGAACAGTATGTTCACTGGGTGAAGACGACGCAATCGGTGTCGTTTACGGTAAGAAAATCACTGGGACAAAAGCTTCTTTCATGAAGAAGGTAGTTGATAACCGTGCGCTTTACATGGTTGGTGGACCATCCCTTGTCTTCAAAAAAGGAAAGTTCAAATTCTTTTAAGCTCTAATGAATAAAATGAAAAGCAGGGTGGATTCCGCTCTGCTTTTTATTGTGGGGTAATGTTACGGAGGTGTTCGAGAATGAAAAGGGGAAAGGTTTGGCTGGCGGTGGCCGGACTGGTCATAGATGAGAATGGTAAATGGCTGGTAGTGAAGAAGAAATACAGCGGTTTAAAAGGGATGTGGTCACTGCCTGCAGGATTTGTCAATGCTGGGGAAACAGTGGACGAAGCGGTTGTGAGAGAAGTGAAAGAAGAAACAGGATTGCAAACAACCGTCAAAGGAATTGTAGGAGTCCGGTCAGGTGTCATCCATCATGACATTAGCGACAATATGATGATCTTTCTGTTGGTAAACAAGGGAATTTCTTCAATACATATAGAAGAAAAAGAGTTGTGGGATGTTAGATGGAAGTCACCTCAAGAGTTATTGGAAGATGAAAAAACGTCCGTCATGGTGCATGAGATGATCAATCAATTGGCTGATCAAAATATTTTAAGCCCGATAGAAGGAATAAATCCAGGAGACCAATTTGCCTACACACAGTACAAATTATTTTTATAAAATTCTGTTAATTTTAAGAAAAAGAGAGATAATGAAAGGAAAACTAAAATGTATTCGCTTTCTTAGCGGTACATCCCCTATAATGTCCCTTTTCTTTATGGGAGATAGATGATATATTATCAGAAAATTAAGAAATTAAAGAAAAGGGAGAGGGAATTATGAGAGCTACTGCAAGTACTAAAACGAAATACTGTCTTTACTGTTCAGGAAAAGGATATTTTCAGTTAGTGTTGGGTGGTTCTGAAACGTGTCCGTGCTGCGGAGGCAGTGGGAAACAGAAATAAACCCTAAGAGATAGATCAAAAAGCAGACCTGATGAAGGTGGATACTTCTATTGGAGGTATAAATCCTGATTTGGGTCTGTTTTTATGGTCGTCTGGATATGAAACATATGTTTATTTTGTGAATAAGCTACAAATCTCCTTGAAAATATTGACGCTTTCATTACACTCGGGGTACACTAATCTTTAGTGTTTATGGAGGTGTAAACGGTAAAATGCCTATACATGTGATGTTAATTTCGATGCTTCTATTTTTTGTTCTATTTTTCGGAATAGGCTTTTTGTTAAATATGTTATTGCGTATGACGTGGATTATGGCCATCATTTATCCTATTGTCGTCATTTTTATTGTGGATGATGTTCGTTTTATAGATTATTTCCGAAATGCCGGCGAGTCGTTTACTGAGTTAGGTACGAAAATCAGCCACCTGGCTGTAGCCGATCTTGTGATTTTGGGAAGTGGGCTGGCAGGAGCGATTCTTTCAGGAGTCGTGATGAGAATTTTAAGAGCAAAAGGATATCGAATGTTTTAACCGCATCCGTTTAACGGAGGGATCTCCCCTAAGTTGAACGGGTTTTTATTATGATTTTTTTCAAAAAGTGTACATACTAGTTGAAGTGGGGAAAAGGTTATATCCCCTGCAATGTCGCCTATGTGCAGCGAAGTTCAACTATAGGGAACGCTAACCAAATAATTTCCAAATATTGAAACTATTCGATTTTTTTATCAATTTTTGCATATATATCCTCCTGCTTGGGAAGTATTAAAGGTGGGAGGAGTGAATACATGAATTTGTTTAAAACATGGACGAAGAGATTCGTTATGGTCAGTTTGTTCATCCTGGCACTGGGAACGACTTTTCAAGCAGTCTCCGGAGTAGAGGCCCAAACCTTTAAAACCTGGTTGATGGACAAGGGTGACCGTGATCAAACCAATTTGAATTATAAAGAGCATCAGACAAATCGTTTAGGATTGTCATTTAAATTTCTTAAGAGGCTTGCAGGCTTTGAAACTCAGATATCGGCGAGTACACCTGTTGAACCGAGGACGTTGGAAGAGTCCGTTGATTGGGATCAGTATACGAAGCATAAGGTTGTAGCGACAGGCTATACAGCAGGGATTGAATCGACCGGGAAGAATCCTGGGCATCCCCTATATGGAATTACATATTCAGGAGTGAAGGTGAAACGTGATTTGTATTCTACGATTGCAGCCGATCTATCCGTTTATCCTATTGGTACCATTCTTTTTATCCCCCATTACGGATATGGGGTTGTAGCCGATAAAGGGAGCGCTATTAAGGGGAATAGACTGGACCTCTATTACGAGACAGTGGACGATGTGTATAATGAATGGGGGAAACAGACTCTGGATGTGTATGTGATCCAGATGGGGTCAGGTGAGTTATCTGAACAGCAATTAGTAGACCTTAATGAAAATAAGTCCATGCAGGTTTTTAGGCAGCAAATTTTATCGCCTAAAAAAGAATAATCAGGAAAAGCACGAAGTTCATCATGAACTTCGTGCTTTTTTAACATCATTTGACCTCTTTATATAATTCTGGATGAAGCATCCTGGCAAGCTTGACAGCTCCCTTTAATAGAAGAGGGGACGGTCTGCAATAGAGGGCTTCTTCCAGGACAAAAATTCGATCCTGTTGAATAGCTCTCATTTCGTTCCAGCTTGGACGCTTCTTCACAATATCAGGGTTAACCCGTTTTTGCTGAACGCCGACCCAGGCAAGACAGATATAGTCGGGGTCACGCTTTTGTACATCTTCCCAATCCGTTTGAACACTCGCCAGATCCACATCTTCATATAGATTTCGTGCCCCGATCATCTCACTCAACTCCGTTAACCAGTTGATCTTACCAGGGGTGAAAACTGGCTTTGGCCACCATTCCCAGTAGAGGGATGGTGGATGTTGAACCCCGGAACCTATCGTTTTTAAGCGGGTTACGGATTGCAGGAATTCACTCTGACGGTCCGTGGCATGTTCTTCGATTCCACAAGCTTTTCCAACCGTTAAAAGATCTTCTGCTATATCAGAAAAGCTCTGAGGATTTAACATAATGTGGGGGATGTTCCGCTTTTCCAGTTCTTTTATGTTTTTTTCCATACCCGGTACACTTAATGAAGAAAACACCAAATCAGGCTTCAAGGACTCCAACTTATCCATATTAATTGAAAGATCCGGTCCGAGCCTGGGAAGTGATTGGACCTCTTCAGGATAATCGGAGTAATCATCGACTCCTACAAGGAGTGGAGTTAATCCGAGGTAATCGATTATCTCTGTATTACTTGGACAGATTGAAACAATTCTCATCTTGCCACTCCTATGCATAAAAGAAATAATGAAGAAGAAGGGTCAGAATAATCCCGGAAAGTCCACCAAAGAACACTTCAATGGGCTTGTGTCCGAGTAATTCCTTTAACTCCTTGCGCTTTTCCTGTTCAGGCTTGTTCTGCCAGCCTTTTGCTTCTGACATGAACCTTTGGAAATCGACCATCAATCGATTCAGGACAATGGCTTGTTCTCCTGCCTGCCTTCTGACACCAGTTGCGTCAAACATCGTAATGATGGCAAACATGGCTGAAACGGCAAAGATTGGTGAGTCCACGCCTACTTCCAGGGCTACTCCAGTAGACAAAGCCGTTACGGCCGCTGAATGGGAACTCGGCATCCCGCCTGTTGAGGTGATTAATGACCAATTTAATTCCCTCGTCGCGATAAACTGTATGGGAACCTTAACAAACTGAGCAAAGAAGATTGAAAATAAAGATGCCCATAATGGAAAATTAAAAAATACTTCCATGCTGTGAAAAGCCACCCTTTCAATTGTTTGAATAAAAATAATGTTCTTATTATATCATACCCTATTCACCTCTTTAATTAACTTTATGGATCGGTTTGTTAGAAAGTCGAAATAATGGGACATTTTCGCTATAATAGAGGCTGGAGGTGTCGTATAAATGAAATTTTCGATTAATCAAAATGAAATGACGGCCGCTAATCAGGAGTGCCTGATTGTTGGGGTTTACAATCAGCCGACTTTTGAAGGGAAGCTGAAGGAGCTTGACCAGAAGTTCGAGGGCTATCTTACTCAGCTGGTAAAAGACGGAGACATATCTTCAAAAGCAAAGAAAGTGACCAAAGTACATACGTTTGGAAAACTCAAAACGAAGAGAGTGTTGTTCGTTGGTCTTGGGAAACAAAAAGAGCTTACGTTTGACTCTTTAAAAGATTCGTTAGGTGTAGCATCAAAAGCTTTAAAGGAGATGAAGGTATCCTCTTTTTCGGTGGCACTGGATACATTTATTTCTGAAGAAATGGCAGCAACAGATGCAGCCCATGCATTTATGGAAGCCTTTACGATGTCTACATATGAGTTTCACGGCTATAAGAAGAAATCAAATCGACCGGAAGTGCACGTAGAGTCGATTGAGTTCTTTACAAGCGCTGACTCTAAAGAAGTAGAGACGGCTTTACATATCGGATCCGCCTTTGGTAACGGAGTCAATTCAGCCCGTACGCTGGTGAACACTCCTGGTAATCTATTAACCTCTACTAAATTAGCGGAATATGCGCTTGAATTAGCTGAGCAATATAACTTTGAAGTTGAAATTCTGGATAAAGAAGAGATGGAGCATCTGGGAATGGGCGCACTGCTCGCTGTAAACCAGGGGTCCGTTGAACCTCCCAAAATGATCGTTCTTAAGTACAATGGAAAAGATGAGTGGAAAGATGTCATCGGTTTAGTTGGAAAAGGAATCACCTTCGATACAGGCGGTTATTCTATTAAACCTAAAGATGGAATCGTCGGAATGAAAGCAGATATGGGGGGAGCCGCTGCGGTTCTGGGAGCCATGGAAATCATCGGAGAGATCCAACCGGAACAAAATGTCGTTGCTGTCATCCCTTCAACAGACAATATGGTGAGCGGCTCCGCATTCAAGCCTGACGATGTGATTACATCAATGAGCGGTAAAACGATTGAAGTGTTAAATACAGATGCTGAGGGCCGTCTCGCACTTGCTGACGGTATGACCTATGCAAAGCATCAAGGAGCAAATTATTTAGTGGACGTTGCAACTTTAACCGGTGGAGTCATCATCGCTCTGGGTGAAGACAAAACAGGAGCCCTGACGAATAATGAAGCGTTCTTCGAGCAAGTACTGGAAGCGTCAGGGGAATCAGGTGAATACATCTGGCAGCTCCCTTATACGGAACACGACAAGAAGCGTGTTCGTGGAAGTGATATTGCCGACCTGAACAACTCACCGGGCCGAGCTGGTCACGCCATCATGGGCGGGGCATTTGTCGGAGAGTTCGCTGAAGGTCTTCCTTGGGTACACCTTGATATCGCCGGCACGGCTACCAGGAAAGGCAGCTATGAACTGGGTCCGAAAGGCGGAACAGGTGTAATGGCAAGAACGCTTGCACTATTAGTTGAGCGCTTTGTGCCTTTAGAAAAATAATGTGATGGAATGGAGAGTCTTTTTTCAGTGTTTAAGCATGATGCCACTGAAAGAAGGCTTTTTTTGTGAGAGTTCATGATTTTGGTGGCTGAAATTGTAGATAATACGTGGCTCCCGATTAGGAAAAGCTGGTAATCCGGCCATTTTTGACGATAATCCGGCCGAAATAGGCAAAAATCCAGCCACTTTTCTTCAGGATCAAGCCGGAATGGAGAAGAATCCGGCCGTTTTTAACCAGAATCCAGCCGATTAACATTTAATGGAAACCAAACCCGAGCCTCTCCATAAACCAGATCCTCAACTAAAAACCTTCCACTCTCCTTTTACTCTGCTAAAGTGTTGACAAACTCTCTTTATCTTGTTAAAGTTGAAATCGTGATTTTATTACTCTACCAATTTAGCGAACTAAAGTAAAGGGATATATCGTTGTATGGAGAATTTTGAGGAGGAAGGTAGTTATGAACGCAGTTGTTATAGCGGTTCTTGTCATGCTTGTACTAAGTCTGGTTCGCGTGAATGTTGTATTCGCTCTGATCACTGGTGCGTTAGTCGGTGGATTGACTGGTGGGCTGGGGTTAAACGAGACGATAACCATATTTACTGAAGGAATCAGCGGCGGGGCAAGTATCGCCTTGAGTTATGCATTACTGGGTGGATTCGCGGTGGCGATTTCCTATACGGGAATCCCAAACCTGCTTGTTGACTGGGTCCTTAAAGTAGTTGGGAAAAAAGGCGATTCTAGAAAAACGGCCCTTTCGAAAGCACTTATTGTATTATCAATTTTAATTATGGCTTGTTTTTCACAAAATGTGATTCCGATTCACATTGCTTTTATTCCTATTTTGATTCCACCTTTATTGAAGGTGATGACAGAGTTACGCATTGACAGACGTTTAATCGCATCCGTGATTACGTTTGGTTTAACGGCTCCGTATATTCTTTTGCCAGTAGGATTCGGCTTGCAGTTCCATGAAATCATTGCTCAAAACATGGGAGCAAGCGGCATGGAAATTGCGTTAGGTGATATTCCGAAGGCGATGCTTATCCCTGTAGGGGGGATGGTGATAGGGTTACTGATCGCCGTATTTGTGAGCTATCGTAAACCAAGGGAATACAATGAAGGTGAAGAAGTGATCTCTGAAGAGAAGGTCGGGTACAATAAAAGAGCGATGATTTTTGCTATCGTTTCTATCGTAGTCGCTCTATATGTTCAGCTTCAGCTGGAATCAATGATCTTTGGTGCATTAGCCGGTATCGCCGTTCTTTACATCACAGGATCGGTTAAATGGAAAGAGGCTGACGGGTTACTGAATGAAGGAATGAAAATGATGGCCTTCATAGGCTTTGTGATGATTACTGCATCAGGCTTTGCTGAAGTGGTAAAAGCCACAGGCGATGTCGAAACATTGGTTGAAGCGACTGCTGACGTAATCGGCGGAAACCAGGCATTAGCGGCTCTGATCATGTTGATCGTAGGACTTCTGGTGACGATGGGCATCGGTTCTTCATTTGCCACGATTCCAATCATCGCAGCCATTTTCGTACCTCTTGCCATGGAGCTTGGCTTCAGCCCGCTCGCAACGATTGCGATCGTCGGGACAGCAGGGGCACTTGGTGACGCAGGTTCTCCGGCATCGGACAGTACGCTCGGACCAACAGCCGGATTAAATGCGGATGGACAGCATAACCACATTTGGGACACGTGTGTACCAACATTCTTACACTACAATATTCCACTGATACTATTCGGCTGGATTGCAGCCATTATTCTGTAAAGAGCAAGGGGACAGGTCCCCTTGCTCACAGAGGGCTCATCACTTACAAAATGAATTAACACACTCAAGTAGATAAAAAGAATAACGAAAGAATAGCAGTGTCGCCTATGACACTGCTATTCTTTCGTTATGGTGAAAGGGATGGGATGCCCAAAGGCCATACACTACATCCACCGGACAATCACAATCAAATGACAGCAATCCACCTGGCCAAGCTTCTCATCAAAGACTAAACGCACACCGTCAGGATTGAATGAAACGACAGGCTGTACTTTTGTGCCGATGGTTTGAAGTAGTTTATGTACTTCAGGGAGGTTCGATTGCTGTGCAGCACTCATAAACTTCTTTGAAAAATCTTTTGAGTTGTTAATTCGTTGCAGCACCTTTCGGGCATCATCCATCAAGCTTAACGTTTTACCTGCTGAAGACATGAACGTGTTGCTATCAACAGGAGGATAATTGCGATAATATGAAAAAACAGGCTGTGTCCTTGAATAAATAGGCGGGTAGGGGCGTTGAACAGGCGGATAAAAAGGATGGTACCGATACATAACATAACCCCTTTCATAGGAATACTCTAAGGAAATGTATGAAAATGAAGAGGGAATTATTCATGAAACAAAAGGTAGAGGGGAAGAGCAGACAAGCCCTTTTAGGGAAAATAAAGGATTTTAACAGACTCTCTAGAACAGATAGTAGAGAAGAAAATATATGAGGTGATTCACATGAATATGGAAAATACATTAATCAGTACGTTAGGAATTGAGTTTGTTGAATTAGGTAAAGGAAAAGTAATTGCGACGATGCCCGTAAATGAAAGCACGAGGCAGCCATTCGGATTCCTTCATGGAGGAGCATCGGTGGCACTTGCAGAAACGGTTGCAAGTGTTGGGGCGGTGCAATTAATTGATCTGGATAAGGAGATATGCTTCGGTTTGGAGATCAATGCCAATCATATTAAAGCAAAGCGTGAAGGCCATGTTACCGCCACAGGAACGGT
Source organism: Rossellomorea sp. NPDC071047 (assembly GCF_050270195.1). Taxonomy (NCBI): domain Bacteria; kingdom Bacillati; phylum Bacillota; class Bacilli; order Caryophanales; family Bacillaceae; genus Rossellomorea; species Rossellomorea sp. NPDC071047. The sequence continues at coordinate 79,731 of NZ_JBNNJT010000003.1, read as the reverse complement.
GATGCATCAAGGGAGGACTACAATGGTTTGGGAGATTAAGATCACGGATGAGGACGATCAATTGATCTGTGTTTCAAGATGTACGATGGCAGTTGTGCCGAAACGCTAAATGAAATTCTTACATATCCAAATGTTTGAAAAGTGAATAAATGGGAAATCAATTACTAACCAATCGATTAGGAGGCTATATTTAATGAGTTGGACAAAAAATGATTATCCTGATTCACTGAAAAACCTGCCTGAGGATGTTCGGAACAAAGCCATTGAGATTGCCAATGCTCTTCTTGATGAAGGGTATGAAGAGGGACGAGCGATTGCGATTGCCACCGACCAGGCCCATAAGTCTGAAGAAGGAAATGCTTCGGATAAAACCGAATATCATGTCAGTCCACATGACGACGGCTGGCAATTAAAGAAAGCAGACGGACAACGTGCCATCCTGGTAGAAGAGACAAAGGATAAGCTATTGTCAAAGGCAAAGGACTATGTGACGGATCATTCCGGCACGCTTGTTATACACAAACAGGATGGAAGTGTGGAGAATCATTTGTATCAACAATAAGAAAAGGGCTTGACCAATTGAGGAAATCCTCATGTGGTCAAGCCTTTTTTTCATCATATGCTTTTTATTGACTGTTTTGGCGATCGTATTCTTTTTTATCTTTTAAGTCATCCTTTACACTTTTATCCCAAAGCTTAACCCCGGAATTATATGCAGCTCTTGAGATGAGGTGTCCAGCGACAGGTGCCGTTACAAAGATGAAGACGATTGTCAGAATCAGTCTTGAATTAAAGTGTCCATGCTCCAAATAGAAGTAAAGGAATGTTGCCAAGAGAATCGACATCACGCCAAGTGTCGCACTTTTAGAAGCCGCATGGTTTCTCGTATATACATCCGGGAGTCTCAGCAAACCAAAGGCAGTGACCAGGCTGAGAAACCCTCCTACTACTAAGAAGAACCCGATGAAAAATCTAATGATCTCGCTCACGTTCGATGATCTCCCCTTTCTCTAAGAACTTTGAAAAGGCAACGGTTCCTAAGAAAGCCAGAATCCCAAGAAGGAGAATAACTTCCAAGAAGGCATAAGTATCGAGCATCATGGATACGAGGGCGATGATAGCGATCAGATTGATACCGATTGCATCAAGGGCTACCACACGATCGGGGGTGGTTGGCCCTTTCACAACCCTGTATACAAGTCCCAGCATGGATAGGGAGACGCATAGCAGTGTGATTTGAAAAATCGTGTGTAACATTAGCGACTCACCTCCATAATGGCTTTTTCAAAGGAATTTTTAATTTCATCAATGGCTTGATCCACATCAGGGATATCGATGGCATGGACATAAAGAATCTTATTATCATACGATACATCCATCACGAGTGTCCCGGGTGTCAAGGTAATGAGATTAGCTAATAAGGTAATCTCCCAATCTGTTTTTAAGTCTGTCGGTAATGCGAAGATTCCCGGTTGGAAATCAAGCTTGGGTCTTAGTATCGTTTTTAAGACCGAGATGTTAGCAAGGATCAGTTCTTTTAAAAACAGGAAGAATAAATTGATCACGGCAGCCACGCGTAATAAATAAAATCGTGAGTTGAAAAATCTTCTGAATGCAAAAATCACAAGCAATCCTAGCAAATAGCCAATAATAAATGACTGAGAAGTAAAGGATACCGAAAGAAACATCCAGACAAAGGCCAGGAAAAAGTTTAATAAAATTTGAAATGCCATTCTACATTACTCCTTTAACACTGCGTCTATATAGAGATTCGGATTTACCAGTACTTCTGCTGCTTGTGAGAATAAAGGTCGAACTGCCTCGGCACCAAAGCCGTAACATACGGCTAACACGACGAGTAGCGCGGATGTCATCCATAAGTAACGGGCATGACCTTTTGAAACTCCGTTGTATTCTTTCGGAGTTCCCCATATACCGTTCAGGAAGATTTTGATAACAGAATACAGGACCATTAGACTCGATGCCAGTATGACACCAGCACCTACATAGGCTTCTGCAGCAAAGCTTCCTCTTAGAATTAATAGTTTCCCTATGAAACCACTCAAAGGAGGGATACCTGCCAAGGAGAAGGCTGCAACAAGGAACGTCCAGCCGAGCCAAGGGTACTCTTTAATGAGACCGCCCATTTTCTTGAGGTTGGTTGTCCCGGTTATGGCAATCATCACTCCAACCAGGAGGAATAGAGCCGCTTTAATAATCATGTCATGAACGAGATAGTAAACCGCCCCTTCTAATGCTTCTGGGTTCATCGTTGACACCCCGAACAAGATCACACCGACTGCGATGATGATGTTGTAGATGATGATCTTCTTAACATCCCAATACGCGATGGCCCCGATACAGCCGAGGACGATTGTCAGGATGGCTAACATACTCAGGATTTCATGTGTATACCCGATATCATGGTAGAAGAATAACGTGTACGTTCGTAAAATCGAATAGATCCCCACTTTCGTGAGCAAGGCACCGAATAAAGCAAGCACCGGTGTTGGTGGTGCGTAATACGAGCCTGGTAACCAAAAGTAAAGAGGGAAGATCGCCCCCTTAAGTCCAAAGACTAAGAGAAACATGATAGCGATCGCTGTAAGTATCCCTGGCTGATTCACATCAGCAATCTTTCTCGAAATATCTGCCATATTCAATGTCCCTACCACTGAATACAAGTACGCCACGGCAATGACGAATAGAGCAGAGGAGATGACATTCACGAGAATGTATTTGATTCCCTCACGCAATTGAGCCTTCGTCCCGCCTAGAACGAGCAGTACATATGAACTCATAAGCATCACTTCGAAAAAGACGAAGAGGTTAAAGATATCCCCGGTTGTAAATGCTCCGTTCACTCCCACCAATAGAAACTGAACAACAGGGTAGTAGTAGAATCGTTCTCTGTCTGCCCCTATCGACTTAAAGGAATACAGTAACACGACCAATGTGATGATGCTTGTCGTCGTCACCAGTAAAGCAGAGAGCATATCAGAAACGAGTGTAATCCCGAAAGGGGCCACCCAGCTTCCTAAGTTAATCGTTTGTATTCCATCATTATTGATGGTGTTGATAAGTACAAGGGATGCTGCAATGGTAGCCAGAGTTGAAAGGCTTGAAATTCCACGTTGTACTTTTATATATTTGCTGAAAAACATTAAGATAATCGCCGTAAATAACGGGATTAAAATAGGTAGTATTAATAAGTTAGTCATTTCCTTCGTTTCCTCTCATTTGATCCATATTATCCGTTCCAAGCTCTTGATATGCACGATAAGCAAGAACAAGGAAGAAAGCTGTCACTCCAAAGCTGATAACAATCGCTGTTAGAATCAATGCTTGTGGTAACGGATCGACATAAGATTTTGCGTGTTCGCCAAGAAGAGGTGCAGCTCCTCCTTTTAGACCACTAATCGAAAGAAGTAAAAGATGAGCGCCGTGACTCAACAATGCTGTCCCGATGATGATTCGGAGCAAGCTTTTGGATAGCATTAAGTAAACGGCGATCGTAATAAGGATTCCGACAACAATGGCCATTAATATTTCCATTATTCGCTCACTCCAATCGTTTGAATAATGGTCATCGTGACACCGATGACAACCAGATACACTCCCGTATCAAATAAAACGGCTGTATGCAGGGATGTCTTTCCTAACAGGGGAAGATGGAAATAATCATACGCGTGAGTCAGGAAAGGGACATCAAACAGAAGTGCCCCCGCAGAAGTCGCCACTGCCAGGAGTAAACCAATCGCAGTAATGATTTTATAATCCACCGGCAGGATATTAGCTACCGTTTTGATATCATACGCCAATAATAGTAGTACAAGCGCAGCCGACGTCATCAATCCTCCAATAAAGCCTCCACCCGGGGTATAGTGCCCGGCGAAGAAAAGTCTCAGAGAAAACAGGATAATGATGAATGCGACAACGTTCGTTACGGTTTGTAAGATGACGTCATTCGTTTTTGTTTTCATCCTTCTTTCCCCCTTGTCAGACGCAATTTAATCATGGAGAAAATACCAAGTGCGGCGATCGCCAATACACAAATTTCAAATAATGTATCAAATCCACGGAAGTCAACGAGTATAACGTTTACCATATTCTTACCGCCGGCTTCTTCATAGACATTCTCGATGTAATAGCTTGAAATAGAATCGAAAAGTTTTGTGCTGTATGCAGAAATCGCAAACAAGGTAACGACTAGACCCACACCTATCGCAATCAAAGCATTTCCAAGCTTAAATCTCATTCGTTCTTCATGCCTGCTTAAAGGAGGCAGATGATAGAAGCAGAGTAAGAATAGAGCAACGGACACGGTCTCGATCACAAGCTGTGTCAGAGCAAGATCCGGAGCACGGAATAATACGAAGAATAAAGAAACCGTATATCCGGCAGCTCCCAGCGCAATGATGGACGTTAATCTTGACTTTGCAAACAAGATGGTTGCAGAGCTGATAACAAGTAAAAGCGCTATGGCCACCTCATAGACTCCAATCGGGGCCAATTCATCCGTGTTGATCGCAAATGCCCCTTTAAACCACAAACTAAACAGTAATACGGCGGTTAAAAAGGAGAAGATATATACGAGATACGTACGGATAAACCCTGTCATATAGCCTTTTGTAAAGCTGTAAGCTCCGCGTTCGGCTCCTATTAATCCACCATCATAAAATGAATTCAAGGTGAAACGGTCCGGTATCCAAGTGTATATTTTTCTCCAGTTTGGCAGTAGGAGATATAACAGAATTCCAAATAGAATGACTCCAAAAGTCATAAATAGTTCAGGCGTAAAACCATGCCAGAATGAAATATGGGTTTTGACTGCATGTCCTTCCTGAATAAGGCTTGGAGTAATGGCAGCCACTGCCGGAGCGATGATTCGTTCTGACAGGATATTTGGAAAGAAACCAAAAATGATCACAAGTGAAGCCAGGATAATTGGAGAAATAAGCATTCCAAGAGGAGCTTCATGCGGTTTCTTTTCCAATTTCTCTGGTTGATGCTTACCAGTGAAGGTTTTAAACACAAGAATCATGCTGTAAATAAACGTGAACACACTACCGACCCAGGCAAGGATCGGGAAAATCATACCCACTGTATCCAGGTTGAATATATCCATTTCAAGTACCCTTACCATTCCTGTAAAGAACATTTCTTTACTAAGGAAACCATTAAATGGAGGAAGTCCTGCCATGGAGAAGGCTCCGATGATCGCAATGGTGAAAGTGATCGGCATGAAATTCATCAACCCGCCAAGCTTACGGATATCCCTGGTGCCTGTTTCATGATCAATAATTCCGACAACCATGAACAAGCTTCCTTTAAAGGTCGCGTGATTGATCAAATGGAATACGGCAGCAAGGGTTGCAACCATATAAATATTTTCATCTAATTCACTGTAGTGGAGAGCAGCCGCGCCGACTCCCAATAAAGACATGATCAGACCAAGTTGACTGACGGTTGAAAACGCAAGTATTCCTTTCAGGTCTGTTTGTTTCACAGCATTAAAGGATCCCCAGAACAGTGTAAAGATACCGAATCCGCCCACTAGCCACAACCATACACTTGATTCAGCGAATACAGGACTCAAGCGGGCAACAAGATAAATTCCGGCTTTCACCATTGTGGCAGAATGCAGGTATGCACTGACCGGTGTCGGTGCCTCCATGGCATCAGGTAACCAAATATGGAACGGGAATTGAGCGGACTTCGTGAAAGCCCCCAACAGGATCAGAAGTAATGCTGGAAGGAAAAGCACTTCTGTCATGAGCTGATCGGAATGCATGACTAATTCCCTGATGCTGAAGGTCCCGCTCATAAGATAGAGAAGTAAGAATCCCCCAAGCATGCTCAGTCCACCAAAGACTGTAATGAGCATGGATTTCTGGGCTCCGTATCTTGACCGCTCACGGTGATACCAGTAGCCGATCAATAAGAATGAGGAAATGGATGTGAATTCCCAGAACATATAAAGAACGATCAAGTTATCCGATAGGACAACGCCCAACATCGCTCCCATGAACATCATTAAATACACATAAAAATTATGTAGTTGTTCTTTCTTCTTATCTAAGTAATAAATCGAGTACAGGACAACCAGTGAACCGATCCCTGTGATGAGCAGGGCGAACAGCAATCCGAGTCCGTCAACGTAGGCAATGAAGTTGATTCCGAAGGACGGCATCCACTCCAAGGTTTCCTTGACGGTGTCCCCATTCTTAGTGATGGAGATGAATTGGAAAAAATAAGTGAATAAAGCGACTGGAAGCAGTAATACGAACCAACCAGTATGTACATTCCGAAATGCCTTATAAAGAAATGGAATGAGTATAGCAAATAAAAAAGGCGATACAATAGCCCAATGTAACAAAGTCATATAAAACCCCCCTCATGTAAAATTCATTTATTCTTAAGCATGGTCTAATGTCTTTCCTGTTTTTAAATATGCATCTTATTTCAAAAACCTCGACCGAAGCTGAACCTCAAAGAGCATTATAACGTAAAAAATAAATGCTTGCATTACTCAGGATTCCATTCGTATCAGATTGTTCATGAAGTATTAAATATGTAGATAGACGGAAAATACCAACGGAAATTTGTTGGTTTTTTTCATGTGATTCCAACCAACTACAGAATAGTTTCGGTTAAATTGGAGAATCCTATCCATAAGGTGGTGAAGTTATGAAAAAGAAAACTGTAGCGGTTACGACCATATTCTTTACTTTTTTTGGCTTTGCGTGGTTAATTGAATCACAAGATCGGTTTAATAGAGGAATGATTGAAATGGAAGACCCGACCAGTATGAACATCCGGCCAGTTCAATATGGTGAAACGGAAGAAGTGGAAGAAGAAATGACGAATGATCCCATCAGGCAAAGACATCCTTTTGGATCCAGAGAATATATCCGTGTAGTGCCACATTCCAATCCTCAGCAATAAATGACTGTCCTTTCTGCAATCATGGAAGGGCCGGTCTTTTTGTGCTTTCCGTGAAACAGGTGATAGGCATATAGTCATTGTTTCTTCTGATTCTATACCCTTTTCAAGATACTCATAAACGATTATGATGAGAGTGGTCAAAGAATCGTTATGGGAGAGTTATTAGTGAAAAATACATACTTAACAAGCTACTTGCCTCTTTTCTCTATATTATTATTTAGCCTTACATTTTCCGTTTATGGAGTGGAAGTATTCGTAGACATCTTTAAGAAGATCGGTGTCTATCCCGGAATGAGGGAATTTTTATCGGATATGCAACTGAAGCTCGCGATTTTGATACTATTAATGGTTGCTTTTTTTATGGTGTTTGCTGCCTTGAAGCTGATAGCGGAGACGATCAATGGTATTTCAATGCTGTTTTTCTCCATGGATTCAGATGGGCAATTGTATAACCGTGTTCGAACAGGCTCGATGATTTATTTTATCGGTGGCCTTGTGTCAGTACTGAGTCTGAAATCCTTCCTGGGATTGTTGATTATCTTTGCGCTGAGTTCAGTCGTGTATTTTATTTATTTTGTTTATAAAATTAGTCCGTCCCTCTCGAAAGTGGGGATCTTCGGAGTCGTTGGTTTACAGGTGTTTTCATGGTCATCCTTATTTCTAACGATTTTCTTTGTGTGTTTGAAATTATACAATGGTGTGATGGCGAGTTTGCCGGTTATCTCGAAGGTGAAGTTATAGACAAAGAGTCTGCAGCACGTGCTGCAGACTCTTTATTATTCCATGATCTGCTTCCAAATCTTATGACTTGGACGCTGTTGTTCAATATGACTCATATTACGGGGAATGTCATGCCCAACCCATACGCCGGTAGTGAATGTATCTGTTATTCCCATGACCCAGTAATCATGATAGTTATTGGTGGTTCCTGTCTTAATCCCCACATAGGGCTTTGATACGTAAGCTGCTCTCCCGGTCCCGGAAGTAGCGGCTTCGCCCAGCATCTTTCTCATTTTAGAGGTTGTATCTGCGGACCAAACCGTCTTCGGCTCGTTCTTCCATTGATAAAGGATGTTTCCTTCATTGTCCTTCACATGAATGATCGCATGACTTTCCTGGTACTTCCCATCAATAAAGGACGTATAAGCATCCGTCATTTCAAGGGGGCTCATTCCATAAGTGAATCCCCCTACGGATGCTGCATAGGTTTGATCCTCGCTTAACACCTTCTCAAATGAAAAAGGGGATAACGATTTGAAAGCTTCTTCCATGCCTGTTTTTTCCATCAATCGCAATGATGGGGCGTTATACGATTGTGCTAAGGATTGTTGTATCGTAACGGTTCCAGGCTGGACTCCTCCATAGTTTATCGGGCAATAGTCACCTATACAGTACCGGTTCGCATTTACTTTTTCAGTGATGGAAGCCTGGTATTTCTCGATATACGGACCATATACAAGAAGTGGCTTAATCACTGATCCAGGTTGTCTGAAAGCTTGAAAAGCGTGATGGAAGTTATATTTCTGGTAGTTCCTTCCTCCTGTTATTGCCGCGATGGTCCTTGTCTTGTTGTCGATGGTGACAGTGGCCCCTTGTAATTCTTTCTGAAGCTGTCCATTTAAAGCCTTCACACTTTTTTGTTGCAGCTCAGGGTTCAGTCCGGTTTGAATTTGAACTCCTGAGGAAATCACTTGTTGAAAACGTTCATTGAGCTTCTGTGCTACTTTCTCCTTTTCCTTCGGAGAAGCGGCATTTGCCAGTTCCACTTTGTATCCCTCGTGAAGCGAAATCAGCTCTTTTAATTCACTTTCCACATAAAAAGCATAATCAGGATATAAGTCGATTTTTTTGCGAACGTTTAAGCTAATCGGCACTTTTTTCATTTTTTCCGCTTCTTCTTTGGATAGCTTATCCGTACTGACGAGAATATCGAGAAGACGTTCCTGACGAACTTTGGTTTGATCGAAATGATCGATGGGATCATATTTTCCCGGGTTATTGGGAATCGATGCAATGAACGCCATCTCTGCCTGATTGAGTTCCGTTACACTCTTCTGGAAGTAATACTGTGACGCTGTTTCAATCCCGTAAACGCCATTACTGAAGTAAATGACATTAAGGTAAAGCTCTAATATTTCATCTTTTGATAACGATTTTTCAATTTCATGGGCGTAAAATAACTCGGTCAATTTACGATTGTACGTTTTTTCCTGCCCTAGATACAGGTTTCTTGCAAGCTGTTGTGTAATCGTGCTCCCACCTTGCTGGATGTGGGTGAACACCAGGTTTTTCACGACAGCCCGGAGAATCGCTCCGGCATCGAACCCGACATGTTCATAAAAATGCTGGTCCTCTGAAGCGACAAGGATATCCTTCATGAAAGGGGGGATCTGCTCATCCGGAATATATATTCTGAACGGGCGGTTCACTTCCGAAAATACCTTACCGTTCTGATCAAGCAGTAAACTGGTACGATTTAGATGTAAGTTATCGGTCCTTACCGAGTGTTCTAATTCATCTTGAAAGCTTTGTACTTTGTTCCATTCATCCGTCGCAAAAAATAATGTGGTAAAGAAGATGAACATAACACTAATGACCGTTATATAACCTGCGAAAATTCTCATTTCTCACTCTACTTTTCTAGTAATCTTTCACATGGCTGGTTGTTTCAGAATGACGCATACTCCACCATAATAATCCAAAAGCGCATAAGAATAAAGCACCTGTTACATAAAAAACGGAAGAAATACCAATATATCCTGACACGATCCCGCCAAAAGCAGGTCCGACCACGTTTCCGAGAAAGCGAAAGCTCTGATTATACCCAAGTACTTCCCCTTGCATACTGATGGGGGCTTCCTGACGTATATAAGCGGTCACACATGGAATCATCCCGCCGATCGCGATGCCGAACAAGAACCGGAACAGGACAAGCTGCCACAGTTCTACAGCCAGTGCTTGGGGTACGATGAAAATGGAGGCAAGGACAAGGAGGATCGATAACACCTTTTCATAACCAATATCATCACCAAGCTGGCCCCATCGCCGTGTCGCAAGTAAATTACCAAACCCGGTTGCAGAGAAAGCAATTCCCGCCAGAAATGCCAGATTTGTAGAAGAGGTAAGTTCATCTACATAGAGGGCGAGAAGAGGCTGAATACTAAAGTTTGCTACCTGGATAAGGAATGACAATAAGAGAACCGTCACTAATAATCTGTGACTGAAAATATGCTGAAGCACTTCAATACTTGAATACTTATTTCGCTGGTTCCGTTGCTCTTTACTCCTTTGCTCGTCAATGCCAAGTAAAACAACGGTTGCTGCAATGGCAATGGCGATGGAGGTGAAAATGAAAGTGTAGGAAAAGCCTACATTATCAGCCAGTAACCCACCGATGACTGGACCGAATAGTCCTCCTGAAACAGTTCCCATTTGCAGGGTGCCAAGCGTACGTCCTGCTTCTTCCTTTGGAGTCTGAGCCGAAATAAGGGCCATTGAAGTGGGAATGAAACCTGTCACCGCACCCATGATCATACGAAGGACGAAAAGCCCCCAAACGGAATCCATAAAGCCCATCAGAAAAATCGATGTGGCAATTCCATACCCTGTGATAAGAAGGATCGGTTTATAGCCGAAGCGGTCTCCGATTCTTCCCCAAAAGGGAGAAATAAAGAAAGCTGTTAAGAATGTAACCCCGAACACAAATCCTGACCAGCGTTGAACGTATTCATGACTGTACGTACCAAAGGTTTCAATATAAAGGGACAAAAACGGCAAAACCATCGTCGCACTCGCCGCAACCAGGAAATTGGCCATAAGCATAATCGTCAAATTCTTTTTTTTGATTGAAATGGTTAACACCTTCTGTATGGATTTTATTTCGTATACCTAAATATTCATTTTATTAAAGATTGAGACTCCAGTCCACCGAACAACATTTATTCACGGGGAAAACCGGGAATTAGTCATAATTTACAGGTTCATCATGATATAATGTAAGAATAAGAAGTGTGGAAAATTGGAGTGAGTACCGATTTTATTTTAATGATGAATTCTTTTTATTATAGATAAATTGGGGTCTTATCTAGATTTTGAGGAGGGAGTATAGTGGCGAAACCGGAACAGCTTGTGTTTATAGATTTTGAGTTTTCTATGCCTGAACGACATAGAGTCCCCAAAGGTTTTTTTCCTGAGATTATTGAAGCTGGTGTTGTAGTGGTTGAGAAAGGGAAAGTGTCCGATTCGTTTTCATCTTATGTGAAACCGACTGCGTTTCCCAAACTGACCAACCGCTGTAAACGGTTCTTATCGATTAACCAGCAGGAAGTCGATTCAGGAATCTCATTTCAATGTTTGATTGACTATTTTTCCGGGTTGAATGCAAGAGGGATCGACAAAGTAGTGACGTGGGGAAACATGGATATGAAGGTACTGCGTGATAACTGTACACAGTCCGGCATTCCATTTCCTTTCCAAGCTCAATTCGTCGACTTGTCCATGGAATATAAACGATTCTTTGGTGATCAAAACCAAACCGGGCTATGGAAAGCAGTCCAGGAATACGGGAGGGAAGGAGTCGGAAAGCATCATAAAGCTTTAGATGATGCCCTCACCACCCACCATATCTACAACCTGGTCGAAAAAGATAAAAAATACCTCGATAAAGCGGAACCAACCACCATCGGGGAAAGAATCGACCTGTCCAAATTTTACAACCAGCTTGCATAACGAGATGAGGGACGGACCTTCCTAAGGTCCGTCCCTCATCTATGTTTAAAATGTCAGGCTATACATCAGTTCGTATTCTCTTTGAATCGACCCGAGTGTTTCCAGGCTCTTCTTGGCGTGGGGAGTTGGGTCTTCTTCCAGCTCTTTCTTCAGTTTAAGGTATGCAGAGACCAATGATTCATTATAATCTGGAATGTTCCCCTCAAACGGCTTCACCATCTTCTCGGGCATATTCGCCTGCTCACGGTGTGCAAGGGCTTTTCGTTCGTGGAACAGTGGGACGTCCACTTCCTGGGGATTGTGTAAATCGCCTTGCCGTGGATGCTTCAGGACGGAGAGAATCTTCACCACATAGCCCCCTGGCCGTTCTCCGGTTACTTCCCCGATATACTTGCCTGTTTTATAAAAAGCTGTGACATAATCACCAATTTGTATGTTTTTCATAAAAAAACCTCCTCTAATACTTCAATCTTTATTATAATGAAAGCGGAATGAATGTTGAAAGAACTACTATAAAGGTAACATGTGGAGGTACATATATGAAGCGTCTGATGATCGTGATCCTGTGTTTATTAGGTTTAGTACTTGCCTCTTGTGGACAAACAGAGAAGGAAGATTCGGCTAAAGAAGAAACACAACAAACAGAAGAAAACAAGAATACGGCAGAAGATTCCAAAGGAGATGACACAATGACATACCCTCAGCTTACAACAGAAGTTGCTGAAAACGAAAAATTGGTAGAAATGAAAACCTCGATGGGAACGATTAAGATCAAGCTTTTCCCTGAGCAGGCACCTAAAACCGTCGAGAACTTTATCACTCATAGTGAAAACGGCTATTATGACGGACTTAAATTCCATCGCGTGATCAAAGACTTCATGGTCCAGGGGGGAGACCCGAATGGAAACGGAACTGGTGGGGAAAGTATTTATGGCAAATCCTTTGAAGATGAATTCTCACCTGAATTATTCAATCTTCGTGGTGCCCTTTCCATGGCAAATGCAGGCCCTGATTCGAATGGAAGTCAATTCTTCATCGTGCAGAAGCATGACATAGACCCACAATTTGAAGATCAAATGAAATCAGCCGGTTTCCCGGCAGAAATCATCGAAGCCTATATGGAGAATGGTGGAACCCCTTGGCTTGATCAAAAGCATACGGTCTTTGGTCAAGTGGTCGAAGGAATGGACATCGTCGATGAAATGGCCAATGTAGAAGTTGGTGAGAACGATCTTCCGAAAGAAGATATTGTGATTGAAAATATTAAGGTTGTAAAATAGTAGTGAGAGAGCTAAAAACCCTAATTGGGGTTTAGGGCTCTTTTTTTTTGGGGGGAGGGGCTCTAAAAGGGTAACCGGATATTTCCTCGGAAATTGTCGAGGCTTGTTTCATGGCCTGTTCAATAAATCGTTAAAAACGTAGCGATTTCAAGTTGGTTTGTCCCCGGCAGTGTTGGTATAATAGACGAAGAGTTTGTTTTTTGAAAGGAGCTTACGATGCTTTCTTATTATGTACTAAACTTGTTTCTATACTTTCCTGAAGATAAGTCGGAATATATCCCTGCAAGCATTACGATGGCCATTTTCTTAATAGCTGCCTTATTGACGTTCCGTTTAATTATAAAGGTTTCAAAGCGTGAAGAATTGAAAACGAAGAAGATGGAAGAGGAAGCCGGGAAGCATAACAGGGAATCAGAATAAAAAGAGTGGAACACGCTTAAATGTATAGGCGTGTTTTTTTGTTGTGTTGATTCAACACTACTTTCATCTATCACCGCCTCAGACCCAACAGCTTCTTTTTGGGTGAAAAAGAGGAATACTTTTTCACTCAAACGTCAACAATGGTGGAAGAGTACGCAGATTTGGAGGAAGTGCAAAATGAAAAAATCATCACTATTATATATGATCATGATAAGTGTATTACTTGGGGCATGTGCCATCGAAAACCCTAAAAAGGTAGAAGTGGAATTGAAAAACGAGAGCGGGGATTCACTAGGGAAAGCGACCCTGCAAGAGAAGTCGGATGGAGTGGAAGTCGGATTGGACCTTGAAGGTTTGCCCCCCGGTGAACATGGGATTCACATCCACGAAAAAGGAGCATGTGAACGACCGGATTTTGTATCTGCTGGGAATCACTTCAATCCTGATGATAAAAAACATGGACTTCTGCATCCTGAGGGGTCACATGGAGGAGATCTTCCTAACATCATTGTCGAGGATGATGGCACAGCAAAAGTCAAACTGATGGCAGGTGGTGTCACCTTGACGAAAGGGAAGACTTCCCTTTTCACCAAAGATGGGACGTCTTTGGTCATCGATGAAAACAAAGATGATGGGATGACCCAGCCTTCAGGAGATTCCGGTAAACGTATTGCCTGCGGGGAAATTGTGAGTGATAAGAAGAAATAAAATGAGTGTGGAGTTGTAACACAGTGTGTACCTGGTACAAATGACTGGAACGTACCAGGTACAACTAAATATGAAAAAATGCCCATCGACCAGAGCGATGGCTTCACTGCTACAAAACAAAAAACGGGAAGAGTTGCCGGCAACTCTTCCCGTTTTTTTTACATTAGTTTAAAGCTTTTCGCAACCTCTCCAACCCATCCATCAACGTTTCTCTTGGACAGGCAATATTCATTCGAACAAAGCCTTCCCCGCCAGGTCCGTATTTTGTTCCCGGTTCCAATGCGAGTTTTCCTTTGTTCAATAGACGCTCCTTGAGCTCTTCATCAGAGAGTTCCATCTTTGTACAATCTATCCAGAGCAAATAAGTTCCTTCAGGGTCCACCAATTGGAGATGGGGCAGGTGATCTCCAATGAATTCCTTCGTGACTCTCACGTTTTCCTGCAGGTACACTAGTATCTCTTCCAGCCATGCCCCGCCAAAGCGATAGGCTGCTTCCATTCCGACAATCCCAAACGTATTGAGAGTGAAGAAGCCCTGTTTTTTATGAATGGCGGCGATTTTTTCCCGGAGATCCGGATTGGGAGTAATCATGGCTGAAGCCTGTAATCCTGCAAGGTTGAAGGTTTTGCTTGGTGCGATGCACGTGATCGTGATATCTCTGGTCGAGTCACTGAGAGATGCCAGTGGAATATGGGTATGAGTTTCATAAACCAGATCTGAATGAATTTCATCCGACACGATCACCACATTGTACTGATGGCATAATTCAGCTATTTTCATTAGCTCTTCTTTTTTCCATACACGACCGCTCGGATTGTGTGGATTACATAATAAAAAGAGCTTCACACCTGTTTTCAAAGCTTCTTCAAATGCACCAAAATCGATAGAATAGCTTCCGTCACCATAATCCAGTTGAGCATTTACAATTTCCCGGTCATTGTCTTCCACCAGGCTGAAAAAGGGTGTATAGACAGGAGATTGTACGAGCACTTTATCTCCCGGAACAGTAAGTGCCTGAATAATCGTGGAAATCGCCGGCACGACTCCTGGACTGTATTGGAGCCACGTTTTCTCAATGTCCCAGCCGTGACGTTTTTGGACCCATTCCTTAATGCTTGCTGCCGTTTCATCTCCAACAAAGGTGTAACCAAAGATCCCGTGTTTCAGCCGATCCTGGAGGGCATCCAACACATCTTGTGGCGGCAGAAAATCCATATCTGCCACCCACATAGGCAGAACATCGTCACTCCCAAACACCGTCTTTGTCAGGTCCCATTTTACGGAGGATGACCCTTTTCGGTTAATGATTTCTTCGAATTTACTCACGAATTTGTCCCCTTTCTAAATATGTAATGATTAATATAATCATATGATGTATTTGAAAAAGATGAAAATTATTTGTTTATCCTTATAACGGATCGTGACTGATTTAACTTCTTTTAGAAATAAAAAAGGGACTTCTCCCTACGTTTCAGATATGAGCGTTTGGGAAAGTCCTTGTTTGTATAAAGGCTGTGTCTCCGAATCCTCTGTAATTCCTTCAAGAGGGGCTGATACAAATTGATGGATATGTTCCAATACTTCTTCAGGCTTCTCTTCAGGAACGAGATGGCCGGTTTCTTCTAAGATCACCAGCCTGGAGTTCGGGATATCCTGTTTCAGCTTATGTCCCGTGGATAAAGGTACCACTCTGTCATGTTCTCCCCACACAAGGAGGCAAGGTGTTTGGATGTTGCGTAATTCGCTCTCAGATAAATCTCCTTCACGATCTCGAATCATCCTTGTCAATGCCTTGAAAATATCATCCTCCAGAAATGGTTTCAGATACCCAAACATCATTTCATCATCGATCATTTTTGAATCATGTACAACATTTTCAAGGTTATTCCGTATCCCTGATCGTGTAAGCCACAGTTTTACATACAGATGGAAAAAGGGAATATGACTCAGCATCGTGACTGGCCACTTCATTTTCTTGAGATAGCCGGAACTGCACAGGAGTACGCCCTTTTCGACTAGGGAGGGTGCTTTTTTCATCACGTTCAGAGCGATCTGGCCGCCCATGGAATGGCCGGTTAAATGCACGTTGCTAACATTCAAGTGGTCTAATAAGGCGATGACCGTGTTGGCCAGATTGTCGTAAGAATAGATGAATCGATTGTTCTTCTCACTGTTCCCAAAGGGAGGGAGATCGATGGAAATGACATTATAATTTTCTTTCAAAAGAGGAGTAAGCCGTCTAAAGCTAAAGGTTGATGATAGAAATCCATGAAGAAGGACGAAGGTTTCCGTGGCTTCGGGATGCTGATGATGTTCAAAATAAACATTGGCACCATTCACCTGAACCACCTTTGCAAAGTCTTGTTCTTGCATACTTCGTCACTCCTCTCTACAAGTTTACAGATATTTTACCCCTATTTCCGCATTTAACACCTGAATTCGAAAGTTGTCTCATATCCAATTGTAATTATGGATGTAATGGGGAAAATAGATTTAAAGTGAGGATCCCTCTTTTCATAACAGTTACTTCTGATATAATAAAACCATTTAGTGGTGATGAGGAGGAAGCGGAATGCAACTAAGAGAAATGGAGCTTGATTTGGTAAGGATTTTACAGAAAGATGCCAGGATTTCCACAGAGAATATAGCGAAGATGCTTCAAGTGACAACAGAGGAAATAGAGAATGCGATTGAGAGACTTGAAAAAGACAATGTTCTTGTCAGATATAGTACCGTTGTGGATTGGTCCAAAATAGAAGGTCATGAAGGGGTAACGGCCATGATCGATGTGAAAGTAGCTCCGAAAAGGGGAGTGGGATTCGATGAAGTTGCCCATCGTATTTATCGTTACAAAGAAGTAAAAAGTGTTTATCTAATGTCTGGGGCGTATGACCTTTCTGTAACGGTGGAGGGCCGGACCATGCATGAAGTTGCTACATTCGTTTCTGAAAAACTGTCTACTCTGGATTCCGTTTTATCTACAACAACTCATTTTCAATTGAAGAAATATAAGCATGACGGCACCATCTTTGGTGATCATGGTGAAGATAAACGAATTGTGGTGTCTCCATGAAAACCAAGACATCCTACATATCTCAATCTGTGAAAAACTTAAAGCCTTCCGGTATCCGGAGATTCTTTGATTTGGCAGCAAATATGGAAGGGGTCATATCGCTCGGGGTTGGGGAACCGGATTTCATTACCTCCTGGACGGTGCGGGAAGCCGCGATTCTTTCCTTGGAGCAAGGCTACACCTCCTATACAGCGAACGCAGGTCTACTGGAGCTGAGGGAGAAGATAGCCGCGTATATGAAAGAGGGCTACTCCGTAGACTACGATCCGAAAGATGAGATCATTGTGACGGTCGGTGCCTCTCAAGCCCTTGATATCAGTATGCGGGCAATCATTGATCAAGGAGACGAGGTCATTGTGGTGGAACCTGGATTCGTTTCCTATGTACCTCTTGTTCAATTGGCAGGTGGTGTAGCTGTAACGATCGGAACCAAGCCGGAAAATGACTTCAAAGTAACAGCCGAAGAACTCGAAGCAGCCATCACTCCGCGTACAAAAGCCGTCTTATTATGTTCGCCCAATAATCCAACGGGGACGGTCCTTGAAAGAGAGAACCTGGAAGAGTTGGCAGAAGTGATTCGAAAGCATGATCTAGTTGTACTTTCAGATGAGATTTACTCTGAGCTTGCTTATGATCATCGCCACGTGTCCATTGCTTCTTTAAAGGATATGAGAAAAAGGACACTCGTAATCAATGGATTCTCGAAAGGGTTTGCCATGACGGGGTGGAGACTGGGGTTTATTTGTGCTCCTGAAGAGATCGCTTCATCCTTACTTAAAATACATCAATACGCCATGATGTGTGCGTCTACTCCTGCTCAGCATGCTGCTGTGGAGGCACTCGATAAAGGGATGGATGATGTGATGGAAATGAAGAGAAGCTATCGTCATCGACGACACTATTTTGTTGATTCCCTCAATGAGTTCGGATTAACCTGCCATACCCCGGGGGGAGCGTTCTATGCCTTTCCTTCCATTAAAAAAACAGGAATGACTTCAGAGGAATTTGCAGAAAAGCTTCTTATGGAAGAGAAAGTTGCGGTTGTACCCGGTAACGTGTTCGGTAAAGGCGGAGAAGGATATATTCGTTGTTCTTATGCCTCAAGTATGGAGCAGCTGCAGGAAGCCGTAAAACGGATGAAGCGATTTGTTGAGAATCATAGTTAGGAAATGAAGGGTGCCAGGACAAAAGAACATATTTGTGCCTGTCACTTTTTTATTTGGGCAAAAAAAAATAGGACGATAAAATATCGTCCAACAAATGAAAACAAAAGGGGGAATACTTAGAAAGCTTATTTTCAGTATGACCCCTTTTTTCACTATATATACATCATTTCATAAAAAGTTTTTAGCTTTCGCTCTTTTCATATTTCAGTTCATACAACATTTGCATCACACGCAGGAAATCTTCTTCAGAGAATTCCTTTGCCTTACGGAGGATCAGCTTTGTTCTTTTTGGCCCCAACTCTTTGATCAGCTGTTCCATTTCAGCGTCAATGCCTGCTGGAGGATGGTCTTTCACTTCCCGTTCCAGCAGTTCAGAAGCGGGTATATCAAGGACAGTAGACAGCTTTAAAATCGTTTGCGTATCGGGAATCTGAAGATCGGATTCATACTTTTCGATTGTCTTTGTACCTAATCTGGCCCTTAAAGCAAGCTCCTGTTGAGATAGTTTTCGCTCTTCGCGTACCCTTTTTAAATTCTCACCAAAGTGTGACATGCTAAAGTCCCTCCCCATAGAATACCTTCCTTATATCTACAGTTTATCACCATTTTGAAAAAAAAAGCCCGCATTCTCGTGAACAAAATGTTAAAAATAAAAGGCCCGCCTACAGGGACGGACCTCTCATTTATGATATGAAAACAAGTATGATGGCCACTGGTACGATGTAGCGCAATAGAAAGATCCAGCTGTTGAACAGGGCCGGTGATATAGACGAACCAGATTGGATTTCGCTCCATACATCTTCTCGCTTTAATCGGTAGGAGACGAAAATACTGATCAATAATGCCCCTATCGGCAATCCAAAATTACTCGTAATATAATCGGCAAAGTCAAAGAAGTTCTTTCCTTGAATGAGGAAATCTCCGAATACACCAAATGAAAGGGCACTTGGAATACCTGCAAAAAACACAAGAATCCCTATTAACCATGTAAATGGCTTTCGTTTCGATTGATTCCCTTTCGAAAAGGCCGCGACCCCGATTTCAAGTATGGAGAAAGCAGATGTCAGGGTTGCAAACAACAGTAAAATCAGGAACACTGTTAAGAAAATGCCACCGAAGGCAATTTCATTAAACACGGCTGGCAGAACCACAAAAGCAATTCCAGGTCCTTCATCTGGTTGGAAACCAAGGGCGTACACAGCAGGGAAAATGACCAACCCTGCCAATAATGAAATAAAGATATTTAACCCGGATACACTAATGGCGGATCTTGGCATGCTGTCCTCTTTTGAAAGATAGGATGCATACGTCACCATGACAGAAAGTCCGACCGTTAGTGCAAAGAATGCTTGACCTAACGCAAGTAATACCGTTTCCCCATTCAGATAGCTCCAGTCCGGCAATAACAGGAAGCGGACACCTTCCATTGCACCTTCCAAGGTAAGGGATCTGATGACTAAAATAATAAATAAAATAAATAATGCCGGCATCATATAACGGCTTGCCCGTTCAATCCCTTTTTGAATCCCGCCTTGTACGACAAGTACTGTGATGACAATAAAGAGGAATTGTGCAATCAGCACTTCTTTTGGGTTTGCAATGATGCTCTCGAATAAGGTTCCGTATTCCTCTTGAGATTTCCCGATTAAAGAGCCTGTCACACTCCGGGCCAAGTAAGAAAGGATCCATCCGCCTACAACACTGTAAAAAGATAATATGATAAAAGAAACAACCGTTCCTAAATAGCCGATCCAATGCCAATAAGAATGAGGCGCCAATTTTTTATAGGAAGTAACGGCGTCGGCTCCCGCCCGTCTTCCGATGACAAACTCTGCCAGAAGGATGGGTGCACCGATTAAAACGGTGAAAAGGATAAAGAGTAAGAAGAAGACACCTCCTCCATTTGCACCTGCCATATACGGGAATTTCCAAATGGCTCCGAGTCCTATAGCAGAACCGGCAGCCGCCAGAATAAATCCAATCTTAGAAGTCCATTGTTCTTTTTTGGCCATGATTAAGATCCTCCTTTCGAAAAAATAAGATTTTTCAATCGTACTATGTTTTACACCCTCTGTACACCGGATTTTTAAATTTTCAATATATAAGAAATATGGAGGAAATGCCATCAAATAAATGTTAGGGAATATATATGACCAAATGTATTTCCATTTATTATGTGTGAAAACGTTTGAAAACATTACAATTAACCTAATTTCTAGAAAAGTAGTCAAAAACATGATGAATGGGCTGGAATTTTCTCTGAAATGTAGTATACTAATTGTAACAAAACGTTCACAAATTATTCTTTTTTTCGCCATAATTGAAAGCGTTTACTATCAGATTGGAGGAATTTACTATGGATGTATTTCTTGTATATCTATTTATCGCAACGGCTACTCCATTATTTCTTTGGATTGAACATCGTAAGTGGGCGGTTCTTCATATCCCATTTGTTATAGCCTTATGGGCAGTGTTTATTTATTACGTAGCGGTTCCGGAACTTGGAGGATGGGGACATGTAACGCTTTGGAGCCTGTTTGTTGCCAACCTTGCATTCGCTCATATCGCAGCCTTCATGCTTTATGCCTTGCCATTTATCCAAAAGCAACGAAAGAAGAAATCAATCACTGTAAAGAATTAGTCTGATCCGATGTTCATTGGGTCAGGCTTTTTTTTTGTCTGTTTTAAAAGAATGGATTCAATTGTAAATAAATGAAACAAAATCCACCTTACGAACGTTACATAAATGAAAGCATCAAAGAGAAAGGGGGAAGGTACGAGTGGAAAATGAGCACTTGATCGAACGTGCAAAAAAAGGAGACCTGCAGGCATATAGCCATTTAATCACTTATTATTCTCCCATCGTTGAACGGTTTGCCTATCAGATGGGGAATTCCATCGCTGATATACCGGATATCACCCAGGAAGTGTTCATTCGTGTATACAGATTTCTGGACGGGTTCTCTTATGCGAAGTTTACAACCTGGCTTTATAAAGTCACTTTAAATGTGTCGAGGGACTTTAAACGAAAAGAAAATCAGCATAACAATCGAGTGAAAAAAATCGGAAATGAACCTTCAGAAAACGTCATTACTCCTCAAGAACGTATCCTGAGGCAGGAAGAGGATCGTATGCTCCACGAATGCATTCAAAAGCTGGATGGTAAATATCAACTACCAATCATCCTCTATTATTTTCATGAAAAGAAGTATGAAGAAATGGCTGAAATACTGTCAATCAATTTATCTACTGTCAAAACACGACTGTTAAGAGGCAAAAACCTCTTGAAAAAAGAACTGGAAGAGGCTGAAAAAAGGGAGGGGAGATTGAATGGATGACAAGATGCTTGAAAAACGCATGGAATTATTAAATCAATCGTATAAGAAAATCCCGGATCAGACCAATCCCTCAGACATCATACAAGCCATAAAACAAGAAGGGAAATCCCAAAAGAAGCGACCACTAATTCATTGGCCATACATCGCAAGTTTCATTGGTGTCCTTCTGATTGGTGCGGTTCTCATCTTGCAGCTTACGATGGATGAACCGGGAAGACAGAATGGGAATCAAGCGGATTTTGCCGGTGAGTCAGACCAACGACTTCAAAGGGAGATAGAAGATGCGAAAGCTCAATATGAATTAAGGAAAACTCAAGCAATGGAGCGGCTCGGGTTTACGGAAGGCATATTTAATTCGACTGGGATCGCACGGGATGCAGGGAGGCAACTCATATATATCGAATCGATTCCAAAGCGGGACTTCTCAAATGAAAGAAAAGTGGAGTGGGTCCAGAGAGCGAGTGACGAGTTGACTCAGATATTGGCTACTCCTGATGTGATGATGAAAAATCTGAAAGCTCCTTTAACGAAGGAAGAAGCAGAAGTATGGGTTGATGATTTTATTAAAAAGGAACAAGATATCCTCCCGCTATATGAGGAGGAGTTGAATAAGTATAGTGAATATTGGAAGCCTTATGTTGAGAACGGAGAATTCAATATGAAGGAGTTCAACCATATGAAAAACGACTATCCCCCCAAACTATGGTTGTTACGGGATGGAATATTCAATAATGCAGTTAAGCTATCGTATAACAGTGAAACGGACCGACTTGAAACTACATTGGATGTCGAATACTTCAGGATGATCACGAATCGTGAAGCCTTACCGGAAGGATATGAATTGTATATGATTACCCGTTTTGATTCAGTCATTAAAGCAGGGGAATTTACAGGGACATGGAAGGAAGCAGCTGATCGCTTGATGGACTACGAAAAGATATTAAAGGAACTGCCGGATAACTCAAGGTTCAGAGTAGAAGTGAAGCATGAATACGATACCCTCTATCAAAACTTTACAGATGGAAATGTGTATCAACCCATCTTTGATGAAAGTGATAAATTGAAATCAAATGTAGAAGAAACCTACCTATATATATTGAAAGAGTACCCAGATTACACAACATCCCTCCATCTGAAAGAGGTATATGATGAATTAAGGCATGAAAATTTCGTTAAGCCAGATCGTTGGGTTCAGACGACACCGGTCATTTTGTCTTCAGAGACAGAAGAACTATATAAAGAGAGCTAAGTTTACTCTGTTTTAATAATTTTAATAATTGGGAAGCATAACTAGTGAGAAAGCAATTATAGGTGGAAAATCGAAGAAAATGGGTTTAGTTGCAGAGGTTTGATAGAATAAACTTTTGCCGAATCACGGATTCTATGATATAATCTACAATTGCGTGTAAAGACGAAAAATAATATATATACTAGGAGTGTTACCATGACTACAAAATTCGAAACAGGAACTGTTGTAACAGGTAAAGTTACAGGCATTCAACCATACGGTGCGTTCGTTGCACTTGACGAAGAAACACAAGGATTAGTTCATATCTCTGAAATCACTCACGGCTTTGTTAAAGACGTTAGCGAGCACCTTTCAGTAGGCGACGAAGTAAAGGTTAAAGTATTATCAGTGGACGAAGCAGCTGGTAAAATCAGCCTTTCTATCCGTGCTACAGAAGAAGCTCCTGCAGCACCACAAGCAAAACCTGCAGCAGCTAAAAAACCTCGCCGTCAAGGTCAAGGAAGTGTAAAGCAAGCTAACGAAGAAACAACACCAGCTGGCTTCAACACTCTTAAAGACAAACTTGAAGAGTGGATCGAGCAATCAGAACGTGAAGATCTAATTAAGAAATAATATAAATAGTAAAGAGACTGTCTTTCTTATAGGCAGTCTTTTTTTTATTTTCTTATTTCAAATTTCTTACAAT
Organism: Rossellomorea sp. NPDC071047; assembly: GCF_050270195.1. Lineage (NCBI taxonomy): Bacteria > Bacillati > Bacillota > Bacilli > Caryophanales > Bacillaceae > Rossellomorea > Rossellomorea sp. NPDC071047. Next base: position 56,135 of record NZ_JBNNJT010000003.1, on the reverse strand, counting down.
CGTATGAATTCCTTTTATAAAAGAGGGTTTTACAAATATATTATAGAAATAGTACTACAAGAGATAAATTGGGGAGGTGGTAAAATTTGAAAGAGAAGATAAGTAAGCTTATAGCCGGCAATGAATGTACTCATGTTCTTTATCCTTATCAAGACAGAAAACGGTATTTGAATAATGCCATAACGTATACACTTGAAGGAATTGAAAACGGGGAAATCGTCATCTTAATTGAAAACGAAAGAAATATGAATGTATTACAAAAACGCCTAAACACCCAATTAACTAGTAAACAATTGGAAAAAGTCCATGCTATCAGTAACTTTGAATTTTATCAATCAAGCGGAAGTTATCATCCTCCAGCCATTTATGAGCAATTAAAGAAAACCATTGCTCCTTATTTAGAACATGGAATTTCTTTCCGATCCTGGACCAATGTCGAATGGGGGGCATTGGAAGATCCTTGTTCCATCATCGAGTGGTTCGAAACAGAAACCGATCAAGTGGTTCATGAGCATAATATGACCGTAGTCTGTGCGTATGATTCAGAAAAGATGCCGGATCATCTGGAAGAGGCACTAAAGAAAAATCATGGACATCTTATGTCTGATGAGGATATTGTGCCCTCGAAAGTATACAGTAAAATTAAATATTCATAAAAATAACGATGATACTCATGATGAGATCATCGTGTTTTTTTTTGATGAGGGGAATCTGCCTATTGGTAGAGAAATTTATCATAAATTAACGAAAAATAAAGAATTTTTGAACAATATACTTGTCCGTACCTCCTAAATGACCTATAATAATAATGAAAGCGCTTAATTAACAGAAAAATACATAATTACAGGAGGATCTTAGATGCTTTATAATAATCCGAATACTGAAGGTTCATTGGTACAATTTAAGGACAAGTATGAGAACTTTATTGGTGGAGAATATGTGCCGCCGGCAAGTGGAGAATACTTTGAAAATGTATCACCTGTCACGGGGAAAGTTTTCACGAAAATTGCCCGTTCAAACAAAGAGGATGTAGAAAAGGCATTGGATGCAGCACATGCAGCAAAAGACGCATGGGGTAAAACCTCTGCTACGGAAAGATCCATTATCTTAAATAAAATCGCGGATCGTATGGAAGAAAACTTAGAAATGCTTGCAGTAGCCGAAACATGGGATAATGGTAAGCCGGTTCGTGAAACATTAGCGGCAGACTTACCTCTTGCGATTGACCACTTCCGTTATTTCGCCGGTTGTATCAGAGGCCAGGAAGGATCTCTTGGTGAGATCGATAATGATACGGTCTCTTATCATTTCCATGAGCCGATCGGGGTTGTAGCCCAAATCATTCCTTGGAACTTTCCGATTCTGATGGGTGTATGGAAGATTGCACCTGCCCTTGCTGCAGGAAACTGTGTAGTCTTAAAGCCTGCCGAGCAAACACCGGCTTCCATCATGGTTCTGATTGAACTCATTGAAGACCTGCTGCCTAAAGGTGTACTGAATGTGGTACAAGGATTTGGAGTGGAAGCAGGAAAACCTCTTGCTCAAAGTAAGCGTGTTGGTAAGGTAGCCTTCACAGGTGAAACGACAACAGGCCGCCTGATCATGCAATATGCTTCTCAAAACATTATCCCTGTTACATTGGAGCTTGGTGGTAAATCACCCAATATCTTCTTTGAAGATGTAATGGATCAGGATGATGATTTCCTTGATAAAGCAGTTGAAGGTTTCGTGATGTTTGCCCTTAATCAAGGAGAAGTGTGTACATGTCCTTCAAGAGCGCTAATCCAGGAATCGATCTACGATAAGTTCATGGAGCGTGCAATCGAACGCGTGAAACAAATCAAGCAGGGGAACCCGTTAGATTCAGATACAATGCTGGGTGCCCAAGCCTCTCAAGAACAATTGGATAAGATACTATCTTATATTGAAATTGGGAAAGAAGAAGGAGCGGAATTACTCATCGGGGGTGAGCAAAATACCCTGGATGGAGAACAGGAAGCAGGTTTCTATGTGAAGCCGACCGTCTTCAAAGGCAACAACAAAATGCGTATTTTCCAGGAAGAAATCTTTGGCCCTGTTGTTTCCGTTACAACGTTCAAAACGAAAGAAGAAGCCCTTGAAATCGCCAATGATACTCTTTATGGACTTGGAGCAGGTGTATGGACTCGTGACATGAACACGGCTTACCGTTTCGGTAGAGAGGTTCAAGCAGGACGCGTATGGACGAACTGTTATCACCAATACCCGGCACATGCGGCATTCGGTGGATACAAAATGTCCGGTATCGGTCGTGAAAATCATAAAATGATGCTATCACACTATCAACAAACGAAGAATCTACTAGTTAGCTATAGTCCTAAAGCGTTAGGATTCTTCTAAAATGGAACAGCGACTAGAGGCAACAGAACAGGCCCTCCATCTGATTGAAACGTTAAAAGGCAAGCATGGTGCACTCTTGTTTCATCAGTCTGGAGGATGTTGTGATGGCAGTTCTCCTATGTGTTTAAGTCAGGATGATTTGATCATCGGTGACAGTGATGTATTAGTAGGTACTGTAGCCGACTGTCCTTTTTATATGAACGAACAACAATATGAGTATTGGAAGCATTTCCGGATCATATTGGATGTAAAAGAAGGAAGGGGAGGAGTGTTCTCTTTGGAATCCACGGAAGGCGTACGCTTTATCACGGATTCTAAATTGATCAAATCATGAACGTGAAGGTTCTGGTTCTACTCTTCCAAACTCGATAATATTTTTTAGAGACAACTTATAGTATAGGTTGTCTCTTTTTTTATGCCTGATTTCACTATTTTTAATGATTATTAATTTGAAATTATTATAATTTGTGATTGACTTTCATTTTCAAATGATTAAAATAAAATTATAATCATTTAATAATAATTATAATTTAAAGGAGTGTTTTTTAGTGGATAAAAGAAAACTCACAACGAATCAAGGCGCCCCGATTGGCGATAACCAGAACTCAATTACAGCTGGAGAAAGAGGACCTGCACTGCTAGAAGATTATCAGCTAATTGAGAAATTGGCTCACTTCGACCGTGAAAGAGTTCCTGAGAGAGTCGTGCATGCACGGGGGGCTGGGGCACACGGTGTATTCATTACAAAAAACAGTATGAAAAAATTTACAAAAGCCGCACTTTTTCAGGAAGCTGGCAAAGAAACCCCTGTATTTGCCCGTTTTTCGACCGTCGTCCATGGCCAGCATTCTCCAGAAACCTTACGGGATCCCCGGGGGTTTGCCGTGAAATTTTATACAGAAGAAGGGAACTGGGATTTTGTCGGGAACAACCTTCCTGTTTTCTTTATTCGTGATGCGATGAAGTTCCCGGATATGGTTCATTCATTAAAACCTAATCCGCAAACGAATATCCAAGAACCTGAGAGATATTGGGATTTCATGTCCTTGACTCCGGAATCAACCAATATGCTCCTGCATCTCTACACGGATGAAGGAATCCCCGCGAACTATAGACAAATGCGCGGATCAAGTGTGCATGCGTATAAATGGGTAAATGCAGCTGGCAATACAGTGTACGTAAAGCTTAGATGGAAGCCGAAACAAGGAATTGAGAATTTATCTGCGGAAAAAGCAGCTGAGATTCAAGGGAAAGATTTTAACCATGCAAGCCGTGATTTATATGATTCGATTGAAGAAGGAGATTTCCCTGAATGGGATCTGTATGTTCAGGTACTGGATCCAATGGATATGGATTCCTTCGATTTCGATCCTCTCGATGCGACGAAGGACTGGTCAGAAGATGACATCCCATCTCACTTTGTCGGTACGATGATTTTAAATGAAAATCCAGAAAACATCTTTGCGGAAACGGAATCAGTGGGCTTCAATCCGGGAGTGCTTGTGAACGGAATGCTGCCTTCTGAAGATAAGTTGCTGCAAGGAAGGCTATTCTCCTATTCTGATACACAGCGTTACCGGATAGGTGCCAACTACCTCCAGCTCCCGATCAACTGTCCATTTGCTCAGGTGGCGAATAATCAAAGGGACGGACATATGCCGTTTAAGCAACAGACGGGCTCAGTGAACTATGAGCCTAACAGCTTCGATGATACACCAAAAGAAGTGGCGGGATATTCGGAAATACATCAGCCGATGACGGGTGAAAGGGGAAGACAGAAAATCCGGAAAACAGATGATTTCGGTCAGGCCGGACGCATTTACAGAAGCTACCCGGATGAAGTGAAAGAGCAAGTAGTGAAGAATATTTCCAGTGAACTATCACAAATCAACGAAAGAATAGCCTTGCGCGCGGTGTGTAATTTCTTCCGGGCAGATGTAGAGCTCGGTAAGAAGCTTGCGGAGAGTATTGGGGTGGATTTGACTCCTTATTTGCAGCATATGGAATAAGCATGGAGGAGAGAGTGCTGGTCTTTTTGTCAGTGGAGTGGTGCTGATGAAGGGGCTGGTGCTCTTTTATGTTTGGGGGGATCTTAGGTGGGGATGTAAAAGGGAGAAGAAGGATTCTAAACATTGAATAGTCCTCAATAATGATTATCTGCCATATTCAAGATTTACGTGCCAATTATAATTTTATCTGCCAATACTTTCATTTTACCTGCCATTTTCCAAAATCGACAAGAATCGCATTAGCAAACAACTCCAATCAAAAAGCCACTCCCCAAAAAAAGAGAAGTGGCCACACCCTCAAAATGAATTCCGTTCGATCCCGTACTTCCTAATCCGATACTGCAAATTCTGCCGGCTCATTCCAAGTGATTTCGCCGTTTTGGTAATATTAAAGTCATGGTATTTCAAAGATTTTTGAATATAATAGGTTTCTGCTTCTTCAATGAAAACCTCCAACGGCTTGATCTCGGTTCCGGATTGGTAGAGGAACTCCGATTCATCCTGGCTTTCACCTCCATCAGCTGTGTGGTGGATGCGCTGCCTGAAACCAAATGGGAGATGATTGAAACCGATTTCCTCTTCAAAGCCAACGAGATTAAACGCTCCCTCGATGACATGCTCAAGTTCCCTCACATTGCCCGGCCAGTCATACTGTTGGAAAATCTCCCTTACTTCATTCGAAATCCCCTTGATACTCATGGCAAAATGGTGGTTGTACTGGTCAATGAAATAGTTCACGATCTCCGATAAATCTTCTTTTCTCGAACGGAGAGAAGGGATAAAGATTGAAACAATGCTCAGCCTGTAATAGAGGTCCTTTAATAACCGTCCTTCTGCGATGGCGTCGATGGGATCCTCGTTCACCGTTGCCATCACCCGCACATCGTATGGAAGGTCCGTCCCTCGGGAAAAAAAGTTTAATAGCTTCTTCTGAAGGGAAGGGGTTAAGGAGTTGATTTCGTCGAGCAGGAGGGTTCCTCCCTGTGCTTGTTGGAAGAGGGATGGTCGGTGATCTTCCGGGCTGCTGCCTTCCCTTTCCTCGTGAAATAGGATTTCTTCAAGCATATCATCGCGTAATGATGAACAGTTCTGGGTGACGAAGGGACGGTTGGCACGTGCGCTGTCGTTATGGATGCTTTGAGCGAAAAGCTCCTTGCCGGTCCCGATTTCACCACAGATCAACACAGGGGAAGAAGTTCTTGCCGCCCGCTTTCCCGTTTCGACTGCGTCCTGCAGGCGGTGATGCTTACCGATAATGCTATCAAAGGTATATAAGCTGCTCGGGCGCTTCTGTATATGATCCCTCATCACCTTTTCGAGCTTGGTGATGTCCCTGGCAATTTCAATCGCTCCAATCAACACCTCATCATGAAAAATAGGGAATGTATCGTTCATCGTGGTGATTTCGATTCCATTTATATTAAAGTAAGTTTGCTTCACGTTGAGGGTAGGCTCCTTTGTGCTTAGAACTTTAAGAAGGGTACTTTCCTCCTCGGAATGAAATTGGAAAACATCCAGCAAATTTTTATCAAGGACGTCTTCAATTTCCATGCCTTCGATTTCGCGCATTTTACGATTGTAGATGATGGTTCTCCCGGTAGAATCGATGACATGAACGCCTGATTCGAGATGTTCAGCGACTTTTTCGTACATATACAAACGCTTTTCAGATTCCAGCATGCTGTCTCTCTCCTCTTCATTTTTGTTAGATCTTACTGCAAAACGAATCGTCTATTTGTCTTCTTTTTGCGCAAATTTTCCAACCCTTCGATGTTAGATTTAGGGGGTGGTATCAAAGGAATCCGCAAAAAGAGTGGAATTATAAGAAATTTTAAAAAAACTCTTGAAAAATGCAACTATCTTTTGCATTATTATAAGTGTAAGGGTTTTCTAAATGCAAATATTTTTTGCATGTCAGTTAACTAGCCTCGTCATATGGCATTAAAAATAAAATGCTTTTAAGCAAGGAGGAACTTTCATGTCAGTAAGTACTCATTCGATTATTGAACAAACCGAAAAATATGGTGCGAAAAACTATCATCCCCTACCAATCGTTATTTCAGAAGCAGAGGGCGTATGGGTCAAGGATCCTGAAGGGAATAAGTATATGGATATGCTTAGCGCCTATTCAGCTGTAAACCAGGGACATCGTCATCCAAAGATCATCCAGGCGTTAAAAGATCAAGCGGATCGTGTGACATTGACTTCACGTGCATTCCATAACGATCAATTAGCACCTTGGTATGAGAAGATTTGTAAGATGACAGGTAAAGACATGGCCCTTCCAATGAATACGGGTGCCGAAGCAGTGGAAACGGCGATCAAGACAGCTCGCCGCTGGGCGTACGATGTGAAGGGTGTAGCAGAAAACAGTGCGGAAATCATCGCGTGTAACGGGAACTTCCACGGAAGAACGATGACAGCTGTTTCCCTTTCTTCAGAAGAAGAATACAAGCGTGGATTCGGCCCGATGCTTCCAGGAATCAATTTGATTCCTTACGGTGATCTCGAAGCGTTAAAAGAAGCCATCACTCCAAATACAGCCGCTTTCCTTATTGAACCGATCCAGGGAGAAGCAGGAATCGTATTTCCTCCTAAAGGCTTCATGAAAGCAGCGTATGAATTATGTAAAGAAAACAACGTTCTATTCATTGCAGACGAAATTCAGGCAGGTCTTGCCCGTTCAGGGAAAATGTTCGCGTGTGAGTGGGAAGACGTTGATCCTGACATGTACATTTTAGGAAAAGCACTTGGGGGAGGAGTGTTCCCTATTTCATGTGTTGTGGCTAGTGAAGACGTATTAGGCGTATTCAACCCCGGCTCCCACGGTTCTACTTTCGGAGGAAACCCAATGGCATGTGCGGTTTCTGTCGCATCACTGGATGTACTGATCGATGAAAACCTGGCAGACCGTTCTCTTCAAATGGGAGAATACTTTATGAGTAAACTTCGTGAGATAGATAATCCTATGATTAAGGAAGTTCGTGGTAGCGGATTATTTATCGGAGTGGAACTGAAAGAACCAGCCCGTAAATACTGTGAACAACTGAAAGAAGAAGGACTGCTTTGTAAGGAAACACATGATACAGTCATTCGTTTTGCTCCACCACTTGTCATATCACAAGAGGACCTGGATTGGGCAATCGAGAGAATCAAAAAAGTACTCTCATAATTTCCGCTGGGGTTAAAAGTTTTTTTCTTAAATCAACTGGAACAGGCATGAAAATAAAAATTATTTCTTTCCCCAGTCAATGGTTAAAGATACGGTAATATGTTACAATTACAACGTTTCAGATCACATAATAAAGAGGCGAATGTTTACAATGGGAGAAAACCTTAATCTGTTTACTTCTACACAGCATGTCATCAATGATGCTTTATCCAAGCTAGGATATACGGAAGAAATGTTTGAACTTCTGAAAGAGCCGATTCGTATGTTGACCGTTCGTATCCCGGTTCGAATGGACGATGGCAGTATCAAAGTATTTACGGGCTACCGTGCACAGCATAACGACGCAGTCGGACCTACCAAGGGCGGAGTACGGTTCCATCCTGAAGTGGATGAAGAGGAAGTAAAGGCTTTATCCATGTGGATGAGCTTGAAATGCGGAATTGTTGATTTACCATACGGTGGAGGAAAAGGCGGGATCATCTGTGATCCAAGAACGATGTCTTTCACTGAACTGGAAAAGCTAAGTCGAGGCTATGTTCGTGCCATCAGTCAAATTGTCGGTCCTACAAAGGATATCCCGGCACCGGATGTGTACACAAACTCTCAGATCATGGCTTGGATGATGGATGAATACAGCCGTCTTCGTGAAAATGACTCACCAGGATTCATTACAGGAAAACCGATTGTTCTTGGTGGTTCCCAAGGTCGTGAAAAGGCAACAGCTCAGGGTGTCACCATCTGTATTGACCAAGCTGCAAAGAAACGAGGCATCGACATCAAAGGTGCACGCGTCGTCATCCAAGGTTTTGGAAATGCAGGCAGTTTCTTAGCGAAGTTCATGCACGATGCAGGTGCAAAGGTCATCGCCATTTCTGATGCCCATGGTGCCCTTCATGATCCTGCTGGTTTGGATATTGATTATCTGTTAGATCGTCGCGACAGCTTCGGTACAGTAACGACTCTATTTGAAAACACGATTTCAAATAAGGAATTATTGGAATTGGAGTGTGACATTCTCGTCCCTGCAGCGATTTCAAACCAAATCACTGAAGAGAATGTCTATGATATTAAAGCATCCATTGTGGTAGAAGCTGCAAACGGTCCGACTACCTTTGAAGCAACACGAATTCTTTCTGAAAGAGGAATCCTGCTTGTTCCAGACGTACTGGCAAGTGCCGGTGGGGTAACGGTTTCATATTTCGAATGGGTTCAGAATAACCAGGGGTACTACTGGACGGAAGAAGAAGTAAACGAGAAGCTTCATGCTAAACTTGTCGAAGCTTTCAACAATGTATATGAAACATCTCAGAATCGTCGAGTGAATATGCGACTCGCCGCATACATGGTCGGCGCACGCAAAATGGCTGAAGCCTCTAGATTCAGAGGTTGGGTGTAACGATCGCATCAGATAAGAACGTATTCTCAATTTATTGGGGATACGTTCTTTTTTCGGTATGTAAAGGGATTTTCTATTTAATATCGAAATGATTAGAGAGCATTGAATTTGGGTAAAATCATTGAAATTGACAACATATGAAAATCATCGTACGATAAAAATGTTCTTATGTTTAAACTGTTGAACATTAAAGATTCGGAGGGATTCTTGTGTCAACTGAAATGATTATTGAGGAAGCTTCTATTGAAGCAGTTGAATCATCACTGCAACATCATAAGCAATTTTTTAAGTCAGGGGTTACGCGGCCATTACAATATAGAAAAGACTTGTTAGAGAAGTTCTCAACAGTCATAAAAAACCATGAAGCAGAAATCATCGATGCGTTGAAAAAAGATTTAAATAAATCTGAAATGGAGACGTATGCGACAGAAATTGGAATCCTGCTTGAAGAGATTAGATTCGTTCTGAAGAATATAGACGAATGGGCAGAACCTAAAAAGGTCAAGACGGCGAAAACCCATATAGGGTCGAAAGCCTATACAGTTCCGGAGCCTTACGGGGTTACATTGATCATCGCACCTTGGAATTACCCGATCCAGCTTGCACTTGCACCTGTCATTGGAGCGATCGCAGCCGGTAATACAGCCATCATTAAACCGTCAGAATTAACTCCTGCTACATCAGCTTTATTAGCGCAAATGATCAATACTCATTTTGATCCAAGACAGCTTTTCGTGATTGAAGGAGGAGTGGAGACGACACAGCATCTCCTGAAACAGCCATTCGATTATATTTTCTTTACCGGGAGCGTTCCAGTAGGAAAAGTGGTGATGGAAGCGGCGGCAAAGCAGTTGATTCCCGTCACTCTTGAATTGGGAGGAAAAAGCCCGTGTATCGTGGATGAAACGGCTGATATACCTCTGGCTGCCAAGCGCATCGCATTCGGGAAAGTGACGAATGCCGGACAAACGTGTATAGCACCTGACTACCTGTTTATTCATAAAAGCAAGAAAGATGAATTTATCACTGAATTTAAGAAAACGGTTATTGAATTTTATGGAACTGAACCATTAAAGAGTGATAAATTTGGTCGGATTGTTAATGAGCGTCATTTCAATCGTTTAACAAGCTATTTGGAAGATGGTGAAATCCTTTTAGGAGGGAATGTGGATTCTGGGAGCTTAAAAATTGAACCGACTTTAATGAAGCCAAGAGATTTTACCGTACCAGTGATGCAGGATGAGATATTCGGCCCGGTTTTCCCAGTCATAGAATATGAGGAGCTTGATGAAGTCATTGACTTTGTGACAGAGCGACCGAAACCGTTGGCCCTTTATTTATTTTCTAGCAATCCAATTACAGAGGAGAGAATCAACGGATCGATTTCCTACGGTGGAGGTTGTGTAAACGATACACTTATGCACATCGTTACACCATATCTTCCTTTCGGGGGAGTAGGGGAGAGTGGGATTGGAAATTACCATGGAGAATCAAGCTTTTCAACCTTCTCACATTACAAAAGTATCTTAAAACAGACGACGAAGTTTGATTTAAGCTTCCGTTATCCAAGTGGAAGATTTGGTATGCAGATCATTAAGAAGTTACTGAAATAAGAAAGGTGACCCAGAGGATGGGTCACCTTTTTTTAGGTTGTACGGGAAATCCCGCTATTAGCGGGTTGGCTCAGTATGAGGTTCTCTTTCAAGCTCTTCCGTTGGTTTAAATAACAGCCCAAGGTTTATTAGACCGGCAATACCAACTAAACCGTAAATGATTCGAGATAGAGCGGCATCTTGACCACCAAAGATGGCTGCAACAAGATCGAATTGAAAAAAGCCGATAAGTCCCCAGTTCACAGCACCAATAATGGTAAGAACCAAAGCAATACGTTGAATTGCACTCATGTTGTTTTCCTCCTTATTGAATGGCTTATATATAAGTTTCCCATTGTGCTTATTCCTATACGATATTGACTTCAATAAAATTTCCTTGTGCAAGTTCTTTGCATTTTGGGGATGATATATTCGATAATAGGAAATGTGTTGAAGACATTTTGGGTAACGAAATAGTTCGGCCCTTATAAAATACAAGGAGGTAACAAATAATGAATGAATTTACTTTTTATAATCCAACCAAATTGATTTTTGGAAAAGGGCAAGTAGAACAGCTGAAAGAATTGGTACCTCAATATGGTAAAAAAGTGCTTGTCGTATATGGTGGCGGAAGCATTAAGCGTAATGGGTTATACGATCAGGTAATGTCTGTATTAAAGGATATTGACAGCGAGGTATTCGAACTCTCCGGAGTAGAACCAAATCCGCGTCTTTCCACAGTCAGACGAGGTGTAGAGATAAGTAAAGAAAATAATATAGAATTTATTTTAGCTGTAGGTGGGGGAAGTGTCATCGACTGTACAAAAGCAATCGCTGCTGGTGCAAAATATGATGGTGATGCATGGGATCTTGTAACGAAGAAATCTTTTGCCAAAGAAGCTCTTCCATTCGGAACAGTCCTGACTCTTGCAGCGACAGGCTCTGAAATGAACGCGGGATCAGTTATCACGAATTGGGAAACGAATGAGAAATATGGTTGGGGAAGCCCGGTTACATTCCCCCAATTCTCTATCCTGGATCCGGAGAATACCTTCACAGTACCGAAAGATCATACAATCTACGGTATGGTGGATATGATGAGTCACGTGTTTGAACAGTATTTCAATAATGCAACAAACACACCACTTCAGGACCGTATGTGTGAGTCTGTTCTGACTACTGTGATTGAAACAGCTCCTAAGTTGATCAATGATCTTGAAAACTATGAGTTTCGTGAGACGATTCTGTACTCTGGAACAATTGCCCTTAATGGAATGCTGCAAATGGGCTACAACGGTGACTGGGCTAGTCATAACATTGAACATGCCGTGTCAGCCGTTTACGACATCCCGCATGCAGGTGGTCTGGCAATCCTATTCCCGAACTGGATGAAGCATAACCTGAAAGTGAATCCTGCACGATTTGCTCAACTGGCAGAACGAGTATTCAATGTCGACCCTGCCGGTAAATCAGAAGAGGAAGTGGCACTGGAAGGAATCGAAAAGCTTCGTGAATTCTGGACAAGCATCGGAGCACCGTCCCGCTTGGCAGACTATGACATCGACGACAGCAAGCTGGACCTGATGGCCGACAAAGCCATGGTCAACGGCGAATTCGGTAACTTCAATAAACTGAACAAAGACGACGTACTTGCGATCTTGAGAGCATCACTATAATGAAATGTGGGAGGGACGGACCTTGTGAAGGTCCGTCCCTCTGTATTGGTTTGTACACCAATAATTAGGGGAATATAAGACGGTGAGTACGGTTGTTGAAAAAAGTTTTCAATGCACACGCTTACATAAAGGGAGCTTTCTTGATTCTCGGGTCAGCTTTCGATAAAGTGAAATAGAAGAAAATATTTTAATCGGAGGATGGTTATGACACACATTCGTTTTGATTATTCAAAGGCGTTATCGTTTTTTGGAGAACACGAACTTACATATTTAAGTGATGCCGTAAAGGTTGCTCATCATTCGTTACATGAACAAACTGGTGCAGGAAACGACTTCCTTGGATGGATCGACCTACCTGTTGAGTACGATAAAGAAGAGTTTTCCCGCATTCAGAAATCAGCAGAGAAAATTAAAAATGATTCCGATGTCCTTCTTGTCATCGGTATTGGTGGATCTTACTTGGGAGCCCGTGCTGCGATTGAAATGCTGAACCACAGCTTCTACAATGCTCTTCCGAAAGAAAAGCGTTCCACTCCACAGGTCCTGTTTGTTGGACAAAACATCAGCTCCACATACATGAAGGACTTAATGGACCTTCTTGATGGAAAAGATTTCTCCATCAATGTGATTTCGAAGTCCGGTACTACGACTGAACCAGCAATAGCTTTCCGTATCTTCCGAAAAATGCTGGAAGAAAAGTACGGGGTGGAAGAGGCACGCAAACGCATCTATGCGACAACGGATAAATCGAAGGGTGCCCTTAAAACATTGGCATCTGACGAGGGCTATGAAACATTCGTTGTTCCTGATGATATCGGCGGTCGCTATTCTGTTCTGACAGCTGTTGGACTGCTTCCGATTGCTGTTAGCGGAGTGGAAATCGAGACAATGATGAACGGTGCTGCACAGGCCCGTGAAGACTTCGGTAAATCTGAACTTACCGAGAACCCTGCTTATCAATATGCTGCTGTTCGTAACGCGCTATATAATAAAGGGAAAACAATCGAAATGCTCATTAACTATGAGCCTGGTTTACAATACTTCTCAGAATGGTGGAAGCAGCTGTTTGGGGAAAGTGAAGGGAAAGACCAAAAAGGGATTTATCCTTCTTCAGCTAATTTCTCAACTGATCTTCATTCTCTTGGACAATATGTTCAAGAAGGACGCCGTGATATTTTTGAAACAGTCATCAAGGTTTCAGAGCCACGTCATGAGCTGAAAATCGAGAAGGCTGACAGTGATTTGGACGGCTTAAACTATTTAGCCGGTGAAACGGTGGATTTTGTAAACAACAAAGCATTTGAAGGAACATTGCTTGCCCATACTGATGGCGGCGTGCCAAACTTGATCGTGGAAATCCCTGCGATGGATGCTTTCACATTCGGTTACCTGGTGTACTTCTTCGAGAAAGCATGTGCGATGAGTGGATACCTGCTTGGTGTGAATCCATTTGATCAACCGGGAGTGGAAGCATATAAAGTAAATATGTTCGCACTTCTTGGGAAACCAGGCTTTGAAGAGAAGAAAGCGGAGCTTGAAAAACGCCTTAAATAAGGAAAGAGCACTGAGGGAAATCTCAGTGCTCTTTTTACATTTTTCTTTCACTTTAGGAGAAACTATCCCTAAAAGAAAGGGGATGGATCCACGTGATAGAGCTTTCATCTAACATTGAAGGACAGCATTACCAACTGTATAAGCTTGAACAGCTATTAAAGCCGCTTGGATATTCGATAGGTGGTAATTGGGATTATGATCACGGCTATTTCGATTATAAAATTGATGACGAAGTGGGCTATCAGTATTTGAGAGTACCGTTTACGTCTGTTGACGGACAATTGGATTCAAGGGGGGCAACGGTCGAATTCGGGAAGCCGTTCCTTCTCTCTCATAAATACCAGCGTGGCTTGGACGATTACGCATCAACCGGAACCTTCTCAGGCTCGGTCAATCAATTTTCCGAACCACAAGATCCTGATGCAAGCTTCCCGGAAGAATATATTGAAGTTGGGAAAGAACTTGTAAAAGAGCTGGAGAACGTTCTATTTTCTAGTTAGAGATCACAAGCAGCTCATCCGTTTCTTCAACCAAAGTCGTCAAAGGAGGATTCACAGTCGTGATTTCTCCTTTTTTTATGCCTAAAAGGATGATATTGTTCTTTAGAAGATTTGTACTTAACGAATGAAAGCTCTCATTGATGTGTTCTTCTGAAACAGGTATCAGCTTTAAATTGTTACCTTTTAAATGATTCAATAATTTTAAGATGGTTTTAGACATACCTTGAGAAATGATACTGTTCATCATCACATAGCTTGTTTGCATATTCGTTTGTATTACTTCATCGGCACCTGCCCGTTTTGCATTCGCCACTTGATCTTTCTGGAGGATTTCAACGACCGTATATAAATCAGGATGATTCCCTTTAATCGCCAGTAGTGTTAACACGGAATTCATGTCTGCGGTCATCTCATCCTTATTCTGGTCTGCAGTAATAATGGCAATCGAAGCTTCATGAAGGTTTACTTTTTTTAAAATAGCATCTTTAAAAGGCGTCCCTCTTACGAAATGAATATGGTTATTATTATAGGGGTTCTTTTGAAGGGTTTCATCGATCAAAATGATATCGCACTGTGATTGAAGGGAAGTCAGCTGGTTAATCACTTCCCGCGTCCGCTCGTTCCATCCTACTATAACCACATGTTCTTTTCCCTTAAAGGTTGCCCTTCCTTCCAAATAAGCATTTTGTGTCATGACCGTTTCGGCTGCCAGTGTGACAAAATAAGTTGAAAGGAACCCTGCACCTACAAGGATGAGAACAATTCCAATCAATCTTCCTTCCCAGGTCAATGGAACAAAATCCCCATACCCGACCGTAGAAGTCGTAATGATTGCCCACCATATCCCATCAAATAGAGAGGGGAAGGTATCGGGTTCTATCAAATGAATGATCGTTCCGAATGAAACCATCAACGTAATGGCGATTGAAAATATCCGTACAACTAAAGGCCAGCGCAAGAATCCATGAAACATTTGCTGCACCATACTACCAGCTCCTTTTTCATCTGCACTGACCATTATTTCCTTTTCAGGTTCGTCTAAAACTCTGAAAGCCATTCTTTCTTTAATAAACTGTACATATATGCGTCATAAGCATGTTCATCCTGAAGGATATATTCCCTCAGTAAGCCTTCCTGCTTGAACCCAAGCTTTTCAACCACTCGTGATGAAGCCTTATTATAAGGGACGATCACTGCCCCTACACGGTTCATTCCTTTATCTGTAAATAAATAGTGAAGTACCGGAGATAGCGCCTCACCCATGAGCCCATGACCCCAATGTTCCGGGGTTAGATCGTACCCGATTTCGCAGCGCTTATACGTCTTGGAAATACCGTGGAATCCGCATGTCCCGATCATTCTATTAGACTGCTTCTCCACGATCCCCCAGCGCATGGGTCCACCTGTCCCAAGGTGTTTCTCGTAGTTTTCCACCATGCTGACAGCAACATCTTTTGATTCAATCGGACTCATCCCGAAGTATTGGAGAACCTCTTCGGAAGTGTATAGTTCATAAAGAAAAGACACATCATCCATTCCGATCTGCCGTAGTACTAATCGCTCTGTTTCAAATACTGGATATTTTTCCAAAATTACCAACCCCTTTGTACAAGAAAGTATACCATGGAAGAAGTCGGGGAGGGAGACCCAAATGAATGGAACGAAAAAGCCCCTGCCATACAGACAGAGGCTGCTTTATTATGACTTCATTCCCTCAGATTGTTCCGGTCTTCCTGTCTTTGAATAAAATGATACGTTTTTCAAGTCGGTCAAAAGGGATGGATCCAATTCAGAAACAGATGCTTGACCGGAAAGGGCCAACGTCAAATCGAGGTCGGCCAGTACATTCCGGATGACTTCCTTCACCCCTTGTTCACCAGCCAGGGTCAATCCATACATATAGGGTCTGCCTAAGAGAACGGAACTCGCTCCGAGGGCCAATGCTTTCACTACATCCGCACCCCGTCGGATCCCACTGTCAAATAGTACAGGGAGCCGTCCATTCACAACCTGACAAATCTTCGGCAATGAGTCTAAAGCCCCGATGGCTCCGTCAACCTGTCTTCCACCATGATTGGACACAATGATCCCATCCATTCCGTGAACGATGGCAAGATTTGCGTCCTCGGGGTGTAGTATTCCTTTTAGAAGAATCGGCAGGCTTGTATGATCTCGCAGGAACTCCAGGTCATCCCACGTCAAACTGGCATTGCCAAACACTCGTGCCCAAAGGGTGGCAGCTGCCTTCGCGTCAACCTCAGGAGGATCTTTCAGCATTGAACGAAAGACAGGGTCATTCACATAATTCCCAACTCCTTCTCCCGACAGAAAGGGAAGATACGCGTTTTCAAGGTCTGATTCACGCCATGCCATCATCGGGGCATCAAGAGTTACGACGATAGCGGAGTATCCGGACGCTTCAGCCCTCCCCAGCATACTGGCTGCAATCTCACGGTCGTTGCTCCAATAAAGCTGAAACCATCTTCGCGAGTTACCCATGACAGAAGCGATTTCTTCCATGGTGTAAGTTGAGGCTGAGCTTGCAATGAACGGTACATTCATGGATGATGCCGCACGTGCAGACGCAAGCTCCCCATCTGGATGAACGATGGATTGGACTCCGATGGGAGCGAGCATAAGAGGGGAGGAGTAGACTTCTCCCAATAAAGTCACCTTCAGGTCACGGTTTTCAACGTTATTCAGCATTCGGGGAACGATCTGCCAGCGGTTAAACGCATTTCTGTTGGCGCGCATCGTATCTTCACCCCCGGCACCTCCCGCTACATAATAATAGGGTCCGTCTTCAAGCTTTTCACGGGCCTTTTGTTCAAGCTCTTCAAACCGGAATGGAATGGAGGGACGGACCTTCCTCTGATAGATTTCATTTTGGACATGGTTCCCATACTGATTCATGGTATTCTTCTCCTTTCTTCTTTGCCGGAACAGGTGCAAATAATAAGAAGGAAGCGTATGTAATCGGCGAGCTTTTCCTTATAAGGAAAATGTTACTTATGGGATTCAGAAAAGTCAATTTATTTTAAAAAAGTACGAATCCGATCAAACGATCGGATTCCTTTGGTATTGATAAGTAAAGACGATATCTCTCCATGCATTATAGTAGTCGACGGTCGTACATTCATTGTCACTGGACTGGATCATGAACCGTCAACCATCTAAATACATAAAAAAAGGCGCCCTTATTTACAAATAAGGACGCCTTCTTTATGTATGGAGCATAGCGGGATCGAACCGCTGACCTTTTGGCTGCCAGCCAAACGCTCTCCCAGCTGAGCTAATGCCCCGTGAATCGGTCAAGATTAATTATAAGAAATGTTGATAGCGTTCGTCAATCTTTTTTTATAATATTCTTTGATTTAATCTATATAAATGCGGCGAACCATTGTCCGCCGCCCCCAGACATGGACTAAGCATACTCACTCCACATCTTCATCCTTTCATCTATTCAACAACTCTAACCCTTTCACCATTGCCAGTGCTTCTTGATCGGCAATCACCGTGACATGCTCGTGGCGATTCAAGATGGAAGCAGGGAAATTCTCAGAGATTTCTCCTTCTACTAACTTTTTCATGGCCACTTGTTTCGCATCACCTGAAACAAGGAGAAGGATTTCTTTGCTTTTCATAATCGAAGAAATGCCCATCGTGATGGCTTGAGCAGGAACTTCATCAATCGAGTCAAAATAACGGGCATTAGCCTCACGTGTAGACTCGGCGAGCTCGACAATGTGGGTGTTGGTATCAAAAGATGTACCCGGTTCATTAAATCCGATATGTCCGTTGCTGCCGATTCCGAGTATTTGAAGGTCGATACCGCCATGTGAACGGATCTTTTCATCATAGGCCTCACATTCCTTTTCCAGGTCTACTGCTTTTCCAGAAGGAATATGGGTGTTTTTTGAATCGATATCAATATGGTTGAATAGGTGGTCATTCATGTAATGGAAGTAGCTGTTAGGGTGTTTACCGGACAATCCGATGTATTCGTCCAAGTTAAACGAAGAAACATGTCGATAGGACGTCCCGTTCTGATTATGGTCATTTATCAATGCCTCATAAAGTCCTTGTGGTGTTCCGCCTGTGGCTAATCCAAGGGTCAGCTTATCGTATGTTTTTACTTTGGATAAAAGATAGTCTGCAGCGAATTGACTCATTTCCTGGTAGTCTTTCACTTCAATTAGTTTCATGAGTATCATCCTCTCGAATATAGGCTATTATCCCTTTACATATTGTTGTGTATACGTCTTTGTTTTCGTCTAATATGACGATATCTGCGTCTTTCCGAGGAGCAAGGCTACCTTTTCGATCAAAGACATTTAACTGTCTGGCAGGGTTTTCAGCTGTCATTTTGATCGCACTTCTCATATCTCCCGTAGTGAATTCCTGGATATTTGTAAAGGCGTCCCTCATCTTCAATACGCTTCCTGCTAAAGTGTCTTCGTCCAATAATGCTTTCCCGTCCTTAACCGTCACCATTTGGCCGCCAAGATCATACTGTCCATTCTTTAAGCATTTTGCTCTCATGGAATCAGTGATGAGGATCAATCGGTCGTCTGTAATTTGATCGAATGCCAACTGGACCACTTCAGGGCGAACGTGGATGCCGTCTGAAATCAATTCCACCATTAATTCTTTTCGAAGGAAGGATGCGCCGACAATCCCGGGCTCCCGATGATGAAGTCCCGACATTTGATTGAACAAGTGTGTAACATGGGACAGGCCTGCATCGATGGCTTCCCCGACCTGATCATAGGATGCACTGGAATGACCGACTGAAGCGACAATCCCATTCTCTTTTAAGTAACGGATCAGTTCGTATTCATCATCAAGTTCAGGAGCAAGGGTCACTAATTTGATATTCTCTCCTGAAAGAGCATGCCAGTTTTTGAACACTTCCACATTTGGCTTTTGGATACGATTCAAAGGCTGGGCTCCTGCCTTATCCTGGTTGATGAATGGACCTTCTAAATGAAGACCGAGTATTTCTGCCTGACCGAATCTTTGATGGTTTGACATATAGTCTGCCGTAGCCTTCAAGGCTTTTTCGATTGCACCGGATGCTTCCGTCATGGTTGTCGCAAGGAAGCTCGTGGTTCCTTCTTTCGGAAGTGTCCCGGTCATCGTATCAAGGGCTTCCCTGGTGGCATCCATTGTGTCGGCGCCATTTACTCCATGAATATGAATATCTATCATTCCCGGGACAACACTATACCCATGGGGAAGTGAAATCACTTTATATTCTTCTGTATTGGTTAACTGGGAACGTTCACCCATCTCGGTGATCAATCCATTCTCAATTTTGATATACCCTTTTTCATATACTGTATCTTCTGCATAGATGCTTCCATTTAGAATAAGCAGCTTTTCTATATTTGAGATCATTGAAATCACTCCTTGAGTACTTTACATCTCTACAATAACACCAGATAGTATAGATGTCTATACCAGTTTATGTTTGATCCATGAATTTATAGTGAAACTGTAATCTAACTTTATTAAATCGTTAATTTAACACTTACATTCATAAAATTGGTATAGACATCTATTCCTTTATGATGATATGATATGGACTGATTAAACGCTTTCAACTGAAACAAAAGGAGAGAATGATATGTTAGGATTCTTACAACGAATCGGTAAATCCCTCATGCTTCCAATCGCGGTTCTTCCTGCTGCAGCGTTATTGTTGCGCTTAGGTCAGGATGACTTATTAGGAATCGCGTTCATGTCCGAAGCAGGAGATGCCATATTTAAAAATTTAGCATTAATCTTTGCCATCGGGGTGGCAATCGGATTTTCGAAAGATGGAAATGGTACGGCTGGATTAGCTGGTGCCATTGGTTATTTGGTATTAACGGGTGGGTTAAAAGCCCTTGATCCCGATTCAAATATGGCGATTTTCGGGGGAATCATCTCCGGGGTCGTGGCAGGTTTATTATATAACCGTTTTAATGATATTAAACTTCCGGCCTGGCTGGGATTCTTCGGAGGCAGACGTTTCGTTCCAATCGTAACCGCTGCGTCCATGGTAGTACTCGCAGGGATATTTGGAATCGTCTGGCCGCCGATCCAGAGCGGGATCAACTCCATTGGTGAATGGATCATCGGGGCCGGGGCAACGGGAGTCGGTGTGTTTGGCTTATTGAATCGTCTTTTGATCCCGGTGGGGTTACATCACGTATTGAATACACTTGTATGGTTTGAATTTGGAACATTTAAAGATGCAGCTGGAGAAATTGTGAAGGGGGACATCCCGCGTTTCTTTGCGAATGATCCGACAGCGGGAACGTTCCAAACAGGCTTCTTCCCGATCATGATGTTTGGTTTGCCTGCAGCGTGCCTTGCGATGATCGTGACAGCGAAAAAACATTTACGGGCCAATGTATCGGGGATGTTAATCGGGTTAGCCGTCACTTCATTCTTAACAGGGATCACTGAGCCGATTGAATTCAGTTTCATGTTCTTATCTCCGGTTCTTTATGGAATTCATGCTGTATTAACTGCAAGTTCTATGGTCATCACGTACGTACTTGGCATCCATCACGGTTTCGGTTTCTCAGCAGGTGCCTTTGATTACATCTTAAATTTCAACATCGGCCAAAAACCTTGGCTGTTATTAGGGGTAGGCATTCTTTATGGAATCATCTATTTCCTCATATTCACCTTCTTGATCAAGAGGTTTAATTTGAAAACTCCAGGTCGTGAAGATGATGAAGATGTGGTAGTAGCAGATGAGAATTCAGGTGGAAATAGCAAATATGAAATAATGGCTGAACATTTCTTGAAGGATCTTGGCGGGAAAGAAAACCTGGCAGTGATCGATAACTGTGCCACACGATTACGATTACAAATCAATGACGTCTCACTTGTAGATGAAAAAGCGTTAAAAGCACACGGGGCTAAAGGTGTGATGAAGGTAAACAATAAAAACCTTCAAGTCATTGTCGGGACAGATGTAGAATTTGTTGCCGATGAGTTGAGAAAGTTAAATTAATGGAGAGAGCAGACGGGTTTATCTTATTTGGCAAAATCCGTCTGCCACTTTCATATAGATCTCGGATAATTGTCTGTTATAAACAGGGTGTATATACTAAAATAAAAGATAAACCGTTATTTCGAAAGGAGAAGCGTTCGTGGTAAATAAAAATTCTCCTCTTCCTTTGTATTATCAGTTAGAAGAGCACCTAAAACATCTAATACAGTCTGAAGAGCTAAAACCAGGTGATGCCCTTCCATCTGAGCGGGAGCTGGCTGAATCGTTCAAAATCAGCAGGATGACCGTGAGACAGGCGATTACCAATCTTGTGAATAAAAATGTGTTATATAGAGAAAAAGGGAGAGGGACATTCGTCTCTCATCGAAAAATCGAACAAAGTCTCCAAGGCTTGACAAGCTTCAGCGAAGACATGAAGAGCCGAGGACTAGAGCCAGGCAACAAATTATTGCATTTTGAAATTTCTCCTGTAGGTGAAGATATTCAGGAGCTTCTCTCGTTAGAAGAGGAGGAACTTGTGTACACAATGAAACGAATCCGTCTTGCAAATGGTGAACCGATGGCACTGGAAACAAGTTATATACCTGTGAAGCTGCTCCCAGGATTGAATCAGGAAATATTGGGAAAATCATTGTATCACTATATTGAAAGCGAGCTGAATCTTCACATCAGCCATGCCACGCAATCAGTGGAAGCGGCCATTGTGACGGAAGAGGATGCGTTGCATCTAAAGGTGAAGAGCGGGGAGCCGGTGCTGCTCATCCAGCGTGATTCATTCTTAGAAGACGGTACCCCTTTTGAATTGGTACGATCGATTTATCGAGCTGATAAATATAAATTCAAAATTAACCTGGACAGACTGTGAAAAAGAGTAGGAACCCCATTTTGTAATGGGCTCCTACTCTTTTTCTCTATAATCCTTTTGTTAATAAGGGTATACGCTTACGATATTTTTCGATTAATCCTTCGTTATGATCATCTGCACCATCCACGTTTCCGCTGATGAAGATAGGCGGCTCAAACCCATCTTCCACCATGTTTTCAATGGCACCTGCCATGACGCTGTTCAATATCGCCGCGCCGATGACGGTTGAGGATGGAGAGAACGGTACAGACACTCTTGGATCAGTCATTACTGCATCACCTACAACTGAATGATTATTTATGGCAAGGTCCACTACTTCACTCAGAAATTTCCCACTGGAATGTCGGGACGTTTCCTTCTTTACGTAATCAAAGGAACTTATGGACACAACATAAGCGTTCCTTTCTTTGGCATGAAGAGCTACTTCGATGGGAACGGGATTTTTTCCTGAAGTGGAGAGAACGATCACCACATCATGAGGCTGAATATCTTGCGCATGCATAAACTCACCCGCATACCCTTTTGCTCTTTCTAACTGAGAAGATCGTACGGCTCCTTCATGAAGCATGAGCGGCTCAATCAGAATAGGATTGATCGGAACGAGTCCGCCTGCTCTGTAGAACACTTCTTCTCCAAGGATGTGAGAGTGACCGCATCCGAAGAGCTGGATGATGCCATCTTGTTGGATGGAAGAAGATATCTTTTGAGCAAGCTTTGCCATTTTTTCAGCTTCTTCTGTTTGAACAACATGTAACTTTTCCTGGATTTTTTCAAAATATGTAGAAATCATTTTCTTCCCGCTTTCATTTTTTCTCTCAGCATATCATATTTCTTGTGATCGTCTTAGAAGAGGGAATAAATACTGACAAACCCTACAAATACTGCTGCAATGAATGAAAAATAGGCAGAAGCTTTCTTGTTGGAATTGTATTCTGAAAATCCCATCACAAACATCATGGCACCTAAAGAAAGCAGCATGACGGTCATAATGAACTCAGGTGGATCCTCACTTACCAACCCGTACAGGGCAAAAGCGATAGCGATGGTGGAAAAAAGGATTCTTAACTTGAACAGCATGACATTCACTCCTGACACTATAGATAAGACAATAATAACATTTCTTTCCACTCTTATTTGAAAATCTTTGCTCTGTACACTTTACATGTTATCTTTACGCTGAATCGTGGTAACATAAGGAGTAATGAACTGTACGGAGGACATCTATGCGTATTTTTAGAATTTTAAACAACAATGCTGTTGTAGTGGTGGACGGGCCGCAGGAGAAAATTGTGATGGGGAGCGGGATTGCTTTTCAGAAGAAGAGAAATGATATCATCCCCAAGAACAAAATTGAAAAGATCTTTGTCCTTCATGAGCAATCATCAGAGAAATTCCAGCAGCTCCTGGCTACCTTGCCGGAGGAACATATAGAAATCGCTGAAAACATCATCAGCTTTGCAGAGGGACATTTAAATGCCCCTCTTAGCGATCATATCCATATCGCACTGACGGATCATCTTTCATTTGCGCTTGAAAGACTGCAGCAAGGAATCCCAATCCAAAATAAGCTCTTGAACGAAATCAAGCTGCTATATAAAAAAGAATATGAAGTCGGGGTGTGGGCAAAAGAAGAGATCAGGCAGAAAATCGGTATCGAAATCCCTGATGATGAGGCTGCTCATATTGCCCTTCATATTCATACTGCAAAGATGGATGCCCCGTCTATGAGCGAATCGTTGAAGCATGCAACGATTCTGAGGGAATTTGTCGAGCAGGTAGAGTCCTTTTTGTCCATAAAAGTAGAAGAGTCGAGCATCAACTACCAACGATTGATCACCCATCTCCGTTTTGCGTTAAATCGGATTGAGCAGGGAGACCAGTTTGATCCCATTGATGAAGACATGCTTGAACTGATACAGATGAAATACCAAAGGGCTTACGAGTGCTCAAAGGAAATTACAAAGTATCTGCAACAAGAATACAGCATTGACTTCCCACCTTCAGAGGTTGCGTATATCGCCCTGCATATAGAGCGCCTCATAAAGTAAAGGGTTGACGGTATCGCTTTCATCTTGTAGAATGAACTCATCAATTTCATACAGTAGGATTGTTACTGTTCATGCAGGCAAGACCTAGAATCTTTAAGACGATAATGGTAAGCGTCTCTCTTTGACCTACTTCTATCCTCTTGAGGGTACTAGGTCTTTTTTTATTGATTCTTTTAAAGGTTCTTTTTGAAACTTTGTTGCTTGTGCATAAGCTAGTGTTGGGTGATTTCCGCTGCAGGTGCTCGCTTTCCGCGGGGCGTGAGTTGAGCCTCCTCGGGCTTTGCCCTGTGGGGTCTCAACTTTCCCGCAATTCCCGCAGGAGTCGAGCACCTTCCGCTCCAATCAACTTAGTATGAATCCTTAAATAGGAATAAATAAAAAACAAGAAATTTAGCAAACAACCTCATTTAAGGTGATCAAAGATAGCATTCCTATTAAGGAAGGAGGATTTTGCTTTTGTTACATTGTTCAGTGACATGTTTTAGCTCTGTCACGACAAACTCTTAAAGATGGTGAGGGGAACTGCGAAGACTCCTGCGGAAGTACGGTCGTGCCGAGACCCCGGAAGCGAAGCTGAGGAGGCTCGGCCGAACGTCCGCGGAAAGCGAAGCAGTTCCCCTCACCATCCAGAACTCTCTGATTGACAGAGCCCGAGCAGACCATATGTAAAATCAACAATCTTTGAGAAAAGAGTCTTTTTAATTAAATATTTTTTTGAAAACACAGGAGGGATTCATGATGAATTATCGTGAAGTTGCAGTACAGCTTGTCCCGTTATTGGGCGGCGAGAATAATGTTGTAAGTGCCACTCATTGTGCGACGCGTCTTCGTCTCGTGATTGACGATGAAAGTCAGATAGATAAAAGTGCCATCGAGGAATTGGATGGTGTGAAAGGTGCATTCTCTAGCTCCGGTCAGTTCCAGATAATATTCGGGACAGGGAATGTAAACAAAGTATTTGAACATTTCGGCCCTATTGTTGGAGCATCGGTTGAAGATAAGTCTCCAACAGGTGAGTCTCACAGCGATGCAGCCAAACGGAAGATGAACCCGTTTGCCCGTTTTGCCCGTACACTCTCAAACATCTTTGTACCGATCATCCCGGCAATCGTAGCGGCTGGTATGTTAATGGGGCTCCTTGGCCTGATGAGAACATATAAATGGGTCGATCCTGAAAGCGGTCTATTCGTTATGCTGGACATGTTCTCTTCTGCAGCCTTCATCATTTTACCGATCTTGATCGGGATGAGTGCTGCGAAGGAATTTGGTGCGAATGGTTATCTAGGTGCTGTTATCGGGGGAATCATGACCCACCCTGCATTACTGAATCCATGGGGTCTTGCCGATGCCCAGCCGGACACCCTTGATTTCTTCGGATTTGGTGTAGAAATGCTCGGATACCAAGGTACGGTCATTCCTGTATTATTAACCGTTTACTTAATGGCAAAGATTGAAAAAGGCTTACGCAAAATTGTACCGAATACCGTTGATTTATTGGTGACTCCGTTCTTGACGGTCATCCTCACAGGATTTACTGCACTCTTGATCGTTGGACCACTTGGAAGAGTCCTTGGCAACGGAATCACAACGGTTCTGGATGTTGTCTACAACACAGCTGGTCCGATAGCGGGACTGATATTCGGTGGATTGTATTCAACGATCGTATTAACCGGTGTTCATCACAGCTTCCATGCCATCGAGGCTGAGCTGTTATCAAACATCGGCGGAAACTATTTGCTGCCGATTTGGGCAATGGCGAACGTCGCACAAGGTGGGGCAACACTCGCCGTCTTCTTTAAAACGAAAAATAAGAAAACGAAGGAAATTGCTGTACCGGCAGCCGTGTCTGCTTTCCTGGGGATTACAGAGCCGGCGATTTTCGGTGTCAACTTGAAGCATCGCCGACCATTTATAGGAGCAGCCATCGGTGGAGCGCTTGGTGGAGCGTACGTGGTATTCACTCAAGTGATGGCGAACGGAATAGGACTAACGGGTATTCCGATGTTCGCAATTGCTCAAGATCCACTTAACTATGGAATCGGATTCATCATCGCTGTAACTGGCGCATTTGCAGCAACCCTATTACTGGGGTGGAAAGAAGA
Source organism: Rossellomorea sp. NPDC071047 (assembly GCF_050270195.1). Taxonomy (NCBI): domain Bacteria; kingdom Bacillati; phylum Bacillota; class Bacilli; order Caryophanales; family Bacillaceae; genus Rossellomorea; species Rossellomorea sp. NPDC071047. The sequence goes on along the minus strand of NZ_JBNNJT010000003.1, from coordinate 29,830 downwards.
AGCAAAATAGAAATCTTTATCCTTACTAGTCATCTGACTAGTAAGGATTTGCTATATTTAAAGTAGAATCCATCGAAATGAGGAGGAACTCGATATGAAACAAGGAATTATCTCACTGGGTGAAGCACTGATAGACTTCATCCCTCTAGATGAACAAAATACCACCTATCAAAAAAGTCCCGGAGGAGCTCCTGCCAATGTGGCAGTTGGACTAGCTAGATTAGGCGCGAGGTCTACCTTTTTAGGAAAAGTGGGAGATGATGTATTAGGGAGGTTCCTGCAAGAGACTCTTCAGGAATATGGGGTTCGGACCAATCAAATGCTTTTAACTCCTGATGCCCGTTCGGGAGTCGTATTTGTTACGAACGGAGACGACGGGGAGCGCAGCTTTGACTTTTATATTGATCCTAGTGCCGACCGATTCCTCCAGGTGAATGATATAGACGAAGAGGATTTCTTAACCCATAAAATTCTTCATTTTGGTTCCATCTCCATGATCAGCTCTCCGGCGAAGGAAGCGACGCATCATGCTGTGAAAGTGGCGAAAGAGAATGGCTTATTGGTTTCGTATGATCCGAATTTACGATTGGGATTATGGGATTCTGAGGAAAACGCCCGAGAAACGATTAAGAGCATGCTACCTGAAGCGGATGTATTGAAGATCTCTGAGGAGGAACTGGAATTTATCACTGGTGAAAAGGAGATTGAAGCAGGGGTAGCCAAACTGAAAGCATACAATATTCCTTTCTTGATTATCACGATGGGGGCAGAAGGAAGCTTTGTGTACGTAGGAGATGCCCGTCAGTATGTACCTGTCATGAAGGTGAAAGCAGTGGATACAACAGGGGCAGGGGATGCGTTTGTATCCGGGATCCTCTATTCCGTCGATCAATACAAAGGGGATATTGCATCCTTATCAATAGAAGAAGCAGCCCGTATGGCCAGGTTTGCAGCCGTTTCCGGTGCACTTGCTGCCTCCACTAAAGGTGCGATGACTGCTTTGCCTACTCTTAATGAAGTAAACCGTCATCTAGGGAAAGGTGAAGGACTATGACAAAAGATGAACAGCTGCGAATGGAAGCATATGAAGAAATAGAAAAGCACAAGGGTGTTGTAGAGCAGGATCCATACCGGCTTCATTATCACCTCATGCCGCCTGTGGGACTGCTGAATGACCCGAATGGATTCATCCAATTTGAAGGAGTCTATCATCTTTATTACCAATGGATGCCCTTTAAGACAGGGCATGGCGCGAAGTTCTGGGGACATTACTCGTCAAGGGACTTAGTGAACTGGACGCATGAAGACATCGCCCTCACGCCTGCAGAGTGGTATGAGAAAAATGGTTGTTATTCCGGAAGTGCCATAGAGCATGACGGGAAAATATATGCGTACTATACAGGGAACGTGAAGGACGAGGAAGGTAATCGGGAATCCTATCAGTGCTTAGCTCTTTCAGAAGACAGCATTCATTTTGACAAGAAGGGCCCCGTCGTTCACTTACCGGAAGGATTTACAGCCCATTTTCGCGATCCCAAGGTGTGGGTACAAAATGGAACGTATTTTATGGTCGTAGGTGCACAGACAACAGAATTAAAAGGGGCTGTCGCTTTATTGCAATCGGAGGATCTCCTTGATTGGGAGTATCGGGGTGTTCTTACCGGTGGAGGACAGGGGAAACTTGCCAATTTCGGTTATATGTTTGAATGTCCTGACCTTTTTAAGTTAGGAGATCAGGACATCCTGATTTTCTCCCCGCAGGGAATTGAAGCTTCTGGAATGAAGTATCAGAATGTATATCAGGCAGGGTATGTTGCCGGTCAGTTTGATTCAGCTACAGGAACGTTTAAACATGGGGACTTTGAGGAATTGGACCGCGGCTTTGACTTCTATGCTCCACAAACGACAGTCGATGACAAAGGACGCCGTATCCTATTTGCCTGGATGAGTGTACCTGATCAAAATGAACAGGATCATCCCACCACTGAACATAAATGGCTTCATACAATGACTCTGCCTCGGGAGTTGAAGTTTGTGAACGGTAAAGTGAGACAAGTCCCCCTTGAAGAATTACGGGATTTAAGAGCAGGAGAAGCGATAGAACACAAAGTTGAATTGGATAAAGAAAGCCGGGAACTCAATGGGGTAAACGGAAAAGCGTTTGAAATGGACATCAGGGATCTGTCTTTTTCTGAAGGGTGGATTGATCTTTCCATTGGAGATGGATGCAGACTCGTTTATTCTGTCGGGGAAAAGATGGTGACTCTTGAGCGTAAAAGCTATGTAAATGGAGTGGTAGAGAAGCGGCGATGTAAAGTGGTGAATTTGGATTCGTTGAGGGTATTTGTCGACACTTCTTCCATTGAAGTATTTATTAATGAAGGAGAAGAAACGTTTACAGCCCGATTCTATCCATCACCAAATAACGATACTGTAAAGTTCGGAGCCTCTAATCAGGCTCAATTTACCATTAGAAAATGGGATCTGGACCATGTAAACTTGAAGTAGACCGCCGATTCGGTGGTCTATTTTCTTTTTCAACATAATAGATAGATGTTATAGTAAGATAATATAAATCAGATTTCCTGAAAGGATTTTTCATGATGAAATATAAAATGATTGTACTAGACTTAGATGATACATTATTACGAGATGACCAAACGATTTCGGGGCGTACAAAAGATGCTTTACTTCAAGCACAGGAAGCTGGAGTGAAAGTTGTCCTGGCATCCGGCCGCCCAACGTTTGGAATGAGATGGGTTGCAAAAGATCTGAAGCTTGACCAGTATGGAAGCTATATTCTTTCTTTCAATGGATCGAAAATAATAGATTGCAAGACAAACGAAGAGAAATACAGTCGAACATTATCAGCTGAAACCGTTCATCGCTTATACGATTTGAGTAAACGGGAAGAGGTTGGCATTCTGACATATGCTGAAGATGCGATTATTGTAGAAGAACCAAGTGAATTTGCTTCTATTGAAAGTGAACTGACAGGACTGCCTGTAAAGGTCGTTCCAAACTTTAAAGAAGCGATTCAGGAGCCGGTTGTAAAGGCACTTATGTTAAAAGAAGCCGATCGATTGGTAGAAGTCGAGAAAAAGCTTCAAGCAGAACTGGAAGGTGAACTGAGTGTGATGCGCTCCAAGCCATTCTTCCTGGAGTTTACGCAGCTTGGCGTGACGAAAGGGGCAAGCCTTGACTACCTGATCAAGCCAATGGGCATGAAAGCAGAAGAGGTGATTGCCATCGGAGACAGCTATAACGACCTTACCATGATTGAATTCGCCGGTCTTGGCGTTGCGATGGGAAATGCTCCGGAGGATATTAGAGAGAGAGCTGATTTTGTTACAGCTTCTAATATGGAAGATGGTGTAGCAGAAGTAGTTGAGGAGTTCGTATTGAACAGATTGTCCCGCGTTTAATGGATTTAGGGTGATTGGAGTCCTTGAATTGGCTCTAGTCACCCTTAAAAAAAGCCGAACCTCAAAAAATCAGATTCAACCCCTATCCCTACTTATCATCGCACTCCCGATCATACTCCATTCCCCGCTCCCCACTTGAACCGCTTCCTTTAGGGGCTACCTGATCGATATCCGGAAGCTTCCTGTTGACTAATTTCGGAGGAAGGGGCTGAATTCCGAGAAAACAGTTGCAGTCGATGCTGATGCATTTGTCGGTTTGATATAGGGCAAATAAGTCATCGACATCGTCGGTAATGTATCCGTCTATATCTATTCCGGTCAGTAGACGCAGTGTTGCACAGCCATCATCGATATCGATGAGCTTAAAGAATATGGTGCAGCTGGAGTGGAGGTGTGCTCGAAACGGCTCGCTATCTTCCTTTGTGTATAGTATAAATGGAATGGTGTCTATCTTGTCGTATTCACAAATGAACGTAAATTTCTGAGTGGCCAATTGGAATTGTTCCAGTAATAATTCATTCAGGGTTTCGCATATACAGCTATCGTGATGACAAATCATCGCCTCAAATCCTCCTTTCACCTGTCTCTTATCATTAGTGTATTTTGGTCTGGAAAAGTGGTGTAGTGCATATATAACGGTTTAGATTGATTCTAAATAAAATTGAATGTCTTTAGAGGCATCTTTTGCACGCCTCTCTGATTCCTGCACGGACTCCCCGCTCGCCATAACATACCCATAGCGATGCCCCATGGAAGTTGGAGGGCGAAGTGTTTTTCCATTTTTGGGTTTTATATATACTTCAATGATGCCTTCTTGTTGTTCCGCCATGTTTTTTCCAATCACTTTTAACAGCTTGCCAGTTTTGTTGACAGTCATGTAGTAGGTGTAGATATGTTTTTCCCATTTGCGTTCGCTATGTGGAAGTTTACTAAGATATACCCTTAACGTTTCCTCCACTATGCTCAGTCCATATGCTTCTTCTATCATTTTGTTCATTGCTCCCCCGGAGATTCGGGGGTTGACTTCAATGAGTTTCCATTTATTCTTCACCAGCCGCATTTCTAGATGGCAGCTTCCGTTAACAAAGCCCAGGTCATTGACAATCTCTCCAACCTTTCTGACCAGTACCGGATGATGGTATACGGGTGAAACACTATACCCTGTGACAATGAATCGTTTATGATAGTCGATTTGCTGTTTGACGACCACTGTGATCACGGGCTTGCGGTCTTTGATGACCACTTCTATTAAGTATTGAGGTCCCTCTAAGTATTCTTCTACAAGAAGGCTTGGAGGTTTTTTTCGCTTTAATTTTTTTATGCCTGTTTTAAGCTCATCCTCATTACGAATAAGGAGGACATCTTTGGACCCGTTAGAAACAGGTGATTTTAATACAACAGGATAGGAAAAGGTCTTTACACCATCTTTAGAAAAGGGAGGCTCCATTTTCATGAAATCAGAAGAATATTCTTTTCCGGTCAGTTTCGTTCGGAGCACTGTTTTATCCATACAATCAGCAATCGGTTCCAAGGAAATTTCGGTTCCACAGAATTCATTAGACAACCGGGCTGCTACATAAACGTAAGAATCAAGAAAGCTGATGATGCACGCAATTTTCTTTCCTTCCTGCTGAAGTGTAGATATTTCTCTCCTGATTTCTTCTTCTTGCCTTAAATCTACTTCGTACATTTCGTCGACATCCTGAAAGAGTTCTCTTTCTCTAATAAACTTCCTGCGATTAGTAAATAGAATAGTGGAGTAGCCCAATTTTTTTCCTGCTTCAATACCGTCCCGTGGGGAGCCTGATTGGTTTGTACCTATATAGATGATGTATTCATTCATGGGGGAAAAGCAGCTCCTTTTTGTGTTTAATCTCTACTCAGTATATGAGCTGTTTTTTTATAAGTATGGGCAACTAAAGGTGAAAACAGATAATTGGACGAGAATTTGCTAGACTCCTGTATAAAAAAAGAAGCAGCTTGACTACCACCTGAAAGGATGGGGTGAATAGGAGGGAAGCAGCTCTTTACATATATAAAATATTTAGGAATATCATCATTGAATCAGCCTACACCCCCAAAGTATCAACAGAATAAACTGTACAGTAATGCAATGCTCGTACCCATCCTGAGCTATGAAAGAGAATATGATAAATGAAGGAGCGTACCTTGAATGAAGTCTATCATTTTTATAGAAACCACTAAGTCAGGTTCAAGCAGGGAAGCAATTAAGACGGCAGACCGACTAGGGTTTTATACCGTCCTGTTCACTGAAAGACCAAATTTTGTGGCGAAGCGGGAGGAATTTCCCGATGTCCATTTGATGAAATTATGCGATCTCAGCGATATGAATGTACTGCAAAAGGAAGTAAAATCCCTGATTTTGAAAGGGATAGAAATTTCCGCTATTGTGAGCTATGTCGATCCGCATAGTTACACAGCATGTACCCTTGCCGATCAATTTAATGTAAATCATTTTTCAACTGAAGGAATGAAAAATATTCAAAATAAAATTCAATCACGGGAACTGCTGAAGAACTCATCGGTAACTCCAGAATATTGGACGGTTGTAACAAAGGCGGAAAGTGAGGAGTTAGAACCGAAAATCAAGAATAAGTTCCCTCTGGTCATGAAATCCCCGAAATCTACCGGCTCTAAAGATGTGTACAAGGTTGGAAATCTAATAGAGTATCGGAAGCGGTATAATACGCTGAGTACCCTTTATGAAAATCAGCCGATATTAATAGAAGAATACCTTCCGGAACCGCAGTATCTGGTGGAAGTGGTGGTACACAAAGGGAAGGTTCATATTATGGCAATCATCAAACAGGATATTCAATACAATAGACGCTTTATTGTGATGGGCTATAAATTAATACTGAATCCAAGGGTAAGCTTTTCAAATGGTCTGATGAAAGCGATAAAAGAGATCGTTTCCAAGCATGGGCTCGAGACCGGACCTTGTCACTTAGAGCTTCGCCGCAAAGGAAATCAGTGGAAGTTGATTGAAATAAATGCACGTATTTCAGGTGCCGGAATGAATAATATGATCAAAGCAGCCTATGGAATCAATCTGGTTGAAGAAATGTTGAAAATGGCGCTGGGAAATGATCCGGATTTAACGCCTAAGTTTCAAAAGAATGTGTACATGCAGTACGTCACGGTGGAGAAAAAAGGGACACTTGAGAAAGTTACAGGAAAAAGTAAAGCCCTTGAGTCCAAGGGGGTTGTAGAAGTTTATGTCAAGCCCCGTAAAGGATCAGTGATTACACCGCCCTTGTCTATGGGACACCGGTATGCCTATGTAACCGCTGTTGGAAATACAGCAATAGAAGCTGAGGCGAACGCGAAGAAAGCAGCTGCAGAGATTCAGTTTTGGATTAAAGAGTCTCCGAAGGAAAAGATCACAACAGTCATTCAATAAGAAAAAGGGAGGGTGAGGGTGTACATTTTCCTCCCTTTTTTTACGTACATGTCAAAAATGTTTACCTGGTAGATAAAAACGCCTTGTTTAAGCTTTAGCGGCTTTAAACAAGGCGTATCATTTTTATATTCATCTTTTCTCTTGCGATGGTGTTCAATCTGTTAGGTGTTAACCAAAAATCTTCTTGCAATGTTCCACCGTATCCACCATCTCAAGGCCGCTTGCTCCTTTAATCAGAAGCGTCCAGTTTGGTTGGATGATCTTTTCCAGTTTTGCATTTAATTCATTCATATAATGTCGGTTAAAATGAAAGATTCGCTGCTTGTTCATACCGGCTTCCCTGGCGCCGGCTCCAATGTTTTTGGAAAGGTTGCCATAGGTAAAGAGGTAATCAATCTTTTTTTCAGCAACATATCTTCCTATTTCCTTATGAACGGCTTCATGTTTATCTCCAAATCCGGCCATGCTTCCCAAGACGGCCACTTTCTTTTCGCCCTCCAATTGCGTAAGTACGTCGAGTGCGCCTTTCATGGCATCAGGGAAAGCATGTACCGTATCGTCGATCAGCGTGATGTTGTTTTTCAGCTGCATAACATCAAGCCTGTGCTTTGGCTTTTTCACTTCATTCAAACCTTGTTTAATCTCTTCAGGCTTAAAGCCGAGAAGGTCCGCAATGGCGATGGCGAGAAGGGCATTGTAAACATAAAATTCTCCATGGTATGGAATGGAAAAGGTATGCGATTTACCAGAAAGCTTTAGGTCAAAGCTGATTCCTTCCACGTTGTAGCGGAGATTTTTTGCCTGGTAATCTGATGGGGAATGAATGCTGACCTTCTTCAGTACTCCCGTGAAATTCTTAGTGTGAAGAAGCTTCGAATTCTTGTCATCTCCATTTAAGAATAAATGTCCATCACGATCCATTCCTTTAATAAGCTCAGATTTAGCAGCAGCTATTCCTCTGATATCGCCATTGAAGTTGCCAATATGGGCAGTACCGATATTGGTGATCGCTCCTATATTAGGCTGGATTATCTTGCAATGCTTTTGGATTACTCCGGGAAACGCCATTCCATACTCAAGTACAATAGCCCGATGAATGAAGTTGATTTCATCCTGGTGCTTTTCTGTATGATCGGTACGGTTCCAATAATCACTGGATTCGAAGATAATCCAGCGGGTTCTTAGAATCGCTGCGATGAATGATTTGGTCGTTGTTTTGCCAGAACTTCCAGTTACAGCAATGATCGGTCTTTCAACGGAGAAATCTTTATCCATAGTAATCCTCCTTTCATTATTTACTTGGATTTTTCCTTGGCTAAATAGATGCAGTATTGTATGGTGTTTTTGACAACATCCATCTCAAGATAAAAGGTCGGGGGACATCCTGGTCTCCAGTTCACTTCATAGATCCATATTTTCCCCAGGTCATCCAAAGCAACATCAATTCCAAGCTCATCAATGCTTTCTGAATAACGTTCCTGTTGCAATTCGTCCAAATGACGGGCAAGGAGCAAAGAAAAGTTTTCTAAATAGCGCTTAATGTTAAAGTAATCATGATCTCCAAATTCCTGCTTCAAAAAAGGAACCAGATAATTCATCGAACCACCGCTGTTAATGTTTGAGACAATTGTTCCCGGTGCGCCGATTCTCGGATAGATAGAGGTAATGACCCATTTCCCATCACCGTCTTTTTGAACGTGTAGACGAAAGTCAAATACGCTTCCATCTTTTGTCCTGCAATTGATATAAGGCTGGACGAGAAATTCTTCTTCTTCAATATTAGCTGAAACAAATGCCTTTAATTCATCATAGGAATAAAGATGATCGTCTGAGTTCAGTAACACTCTGAAATCATTTCCGACACGTTCAATATAAATGATAGATATACCTTTACGCCCGTTTACAGGTTTAAAGACAATCTTCCGATAGGCTTCCAAAAAAGAAAAGAAGTGATTCGTCCCTCTTACGACCTCTGAGGGAATCAAATATTGTGTGAACTCTCCAGCTTCCTTCAGTCGTTTATAGACCGCCATTTTATTGCCGATCGAATGGGTGGTAAATGGAATAGTCTTCTTCAGCTTCTGAATAACGTCATTGGATTTAGCAAGCTTTTCAGGGCTTCCTGTGTTATAGATAACATCAGGAAACGGAAAGGTTCCCTCCACCCACTTTCCGTCTTTATATTCAAATCCGGAAATGGTTTTCGTTATTAAATTTACTCCCCCTGGAGAAAAATAGACCATCTGCGTTCCTTCTGCTTTGGCAACAGCTGCATAAGCGTATGATTTAATAACACTATCAGGATGCTTTCGGTGGTGCAGCATTCCAATTCGAATCAATTGACTAACCTCCCTAAAGTATTTTCTTCTTTACTAGTAAATGATGGTCGTCCTGTTTAGGGAACGACACTTGTGATGAGGAACATCGCCTTTTTTACATCATTCAACTCATGAATAGATGCTATTCCATAAAAGTCTATAGAGATAACTTGTGTGTCCCCTGAAGCAAACCTCCAGCCCAAAAAGAATGACATTTCCCGATTGGCTCGTGATGATTGCAGCCTTTCCTTGTGCTTGATCATAGTCAGGCCAGTATCCTGCAAGTAACGAATCAGGATTATTCTTAAATCTTGCGACCACCTTCATATTGCCCGTATTCGTAAACCAGGCTGGCCGGTATACAAAACCGGTATCTTCAGCGGGATATCCTTTCGTTATCGGATGGTTCTCATAGTGAATCTGCAATAATGCATTTTTATTCCAGCCGCCTGAATGAACTTCAGCTTCACTCAGCTCAAGAATTGAGGTCAAGGCCTTGGAAGCACCAGCGCCTATTCCGATCACTTTTCCACCCTTTTGTACAAAGGTATGAAGGTTATTACGGCAGGCTTCCTGTTGAGCGGGGGAATCAAGTACGAAATCGCGGTAAACACTCCTTATTTTTAATGGAGGATAAAATAAGTGCTCATACCCGTTGTAAACAAGAACATTCACAGAGGATAATGCTTTTTCTGAGGCTAAATCCTTCGCCCTGAATTCGTGGAACGGGATATTCATTTGCTGCAGGGCAAGCTTCAACCCTGAATGAGCCTTTTTATGAAAAAGACCATCATCTATAAGGATGCCTACAGAAACAGGTGCAACAGCTTCTTCGGGTTTAGAGCCTTTCTCCACAAATTTGAAAGGTTTCATACCTGCATCTACCTTTTCAAATACAGGGTGACAGTTTACCCCCCAGCTTAATGGAAGACTCCAGGCGCAAAATTCAGATATTCTTTCAGATCCTGACGAGAGATCTTCCCCTTGCGTTAGGAAACAGTAAGCTAAATTCGCACGTGCTTGATTCATTGGAACGATGGTGGTGCCTGCTGGAAATGACTGTCCTTCATACGTGAAATCTTTCGTAGAGGAGTATAGCTTTATTCCATTCTTCTGGAGATGTCGGGTTAGTTTCCTGAAACCTGATTGACGCTCGCCCTTTTCTGCCAGTAAGTAGTACTTGGGGAAGTGACCAGGTGAGTGCGTGGGATGAACATTCTTGATTCCACGCTGGAAAAAGGCAGCTTGATTGTTGTTCATTTCCTCTCTGTGCTTTGAAATATAGCTAAGAGCAGCTGAAAGAGCTAATAGAAGCCAGGTGATGCCATCCTCTGAGCGGCTCGGTGATTCAATGGTCATCCCGAGTGCACCATGCAGCATGGAATACATCGAACAGCCATATGGACTATAGTCATCCCATCCCCCTTTTCCATCTCGGTAAGGGATGTACGTCCCTTTTATCGACTTGAACCTCTTTGAAGAAAACTTTTCCTTTTCTTCTATTAGAAAGGCTTCCATGTGCTGAGCAAGGGGCAGTGCCCCTTTCAGATATAAATCATATTCATATGCCGGGTTGTGAGGTGGGGTACAGGGTTCGATCAAACCTATGTGAGAGGATTCTTTCCATACATACCCATGCAAGTCCAATACGACTGCCGGTTTTTCCTTCACAATGAGCTTGACGATGCTCTCTGTTTCAGGCTGTGATTGCGTAATGAAATCCCTGTTAATATCAAATCCCTCTGCATTATAGCGGGTATTATGCACATATCCGTCCGGGTTACAGCAAATGACACAAAATACGATCAAATCATCCAGCCATTTCGTACTATCGCCATCTCTTTGAATCTTATTCAAAAAACGCAGTAAAGCTGTCGATCCGGTGGCTTCATGTCCATGAATGGAAGCGGTAATGACAATGGGTATTTTCTTACGTCCCCTTACAGAGCTTTTCCTGTTTTGAACTATTTTTGTTCCGGAATCGGTTGGCTTTTGAATCGTAACACACCAAATGTCCCGCCCCTCAATGGACTTGCCGATTGAGGAGAGGGAAAGGAGTGGACACTGTTTCGTTTTCTTCTCTATTAATGCTTCTAGTTTTCTATAAGAAAGTATAGTACTTCCCATGTAGTCAAAGCCTCCTTTCTATAGTTAATTCAAGGGGAGGTCATTCTGCTATGGACAAGTGTCCCTTTAGGACAAAATGATGCATTTTCACTGCCGGATGACTTTGCAAACCTCACCTGCTTTTCGACTCACCCGATTTCTTGAAAACACAAGGGGCAGCAATCTTGTGGCAACAGCCTTATGTAAATAGCCTTTAGCCGTTTCCTCCTGGAAAACTTGTACATACACTAATACATAGAAGCTATTAACAGGTCAGAAAGAGGTGTATACCCATTAATATATCGATCGAGAAATCCACATTTAAGGAGCTGGAACCTCTCATTCTACTTGCTGGTAAAGATGGAATGAGGGTGAATGACGTACCGGGATCTGTGTGGTTTTGTGCAATAGTGGATGGAGAGATGGCTGGCTTTGTTTCTTGTTATATAAGAGAGAAGCATGGAAAAGCGGTATTTAAAAGTGATTATGTACGGGGGGAATACAGACGGAGGGGCATCTATCGAAAACTCTTTGAAACGAGATTGAACTACGTAAAGAAATTCAATGTGAGAAAGATTAAAGCTTCCTGTACCAAAATGTCTTTAGGATGCTTCTTATCTTACGGATTTAAGAAAACAGAAAGCAGGTCAACGAAATATACAGATGTTTTGATGTTTGTAGATTAGATTACTAGATGAGCAGGAGGAACGAAATGATAACGCTGAAATTAACGGATATCAAAAGGCTGTTGAATGGAAGGCTGATAAGCGGCTCTGAAAATATGGACATCCATGATGCGATCATTTTCCATCAGCATAAGTTAAAGAAGAGTCATACACTGGTTTTCATGGATAAAAGGAAGGCGATCAGTGAGAAAAAATGGAAGAGAATGATAAGAAATGCTCCTTGCGCCGTGATAACAGATCATGATCAAGATGCTGTAATAGGGGATGAGGGATTGACCATCATCCAAGTAGGAAATGTTAGAGAAGCCTTTATGAAGTTTGTAACAGATTACCGGAAAGTATGCTCACTCCCGATAGTGGCCATCACAGGGACATGCGGGAAAACAACGACCCGGGAGATGCTTACTCATATTATGGAGGAGAATCATTCTGTCACTTCAACGGAGTGGAATGATAACGCCCCCCATAGGTCTTTTGAATACCTTATGAAGATAAATGAAAGCACAGACTTCGGGATATTCGAAACAGGCTTGGGCGGACCGGGTGATCTACGCTATCACTGTAAGGTTTATCAACCGGACATAGGGATCATTACCAACATCGGAAGTTACCATCTTGATCGTTGCAAGACCTTCGAAGGATACCTTGCAGCTAAAGCTGAAATGCTTGAAGGATTGCAGAATAAAGGAACGCTACTCTTAAATGCAGATGATCCGAACATTTCTAAAATCAGCTTGGAGGAGTATAAAGGAACCGTTCATTATTTCAGTATCCATAAGCATTCTGACTTCAGGGGAACCTCAATATCCATCAGTGAAGAAGGAACCCGTTTCACCTTACAAGCAAACGGCAAAGAATACCCTGCCTTTATCCCTCAAATCGGGGAGCATCACGTCTACAATGGATTGGCTGCTTTACGGGCAGCGATGGAACTTGGGGAAGACATTGAAACGGGAATCAGAAGGTTAAGTAGCTTTGAAAATATTGAAAGACACTTTGAACTGTGTAAGGGACGGAACGGTTCAACCATCATCGATGATACTTGGAACGTCAACCCTACCTCATTAAGGGAAGCCATTAAAACCCTTTCTATTATAGGAAAAGGTAAGAAACGGGTTGCTCTACTCGGAAATATCGAAAGGCTTGGCGAAGAGTCAAAGGATGTACACAAGCAAATCGGAAAATACGTGGTCGAATGTGGAATAGATGTCCTGATCACGTATGGAAAGAAAGCGCAGTATATAGCGGAGCAGGCAGCAAGGGAAAGTCAAGATATCATCGTGTATCCTTTTACCAGTATAAAAGGGATGGAAAAAACGATTTTGAATCATCTGGATGAAGACACATATGTGCTGGTGAAGTGCCGGGCCGGAAGTAGACCCTTGATGAGATTAAGAAAACGCTTGATGGAACCTGAGTAAGAATGGAAAAGGGAGGGGTGAATCGTGAAACGTTTACAGCTAAAGGAAGTAATAGAGGTGGTGGGAGGGCACTTGGTTCATGGTTCAAAGGATGTAGTGGTGAAAGATGCAGTCATTCATCATCTCCATCCCATCATTCAGAGCCACACCATGATCTTTTTAGATAGAAGGAAGCCATTCAACTATGAAAAAATACAACATCTAGAACCCTTTGTCATCATTAGTGATGCAAAGAATAGCAGGGAGAAATATCAGGAAGCCTTTGCGGTGATTGAGGTGGAAAATATAAGAAAGGCCATATTTGCATTTGCTGAATATTATAGAGGGTTATTCAGCATACCCGTTATTGCCATTACTGGAACGGATGGTAAAACAACGACTAAAGATATGATTGTTCATATTTTACAAAAGCAGTATTCCGTTCAGTCCACTGTAAGAAGCAGAAATGCGCCAAGGAAGTCCTTCGAATATCTGATGGGAATCGATGAGGATACAGACGTTGGTGTCTTCGAAACCGGCTTGGGGGCTCCCGGGAATCTTCGATATCATTGTGATATCTTCCAGCCTACCATCGGAATCATCACGAACATAGGAATCTTTCATTTGGATAAATGTAAAACATTGGATAATTATATTTTGGCAAAGGGAGAAATCATTGAAGGTTTAAAGAACAAGGGGACTTTACTGATAAATGGAGACGATGAAAATATTGCAACACTTCCATTAAAAGACTATAAAGGGAAGCTGGTTTCCTTTGGAAAATCTACAGGGTCAGATTTGAGAGCTACTGATATAAAAATGGATTCAAGTCAAACCAAGTTCACGATGACATATGAGTATAAACAATATTCCGTGGTTCTGCCTTGTTTGGGTGAGCATCAGGCTTATAATGCGATGGCAGCGATCGGTGCTGTCATGGATGTGGGTGTGGAAATATCTGATGCCATCAACGCATTACAAACGTTTAATGTACTGGAGAAACACTTGCAAGTGAAGAAGGCGATCAATGGTTCAACTATCATTGATGATACATGGAGTTTAACTCCCGGAGCATTAAGAGAAGCATTGAAAGTTCTTCAATCGATTGCGGATGACAGGAAAAAGATAGTATTGATCGGAGATATCGGGCGGTTGGGAGATCACACGGCAAACACTCATTTAGAAGTGGGTGAGATGATCTCGAGGCAAGACATAGATGTTCTGATAACCTATGGACATAACGCTAAAAGAGTCGCTGAAAGAGTAGCAGAAAAAAACTTTTTCATTGAAGTATACCCATATTTAAATATTAAAGACGTCTATCAAAAGGTCATCTCATTATTATCACCAGATAGTTTATGTTTGTTTAAGTGTTCAAATACAGATAATGACCTAATGGGCCTCAAAGAACATTTTTATCAAGAAAGATGACATGGAAAGGAATCAGCATGATGAACGATAACATTAGGACAGGAGTGAGAGAATGAAACCTCTGCCACTGAAAGAATTGATCGGTGTGATGAATGGAAAGCTCGTATACGGGGATGAAAATTTCATCGTGAAGGATGCAATGGTTTCACACTTACACAGAATAAAAGAGAAACATACGTTAATTTTTCTAAAAAGACGCAAAGCCTTTCACATTGATAAGGTGAAAAGATACTCGCCTTATATCATCGTAACCGATAAAAGCGATGAGGAACTGAAGGAGATAGAAGCTGCCGGTATCATAAGGGTCCAAAATGCGGATGACGCCTTCTGGGCCTTTACCCGATATTACCGGCATTTATTTGAACTGCCGGTCGTCGCGGTTACAGGTACATGTGGAAAAACCACTACCAAAGAAATGCTTTCCCACCTCTTATCCCCCACACATTCCATTCAATCTACCACTAGAAGCAGGAATGCCACCAGGAAATCCTTTCAATATCTAATGGGAATCGACGAAAATACAGATGCGGCCGTATTCGAAACGGGTCTGAACGGACCGGGGAATCTTCACTATCATTGCAAAGTGTTTCAGCCTACGATTGGAATCATTACGACGATCGGTGTCGATCATTTGGATAAATGCAAGACGTTAGACGGATATATTAAAGCAAAATCCGAGATCGTATCAGGTGTCAGGAAGGATGGCACTCTTATATTAAACAGTGAGGATAAAAACACAAAGAAAATATCTCTCACAGGTTTCACCGGGGATATTATCTATTGTGGAACAAGTGAAGGTGCTGATTATAGGGCAAGTAATATTGTTTACAAAAAGAACGGAATGTCATTTATCTTGCATCATAAAGAGAAGACATACAGAACGTACTTACCGGGTTTTGGGGAACACCAGATTTACAATGCGCTGTTTGCTCTTGCAGCAGTCCATAAAATCGGGCTTAATCTTCGGGAAGCCGTTTTACGATTGCGGACGTTTGAAAATCTGGAACGGCATCTCCAGGTTGAAGAGGGCATCAATGCCTCTACGATCATCGATGATACGTGGAGCTCAAACCCAACATCAGTCGCAGCAGCCATAGAAGTACTGGAAACTCTGGGAAATAATAAAACAAATGCTTTACTATTAGGTGATATTGCCTATTTAGGAAATCATGTCAGGAAAGTTTATCATGATTTGGGAAAATTAATTGCTTCTGCAAAAATCGATATCTTAATTGCAGTCGGGGAAAATACGAAGCATTTAGCAGATCAGGCGAAAAAATACGGGTTTAAAGGAAAAGTATTCACAGCAGCAACAACAGCTCTTGTAAAGGAGTATGTCGAAAATCTGCTAGATGAAAAAACCATCCTTTTAGTTAAGGGTTCTATGATGGATACAGAATTAATAGGGCTTGCAAAGTCTTTTAAAATGAAAGAGTAAACAAGTGGGTTTAAAGTCCTATAATCTTACCCCTGCATGTATGACAAAGCATCCTTGGCAATTATTACATCCATTTTTGGGTGAAAATCAATGTTATACTTTCTGTGGATAATTATTAGAAAATTTCACTTTATTCACAGGAGGTAGAAACATGAAGAAATTAATGACAACAGCGGTATGCACAGTTGCTTTGACGTTCAGCTCTGTGTCTATTCCGCTTGTGCAGCAAGCAAATGCAGCAACGGCTCCCCAACAAGCTGAGGTAGAGCAAAAAGCTGATAATATTATATCGACTGCAAAGGGTTTAATAGGTAAAGCGACATACGAAAGGTATGTTTATAATCCGCCACATCAATTTGGCTGCAGTGGATTCATTTACTATGCCTTCAAACAGAACGGTATCGACCTTGCAACAAGGGATACGAACGTACAGGCTCAATTAGGTGAGTATGTACCAAAGGATCAGCTTCAAAAGGGAGACATTGTTTTCTTTGACTCAAATCCCAATGATAATGATCCTGTTACTCATAATGGAATTTATATAGGCGATAACAAGATCATTCACATGGCAGACGAAGAGAATGATATTCTTATTTCAGACCTGGATGGAAAAGAGTATTACCAGAAAAACTATAAAACCGCACGCCGTGTACTTCCTTCCTTCATGTATGATCAAGCAACTTCATCAACTGCAGAAAAGGTAGTTGAAATTGCGGAAGGTTTAATCGGGAAAGCTTCCTACGGTACGCCCTATAATGAAGAAACCTTGACCTTCAATGGTGCAGGACTGACTTATTATTCGTTTAAGCAAGTAGGAATCGACCTTAAGTCAAAAACAGCCAGTGAACAGTCAAAACTGGGTGAACCGGTTAAACGTCAAGACCTTCAAAAAGGTGACCTTGTGTTCCTTTCGAATAATTCAAGTAACGGAAAGATTGTTCATGTAGGTGTTTATGCCGGGAATAATCAGATCGTACACGCTGCCGGTTCTCAATCTGGAATCAAGAAGAGCGTTATTCTTAACGGCTACTACGATGAACATTATGTTACTGCGCGCCGGGTGATTGATGTTCAAGCAGCCAATACAGAAGATAATACTGAAACGACAGAAACTGAGGCACCTTCTGCCCCTCAGGAAAAACCTGAACCAGGGACTGATGTTCAACCATCAGCACCTGAAGAAAAACCAGAGAACACTGAAGACAAGCCTGCTCCTGCCCCTGCCCCAAATAAAGGCACAGAAGTTTCAAGCCTGGCAGAAGATCTTTTGGATAAGGCTCAATATGGATATTCATATGATGAAAGTACATTGAGCTTCAACAGTTCGGGACTTGCTTATTATGTATTTAAACAGAACGGCATCGATCTTCAGGATAAAACTGCAGCAGCTCAAGCAACAAAAGGACAAGCCGTCAGTAAATCCCAGTTGGAGAAAGGCGACTTAGTGTTCTTCTCGAATTCTTCAAGTAATGGAAAGATTGTTAACACGGCGATTTACGTAGGCAACAATGAAGTAATCATGTCCGCCGGCAAGAGCGTGGGGGTAGTTAAGCGAAACCTGGATAGAAGCTGGTATCAAGAAAATTACGTAACAGCCCGCAGAATCATCGAATAGAGCTTGTATACAAGAGTCTAATTCTAAAATGACCGGAGTCCTTGAGGGGAATCCGGTCATTTTTTTGGGTTATGGCGACTTTGAATAAACAGGAAAAATATGTATAAAATCCAGTGATCTATGATACTATTAAAAATAATAATCCAACAGGGGGACAATCCATTGAGGGGTATTGGCAGTATTTTACTTAAATTCTTCTTATCGATCATAGGCATTATTTTTATCGGGGGACTCCCCGTTCTTCTTTCCGGCATCGGTCACCGTGAATTGAGGTTGCAGGCGTATTGGCAATCCATTAAAGAGATCGTATTTGCCCTGTTTAACCCAGGGGAATTAACATATGTCATTATCGGTGGCCAAAAGGAACGCGACTTGTTTCCTTATTTATGGGAGCCGATCACCTATTCGTTATTAGTCTTGTTTTCTGCCTTTCTTCTGGCCAGCTTCTTAAGTATTCTCCTCACGATCCTCACCATGTTGTTTTCTCAAAAAAACCGGAATCGAATCAAGTTTATGTTTTATTTATTCGAATCTGTTCCGGATGTATTGGTTATCCTGAGTGCTCAATTACTTGTTCTTTTTGTCTATAAGCAAACGGGGGTACTGTTTTTTGAAATTGCTTCAGTTGATATGGAACGCGCCTTTCTTCTGCCGGTTCTGGTTTTGGCGATTCTGCCCACCGTTCAACTGTTTAGGATGTCTATTCTTTCATTTGAGACTGAAGAAAGAAAAGACTATGTCACATTGGCACAATCCATCGGCCTCGGGAAACTGGTGATATTAACTTTTCATATATTAAGGAATGCGGTTATCTCCGTGTTCTTTCAATCAAAAAAGACCATCTGGTTTATGCTATCTAATTTATTTGTGCTGGAGCTGCTATTCAATATAGCGGGAATAACACGCTTCTTAAAGTCGACGTTACAGCCAAAAATGTTTACAATTGCGGTTCTTTCCATTTTCATTCCTTTGTTTGTCTTCTACTCAGTGGGAGAAATCGTTCTCTCTAAAAAAGCGAATAAGGGGGAGGAAATATAATATGAAGAAAAGTGTGTGGAAAAATCCATTATTTCTAATCGGATTTACATTTATAGCCCTCATGCTCGTGTCCAGTTTTATATATACGCTGGTGTGGGGGAATGAAGTAAGAAGATTGTATTTCATTAGTGTTGAAGGTGTTGTCATGGAATCCTCCCCGATTTCACCGAAATGGCTATTTCCATTTGGAACCGATCCACTGGGGCTTGATATGCTCGGTAAGATCATCATCGGGGCCAAGTACACGATATTAACCGCATTAGTGATTGCCTTTTTACGTGTATTATTAGCACTTCCGATCGGATTCATTCTCGGGACCTTCCTGGTGAAGTATAAGAAATACATCAATGGCTGGATCGATTCCTTCCATTACATCCCCTTGACGATACTAGCCTATTTTTTGTTGGAACCGATTCTTTGGGAACCGTTTGGCGGGTTTCCTAACTCAATCGTTGAACGTTTTATCATTGAAATATTGATTTTGACCTTCCTTATTGTGCCCATTTTGTCATCTTTGTTTGGCAATGAAGTCTCTATGCTCTACAAACAGGAATTCATCATGAGTGCGAAAACACTTGGAGCGGGAAACTGGAGAATCATTTTTAAACATATTTTACCCGGAATGAAAGAGAAGCTTGTGGTCGTATTCGGACAGCAATTCATGCAGACCCTGATCATCTTTATTCATTTAGGGTTACTGACCCTGTTCCTCGGGGGAACCGATGTAGATTATCAAATGGTCCATGATCCTCCAAGGTCCATCACCTACGAATGGTCAGGGCTGATCGGGGACTCCTTCAGGTACCTTCAAGGAGCACCGTGGGTTCCACTGACACCGATTCTTTTCTTTTCTGCCACAATGCTATCAGTTTCTTTGATGATAGAAGGATATGTTCAGGCAACGAGCGGCCAATCTTATTATAAAGAGAAATTCAAAGCGGCTTATCGCCCATTTAATGAAAGAAAAAATCCACCGGTGCAGGCAGACTTTGAAAAAGTAAAAATGTAGAGGGGATTGCGCATAGTACTAGTGTAAGAAAATAAAAGAATATGGTAAAAATTTCAGTGTATCTATAGGTTTGTAAAAGAGAATTCCGGGGAATAAGTTTACACTGTGTAAACAATATAGAAACACTATTAACATTTCTAGTATATATATCCACAAGATTGGGAAAGTATGGGTCGTTCACGAATCGTTCAAAATGAACAAAGCCTTGACAGCTCAAGCTTTCCTGCTTCTTTTAATACGGAATGTCGAATTTTCATGAAATATTTTTGTTACGAATCTCAACAAAATGTTATACACATGAAATTATTTTTTGTTATAATACTCGTTGTTGATTCAAATGAATTTACATTTGCTAAACAAATTCTTAATAAACTTTCAGTCATACATGATTTAAATAAATTCTAATTAAAAAGGTGATGAAGCATGAACTTCTTAAAAAGACAGTTTGATGATATGCGTACTGGGAAGTTATCGTTCTTCTTTACAGTCGTTATACTATTTTGGATTAAGACTTATGCCGTATATTTAGCTGAATTTAACTTGGGAATACAAAATGCGCTTCAGCATTTTCTTTTATTTTTCAACCCATTAAGTTCTGCCCTATTATTCTTTGCCTTCGCATTATTCTGGAAAGGCAAAGGACGATATATTGCGTTTATTGTTATTAATTTATTAATGTCCTTCGTTCTATACGCGAACGTCGTGTACTACCGATTCTTTAATGACTTTATTACAGTACCTGTTATTTTACAGGCTAAAACGAATAACGGTCTTGGTGGCAGTGCGCTTGAATTGATCAGTCCGATCGATATTTTATATTTCTTAGATCTATTCATTATCATTGGATTGATGGTTCTTAAGAAAGTGAAGCCACAGGAGAAATTGCGTTTCCGTTCAGTATTTGCGGTCATGACATCTGCAGTCCTGGTGTTCTTATTGAACTTAGGGTTGGCAAACATTGATCGTCCTGAATTATTGACTCGCAGTTTTGACCGTAACTATCTGGTGAAGTATCTTGGTACTCACAACTTTACGATTTATGATATTGTTCAAAACTCTAAAACGTCTGCTAAGCGTGCTATGGCCGACAGTAATGAAGTGTCAGAAGTTGAAAATTACGTAAAAGCAAATAAAGTAGAGCCAAATCCTGAATACTTTGGTAAAGCCAAAGGGAAAAACGTTATCTACATCTCCATGGAATCCCTGCAAACATTTATGATTGGCAGAGAGTTAAATGGAGAGGAAGTTACACCATTCTTGAACTCTCTAGTGGATAGTAAAGAAGCGATGTACTTTGATAACTTCTTCCATCAAACAGGTCAGGGGAAAACATCTGATTCTGAGTTTATTATTGAAAACTCATTATTCCCTCTTCCTCAAGGTGCTGTATTCATGACGCATGCTAACAATACGTATCAATCAGCTCCTTCGATCCTAAAGGGAAAAGGGTATACGTCAGCGGTATTCCACGGTAACTACAAAACATTCTGGAACCGTTCTGAGATGTACCGTTCAATGGGGTATGACAAATTCTTCGATGCAACGTATTATGATATGAGTAATCCAGAAGAACAGCTTCCTTATGGATTAAAGGATAAGCCGTTCTTTGAAGATTCAATTCCGATGCTGGAAAGCTTAAAACAACCGTTCTACACAAAATTCATTACGTTATCCAATCACTTCCCGTTTGACCGTCATGAGGAAGATGCTAATTTCCCTCAGGGTGAAACAGGTAACGGTGTAGTAGATCGATATTTCCAAACGTCTCATTACATGGATCAGGTATTAGAAGACTTTGTGAATGATTTAAAAGAAAAAGGTCTATATGAAGATACGATGATCGTCCTTTATGGTGATCACTATGGAATTTCTGATAACCATAATAAGGCGATGTCCGAGGTATTAGGTAAAGAAGTGGGTAACTATGAAAGTGCTCAGCTGCAACGTGTACCATTGTTCATTCTTAACTCTGGCGCAGAAGGTGGAGTTAACCATACGTATGGTGGACAGATTGATCTTCGCCCTACAGTTATGCACCTTCTGGGAGAAGAGACCAAAGACTATCTAAGCTTTGGTCAGGACCTTCTTTCTGAAGAGCGCAAGCAAATCGTACCTTTCCGTAATGGTGATGTCATTACAGATAAGTACTCTGAAATTAAAGGAGTTTGCTACGATAACGAAACAGGTCAACCTGTAGAAGAAGGAAACAATGCATGTGAAGAAGCAAGTAAGGAAGCGAACAAACGCTTAGAGCTTTCCGATAAAGTGGTTTATGAAGATTTACTTCGTTTCTATAAACCCCAAGGGTATAAACCGATAGATCGTTCAGATTATCAGTATAATAATCCTAATCCAAAGAGCTCAGAAAATC
Organism: Rossellomorea sp. NPDC071047; assembly: GCF_050270195.1. Lineage (NCBI taxonomy): Bacteria > Bacillati > Bacillota > Bacilli > Caryophanales > Bacillaceae > Rossellomorea > Rossellomorea sp. NPDC071047. The sequence continues at coordinate 7,569 of NZ_JBNNJT010000003.1, read as the reverse complement.
CTGAAGCTTCACAAGAAGAAAATCACGAATAAAATATGTATCTTTAAGCAAGCTCCATTCACCAGTTTTGGTGAGATGGAGCTTGCTTTTTTTATTGTGTAAGTCGTTTGGTCTAATTCAACAGGAGAATAAACGGAGAAACTTAACAGGTAACTTCATGGTTGATTTTGATTGATTTATGAAAGAAAATGATTACTTTTGATTAAAAATGATTGATTTTTGTAACCGTTCTCATTATAATGAAAGTAACAAGAAACGGAGAAAGTAGGAGAATGCTATGTTAACGGAGGAAAGACATCGAATCATCTTAGACTTGTTGAAGGAGAAAGATGCGATAAAAATCCAAGAGATTGTGGATGTTACGAACGCTTCTGAGTCAACGATCCGCCGGGACTTAACACAGCTCGAGCAAGAGAAGTTTCTGAAACGTATACATGGTGGGGCTGCTAGGCTTCAAGGGAAATTGAAGGAATTGAGCGTTTCTGAAAAGTCATCCAAAAGCTTTCATGAAAAGCAGTCCATCGGTCAATATGCTGCTTCCCTCGTAGAAGAAGGCGAATGCATCTTTTTGGATGCCGGTACGACAACATTGGGTCTCATCGACCATCTTCCGGAAATGGATATTGTGGTTGTGACGAACGGGTTGACCCATGTGGAGGCACTCATTCAAAAAGGATTTAAAACGTATATGGTCGGTGGATACGTAAAGCCGGTGACAAGAGCGATGGTCGGAAGTGGAGCGGTGGAATCCTTACGCCAGTATCGATTTGATAAAGCATTTATGGGGGCGAACGGGGTTCATGCTCAATATGGATTCACGACTCCGGATCCCGAGGAGGCCCAGGTGAAACGGATAGCCATTGAATTATCAAGGGAAGCCATGTTTTTAACGGATGACTCCAAATTTGGAGAAATTGCTTTCAGTAAAATCGTGGATCTAGATAAAGCCATGATTATAACGAACGCACTTGATGGCGAACATGACACGGCAATGATGAAACAAACTACGATAAAGGTTGTGACACCATGATATATACCTTAACACTAAACCCTTCTGTCGATTACATTATGGAACTTGACTCCTTTCAAAAAGGCGGTCTAAACCGAAGTCAGAAAGAAAGTGCATTTCCCGGAGGCAAAGGAATCAATGTCTCCCGTGTTTTGCATGTACTGAATGTAAAAAGCGTTGCTCTTGGATTTGCAGGAGGATTTACTGGTGAGTACATTAAACAATTTTTAAATAAAGAAAAAATACAAACTGACTTTGTAGAGGTTGAAGAAGCTTCACGGATTAACGTAAAGGTTAAGTCTGATGATGAAACGGAAATCAACGGTAGTGGACCGACGATTCGTGAGGGACATATACAACAGTTACTCCAGCAAATATCATCATTAACAGAAGAAGACATGATCGTTCTGGCGGGAAGTATACCTGGATCGTTGCCTGAATCATTTTACCAGGATATTGCTGCACAATGTAAAGAGCAAGGAACGAAAGTGATTATCGATGCCGAGAAGAACTTGATTCAGCCAGTTCTTTCCTTGAATCCCTTCTTGATCAAACCGAATCATCATGAGCTGGGGGAGATGTTTGATGTGAAGATTGAGTCAGTTGATGATGCGATTCACTACGGAAAGAAGTTGAAGGATTACGGAGTCGAAAACGTGATGGTTTCAATGGCGGAAAAAGGTGCCCTCTTACTGACCAGTAAAGAAGTATTGTATTCTTCCGTACCAAGTGGAGAGTTGCAAAGCTCGGTCGGAGCAGGAGATTCTACCGTTGCCGGATTCCTTGCGGGACTAACAAGGGACTGGAGCATTGAGGATGCATTCCGCTTAGGAACATCGGCTGGATCTGCCACGGCTTATTCTATTGGTCTTTGCTCATCGGAAAAAGTAGAAAGCTTATTTACAGAAATTCAGATTACGAAAAAATAGGGGGGGAACAAACATGAGAATTACGGAATTATTGACGAAAGATACGATTCAGCTAAATATATCTTCTGCATCCAAAACGGGCGTTATCGATGAATTGGTATCCGTATTAGATAAAAGCGGTAAGCTGGAGGACCCTAAAGAATTTAAACAAGCCATTCTTAATCGCGAAGCACAAAGTACTACAGGTATTGGGGAAGGTATCGCCATTCCTCACGCGAAAACATCGGCAGTCAAAACACCTGCGATTGCATTTGGGAAATCAGAACAAGGAGTAGACTATGAATCTCTCGATGGGGCTCCTGCTCATTTGTTCTTCATGATTGCAGCAACAGAAGGGGCCAATCAAACACATTTAGAAGCGTTAAGCCGTCTTTCTTCTATGCTGATGGACTCCGAGGTACGCAAAGCGTTAGTGAATGCTTCATCAAAAGAAGAAGTTTTAGAAATTATTAATGTTCATGATCAAGAGGACGAGGAAGAGATCCCTGCTGAAACTCCCACAAGCGAAGGAAAGGTCCTGGCCGTAACGGCATGTCCTACAGGGATTGCTCATACGTATATGGCAGCAGATGCGTTGAAAGCCAAAGCGAAAGAAATTGGTGTGAATCTAAAAGTAGAGACGAATGGTTCCGGGGGAGCAAAGAACGTCTTAACTTCCGAAGATATTGAAAACGCTGTAGCTATAATCGTAGCTGCCGATACGAAAGTGGAAATGAATCGTTTTAAAGGAAAGCCTGTGATTGAAGTTCCTGTGGCAGAAGCGATTAGGCGTCCTGAAGAATTATTGAATCAGGCTATGAAACAAGAGGCGCATCTATATAAAGGTGAAGAGCAATCTGGTGAGACTCAGGCAGGTCCTGAAAAAAAACCAAAGTCAGGCTTTTACAAGCATTTGATGAATGGTGTTTCTAACATGCTTCCATTCGTTGTAGGGGGAGGGATCCTGATTGCGATCTCATTCTTATTCGGCATTCAGTCAGCGAACCCTGACTCTCCTGAGTACAATGAATTTGCAGCCATGCTAATGAAAATCGGAGGAGATAATGCCTTCTACTTAATGGTTCCTGTCTTAGCGGGATTCATTGCCATGAGTATAGCTGATCGACCTGGCTTTGCTCCTGGTATGATTGGCGGGTTGATTGCTGCAACGGGTCAAAGCGGGTTCTTAGGTGGAATTATTGCCGGTTTCTTAGCGGGTTATGTAGTTCTCGGAATCAAGCGTTTAACAAATAATTTCCCCCCTTCATTGGAAGGGATCAAACCGGTATTGATCTATCCGTTGCTGGGGATTTTCATTACTGGATTCATCATGCTTCAGTTCCTTGTGGAGCCACTGAGTGCAGTCAACACGGGTATTCAAAACTGGTTGGATGGATTAGGAACAGGGAACCTTATTTTACTCGGACTTGTTCTAGGTGGAATGATGGCAGTCGATATGGGTGGTCCGATCAACAAAGCGGCCTTTACATTCGGGATCGCCATGATTGAAGGAGGAAACCTTGCTCCCCATGCAGCCATCATGGCTGGAGGAATGGTACCGCCACTGGGGTTGGCACTGGCAACGACACTATTCAAGAAGAAGTTCAATGATAATGAGCGGAAAGCGGGTATCGCGGCTTACTTTATGGGGGCATCCTTTATTACAGAAGGAGCGATTCCGTTTGCTGCAGCCGATCCATTCCGGGTCATCCCTTCTATTGTGACAGGTTCAGCGGTCGCAGGAGCGTTAGCGATGTTCTTTGGGATTGGATTACCTGCCCCTCACGGTGGATTATTCGTATTCCCGGTAGTGGAAGGGAATCCGTTTTTATATCTGTTAGCAGTACTGATTGGTTCTGTCATTACAGCCGTGATGGTTGGACTATTAAAAAAGCCGATTAAATGATTTATGAAAGAACCAGGTGAACTTCACCTGGTTTTTTTGATTTTTGCGTTTTAAAAGCTTCATTCCAGGTAAAAAGTATAGGTAGATGATGGAGAGGGGAAAGACAATGGAGATGATAGAATATCTGGAGATTCCAGATGAGTTTTACACTGCTCTTATTCGTATTATGTTAGTCGTTCTGCTGAGCGGCTTAATTGGTATAGAGAGGGAATTTAAAAATCACCCGGCTGGTTTACGCACTCATATTCTTGTGGGTGTCGGCTCCTGTTTATTGATGCTTGTTTCCCTATATGGATTCGAACCGTTTTTAGACGAACACCCTCAATTAGTAGGCTTTGATCCAAGCCGGATTCCCTCCTATGTTATCTCCGGAATCGGCTTTCTTGGTGCGGGAACGATTATGGTTCATGGAGGCGTGACGGTTAGAGGCTTAACAACTGCCGCAAGCATTTGGGTTGTTGCTGGATTAGGGTTGGTAGTCGGCATTGGGATGTATTATTTAGCCATCTTTACAACCCTGGTAATTGTCGTGACGTTATTCTTCTTGAATAACCTGGAAAGCTTTTATAAGGAAAAAGTGAAGCATAAGAAGCTTCTACTCCTTAGTCTGATCGTTCAAAAGGGGAAGGGTAATATCACGTCAATAAATGACGCACTTCATGATCATGGAATCGAGATCACTCAATACCAAATTGAAGAAGGAGATGAAATGGAGGGGGTGGATGCCTTTAAATATTCCCTTCTTATATTAACTCCGAGTGCCCTTCGGTTTAATGAAGTACTGGAAGTTGTTCAAGATTTAGAATGTGTGAAAAAGTTCCAGCTTCATAAGAAATAAAAAGGAACGAGGGTGTTTATGCATCCTCATTCCTTACCTTCTATAAGCTTTCAATTTCAACATCTTTTATCCCTTCTATTTCTGAAATCGTATAGTATATGTCTACCGTCTTCTTTCTGAAGTCCACAATGATTTTCAATTCCAAAAGGTGCTGCTGATTCTTTAAGTCTTTGATCCGGATATTTTCAATAGAAATTTCTTCAGCTTTAATTCGTTCAATAATTGATTTGATCTCTTTTTTCTCCACGATCGTAGCACGCAGTGACAGCTCTTTTTCCCGCAATCGTTTCGGACCTAAATACGTAATAATAATAGGCACCACTTCAACGGAGACAATCAAGAGAATCACACCTGCCGTAGCTTCCATATAGAAGCCCGCTCCAACAGCGATCCCGATCCCGGCTGCTCCCCAGATCATAGCTGCTGTCGTTAACCCGGAAATGCTGTCATTCCCTCTTCGTAAAATGACACCGGCCCCTAAGAAACCGATCCCTGAAACAATCTGAGCTGCCAGTCGCAAAGGGTCCATCGTGATGTTTACTTTATCCGATCCCTCAGAAATATAAGCAGATTCTATAGAGACAATCGTTAATAAACAGCTCACGATACATATAACGAGAGACGTCTTTAAACCTACAGGCTTTCGCTTTAACTCTCTCTCCAGCCCTATAATTAACCCCAATACCGCAGATACACCCAGCTTTATCATGAATGTCGTATCTAATAGTTCCATCAAGCCCCCTCCAGTTCTACATTTATCCCTGAAAATTCATGTAGTAATTTAACCTCGCTGATTATAAAATAGGAGCAACGAATACATATCAGGAGGTTTGTCATGTCAGACACAAAGGTTAATCCGTATCTATTACTCGCAATCGGAGTCATCTCCGTATCAACCTCTGCCATCCTGGTAAAAGTATCGAGTGCACCATCAGGTGTTTTGGCCTTTTACCGGTTGTTTTTCACAGTTCTATTAATGTCCCCTGTATTTTTCTTAAAGTATGTGAAGGAACTGAAAGTTATTACACTAAGAGATTGGATGTTTTCAATTTTAGCCGGGGTCTTTCTGGCATTTCACTTCATACTCTGGTTTGAATCCTTGAATTATACTTCTGTTGCCAGTTCTACGGTACTCGTCACATTGCAGCCGTTATTCGCTTTTATCGGGGCTTACTTGTTCTTTCAGGAAAAATTAACAGGGAGAGCCATCATTTCGGCGGTTTTAGCTGTCAGTGGGAGTATCATCATAAGCTGGGGAGATTTTAAGATAAGCGGAAGCGCGCTATGGGGAGATATTTTAGCCTTGGTGGCGTGCGCTCTTGTAACAGGATACCTGTTGTTCGGGCAGACGATAAGAAAACGGCTATCCCTCATTACCTACACGTATTTGGTCTATGCGATAAGCTCAGTCGTTTTATTCCTGTATGTCATGATGCGTTCCGAAAGCCTAGGGCCATATCCGAAAGAGGATTGGGTCTACTTTCTATTGCTTGCCATTATCCCGACACTATTAGGTCATTCATTATTCAATTGGTCCCTGAAGTGGTTAAGCACCTCAACCATCTCCATGGCCATTCTATTTGAACCAATCGGCGCTTCAATCCTTGCTTATTGGCTCTTAGCTGAAAAAGTGATGATGACTCAAGTGGTTGGAGGTCTTGTCATTATCATCGGTGTTACCTTCTTCTTAATAGAAGAAAGGAAATTAAAAAAGATGGTCCAAAAAGTCAAAGAGGTGAAGAAGAATGAAGAACTTCCGCTTTAGAAAGGCAAACCTTCAAGACTCTCCAGGGTTAGCATACGTACACGTCCATAGCTGGAGAACGACGTACAAAGGAATCGTTTCAGAAGAATATCTTCAATCTTTATCAATAGAAGAAAGAGAACAAAAGTGGGTGCAAATTCTTTCCGGACCTCATCATACGTATGTTTGTGAAGAGGATGATGGGAAAATCATCGGCTTTGTTTCATTTGGGAAAGAGCGTTCAGGGGAGTACGAAGGGGAATTGTATGCCATTTATCTTCTTGAAGAATATCAAGGTAAAGGCATCGGGAAAGAGCTCTTAGGAAATGCCGCTGCAGGTCTAAAAAAACAAGGATACAACTCAATGTGGATCTGGGTGCTGAAAGAGAATCCATCCAAACATTTCTATTATGCCTTAAAGCCCACCCTCATTAAGGAAGAGGTATTAACCATTGGTGGTGAGTCGCACCAGGAAGAAGGGTTGCTGCTGGCACTGCATTAAAAAAGGAGTAAAGGAGTGACGGCCCCTTTACTCCTTTTTACATTATTCATTTAAACAGAGTCTCTTTAAGAAAATACGTATGTAAAACCAGAAAACACAAACGCCATGACGACTGAAAAGATGAACGTTAATCCTCTTACCGGAGTAGTGCTTTCACTTATCTTAAGAGCTTGTACATATGAATACGCAAACAGATACACAGCCATGATGAAAGATAGAGATAATGCAACGTTAGAAAGCATGATTAATAGATCTCCTTTCAGGAATGCGTAGTAATAATATATATGGAAGTTTACTGTTAAACAGAACAACAGAAATGATTGATTAAGTTTTTAAAGTTTTCCTTAAAAATATATTGCAATAACATTAACAGCATGTTATATTTATAAACGTCGCTGATGCAGCAAACGACATTTTGGAAAAAATAAAATGTAAAAGTTGTTGACGCGAGAACGAAAGATATGTTACATTAATAAAGTCGCTTCTTGTCGGAGTGGACAAGCCTTGAACCTTGAAAACTGAACAAAACAAGACAATACGTCAACGTTAATTCTAGATTTATTTTTAAAAGAGCTATTCAAACTTTTATCGGAGAGTTTGATCCTGGCTCAGGACGAACGCTGGCGGCGTGCCTAATACATGCAAGTCGAGCGGATTGATGG